>CAZWBR010000011.1:0-81750 GCA_964632305.1 uncultured Prolixibacteraceae bacterium
ATTTTCTCTTGCGATAATAAACCTTAAGAATATGATGGCAAACATACGAGGAACCATACAGATACCACGGCGATGACCCGACCATGAAACGGGGTAGACCCCCTCATGGGTATGATAACGGATCATGCAGAATGTTAAATTAGGAGGCATCAGTACTTTTTTTGTGAAAAAAAGAAAGGGATTGACTATCTTTGAGACCAAACTGAAACAGATATTTACAATTAACATAAGGAACCGTAAAATGATGAAAATTATTATTGGGATAGTATTTATGTTCCTGACTGTAGGTCTACAGGCAGAGGATGGTCATAATCTATGGTTAAGGAGCAAAAGCTCCGGAGCGGTAAATGTAGTATGCTCAAAAAAATCGGCTACCATTGATCTTGCGAAGCAGGAATTACAGCAAGGTTGGAATGGTAAAGCCGGGGCTTCGGTTGTACTTACCGTTAAAAACGATAAGCTGATCAAGGGTGACGGGTTTAAGCTTAGTCCCTCCGGCGTTCAGGCTAATACTGAAGTGGGAATTTTATATGGGGTTTACGAGATGCTCAGGCGTCAGCAAACCGGGGAATCAATTCAGGAAGAGATCTGTAATCCCTCGTACGAACGCCGTATATTGAACCACTGGGATAATCTCGATGGTTCGGTCGAGCGTGGCTATGCCGGTCATTCCATTTTCTGGCACAAGGGTGACGATGCCTGGGTTGTAACCGATAAAGAGAAGGTTTTGTGGCAGGAGTATGCCCGGGCCAATGCTTCGATCGGTATTAACGGATCGGTCGTGAATAATGTAAATGCCTCGCAACTGATGCTGACCCCTGAATGTCTGGGGAAGGTAAAGGCTATCGCCGAAGTGTTACGCCCTTACGGGATCAAGACTTACTTATCAATAAAATTCTCTTCTCCGACCTTAATTGGCGGATTGAAATCTACTGATCCGTTGGATCCTGAAGTCATCAAATGGTGGAAGGATAAGGCTAAGGAGATCTATACCCTGATCCCCGATTTCGGCGGATTCCTGGTTAAAGCGAACAGCGAAGGCCAGCCCGGTCCGCAGGATTACGGACGGACCCATGCCGACGGGGCCAACATGCTGGCCGATGCCCTGAAACCATTCGGAGGTATTGTCATGTGGCGCGCCTTCGTATACAAGACTTCAGATCAGGATCGTGCCAAACAGGCTTATACTGAGTTTATGCCGTTGGACGGGCAATTTCGTGATAATGTGATCATCCAGGTGAAGAATGGCCCGGTTGACTTTATGCCACGCGAACCTTTCAGCCCGCTTTTTGGTGCTATGAAGAAGACCTCTCTTATGCCTGAATTACAAATTACCCAGGAATATCTTGGTCATTCCATTCATCTGGTCTTTTTATCGACGATGTGGGAAGAGTTACTAAAAAGTGATACTTACCAGGAAGGGGCGGGCAGCACTGTGGCCCGTTGTACTGACGGGAGTATATATCCTCAAAAACATACTGCCATTGCCGGCGTGGCCAACATCGGGTTGGATACCAACTGGTGTGGTCATCATTTTGCCCAGTCGAACTGGTACGCTTTCGGCCGTTTGGCCTGGAACAATAAACTGACCAGTGATCAGATCGCCGGAGAGTGGTTAAAACTTACTTTTTCCGATAATTCGGCCGGTCAATCAGGTTTTTCAGCCGACTGGACCGCTAATTTTTTCACTCCGGTCAGGAAAATGATGCTTGACAGCCGCGAAGCAGCGGTGAATTATATGATGCCATTAGGTTTGCACCACATCATGTCGGCCAACGAGCATTATGGTCCTGGTCCATGGTGGGCCCCTGCACGGACGCGGAAAGACTGGACCCCTCCTTATTTTCACAATGCCAACGAGAAGGGAGTCGGTTTCGACCGTACCAGCACTGGCAGTGACGCGGTGAGCCAGTATCACGCACCGCTCAGTTCGCAATATGGTGATATTAACAGTTGTCCGGAAAATCTTTTACTGTGGTTCCATCATGCTTCATGGGACCATAAGATGAAGAGTGGCCGCACTTTGTGGGATGAGATGTGCTACAGTTACGATACAGGAGTTCAGCAGGTGCGCCAGTTTCAGATGGTGTGGGACAAGGTACAGCCCTATGTCGACGAGGAACGGTTTATTCACGTACAAAGCAGGCTCCGTAGTCAGAGCAGCAACGCGCAGCTTTGGAAAGATGCCTGTCTGCTTTACTTCCAGACATTCAGTAAGATGCCTATACCGTATGATATCGAGCGTCCGGTTCACAACCTGGATGATATGATACAATCGGATATGAAAAGACCATCGTTAAGGAACTATTAACCTGGGTTTGGTATTGAATTGAATAGTTAGCAACTTAAATACAGGAAGGTAATAAGGTTAGACAGGCTTGCATGTGAAATTTCCGCGATGGTGAGGTATTAAAAATAAGGATTTAAAACCTTATCCTGTCTATTTCAACCTTAGCAGAAGTTTCGGATTCAAACAAAATAACCTTATTGCCTTTTTTACAAAGCATTATTGCATATCAAAAACCGGACCCGGGTTATCTAGATCTTTTCGGTTTACTGAAACTATAAGTTTGAAAAGAAAATGAAATCTAAACATCTTGCTGTAAATCTGTTTCTTTGTGCATTTTTGATGAGTTTTGGGAGTTTTGCACAGGAGAAACTATATCCCAATGAGTTCCCTATAGGGGATGTCGTCCTGCTCGACGGGCCGTTTAAACATGCCCGCGACCTGAATATCCAGGTGTTGTTGGAATATGATGTTGACCGGTTAATCGCGCCGTTCAGGAAAGAGGCCGGATTGCCGGAAAAAGCAAAACTATATGCGAACTGGGAAGGTTTGGACGGACATGTCGGGGGACATTATCTGTCGGCCTTGGCAATAAATTATGCGGCTACCGGCAACGCTGAATGTAAAAAGCGGATGGATTACATGCTCTCCGAGTTGAAGCTCTGCCTGGCGGCGAACAATAAGAACAACCCGGAATGGGGGAGAGGATACTTGGGCGGCGTGCCTAACAGTGAAAAAATATGGAGTACCTTTCAGAAGGGAGATTTCGCGGCTTACCGTTCGGCCTGGGTGCCTTGGTACAATGTTCATAAGCTCTATTCCGGTTTAAGGGATGCCTGGCTTTATGCCGGTAATGAGGATGCAAAGGATCTTTTCCTGAAGTTTTGCGATTGGGGAATAAATATCACCTCTTCGCTGACCGAGGCGCAGATGCAAACGATGCTTGATACCGAACATGGGGGTATGAACGAGATTTATGCCGATGCTTATCAGATGACCCGTGATGAGAAATACCTGACTGTTGCCAAGCGGTTTTCGCACCGGATGTTGCTCGATGCCATGGCGGCTGATCAGGATAATCTCGATAATAAACATGCCAATACGCAGGTCCCCAAGGCCGTGGGTTTTCAACGTATTGCCGAGCTGACTAATGATAAGGATTATGCCGAGGCTGGCCTTTTTTTCTGGGAGACGGTAACCGGAACGCGGTCGCTGGCTTTCGGGGGAAACAGCAGAAGGGAGTTTTTTCCCAGTGTCGCCTCCTGTATTGATTTTGTGAATGATGTTGAAGGTCCCGAGACCTGTAATTCATACAACATGCTGAAGTTGACCGAAGATCTGTTCAGGGTCAAGCCTATGGCAAGATACGCTGATTATTACGAAAGGACGATGTATAACCACATCTTGTCGACGCAGCATCCCGAGCATGGCGGTTATGTCTATTTCACTCCGGCCCGCCCACGTCATTACCGGGTCTATTCATCGCCAAACGAGGCGATGTGGTGTTGTGTGGGCAGTGGCATGGAGAATCACGGGAAGTATAATCAGATGATCTATACCCATCAGCATGATTCCCTGTTTTTAAACCTCTTTGTTCCCTCGGAGTTGAACTGGAGGGAGAAGGGCGTGAAGATTAAACAGGATACTAAGTTTCCCGACGAGGAAAAAACAAGGTTGAGAATTACAGAAGGGAGTTCGCCGTTTAAACTGATGGTCCGTTATCCATCGTGGGTGGCCCAGGGAGCGTTAAAAATATCGGTCAATGGCAAAGCGATAAAAGTGGATGCTCAACCCTCTTCTTATGTCGCTATTGACCGTCAGTGGAAAGCCGGGGATGAGGTGACCATCGGGTTGCCAATGCACAATACGGTTGAACAATTGCCCAATGTTCCAAATTATATCGCTTTGATGCATGGCCCGATATTGTTAGGGGCCAAGACCGGAACGGAGGATTTGAAAGGAGTGGTTGCCGATGACAGCCGGTGGGGACATATCGCCAGTGGCGAAAAGCTTCCGAACGACAAAGCCCCGATCATCATTGCCGATAATATCTCTTCGATACCGGGCAAACTGGTTCCGGTGAAGGGAAAACCGATGACTTTCAAGGTGTCGGGTCTGGAGATGCTTAACCCGTTAAAGAAAGTTGAACTGGTGCCTTTTAGTCAGATTCATGATTCAAGGTACATGATCTACTGGATGGCCTTATCGAAAGAACAATCGCGCACCTACCTCGATTCTTTGGCAACCCTGGAAAAAGAGAAACTGGCCCTTCAGAAGCGAACGATCGATTTTGTAGCGCCGGGCGAGCAACAGCCGGAGGCCGATCATTTGATTCAGAAACAGAATTCAAATACAGGGAATAATCAGGATGAGTTTTGGCGGGATGCCCGTAATGAAGGATATTTCAGTTATAATATGGCAACCAATTCAGAGACCAATTTAGTCCTGATGGTGAGATATTGGGGCGCCGACCGGGGACCGCGTAAATTCGATATCTTTATAGATGATGAAAAGCTGATCACCGAAGATAATACCGGTAAATGGAATCAAAACAAGTTCCAGGAAGTGGAATATGCAATTCCTGATTCGATGGTAAAAGGGAAAGATCGCGTCAGGGTGAAATTTCAGGCGATTGCAGGGAGCGCTACCGCTTCGGTATATTATATCCGCCTGGCCCGGAAAAAGTAAATTGCTGATGAATAAGAAATAGAAATAGAAATGAAAGATACAACTAGTGACTGTTTCCTATATTCAGGAACATTAATCGCTCAAACTGCTAAAAGTACAAGAAAAATGAGATCAAATTCGTTGATATTGTTTTTACTCGTCTGTTTGTTTTTATCAACAATCATTTCGGCAAACGCGCAACAATCCAGCGGTCTTATTTCGAATATCATTTCGAATACAGCTGAAAAGGGAACCGAATTTCCTATAGTTGCCGTTGATAAATCGGCTGCAACTATCCGCTACGACGAAGCTGATTGGAAAGGCGTAATCCGTGCTATTGGCGACCTTCAGACCGACATTAACAGCGTAACAGGGGTAAAACCAAATTCGCTTACCGCTGGACCTTCTTCCGAATATGAAATTGTCATCGGAACCGTTGGTAAAAGCAAGTTGATCGAGGAGCTTGTAAAAGCTAATAAGCTCGATGTAACCGACCTTAAAGGAAAGTGGGAAAGTTTTGTGATCACAACCATTGATAATCCTAAGCCGGGCACAAAGAAATGTTTGGTTATTGCGGGTAGCGACAAGCGCGGTGCTATTTATGGAATCTACGAACTGTCGCAGCAATTGGGTGTTTCGCCGTGGTACTGGTGGGCTGATGTACCTACACAGCAACGACCTTCGGCTTATGTTTTGGCTGGCCGCTATTCTTCGGGCGAGCCGAAAGTTAAATACCGAGGTATCTTTATCAACGACGAAGCACCATGTTTGACAAGCTGGGTAAAAAACACCTATGGAACCGATTTTGGCGACCATCGGTTTTATTCACGGGTTTTTGAATTGATTCTTCGTTTGAAAGGAAACTATTTATGGCCAGCCATGTGGAGCTGGGCATTCTATGCCGATGACCCAATGAACAGCAAAGTAGCCGACGAAATGGGTATAGTTATTGGCACTTCGCACCACGAACCTATGGCGCGCAACCACCAGGAATGGGTTAGAAAAGGAAAGGAAGCCGGAGCCTGGAATTATGCAACCAACCAAAAAGTGATTGACCAGTTTTTCCGTGAAGGAATTGAACGGATGCAAGGAACTGAAGACCTTGTAACCATTGCCATGCGTGGCGATGGCGATGCGGCCATGTCGAAAGAAACCGACACGAAACTACTTGAAAAAATAGTGGAAAACCAGCGTAAAATTATTGAAAAGGTAACTAAACGCCCTGCCAAAGAAACACCTCAAGTGTGGGCATTATACAAAGAAGTGCTCGATTATTACGATGCTGGGATGCGTGTGCCCGATGATGTGATCATACTTTTGTGCGACGACAACTGGGGAAATGTTCGCCGTTTGCCCAACGAAAAAGAACGCCAACACCCGGGCGGCTGGGGCATGTATTATCATGTCGATTATGTAGGTGCGCCCCGCAATAGTAAGTGGCTTAATGTTACGCCCATTCAGAATATGTGGGAGCAGTTGCAACTCACTTATGACTATGGTGTTGATAAACTTTGGGTGCTCAATGTGGGCGACATCAAACCGATGGAATACCCAATTACGCTTTTCCTAGATATGGCCTGGGACCCAACGCGCTACAATGCAGCTAACCTTTTAGATCATCCGCGTGCGTTTTGTGCCCAGCAGTTTGGCGACGATCAGGCCGATGAAGCCATGCGCATTCTGAATTTATACAGCAAATACAATGGCCGCGTCACTGCCGAAATGCTCGACCGGAATACCTATAACCTCGAAACAGGCGAGTGGAAAAGGGTTTCGGACGAATACCTGAAGCTCGAAGCTGAAGCTTTGCGCCAATACCTTAGCTTGAAACCCGAATACAGGGATGCTTACAAACAGTTGATTTTGTTCCCTGTTCAGGCTATGGCCAATATTTACGAAATGTACTATTCACAAGCCATGAATCACAAGCTGTTTGCCGAGAACAATCCAAAAGCCAACGAATGGGCCGACAATGTGGAACGTACCTTTAAACGCGATGCCGAGCTGAGCAACGATTACAACAAGGTGATGGCCAATGGAAAATGGGATGGGATGATGACCCAAAAGAAAATTGGCTATACCTCGTGGAACGACAATTTCAGAGCGGATAAAATGCCCAATGTCAAAAGGATAGAATCACCTGAGACTGCAGTGGGCAACTATGTGTTTGAACTAGGTAATGGCTATATTACGATAGAAGCCGAGCATTATAACACGTTGAATGATGCTGCCAGTGCCAAATGGACCGTTATCCCTTACTTTGGGCGCACTCAAAGCGGAATGGCACTAATGCCTTATTCTAAACCAGTTGACGGAGCTTTCATTTCGTATAAAATGAAACTACCTGCCGATGTGAAAACGGTAACCGTTCATGTCGTGGTAAAATCGACACTGGCTTTTATTAATTTGGATGGACACAAATATAAAGTAGGCTTCAACGGAAGCGATGAACAGGTTGTCAATTTCAATTCCGACCTGAACGAAAAGCCGCAGAATATTTACTCCATTTTCTTTCCAACAGTCGCCAGCAGGGTCGTTGAGAAAAAGGTACAATTGAATGTTCCTGCAAGCGCCGATGGAGCACAGGTTCTGACACTTACACCATTGGATCCCGGAATTGTGTTCGAGAAAATTGTAGTTGACTTTGGTGGTTATAAAAACTCGTATCTGTTTGGTGAAGAATCGAATAGTAAAAGGTAAACAAGGTTTGATCAGAAAGAAAATAACAATTGTTACGAGTCGAATCAAGATGCTTTTATTGATAATTTTTTCCTTTAACAGCATGTTTGTCAATTGGACAAATATGGCTTCGGGACACGGATATGGAGACCAATTGAAATCAGGGGAGTCTCCATGTCAATCAATTATGTTATGATCACAAAACAAATAAAGACAATTAAAATGAAAATCGGAATTTTAACAGCTTTAATTTCTATCGTGACCTTTTCCTCGGTTCTTGCTCAGAACCCTATCATTAAACACCTGTTTACTGCCGATCCGGCTCCGATCGTGTATCGCGACACGCTTTTTTTATATACCGGACATGATGTCGCTGCTGAGAATGCGCCGAACTATGAGATGGCCGACTGGCATGTTTTTTCGACGACCGATATGAAGAACTGGAAAGACTATGGTGCGGTATTATCGCCCAGTGTTTTTTCGTGGGCCGGGAAGGATGCTTATGCCGCACAGTGTATCGAGCGTAACGGTAAATTTTACTGGTATGTGGCTGTTGGTCATAAGAGCGACGAGAACAGCAAAGGTGGTTTTGGCATCGGAGTAGCTGTTTCTGACACGCCATACGGGCCGTTTAAGGATGCAATAGGCAAGGCCTTGATCGTAAATGAGATGACTACTGATGTGAAGCATGGATGGGATGATATTGATCCTACCGTGTTTATCGATGATGATGGACAGGCTTACATGTACTGGGGTAACCAAAGTTGCCGATACGTTAAGTTGAAGGAGAATATGATCGAGCTTGATGGTCCGATTACGGTTATCCCCAAACCGCTCAATTATACTGAAGGCCCCTGGTTTTATAAACGGAACAATTTGTATTACCTGGTCTATGCTGCAAAATTTCCTGAGACCATTGAATATTGTACCTCAACAAGCCCAACCGGTCCGTGGACTTACCGCGGTATAATTCAGGATCCGGTTCCAAACAGTACGACAACCCACGCCGGAATCATAGATTACAAAGGTCAGACCTATTTCTTTTATCACAATGGCGCGTTACCCACAGGGGGTAATTACCGTCGTTCGGTTTGTGTGGATTATATGTATTATAACCCGGACGGTACCATACAAAAAGTCATTCAGACCAAGGAAGGCGTTAAACCTGTTAAGTAAAACGAAGTCTAATTATATTGGTTGAGTGATTCAGTAATGGCGATTAACCTGATAAACTATTGATGCAAGTCGGAATTCTGTCAGGTCCCTGACAGTTTATTGATGGGTCACTAAATAGTTTATTAGGCTTAATTGTCTAATAATGTAGCGTTTAGTTGAATTTAGTTCCAATTAAACGGAAGGGACGGGATATAATCAACTATACAGTTTTATTCTGTTCGTAATTTCGTTTTTATGATCATGTATAAATGGTTTTTTCCTTGAAGGATTGAGAAACCTATTAAACTTAAAGAATGAGAAAAATTTGTATTTTGTTCATTATCGCGCTTGTTTCCTTCGGATCGGCATTTGCCTCGGATAAACAGATTAGTAGTCCGGATGGAAAATTGGTTGTTTCGGTTTCAGTCGATAATGGCAATCCAACCTATAGCGTTTCCTACAATGGCAAATTGTTTTTAAAGCCATCGCCGATCGGATTAAAGACGAATGTTGGCGATTTTACTCAGGGCCTGACCCATGAAGGGACGGTGGCCGTGAATAAGCTTGAGTATTCTTATGAATTGCCAAATATTAAGAAGAGTAAAGTTAGTCAGCAGGCCAACGAAAGCGTTTTTACCTTCCTGAAAAATGGCAAAGCGGCTATCGATATTATTTTCAGGGTTAGTAATAACGATATAGCCCTGAGATACAAAGTTTATCCCCAGGGAGATCGACGGGCCTGCGTTGTTGATGAAGAGGCAACGGGTTTTGTGCTACCGGAAGGAAGCACCACGTTCCTTTGTCCGCAAAGCAAGCCGATGGGTGGTTTTGCACGTACATCACCCAGTTATGAGACTTCATACACTGTTGATGCAGCAATGGGGCAGAATGGTTTGGGTGAAGGGTATTCGTTTCCCTGTTTGTTCAAGGTTAATAATTCAGGATGGGTATTAATTTCCGAGACCGGTGTTGACAGTCGTTACTGTGGCAGCCGTTTGATCGGTCGCGCTGACGGGCTATATACTATCGGATATCCGCAGCCGGGCGAAAATAATGGGATGGGAACATCTGCTCCGGGAATACCGCTTCCGGGTGAGACCCCCTGGAGAACGATCATCGTAGGAGAAACACTCGCTCCGATTGTTGAGACAACAGTCGCATTCGATGTTGTTGAACCTCGCTATGAGGCTTCACAAAAATATCAATACACAAAAGGGTTGTGGAGCTGGATCATTAAAATGGACGGCGGCACCGTTTATGACGTACAGAAACAATACATTGATTTTAGCGCGGCTATGGGCTACAATACCATTTTAGTTGATGCGCTCTGGGATACACAGATTGGTCGTGAAAAGATAGCGGAGCTTGCCCGATATGGAGCGGGTAAAAATGTGGGGCTCTACCTTTGGTACAATTCAAACGGATATTGGAACGATGCGCCGCAAGGTCCGCGCGGTATCATGGACAATCCGATAGCTCGGCGGAAAGAAATGGCCTGGATGAAAAGCATTGGGGTAAAAGGAATTAAAGTGGATTTCTTTGGCGGCGACAAACAGGTGACCATGAAACTGTACGAGGATATTCTGTATGATGCCAATGATTACGGGATTATGGTTATTTTCCACGGTTGTACTTTACCGCGAGGTTGGGAAAGGATGTTCCCGAATTATGCTGCCAGCGAGGCTGTTTTGGCCAGCGAAAACCTTTACTTCGGACAACGCAGTTGCGATAACGAGGCCTTTAATGCCTGTCTGCATCCATTTATAAGAAACACTGTTGGCAGTATGGACTTTGGAGGGAGCGCGCTGAATAAAATTTACAATGCAAACAATACGCCCGGAAGAGGTTCCAAACGGGTAACCTCCGATGTTTATGCGTTGGCCACTGCTGTGCTTTTTCAGAGTGCTGTCCAGCATTTTGCGCTGGCTCCGAACAACCTGACTGATGCTCCTGAGTGGGCCATCACCTTTATGAAAGAAGTGCCTACGCAGTGGGATGAAGTGCGCTTTATCGACGGTTATCCGGGAAAATATGTGGTGTTTGCCCGCCGGCACGGGAACAAATGGTATATCGCCGGTGTAAACGCTCAAAAAGAAACCCTGAAACTGAAAGCCAAACTTCCGATGATTGATGCGGGTAAAGAACTGAAAATCTACAGCGACGATGATCAATTGGTTGGCAAGGTTTCATCAGTAAAGTTGGGCAAGAATCAGGAAATTGACCTGACGATTCCGTGCAATGGAGGTGTCTTGTTAATCAATTAAGATTAGCTGATAGTAAAGTTTTTAGTACTGAGATCATCCTAATAAATATAGAATATATGAAAACCAAATTTGTATTAATTGCAGTGTTACTTGTCTCAGGTTTGTACCTGAACGCGCAAGATAAAAGCAAGGCTCAAAATCCAATTATTTATGCCGATGTTCCTGATCCATCAATGGTTCGCGTGGGCGATACCTATTACATGAGTAGCACCACCATGCACTTTGTCCCGGGTGTCCCGATTATGAAATCGAAAGATCTGGTAAACTGGCAATTGGTGGGTTATGCGTGTAGCTCATTGGGTGATGTCGAAACCATGAATCTCGATAATGGGAAAAACACTTACGGGAAAGGCACCTGGGCTAGCAGTATTCGGTTTCATAATGGGATGTATTACATTTCGACCTATGCTCAGACAACCAACAAAACCTATATTTATAAAACAAAAGATATTGAAAAGGGACCTTGGGAAACCATTTCATTTAGTCCGGGAATTCACGATGCTTCCTTATGGTTTGACGACAATGGGAAGATTTTCTTGATTTCGGGTGCGGGGAAATTACATATCGTGGAGTTGAAAGAAGATATGTCAGGAGTAAAAGAAGGAACAGATAGAATTTTAATTGAAGACGTCAATGCACCGCTTGGTAAAAATGTTGGTCTTGGTGAAGGTTCGCAACTGTTTAAGGTAAATGGAAAATATTACCTGTTTAATATTTCCTGGCCGCGTGGAGGAATGCGAACGGTGGTGATCCACCGCGCCGACAATTTACTTGGTCCTTGGGAAGGTAGGCTTGCATTCCAGGATGGAGGTGTTGCACAAGGCGGTATGATTGATACTCCAGATGGAAAATGGTTTGCCTATTTATTTCAGGATCACGGATCAGTCGGCCGTATTCCTTTTATCGTTCCTATAAAATGGGAAGATGGTTGGCCAGTGATTGGCAATAATGGCAAATTACCCGAAACACTTGATCTACCTGCAAGCAAAGGATTGATGCCCGGGATTGTTGCGAACGACGAATTTACCCGTAAGAAAAAGGATACTGCTTTACCATTGGTTTGGCAGTGGAATCACAATCCAAACAATACACTTTGGTCGGTTACTGAACGCAAAGGTTATTTGCGTCTTAAAACCGGACGTATTGATACATTGTTTGTTCAGGCTAAAAATACTTTAACACAGCGAACCTTTGGCCCGGTTTGTTCTGGTATAACCAGTATTGACGTGACCGGAATGAAAGAAGGCGATTTTGCAGGACTTGCCCTTTTGCAACGGAAATTTGGTCAGGTTGGCGTGAAATACAGCAATGGGACTAAAACGATCGTGATGATGAACGGTGAAGGCCGCACTCCTGTTGAAGCCGGAAATGTTCCCTTGACACAAAAAACCGTTTACCTGAAGGCTGAATGTGATTTCAGGGACAAAGTTGATATTGGCTTTTTCTACTACAGCCTTGATGGTAAGACATGGAATCCAATTGGTTCGCAGATTAAGATGGAGTATTCAATGCCCCACTTTGTGGGTTATCGTTTTGGTTTGTTCAATTATTCAACAAAAACACCGGGGGGATTCGTCGATTTCGACTATTTCCACATCAGCGATCAGGCTTCTTTTGTGAAGTAAGAACTGATAATGCCTTTCCGGGAGGGCACCCTATAAAAATGGGGCATGATGGGATAATGACAGAGAAAAAAATGATAGTCGGGGCGCGGCGTGAAGTCGCACTCCGGCTTACTTCAGTCCTGTTTCTGTCATTGATAGTTTAGGGATTTAATTTGGTAAGTGATTTCAAATCTGTGAGATGGATTGCCGAATGGCGTAGTTCGAAGACAGAAATTTTAATAAAACCTAAGATTATGGAGATTATGGAGGAGGGACAAAAGACGCGATTACAAAAGCAAAGAATTCGCTGGAAGCGGGATCTTTTAACAGGTTCATTGATCCTGTTTCTTTCAGTTGCCGGTATTATGACAGGCTCTCATTCTGCCTTTGGTCAAAAATTGCAGTTGAACGATAAGGAGTATTTTGAGACTCCCGGAGTTAACGTGTTGGTTTATAGTAATCAATATACCGGGATGTTTTTTGACGAAAAGACAGCCGGGATTGAGATCATCCATCACGGGGTAAGAACTTCGACCAATGGGGCTGTAAGGTTGCAAAATACTCCCGAACAATGGGATTTGGTTCCTTCGGTTATCGATCGTAAAGTGGATAAGACAAACCAAACGATTAATGTCGAGTTGAGTTATACTGACCTAAAATTCAACACTAAGATTAGTGTTACTGCCAAAGATAACGGGGTTGAAATTAACGTGTATCTGGATAAGCCAATTCCTAAAGAACTTGAAGGAAGCGCCGGTTTTAATCTCGAGTTTTTACCTGCTTCTTTCTTTGAAAAGACTTACATTGCTGATGGCAAACCTGGAATCTTTCCAAGATATCCTTCGGGCAATACAAGAATTGAACCCATAAGTAAAAAAATACCTCAGTTTGCTGGACATACAACATTTGATGACAGGGGCAAAGGTGAATTTATTGTGCCTTCACCTCTTGCAACAGGTAAAACAATTTTACTGGCCCCGGAAGATCCCGAACGCTTTGTGAAAATTCAGAGTTCCAATGCTGACCTGATGCTCTTCGATGGCCGTAACCTGGCCCAAAACGGATGGTTTATCGTTCGTAGTTTACTCCCGGCCAATAAAACGGGGAAAGTGTTGACATGGTATCTTGAACCTAACGCCGTTCCGGACTGGAAAAGACAACCGGTTATTGGATTCTCTCAGGTGGGTTATACTCCTGATCAGGAAAAAATAGCCGTCATCGAATTGGATAAGACGGATGCCCCCTTGAAGACAGCCTCACTGTATCAGGTTACCTCTGATGGTAAATTTGTTGAAAAGTTGAAAGGTGAAGTAAAAGAATGGGGAAATTACCTGCGTTATAACTACGCGAAGTTTGATTTCAGTTCAGTCAAAGAACCTGGCGTTTACTATATACAATACGGCGATCAGAAGACAAATTCTTTCACTATCAGTCAAGACGTTTATGAGAATGTATGGCATCCAACCCTGGATGTTTGGTTCCCGGTTCAGATGGATCACATGCAGGTCAATGAGGCTTACCGTGTTTGGCATGGAGCCCCTTATCTTGACGATTGCCTTCAGGCTCCCCTGAATCAACAGCATTTTGACGGATACAGGATGGGTGATAAAACCGATACCAAATATAAACCGCTGGAACGTATTCCAAACATGGCGGTAGGTGGTTGGTTTGATGCCGGTGACTTCGATATTCAAACCGGTTCGCATAACAGCGTTCTTGCAAGTTTTGTTGAAACATGGGAAAATCTTAAGGTTGACAGGGATGAAACTTTCATTGACCAGAAAACCCGCTATGTCGATATTCATCGTCCCGATGGCAAGCCTGATATATTGCAGCAGATTGAGCATGGTGCTTTAAATTTGGTGGCACAGTGTGAAAATATTGGTCATCCGGTTCAGGGGATTATTGTTCCAAATCTGCACCAGTACCATCATCTTGGCGATGCTGTTAATGAAACCGATAATCTGCCCTACAATTCAAATCTGAAGCCCTACGAAACTGATGGAAAATCGAGCGGAACACTTGACGATCGTTGGGCCTTTACTACCCGTCAGCCATTTTTGGATTTCCAGACAGCTGCTTCTTTAGCCGCTGCAAGCCGCGCACTACGGGGTTATAACAATGATCTTGCCGACAGGGCTTTGACCAGCGCAAAAAGATTAGTGGATGAGGCTAATGAGTTGACTAAAAATGCTGCTAATACAAGCAATAATCCAATGGCCATGATGGGGCGCGGGGGCGATATGGATGCTGTGCTCCAATTGTATATTGCCACAAAAGACAAGAAATATTTGGACCGGTTCCTGGAGCAAATATGGCCGGCGCTTGAGCCACGGACTGGCCGACCAGGGACAAATCAGGGATTTATGGTCGGCAGGGGACTGACCACCGCGTTGAAGGCATTACCTTACATGGATACCGCTTTTAAAGCGAAATTGAAAGATTATGTGATAAAATACAAAGAATCGTTAGCCGGGATTGATAAACAGAATCCTTATGGTGTACCGGTATCAACCGGTGGTTGGGGTGGCACTGGCACTGTGGTGAATTGGGCTATTACCAACTATTATGCTTACAAGGCATTCCCTGAGATCATGAATAAGGAATATGTTTTGAAAGGTCTGAATTATATCTTTGGATGTCATCCTTATTCCAATATCTCGTTTGTGAATGCAGTTGGAGCTCGTTCCAAAAAGATTGCCTATGGAAATAACCGGGCTGATTTCACGACCATTGCCGGTGGAATTGTTCCCGGTTTGATTCTGCTCAAACCAGACTTCCTTGAAAATAAGGACGATTGGCCGTTCCTGTGGGGCGAAAATGAGGTTACCATTGGCGGTTGTGCCGAGTATATCTTCCTGGGCGCTGCTGTAAATGACCTGTTGGGCAAGTAGATTAGGACGTTAAAGATTAAAGTACAAATGCAATTTTGTACTTTAATCCTTAAAATACTTCTCTTTGACAAAAATTAAAAATGAATAAAATAGCCGTGACTGGAAAATACCAACTGGGAATGAGTTCCTAATCCGGTTCATGGCTGTTCTATAATTACAATTAAGAAAAACCAATTATTTAGACATGAAGAATCGAAAGTTATCTTTATTGAGTGTTGTAGTGTTGCTGGCCAACATTGCAATTGGTCAGAATCCAGTTATTCGTGACCAGTTTAGTGCAGACCCCACTGCAAGGGTTTTTAACGGGAAGATCTATCTATATCCTTCACACGATATCGTAGCTCCTGCTGACAAAAACCTGCGTAAAGATTGGTTCTGTATGGAAGACTACCACGTCTTCTCTTCCGAGAATCTGACCGACTGGACTGACCATGGTGTCATTGTAACACAAACCAAAGTTCCATGGCTGACCAAGATTAACTATGATATGTGGGCTCCCGATTGCGTCTTTAAAAATGGCAAGTATTATTTCTATTTCCCGGTTGGAGGAAGAATTGGTGTTGCCACAGCCGATAAACCCGAAGGTCCATACACTGTGCTCGAAAAACCGGTTGAAGGTGTCGGCGGAATTGACCCCTGTGTGCTTCTGGATAAAGACGGGTCAGCCTATCTTTTTACCTCACGCGGAAGAATCACTGTAGCCAAACTTAAGGATAATATGGTTGAAATTGATGGCCCGGTTAAGACCATCGATAACCTGCCAACCAAAGGTCTTATCGAAGGTCCTTTTGCCATGGAACTCAATGGTAAGTATTATCTGACTTACCCCCATGTTGAAAAAGAGATCGAACGCCTCGAATATGCCATGAGCGATAGCCCAATGGGACCCTACAAACCGGTTGGCGTGATCATGGATGAGTCAGCATCCGGATGTTGGACAAACCATCACTCTATCGTTAAATTTAAAGATCAATGGTATCTCTTCTATCACGACAGGGATTACTCTCCGAAATTCGATAAAAACCGCTCGGTACGAATTGATAGCCTGACATTTAATGCCGATGGAACTATTCAGAAAGTTATTCCTACTTTACGCGGGGTTGGGGTTAGTGATGCCACCAAAGAAATTCAAATTGACCGTTACAGCCAAATCAGCGAAAAAGGAACATCCATTGCGCTGAAGGATACGGTGAACACTTTTGCCGGGTGGAAAACTATTTTTAGTACTCCGAATGCATGGGTTCAGTACAATAAGGTTGATTTCGGAAGCAAAAAAGCAAAAACTGTTGAGGTAAAAGCTCAGTCTGCCACTGGCGGAACCATTCAGATCCATGTAGGTAAGGTAGATGGACCTGTTGTAGCTGAAGTTAAGATTCCTAAAGGGACAGACATGAAGAGTGTTGAAGCCAAAGTTGCCAAGGCGCAAAATGGCGTACATGATCTTTTTGTCGTGCTTAAGGACTCCCCGGTTGAGATCGACTGGGTCAGATTTAAATAATAACGGCTTGCCGTTCTTTTTATATCTGAAATGACCGGTGGCCCGCAACTCGCCGGTTAAGATAATCGAAGGAATCTGATGACCTTTACGTTCGTCAGATTCCTTTTTTTCTGTTGTATATCATTACTGTCCGATAAAAACCTGACATTCCGGGTCGCATGACTTATCGCTCCGGCTCATACTTACTGTTTTGTCAGGATCCACCTTAATAGGCTGGCTTTGTAATTCTTTCATTGGTAAAGCCTGCCCCAAAAGAATTGGGGCATGATGCGATGATGACAGAGAGAAAATTTGATAGTCGGGGCGCGACTGGGCGCACACCTTTGTCCGCGGCGCGAGCATAGAGTCGCACTCCGACTTACTACACTACTGTTAATGGAAACTGCAATTTCCCGGACAATAACAATTTCAATCCGGCCATCCTCTGACTTTCTGTACTGTTTCTGTACAGCTTCTGTACTCTTTCTATACTATAATAGCACAGAATGAGTATTTTAATTGTATTGAAATAGTTCTTAAAACAATAATCTGTTAGGACACGAATTAAATCCGAAGGGGCCAAAGCCATCCCGCGAATGGTGGGGCCCGTTGTTTTTGATCAGCGTGGTAATACGCCTCAGCGTGTTTCCCCGAAGAATGGTTTGTATAAAAGGATTTTCCTTTGAACCAGTGGGGTGATATAACTCTTAACTACTGAACGACTAAAAAACAAAGGGGTTACTCCTGAAGGTTTAGCTTCGCTGATTTTCAAACAAGTCATCAGTTTAATTGAGGTTGTAAGCAGAACAGGTTTAGTTCCCGTTGATTGCCCGATTGCAAAGGAGTGTGATCCGAAAAATGGCAACCACAAAAAAGGTATTCTCCGTTGTGACAACGTTGGTAAGAATACTAGTGATCAGCCTGCTTGATGTTTCTGAGTTGCAGCGTAGTACCAAGAGAGAGTGCTTAAAAACAAGATGGGGATCCCTTTTTAAGGACCGTTAAGCCCTGTAATCTATGGAGGTCTCTTTTACAAAACCAGGAAATACGGAAAATAGGCACAGATTATCATTTAGTTGCATATGTAATTAGTTACAGTTGAGTTTTAATTGGATAATACTGATTGTGTATACGATTTAAGAAAAAGGCAATTGGTTGTTCAACTCTTTTCGTATGGTAGGTGAGGTCTGGATTGAACCAACGGGGTGAATCATTTGGATGAAAAAATCATCTCCCGTTAAACCATGGCGGTAAATTTGAATCTAATGATAACCTATAATTGGAATATGAAAAAAAGTATCCTTATCCTTGCCGGGGTTGCAGTTCTCCTTTTTGCCTGTAATAACAAAGCTACTGTCCAAACGGGTGAAAGTTCTGTAAAAGAAAGTGTTACTGCATTAAAAAGCGTTAAAGTCATCGATAATATTCCCTACCGGACTGGAAATAGTGAATCGTGGAAGCTCGATCTGGCCATGCCTGAAAATTTTGGTCCGACCCCGCGCCCGGCCATTGTGATTGTTCATGGGGGCGGATGGCGTGCCGGATCAAAGAAGGATTTGGTATACCGTGATCTGCTGCTCGATTATGCCTTTCAGGGATACCTGACCGTTTCTGTTGAATACCGGTTTGATCAGGAGGCTCCATTCCCCGCTTGTATTGAGGATGTGAAGTGTGCCGTACGATGGTTGCGCGCCCATGCAAAAGAGTATAATATCGATACCGATCGCATCGGGGCGTTTGGCCATTCGGCAGGCGCTCATTTAGTCCTGATGCTGGCTATGAGTGCCGATAACCCCGCTTTGGAAGGCGATGGCGGCTGGAATGAGTATTCAAGCAAGATCAACGCCGTGGTTGGCGGGTCAACCCCCACTGAGATAGGAGCCAAAAGGAATAATTGGAATAAACCCGAATGGTGGCCCATTGGATATATTTCGAAAAATACGGTCCCAATGCTTCTGATCCAAGGTATTGAAGATCCCATCGTAAAAGTGGATTTGGTGGATGACTTCGTCGCTAAACTAAAAGAGGCCGGCGCCCCTGCAATTGACTATATCCGCATTGAAGGTGGCGATCATGATGTAGCTTATTCCGACAGCCTCAAAATAACCAAACCAGCCATGGATGAATTCTTTAAAAAGCATCTTAGGAACGAGTAAAATTTTTCTTAAAAAAATGATTTTAACGGATAACTTACAGTATATTTAAATGTATTAAATTTTTGCGCTTGACATAAACCTTGGAATAGATAGACTAACGTGTAACAGACTGAATATGAAAAAAATGAACCTTTTTACCAATTATTGGTCAATCCCTCATTATTCGATCGGATTATTGACGTGGTTCGTGATAATGAATCTTATGTGCCCTTTCGGCTTGTACGCTCAAACGATGACGGATGGGAAATCCTTCCCGACCAATGTGATGGGTGCCGAATACCCCAAGATTTATCCTGATTTGAGCGCCGAATTTAGGATTAAAGCCCCTTCAACCCAAAAAGTACAAATTGTTTTAGACAAGCCTTACGAGATGAAGAGAGACACGGGAGGCATGTGGATCGTGAAGACTGATCCCCTGGTGCCCGGTTTTCATTATTATTCGGTGAAAGTTGGCGGATTGTCAGTGGCCGATCCTGCCAGCCAATCGTTCTTTGGAATGAGTCGTATGGCCAGCGGGATTGAAGTCCCCTCGGTTAATGAAGATTTTTACCTGCAGAAGGATGTGCCACAGGGAGCCTTGCGTTCACGTTACTTCCTGTCAAAAGTTACCGGCACCTACCGCAGGATGTATATTTATACCCCGCCGGGATACGAACAAAATCCGGATAAAAGATATCCGGTTCTCTACCTTCAGCATGGAGGTGGCGAAGACGAACGCGGATGGGCATTCCAGGGAAACGTAAACATTATCCTGGATAACCTGATTGCTGCCGGCAATGCTAAACCAATGATTGTGGTGATGAACAGCGGTTATGCCCATTATGCCGGCACTCCTTCGCCGGTTCAGGATCCGAATGGCCGTTCCACTCCTGATTTTTTTGTTGCCTTCGAAGATATGATGGTCAAGGATGTCATTCCATTGATCGATGCCACTTACCGAACCCTTTCCGACAGGGATAACCGGGCTATGGCCGGCTTGTCCTGGGGCTCTAAGCAGACCATGGATTTAACCACTGGTCATCTTGATTTATTCTCTTATATCGGAGGGTTCAGCGGCGCTGGCCGTATTACCCCGGAAACCGATCTGAAAACCGTTTACAGCGGGGTATTTGCCAATCCCGAAGAGTTTAATAAAAAAGTGAAACTGTTGTTCCTGGGTATTGGTTCGGTCGAAGGCCCCGGAACCAAAGATTTCCATGAGGCGTTGACCAAAATAGGGGTGAAGAGCATTTATTTCGAATCGCCCGGAACCGCCCACGAGTGGCTTACCTGGAGAAGATGTCTGTATAATTTTGCCCCGCTTCTTTTCAAAAACTAATCCTGACTGAGTATTTGTTAAATCTTAAACGTATTACCATGACAAAAAAATATAGTATCTGTTTCTGGTTGATTTTTGCCGTTGCCGGAATGTTTGGTTGTACAAATTCCCAAAAACAACCCGAAGCAAAATCGGAACCGGTTTCGGCCTCGACTAACACCCGAGGAATAGAATACCCAAAGATTAATGCCGACCTGAGTGTTATTTTCCAGGTGAATGCTCCTGAAGCTCAGGCCGTACAAGTGGATTTGGGCAAAAAGTACGATATGACGAAGAATGAAAATGGAATATGGACAGTGACCACCGAACCACAGGTTCCCGGGTTTCATTACTATTCGCTGGTTATCGACGGAACGGTAGTTGCCGATCCTTCGAGCGAGGCCTTTTACGGGATGGGACGTATGGCCAGCGGTATCGAAATTCCTGAGGCCGGGGTCGATTTTTACCTGCCTCAGGATGTGCCGCATGGCGAAGTAAGGATTCAGAGCTACTATTCGAACATTACCAAGTCGTGGAGAAGGGCTTTTATTTATACCCCCCCGGGTTACGACGATAAGCTGAATGAACGATTTCCCGTATTGTACCTGCAACATGGAGCCGGCGAAGATGAAACTGGCTGGTCCACCCAGGGCAAAGCGGATTTTATCCTTGATAACATGATTGTCAAAGGCGAAGCCAAACCTATGATCATCGTGATGGATAAAGGTTATGCGGTTAATCCCGATGCACCCAAAGATGATTCGAATAAAGGTCTTAAAGGGATGCTGGAAAATAAAACTTTGGCCGAGGTCTTTATCAAGGAGATTATCCCGATGGTCGATAAAGAGTTCCGTACTGTCGCCGATCGGGACCACCGTGCTATTGCCGGTCTCTCGATGGGCGGGTTCCAGGCTTTCATGATTGCAATGACCAATCTCGACAAATTTGCCTATGTTGCCGGTTTCAGCGGTGGCGCCTTCGTGGATGAAGATGGTGGCGTTGCCTCGGTTTATAACGGAGCTTTTACCGATGCTAACTCGGTGAACCAAAAAGTGAAAGTCATGTACATGAGTACAGGAACCGAAGAATCAAAGACGATGTATGAGACGGTGAATAATTTCCATAAAGGATTGGAAAAAGCAGGGGTCAAACATATCTATTATGAATCACCAGGTACCTCCCACGAATGGCAAACCTGGCGCAGGTCGCTTCATCAGTTTGCTGCAATGCTATTTAAATAAACGACTTCCTTTAACTAATTATCATGAACACTACTACCTCAAATCCGGCTCTCAGCAAATGTAAAGTCATCTCATTATTGGTTGTTCTGCTAACCATACTATTTAATACTGAAGGAGCTTGGGCTCAGGGTTTACCTGATTCAAAGCCGGCTTCGACAAATGTTCCGGGTGCCGAGTACCCAAGGATAGACTCCCAGTCGAGGGTAACTTTCAGATTTAAAGCTCCTGAGGCACAAAAAGTGCAGATCGACCTGGGTAAAAAATTTGATATGGAGAAGAAGGCAGACGGTTTCTGGGAAGTAACTACTGACCCCATCGTTGAAGGTTTCCACTACTATTCGGTTATCGTTGACGGTTACGTTGCTGTTGATCCTTCAAGCCAAACATTCTATGGCATGAGCCGTAATGCCAGCGGCATTGAAATACCTGAAAAAGGGGTGGATTATTATCTGCCGAAAGCTGTTCCCCACGGTCAGATACGACGTGTGAACTATTACTCCGATATCACAAAAACCTGGCGGGTAGCCTATGTTTATACCCCGGCCGGTTACGATGTGAAAGTAAATGAGAAATACCCGGTTCTTTACTTATTCCACGGAGGCGGCGAAGATGAGACGGGATGGCCTAATCAGGGGAAAGCCGATTTTATCATGGATAACCTGATCGCGGAAGGTAAGGCTAAACCTATGCTGGTTGTAATGGACAAAGGCTACGCAACAAAACCCGGAGAAGTTTCAGGTGCCGGTGCCGGCAGAAGTACCTCCAATACTCTGGAAGAGGTGGTCATCAAGGAATTAATTCCGATGATCGACTCGAACTTCCGTACCCTGACCGATCGGAAAAACAGGGCGATGGCCGGTTTGTCAATGGGAGGCGGGATAACCATGCGGATTACCATGAATAACCTCGATAAGTTCGCTTATATCGGCGGATTTAGCGGTGGTTCAAGAATTACACAGGGAGAAGAAATAAAAACCATGTATAATGGAGTTATGGCCGATCCTAAAGTGTTTAATGAAAAGGTTAAGGTTCTCTTCTTTAGTACGGGCTCGGTCGAAGGTCCTAATGTAAAAACCTCTCACGAGAAATATTTGGCTGCAGGAATTAAAAACAGCTATTATGAATCACCTGGTACGGCCCATGAATGGCTGACCTGGCGCAGGTCGCTCCATGAATTTGCACCCCTTCTCTTTAAATAACGAAGATGAATAAAAGAGTTTTAAATATCCTGTTTTTTATCCTGATCAGCGCCGGATTTTGTTCATCCCAGACCAATCAAACCACTCTTTTCAAGATGGAGGACGACGGAAACTGGCGCAAAGCTACAACTACCCATCGTTTAGCCGAATTTCCCAAAATACATCAGGATGGAAGGGTGTGGTTTCGATTCAAAGCTCCAGCAACCGCTCAGTCAGTAAAAATCCATATGGGATCAGATGAATACGATATGAAAAAAGACGAGAAAGGTCTGTGGAATATCGTTCTTTCCAATATTAAACCCGGGTATCAGGTTTATTGGATGATGGTCGATGGTACTGAAATTGAGGATCCCGGCAGTGATATTTTTTATTCCAACGGTTACCGTAGTGTGTTGGAGGTTCCTGCTTCGGATCAGGAAAATTACAGTGCTAAAAAAGTCCCTCACGGCGATGTGAGAGAACATTGGTTTTATTCGGAAGTTACCGGGGAGTTCAGACGTATGTTTGTTTACACACCTCCGGGATATGATAAAGATTGTACGACCAAGTATCCGGTTCTTTATTTGCAGCATGGCGCCGGTGAGTTGGAGATGGAATGGACCCATTCAGGCAAGGCTAATTTCATTCTCGATAACCTGATTGCTGAGGGGAAAGCCCTTCCGATGATCATTGTGATGAACAACGGATTTGCAACACGTCCGGGTCAGGCGGTCCAACCTCAGACCATGGGCTCCCGGTGGACTGCCTTCGAAGATATGTTGATCAAAGAGGTTATTCCGGATATCGACGCGAATTACCGCACCATTCCCGACCGCAAGCATCGCGCTATGGCCGGACTCTCAATGGGTGGAATGCAAACATTCACCATCGGGCTGAAACATTTGGATACCTTTTCTCATCTGGGCATCTTTAGCGGTGTCCCGACCAACTACAATGAATTAATCAAAGATGCGCTCGACCAGGGACCGGCCTTCAATAAGAGGGTGAGTCTAATGTGGTTTGGTGCCGGAACCGATGAAACAGCTTTTATCAATCGACAGAAAGCTCTTCAGGAAGTTTTAACCAAGTCGGGCATCAAAGCGCAGTATTTCATTTCAAATGGGACAAACCATGAATTTCAAACATGGCGTCGTTGTCTTCATGAATTCGCACCACTTTTATTCAGGGAATAACCAAACAGGTTAGATATAGCTACTTAACTAAAATTAAAAAAGGAGGTTTAGAAATGAGACAAACATTATTTTTCATTCTGCTGGCTATTATGTCAGTTGGTGGAGTTTGTTTTGCCCAAACAGGGCAGGTTTCAGTCAGTTCTAAAAATTTTGGTAAAGTTCACCCTTCACCAAACAATCTCTACGGAGCACAGTTCCCCCGAATTGAGGCCGATTCCCGGGTAACATTCCAGTTCAAAGCTCCCGATGCACAAAAGGTGCAGGTTTCTCTCAACAATGTTCCTTTTGATATGGTCAAAGGGAGTGATGGGGGATGGACCTACACCAGCGAACCGCAGGACTATGGTTATCACAATTACTGGATGATAGTGGATGGAGCAGCCGTACTTGATCCCATGACCGACGCGTTCATTGGGTACAGCCACAATTGCAATGGCTTCGAAATACCTGACCCGGAAGGTGGTTTTTATGATTTAAAAGATGTTCCCCATGGCGACGTGGTGATCAAGAATTATTTCTCTAAGGTTACCGATGCCTGGCGTTGGGTTTATATCTATACCCCTCCGGGATATGACAAGGATCTCAAGACCCGCTATCCGGTGCTTTATCTTCAGCATGGTGGAGGTGAGGATCAACGGGTATGGATTGAAATGGGACGTACTAATTTAATCCTTGACAATCTTATTGCTGAAGGTAAAATAAAGCCATTCATCGTTGTTATGGAAACCAGCGCTGCAACAAAACCTGGTGAAGCTCCGGCTCAACCTCGTCCGGCCGCCCCCGCTGCTGCTCCTGCCGCTCAGGGTGGACAACCCGCTGCTGCACAACGCCCGCGGTTCTCGTTTGACACCTACGCCGAGCTGATGATTAAAGATCTGATTCCTTACATTGATGGAAATTTCAGGACTTTAACCGAGCAGGGCAGCCGCGCTATGGCAGGTCTTTCTATGGGTAGTATGGTAACCCGTTCGGTTGCTCTGGCTAATCTTGATAAGTTCTCCTATATCGGCGTATTCAGCGGTGGTACTGTTACCCCGGATCAAATTTCTGATAAATCAAAAGTGAAATTGGTATTCATGAGTTTTGGTAGTCGCGAACGCGGTTCAGACGGTCTGAAAGCTGCTGCCGATGTTCTGAATCAGGCAGGCGTAAAGAGCGTTTCTTATGTTTCCCCGTTAACGGCCCATGAATGGCAATCCTGGAGAAGAAGCTTACGCGAATTTGCTCCGCTGCTATTCAAAAAATAAAGTTGAGAACCTTATGGTTATTATCTAAATACAAACAATCAAAAAAGTTAACAGATGAATTTTAAACAAGTGATTATGTTGTCAACAGCACTGTTGGCTGGTCAAATTTGCTTTGCCCAGACTTCTGTTGTTGAGGATTTTAAGCCTTCGACAAAAAACCAGCCGGGACAAGCTTACCCGCAGGTTAATTCACAGGGTTATGCCCGGTTCAAGATCGTAGCGCCTCAGGCTCAAAGTATTGTGGTGAGCCTCGGACTCGGAGGAACCCAGGGAGGAACTCCTCTCACCAAAGCAGAAGATGGCTCATGGATGGGAACTACCTCTGGACCAATGGAAGAAGGTTTCCATTATTATCACCTCACAATCGACGGTGGTGTATTTAACGATCCTGGTACATTGAATTATTACGGATCCACCCGTTGGGAAAGCGGTATCGAAATTCCTGCCAAAGATCAGGATTTCTATGCGCTTAAAAATGTTCCTCATGGTCATGTACAACAAGTTCTTTTCCCATCGAAAAGTACAAATACTTCTCGCCGGGCTTTTGTTTATACTCCTCCGGGCTATGAAAAAAACACCAGTGCCAAATATCCGGTATTGTACTTACAACATGGCTGGGGTGAAGATGAAACAGCCTGGAGTAATCAGGGACATGCCAATCTGATCATGGATAACATGATTGCTGAAGGCAAAATCAAACCTTTCATTATTGTTATGACCTATGGAATGACCAACGAAGGTGGCTTTGGACCTGGTAGACGTCCTGCTGCTGCTCCTGCTGGTGCCCCAGCTGCCGGAGCTCGTCCTGCTGCTCCCGGTCAGGCTCCTGCAGCCGGCCCTGGCGCTCGTCCTGCCGGTGCTCGCCCTGCTGGCGGAATGGCTGGAATGATGAATAACGGCTTCGAGGCAGTTCTCGTTGATGAACTTGTTCCTTATGTTGACGCCAATTTCCGTACCATCGCCGATCAGGCTCACCGTGCAATGGCCGGTCTTTCAATGGGTGGGATGGAAACACACTCCATTACTCTGGCACGCCCGGAAGTATTTTCGCATTTTGGCCTCCTCAGCGGCGGTACTTATACCCCTGACGAAATCAAGGATAAATCGAAAGTAAAACTTATCTTCATGAGTTGCGGTAGCTTCGAAAATCCTGATGGAGTTAAGAAAGCAGCTGTTACATTAAAGGATGCTGGCTTCAATGCTGTTTCCTTTGTTTCTGAGGGCACTCGTCACGAATTCCAAACATGGCGTCGTAGCTTATACGAAATGGCTCCGCTTCTCTTCAAATAGACCTCGGTCTTGAAGGAGTAAAAGAGAAATAGCCATTTATGCAGTCCTTCTCATAAATGGCTATTTCATTTGATCATTTAAAACTAATTATTCACAGATGAATTTTAAGCAAACTATTGTTTTATCAGCAGCCCTGTTAGCAGGGCAATTTGTGTTTGCCCAGACTGCTGTTACTGAAGATTTTAAGCCTTCAACAAAAAACCAACCCGGACAGGAATACCCGCAGGTTAATTCGCAGGGTTACGCCCGTTTTAAAGTTGTAGCCCCTCAGGCTCAGAGTGTTGTTGTGAGCCTTGGACTTGGTGGCACGCAGGGTGGAACTCCGCTTGCTAAAGCAGCCGACGGAACCTGGATGGGAACGACGGCTGGTCCGATGGAAGAAGGTTTCCATTACTATCACCTGACCGTTGATGGTGGCGTTTTTAACGATCCGGGCGCATTGAATTATTACGGATCAACCCGTTGGGAAAGTGGTATCGAAATACCTGCCAAAGATCAGGATTTCTATGCACTTAAAAATGTTCCTCATGGTCATGTTCAACAAGTACTCTTTCCATCGAAAAGTACAAATACTTCTCGCCGGGCCTTTATTTATACTCCTCCGGGCTACGAGAAAGATGCTAATACTAAATATCCGGTATTGTATCTTCAACATGGCTGGGGCGAAGACGAAACAGCCTGGAGCAACCAGGGTCATGCCAACTTAATAATGGACAACCTGATTGCCGAAGGCAAAATCAAACCGTTTATCATCGTTATGACCTACGGCATGACCAATGATACCAAAATGGGGATGATGTCAAGTTTTAAAATCGAACCTTTCCAAACCGTTCTTTGCGACGAGTTGATCCCTTATGTCGATGCCAATTTCCGTACAATTGCCGATCAACCACACCGCGCTATGGCTGGCCTTTCAATGGGAGGTATGGAAACTCACACAATCACGCTAAACAAATCGGATGTATTTTCGCACTGGGCTCTATTAAGCGGTGGAACTTACAATCCGTCCGAAATAAAAGACAAATCAAAAGTCAAACTTATTTTCATTAGCTGTGGGAGCTTCGAAAATCCCGATGTTGTGAAGAAAGCGGCAACTGAATTGAAAAATGCAGGTTTCAATGCCGTTTCTTACGTTTCTGACAACACCCGTCACGAGTTCCAGACCTGGCGCCGTAGCCTTCGCGAACTTGCTCTGCTTCTCTTTAAATAAGAATTGAGTAATTTTTATATCGAATTAGTTTTAAACCCGTCGCGTGTAATTCGCCGATGAATAAGAAATACAAATCAGCTGAATTTTACACAACGGGTTTATTTAAATTTAAGACAAAAAAGATTGTTGAAATGAATTATAAATCTGTAGTTTTTTTACTGGCCGCTTCATTAACCAGTGGAATTTGTTTCGCTCAGGCCTCACAGACTGCTGTAGCCGGTGATTTCAAACCCTCGGCAACGACCCAGCAAGGCCGGCAATTCCCTCAGGTAAACTCTGAAGGACGGGTTAAGGTTAGTATTCCAGCCCCCGAGGCTTTGAAAGTACAGCTCGATATCGGCGGCAAAAAATATGATCTGACCAAAGATGAAAAAGGCGTCTGGACCGGCGAGTGCGACCCTCAGGACGAAGGGTTTCACTATTACCAGTTGAATATCGACGGAGCTTCGGTCCCCGATCCGGGAAGTTTATATTTCTATGGCGCCAGCCGTTGGGGTAGCGGTATTGAAATCCCTGCTAAAGACCAGGATTTCTACGCACTCAAAGATGTTCCCCATGGACAGCTTCGCGAAACTCAGTATTACTCAAAAACCAGTAAGAGTGTTCGTCGGGTTTTCATTTATACTCCTCCGGGATATGAAAAAGACACTAAAAAATACCCGGTACTGTATCTTCAGCATGGTATGGGTGAAGATGAAACAGGCTGGGGAAACCAAGGCCATGCCAACTATATCATGGACAACTTGATTGCTGAAGGCAAAGTTACCCCCTTTATCATCGTGATGGAGAATAGTAGCGTTAATTTAGGCGGTGCTCCTCGTGGTCCGCGTCCGGGCGCAGGCGCTCCTGGTCAAGGTGCTCCTGCCGGTCAGGGTGCCCCTCAGGCCGCTCCCGGTCAAGGTGCCCCTACTGGTGCTCCACGCCCTGGAGGCCCAATGGGTGGAATGAACGTGGCCGGTCAATTCGAACAAATATTATTCGACGATCTGATCCCTTATGTCGAATCCAATTTCCGCGTTATGGCTGATCAGGAACACCGTGCTATGGCCGGACTCTCAATGGGCGGTATGCAAACCAGGTCAATCGTTATTTCTAACCCGGAAAAATTCTCCTATGTGGGAATGTTCAGTAGCGGGACGTTCACTCCCTCTGAAGTTAAGGATCTTAACGCCCTCAAAAAGAAAACAAAACTGGTATTCATGAGTTTTGGTGGTCGCGAGGGCGGTTCTTCACGAATCCAGGGAGCTGCCGAAGAATGGACAAAAATTGGCATCAAAGGCGTCTCTTACGTCTCCCCCGAAACAGCTCACGAATGGCAATCCTGGAGACGTAGCCTCCATGAATTTGCACCGCTTCTTTTCAAAAATTAAGTCGAGTATTTTTTGAACAATCGAGTTCAATGTAAGGAGGATTATTTCGGAAGGCAATCAAAGAATATTATAAAACAACTGTCGTTTTTAAACAACTTTGGTTGCTTTCCGATTATTCTTCCCCGATGATCGAATTTGACGGATTAAATGAGTTTATTATGAACATTAAATCGTTAGCTGCTTTTTTTGCAGTAGCATTAACAAGCAGTATTTGTTTGGCGCAGTCAGCGCAAACTTCAGTTGTTGAAGATTTTAAATTATCCGAAACAACCCAGTTAGGCAAACAATATCCTCAGGTGAATTCTGAAGCCCGCGTTCGCGTAAGCATCCCGGCTCCTCAGGCATCAAAAGTCCTGCTCGATCTGGGCGGTAAAAAATATGACCTGGTCAAAGACGAAAAAGGGGTGTGGACTGGCGTCTCAGACCCCCAGGATGAAGGATTCCACTATTACGAACTGGTAATTGATGGCGCTCAGGTCCCCGACCCGGGAACGCTCTATTTTTATGGCTGCAGTCGTTGGGGCAGCGGCGTCGAAGTTCCTGCTAAAGACCAGGATTTTTATGCGATGAAGGATGTTCCTCATGGAAAAATCAGTGAGAATATTTATTATTCAAAAATTAATAAAGCATGGCGTCGCTGTTTCGTTTATACTCCTGCGGAATATGAAAAAAATCCTTCCGCCCGCTTCCCGGTGCTGTATCTGCAACATGGCGGCGGTGAAGACGAGACAGGATGGTCCACACAGGGTAAAGCCAATCTGATCATGGATAACCTGATCGCCAATGGAAAGGCTAAACCATTTATTATCGTCATGGATAACGGAACCTGGACTTCTCCGGGTCAGGATCGGATGCCCGGCGGATCATGGCCCCCGGCAGGCTGGGCCAATACCTTCAAAAAAACACTCCTGGAGGAAATCATCCCGATGATCGATGCCAATTATCGTACCATCGCTGATCAACCCCATCGGGCTATGGCCGGCCTCTCCATGGGAGCCATGGAAACCGATGCGATCGCTTTTGAAAGCCTTGACGTCTTCTCTTACATGGGTATCTTTAGCGGGGGAGTCCTCCTGAATGATCCCGCCACGGTCCATAATGGCGTCATGAAAAATGCCAAAGAATTCAACAAAAAAGTGAAGCTGATCTTCCAAAGCTGCGGCTCTCGCGAATACCCCGACCGGTTAAACGCCAATCACGATCAACTTAAAGCTGCCGGTCTGAACAGCGTCTGTTACATTTCTCCCAACACGGCTCATGAGTGGCAAACATGGCGGCGTAGCCTCTATCAGTTTGCCCCGCTTCTGTTTAAAAATTAAGAAGAGGCATGTACCGGACTGATTGTTGTATCCTTTAATTGAGTCTTTATTTAAATCGATCGTCTGAAATGAATAAAAAATTGATTGCCGCTTTTATAGCGGTTGCTTTATCCGGTAGTTTCGGTTTCGCACAGGTAAACCAAACTTCAGTTGTTGAAGATTTTAAAATATCCGAGACAACCCAGCAAGGACGGCAATATCCCCAGGTGAATTCGGAAGGTCGGGTTCGCGTAAGCATTCCGGCTCCTCAGGCTTCAAGAGTCCAGCTCGATCTGGGCGGGAAAAAATACGACCTGGCCAAAGACGAAAAAGGAGTATGGACCGGTGTGTCAGACCCTCAGGACGAGGGGTTTCACTATTACCAACTGGTAATTGATGGCGCCCAGGTTCCCGATCCTGGTACACTCTATTTCTACGGGGCCAGCCGATGGGGTAGCGCCATCGAAATTCCCGCAAATGATCGTGATTTTTATGCAATGAAAGATGTACCGCATGGCTTGCTTAGCCAGAATGTCTATTTTTCAAAAATTACCCAATCATGGCGTCGCTGCTTTATTTATACCCCTCCGGGTTACGAAAACGACAAGTCAACCCGCTATCCGGTACTCTATCTTCAGCATGGTAGCGGTGAAGACGAAACCGGCTGGGCTGTTCAGGGAAAAGCCAATCTGATCCTCGATAACCTGATTGCTGAAAAGAAAGCAGTTCCGATGATCATCGTCATTGACAACGGTTATGCCACAAAACCTTCTCAGGGTGCACCGGCAGCCGGAGCTCCGGCGAGACCGGCGGGTGGCGTTTCTGCTTTCGAAGAAGTCCTGATCAAAGAGGTCATTCCTATGATTGACTCTAAATTCCGCACCATTGCCGATCGTGAACACCGGGCCATGGCAGGCCTCTCGATGGGTGCCAATCAGACCATTCAGATAACGATGAACAATCTCGATAAGTTCTCCCATATCGCCGGTTTCAGCGGAACATCGAACTATCCAAGCACGGCTGCTATCGATCCTGCAATATTTATGAACGGGAAATTCAAGGACGGTGCTACTCTCAATAAACAAATCAAGCTCTTCTGGCTTGGCTTGGGAACAAAAGAACCCAATCCGTTTCCCGGATCTGTTGGGGCATTTCGTACAATGCTTGAAAAGCAGGGTGTCAAATACACCTACTACGAATCTCAGGGCACGGCTCATGAGTGGCTGACATGGAGAAGGGATTTACAGCAATTCGCAAGTCTAATTTTTAAATAATTTTTATACACACAACCTATGAAGATCATTAGTTTGGCGCTGTTGGTTTTGGCAATCAGCAGTGTCGGTTTTGCACAAACAACAGATTTCCCGGCTGATACAAAGCCGGCTTCTACAAACATTGTCGGAGCTGAGTATCCTAGGGTCGATTCGCAGCGCAGAGTCCATTTTCGTCTGCGCGCGCCTGAAGCAACATCTATTTCGGTAGGTCTTGGCAACGTACCTTTAACCAAAGGCGAAGATGGTTTCTGGACAGGAGTTACTGGTCCTCAGGATCCTGGTTTTCACTATTACACCCTCAAAATAAACGGGGTGGAGGTCTGCGATCCGGCAAGTGAGTCATTTTTTGGGGCCGGTAAAGTAATGAGCGGAATGGAAATTCCCGAAGAAGGAGTCGATTTCTACGACATCAAAAATGTCCCCCACGGCGAAGTTCGTTCCGTTTGGTATTATGCAGCTTCAACCGGCGAACACCGTCATGCCTATATTTATACCCCTCCGGGTTACGATAAAGATGCTAAGATTCGCTACCCCGTTCTCTACCTGCAACATGGTATGGGCGAAGACCGTCGTGCATGGTCTAACCAGGGACGTACAAATTTCATTCTCGACAACCTGATCGCTGAAGGTAAAGCCAAACCATTTATCGTGGTTATGGAAGATGGGGGTATTGCTGCCGGTATGGGTGGCGGTGCCCGTCGCGGTCCCCAAGGTCCCGGCCAGAGACCCGCAGGTCAGGGTGCACCTGATCAAGGTCAAGCCCAGGCCCAGCGTCCGGCACCCGGACAAGGTCAGGGCGCTGCCAGACCAATGGGCGCTGCCCCTGCCGGTATGGTCTCATTCTGGGATGGTTTTGGAAATGTGATCGTTAAAGACCTTATTCCGATGGTGGATGCTAATTATCGCACTCTTGCCAATCGCGAAAACCGCGCTATCGCCGGTCTTTCCTTGGGTGGAACACAAACTTACCAGATTTCTCAGGCCAATCTTGATAAATTTGCCAATATTGGTATTTTCAGCGCCCCATTCGGTTTCCCGGGTGTTGAAACCGGTTACAACGGTTTATTGGCAAAACCTGACGAATTTAATAAACAGGTAAAAGTATTCTACGTGAGTATGGGCTCAAAAGAAGGGGCAAATTCAGGTCGCGCTATTCATGAAGCGCTTGATAAAGCCGGTATTAAGAATGTGTATTACGAAGCTCCGGGAACGGCCCACGAATTCCAGACCTGGCGTAAAAGCTTGCATGGCTATGCACAGCTTCTTTTTAAATAAATCCTTAATCAAGTATTCGAACATTTTACTGAGTAGAAAAGGATTTATTGAAAAAGAATAAGTTTTACGGGTAAGTTCCTTTTCGGATAAAGATATTTGTTAATTTAAGGGTTTAATTTTTCTTGGTTTCAGCAGGGGTTTTCTCTGCTGAAACCTTTATTTTAAGGTCAGGCTCTCAGACCATATTGGAAAGGGTGGCCTGAATTGTTCTTAATGATGTTTGATACAAATAAAATCAAATGTTTGTTTTTTTTATTAAACATCTTTGATCCTTTTGAACTGCTAAACTTTATTTATGAAACACTTACTGATAATTTTTGTGGTTTTACTACAGGTTGAATTTGCTTGCTTTGCGCAAGAGGAAAAATCAATGCGTCCAACAACCAATATTACCGGTGCAGAATATCCAAGAATCCTGCCTGACCTAAGAGTAATATTCAGGATTAATGCCCCTAATGCCCAAAAATTGCAGATTGATTTGGGCAAGAAATACGATATGGTGAAGGGAAATGATGGATTTTGGACTGTCACGACCGATCCGCAGGTCCCGGGATTCCACTATTATTCGTTAGTAATTGATGGCGTTTCCGTGGCCGATCCGGCAAGTGAGACATTTTACGGGATGAGCAGGGATGCCAGTGGAATTGAAATTCCTGAGGCGGGAGTCGATTTTCACCTGATAAAAGATGTCCCGCACGGCGCGGTAAAACAGAAGTTCTATTTTTCTTCAAAAACGAATTCATGGCGCAGAATTTTCGTTTATACCCCTCCGGGTTATGACAATAACCTGAACAAAAAATACCCGGTTCTCTATCTGCAACACGGGGCCGGCGAGGACGAAACCGGTTGGGTGAGGCAGGGTAATCTCGATATTATTATGGACAACCTGATTGCCGAAAAGAAAGCCCTCCCAATGATTGTGGTGACCACTAACGAATATGTCATCGACAATATTGGGGCGGGTTACAATACTGAGTCGACCAACCACTTTATGGATCTTTTTGGTGAGGAACTGATGGAGGTGATTGTTCCTTTTGTCGAGAAGAATTTTCGGATCATTTCCGATCGTGAAAACCGCGCTATTGCCGGTCTGTCGATGGGGGGCGGAACTTCCTTCAGATTAGGGATGCTTCATCCCGATAAATTTGCATGGGTCGGCGCGTTCAGCTCAAGTGCTTTCCGTGGATCAAACGGAAATATGTTTGATGCTGAGAAACAAATTCCCGGAATACTGACGAATCCCGATAAGTTCAACAAACAACTCAAGCTGCTTTATATCTCCAGCGGTGAACAGGATCATTCGTATGAATACTCAAAAAAGACCATTGAAACCTTTAAGGAGAAAGGGTTGAAACTACAGTATAATTATTTCCCGGGTGCCCATGAGTGGCATGTTTGGAGAAAAGCACTTCACGATTTTGTTCCGAAATTATTCAGATAAAAATTGATTCAACTGATAATATTAATATAAATATAAAATTTAATGTGATGCAAAAGACTATCAGAAGTTTAGTGGTACTATCCGCTTTTGGCTTCCTTACCTTGGGAAGCGCGATGGGTCAGTTGGCCGCAAATTCGCAGCCTGCTGTAACGAACATCAATAAAAATAGTTGCCCTTGTATTATGGACAACCTTAGCGTCGTCTTTAAAGTGAAGGCTCCCGATGCTAAAAAAGTACAAATCGACCTGGGGAAGATGTACGACATGACCAAAGATGATCAGGGCGTTTGGACTGTTACCACCGATCCGCAGGTTCCCGGTTTCCACTACTATTCGTTGGTCATTGATGGGGTTAAAGTGGCAGATCCTGCCAGCGAATCGTTCTATGGTACAGGCAGAATGTCGAGTGCTATTGATATCCCTGAAAAAGGTGCCGATTTTTACCAAATAAAAGATGTGCCCCATGGTGCTATCAGTTCAAAATATTATTTCTCGAAAGTTACCAATAGCTGGCGCAGACTGTTTGTTTACACCCCTGCCGGTTACGATACCAAAATAAATGAAAGATATCCGGTTATGTATATTCAGCACGGAGGCGGCGAAGATGAACGCGGTTGGGCCGAACAGGGCAAGACCGATATTATTCTCGATAATCTGATTGCTGAAGGAAAGGCTAAACCAATGATCATCGTAATCTCCAATGGAAACGTTAGCTCAGGAAGTGGATCCGGTGGTTACAGCAGTGCCGGAATGGCTGCCTTCAAAGAGGAGATCACTAAAAATATCGTGCCCTTCATCGACAAAAATTACCGGACCCTGACCGATGTGAAGAACCGTGCCCTTTGCGGACTTTCGATGGGCGGCGGTCAGTCCTTTTATGTAGGGTTGGAAAGCCTTGACTATTTTGGTTCAGTAGGCGTTTTCAGTTCAGGGATCTTTGGCGGGATTAACAATCCAACCGGCAAAGAATTTGATGCTGACAAGGAAGTGCCTGGACTACTGAGCAAGTCGCAATCATTCAATGAAAAACTGAAACTCTTCTATGTCTCTGTTGGTGAGCAGGATCCAAGGGTTGAGCATACTAAAAAAGCGGTGAAGAAATTTCAGGACAGTGGATTGAAAGTTCAGTTCGCCTCTTTCCCCGGCGATCATGAATGGCAGGTGTGGCGTAAATCATTACACGATTTTGCATCACGACTTTTTAAATAGGCCGGTATAACCCGAAAGTTTTATGTATTTAGCTGCCTGAAGAGAATTTGTTTATTTGTATCTTCGAAAATTAAAATAACTATTTATGTCATATTTGCAGAAATTCCTGGTTATCCTATTGATTGTCATGGCGCCGGTAGTCGCTATGTGTCAAAAATCCCTTTCAGTTGATGTGGATGTCGATCATCCGAAAGCCAAAATCCAACCAACAATGTGGGGATTGTTTTTTGAAGACATCAATTTTGCGGCCGATGGCGGTATCTATGCCGAGATGGTTAAAAACCGTTCGTTCGAGTTCGCAACCCCACGAATGGGCTGGAGTATTGAGAGAACCAGCCAGGATTCGTCTCACTTTCAGGTGTTGAGCCGCATCAAGTCAAATCCTCAAAATCCTCATTATGCCAGAGTAAAGCTGATTGACCAAAGCAAGACAATGGCTATCCGAAATACTGGGTTTAGAGGTATGGGGGTGAAAAAGGAGATCACCTACTATTTTTCGGTTTTCGCCTCTGTCCCTGAAGGGGATGTAAAAATGACTGTCTCCCTGTTGTCGGCCAAGGGCGAAGTTTTAGGAAAATCATCGGTTTCTCCGTCAGGAAAAGGATGGAAGAAATATGAAACCTCTTTGGTTTCATCAGCCACCGATCAAAGAGCCTCTCTAAGAATCAGCTTCGAAGGAAAGGGCCTGATCGATTTCGATATGGTCTCCCTTTTCCCCAGTGATACCTGGAAAAACCGTAAAGGGGGTTTAAGAGCCGATCTGGTTCAGTTGCTTTATGATATGAAACCCGGATTCCTGCGTTTCCCTGGCGGTTGTATCGTTGAGGGACGTGAACTGTCCTTGCGCTATCAATGGAAAAAAACAGTCGGAAATGTTGAGGATCGCACAATGATCGTAAATAAATGGAACGATGGTTTCAGTCATCGCCTTACCCCGGATTATTACCAGTCGTATGGTTTAGGTTTCTTCGAATATTTTCAGTTGTCCGAAGATCTGGGGGCCGAACCGCTTCCTGTTTTGAATTGCGGTATGGCTTGCCAGTTTAATACGGCTGAAATGGTCTCGCTCGAAGAGTTGGATCCTTACGTACAGGATGCTCTCGATCTGATCGAATTTGCCAATGGCCCGGTTACAACCCAATGGGGAAAACTTCGCGCCGACATGGGACATCCCGCTCCTTTTAATATGAAATACATTGGTGTGGGTAATGAACAATGGGGACCTCAGTATTTTGAACGTTATGTCGTCTTCGAAAAGGCGATAAAATCGAAATATCCTGAAATGAAGATCGTCTCAAGCACTGGACCTTTCCCTGCCGATGGACTTTTCAAATACGCTCAGGAAGAACTGAAAAAGCATAAGGCTGAACTTGTTGACGAACATTACTATCGCGAACCGGAGTGGTTTCTGAAGAATGCGACAAGATATGACAATTATGACCGGAACAGTTACAAGATTTTTGCCGGTGAATATGCTGCTCAAAGCGATTCTACCTGTAGCCCGAATAATAAGAACAACTGGGAGTGTGCTATGTCTGAAGCGGCATTTATGACCGGGTTGGAACGCAATGCCGATGTGGTTTATATGTGTTCCTACGCCCCTCTGTTCGCCCATCTTGAAGGCTGGCAATGGACCCCCGACCTGATCTGGTTCGATAACCTGAAATCATTCGGAACGGCTAATTATTATGTCCAAAAACTGTTCGCCGTTAATAAAGGAACTGATTTGTTGACGATCGCCAAAGATGGAAAACCATTGATCGGAGAGGAAGGACTCTACGGTTCAGCTGTGTGGGATGCCCAATCCAACGAGGTTATTCTGAAGCTGGTCAACTCGAAAGATCAGCCGTTAACCCAGAAATTCAACCTGAAAACCAGGAAAAATGTGGTATCCGGAAAACAGACCATCCTGAAAGGTGACAACCTCGAATCCTTAAACTCTATCGATGAGCCTACAAAAGTTAGCCCGGTTGAACAAGCCCTTTCAGTTAAAGGCAATCAACTTAATCTGACCGTGCCGGCTCATTCGCTTGCAGTGATCAGGGTAAAACTGAAATAGAATTAGTACTGAAGAATTAATATGGCTAAAGGGCCTTGCTCATTATGTAGCAAGGCCTTTTTTATTCTTCTTAAAACAAGCAGTTCCCTGTTTATTAATGGATTTCTTTGGAATTGGGGCAACAAACAATTAGCTCTTTCCTTGATTGTTTTAAATAACTTGAGTTATAGGTATGTAAATATGGCAATAAGGCTGTTTTGGACCTAACCTTCGCAGAAATTTTATACACAATTCGGAGTCATATTCTACGTTATGGCGTAAGGAGAAATCCCTGGTATAAGCAATAAACCGATCAAAGGGCCGAAGGTCCGGCAGGTGAAAGCACAGGCTGCCAGGCCTGTGGAAACGATCAACGATAGTACCTCAAAGGCCGGCATGTGAAAAATTACATAAAATTCAATAATTCAGTCATGACACACCCCTTAATCCCCTCTCGAGAGGGGAAATAATGCAGCTAATCAACGTGCTGCAAATTTGCCAGATAATGATAGGTGTACCTCTCCGGTCGATATTCACCACATCTGTTTTGCTACCATCCCCTCTAGAGAGGGGGCAGGGGGTGTGTCAGGTTGAGTGACAAACAATTGACTCCATAACACCTCGACTACCATTAGTTGCACGAATAATATTCATCAGTAATGTCTGGCAAGTTTTAGTGAGATTCTTCGATACAATACCAATCTCAACCTTATTGCATAAACTTATTCAATAAGCTGACATTCTATTCAATATGAGCACTTGTTGAAGAAGCCTGATTGTATGTAATAATCTAAGTTGCAATTCTGTCATTGGTATTGGAGCGAAGCGGAAAGAGGAATCTCAATTACCTTATTATTAATTTCATAGATAATTTTTCTTATAGTATTTAAATACCATCCCTAAAAACAGACCAAAAGTTTTAAGGTCAGTGTGCAATTCTGTCATTGCTAACGAAGTGAGAAATCTCAACCCGGAATCATTAGTCGGGATTTTATCAGATAGTAGTGACTATAAAATTAAAGGTTAACTGAATCGGCTTCAATTAACCTTTAATTTGTCTTGGTTCTCTATAGCATTCAACGCTTCATGTCAATAATAAGCATTAGCTTTTTCGTTTTTATTATAGAGTTGTTTCCCGATTGAGATTATTTCAATGGGATCTCAATCTGGGTGAATGAGTGTGCCGGGAAACTGTAGCTAAGGGTGTTGCCCTTAAAGCTGATATCCTTGGTTTTTATGCCTACTGCTTCTTCGGTCTTGGTGTTCTTTGAGGTTGGCGTTGCGCCGTTTATCTCGTTAACTTTCGCACTCCCGGTGTAGCTGCCTGATTGTAGCTGCAGATCCGTTTTAATTACCTCAGTCTCGCTCCGGTTTAATACATTGACGACTATTGCCTTGCCCGACTCTTTTAGGATGGCTGTAACATCGAGATAGGGGATGTCCTTAAATACTTTGTTTTCATATTTCTTGCAACTGGTGAAAACATCGAGTGCTGTTCCCCTGCAATTGTTGGAATAAAGATAGAATGGCTGGAAGATACAGTTTTTAAAATCCCCTTCCGGCGAATTTCCGACTAGGCTGGTCAGCATGGTCAGGTTAGCCATCTTCACGATATCGGCATGTCTGATAAAAGAGTTCAGGTGCTGAACCAGGACTAAGGCTCCGGTGAGGTTATCCCCTGAAGCTGAATACTCATCAAACGAGATATAGACCGGCCTTTTGGATCCTGATTTTACCATAGCCGCCTGGATTTGTCCTTTTATAATTTCAATTCTTTTATCCAGATCAAGCCCTAATGACATCATATCCGCAAAGGTATGAGTATTCCGATCGCCCGGTATAGCTTCAGTGGCATACCTGTGAACAGAGAGATAATCAACCTTGCCGGCCATTTGTTTTAATACATAATCATTCCAGTCAATCCAGCCATTGGCGGCATCATAGTAGGACGCACCTGAAGCGATAAATTTGGCATCCCTATCCACCAATTGCATTAGTTTCACTGCCTCCAGAGCAAACTTACAATAATCTTCGGCATTTTTCTGTCCCATTTGCCATGGCCCGTCGATCTCATTTCCAAGAGCCCAGTATTTAACTTTAAATGGTTCTTCATTGCCGTACTTTCTTCTGAGGTCAGCATAGTAAGTGCCTTTGGGATAATTGCAGTATTCAATCCAGTTTCTTGCATCATCAAGTGTCCCTGTGCCCCCGTTAATACAGACAAAATTTTCAGCCCCGATCAGCTTACACAGCTTCACGTATTCATCCGTTCCCATCTGGTTGGTTTCGATGAAATGCCAGGCCAGGTCAAGCTTTGTCGGGCGTTGGTCTTTCGGGCCAATCCCGTCTTGCCAGTTATATCCGGAAACATAATTGCCCCCGGGCCATCTGACAACGGGGACATTCAGTTGTTTGATGAGTTCGATAAAATCTTTTCTGAATCCATTCGCATCGGCAAGCGGGGATGTGGGTTCATACAAGCCGCGATAGGCCACCATAGCTTCAAGAAAACCGCCATAAATGTTGGGATCAATGGCATCAATTTTCCGGTCAACATCGATTTTGATGACGGCAGGTTCCTGCGAGTACAGATAGCCTGAAAACATGCACGACAAAACCATGCAACACATTAAGCCTCTTAGATTTTTCATAAGTTAAAATTAATTTGTATTAATAAAAAATTGTACTGTTCGCCATTTACAACACTGGTCTGAATCAAGTACTGTTTTTTAGTCCAATTAATTTTAGTGCTCACTAAGGAAGAGCTTTTTGCACCTCCAGGCTCAGTTAAATCATCGCGTTTAGTCTTCAGAATAGGGAATGAGCCCTAACGATAAAACATAGTCGTTTCTTATGTGGCTACTTTCTTCCTTAAAGAACAAAAACATAGCCTAAGTTAATCGCAATTTCTGATAATTAAAAAGTAATCAGCTTATTTTTTTGAAATAAATAACCCCGGTAAAATCAGGACGCTTTCGCGAATGACCTGTTCCAGAATTACTGATGCCGGTCTGTCTGACTATTCAGTTATTCTCTTAATTGCAGATAGAGATTGACATAGTTTTCATTTTTTTATTATTTTTAGCCATACCGCATAAATTGGGACTTCATTAATAGGTATGACCCTATTGGGTTGATATTGTTGAGGTTCCGGTTGTTGTGACGGATATTCGATCGATCCGGGTTATCCGGCGCTGATGAAATGATGTAAATCTGCGAATAGTGCTAATCCGACCCGATGGGTTGTTTAATCTTAAGATAGTAAGAATGTGTGATATGAAAACAAATGCTAAACTAAGAAGCCTGCTCTCCCTTTTGCTTTTGATCCCTGTGATCTCTTTTAGTCAGGTGAAATTGCCAAAACTGGTTAGCGATGGCATGGTCCTGCAGAGGGAGGCCAATGTACGGATATGGGGCTGGGCAGCCAACGGCGAAAAGGTTTCGGTCCGTTTTATCGATGCCACCTACAACGCCACGGCGAATGAAAAAGGTGAATGGGAGGTGATGCTCCCCAGACTGAAAGCTGGTGGTCCATACAAAATGGAGATCAATGCAAGCAATTCCGTCACAATAAACGATATCCTGATCGGCGATGTCTGGATCTGTTCGGGCCAGTCCAATATGGGGAGTTTGAGAGGCTTCGCCGCTACCTACCCCGAAGAGATAGCCAGCTCCGAAAATACCAACATCCGGCATTTCATGGTGGGGCAGGGATTTAAGCTGGGGAGCAGGGAAACTGATTTCCGTTCAGGGAAATGGATCAGCGCGAATCCCAAGGATGTACTGAGTTTCGCGGCGGTCGGCTATTTCTATGCCAGGAAACTCTACGAAACCTACAAAGTGCCTATCGGCTTGATCAATGCCTCGGTTGGGGGTTCATCGGCCGAAGCCTGGATCAGCGAAGAGGGGATAAAAGAATTTCCCCGCTATTATGAGGATGTGCAGCGATTCCTGATGCCCGGCTATATGGATAAAATCAATAAGCAGGACAACGAAAGGGTTGCCAACTGGAATAAGCTGTTGAAAGATAGCGATCTGGGAAATAAAGGCCCCCTTAAGTGGTCTGATCCGTCATTCAACACTTCCGATTGGGAAACCATGCACGTCCCGGGTTACTGGATCAATACAAAAACGGGTAATGTTAACGGCTGTGTATGGTTCAGAAAAGAAATCAACCTTCCCGCGAAGATGACAGGAAAAGAGGCCCTGTTGAAAGTCGGAAGGATTGCCGATGCCGATTCCGTTTTTATTAACGGGAAGTTCATCGGTTCGGTTAATTCCCTCTATGCCCTTAGAAATTATAAGGTGCCGGATAGTATTCTCAAAGAGGGTCCCAACACGATTGTGGTCAAGATCACCAGTTTTATTCATCATGGCGGCTTCGTGCCCGGAAGACCTTACCAACTCATTGCCGGGGGCGATACGATCAACCTCGAAGGGAATTGGAAATACAGGGTCGGCGCTGTAGCCGAACCGTTGGATGATAAACTGTTTACCGGGAAAATCCCTACCGGCCTGTTCAACGGGATGCTGGCCCCCGTAACGAATTACGCGATCAAAGGGGCGGTCTGGTACCAGGGCGAATCGAACACTATTCGGGCTTTTGAACATTTCGAGATATTTAAAGCCCTGATCCGCGACTGGCGATCGAACTGGCGTCAGGGCGACTTCCCGTTCCTATACGTGCAGCTCCCAAACTTCGTGGAGGAAAACTTCGAGACCACAAAATACGATTGGGCCTATTTGCGTGAGACCCAGTTGAAAGCATTGAATATCCCCAATACAGGAATGGCCGTGACTATCGATATTGGCGAGTTCAACGATATTCATCCCGTGAAGAAAAAACCGGTGGGCGAACGGCTGGCCCTTGCTGCACAGAAAGTCGCGTATGGCGATGCTAAAGTGGTTTATTCAGGCCCGATATTTAAATCGGCCGAATTTAAAGGCAATCAGGCTACATTGTCATTTTCCAACATTGGCGGAGGATTGATCGCCAGGGGAGGTGAACTGAAATACTTCGAGATCTGTGATGTCAGTAACCGGTTCGTTCCGGCAAAAGCGAAGATTGTCGGCGATAAAATAGTTGTTTCAAGCGAGAACGTCAGCAAGCCTGTTGCCGTGCGTTATGCCTGGGCCAATAATCCGGAGGGGGCTAATTTGTACAATAAGGAAGGGTTACCGGCTTCTCCGTTCAGAACAAGCGATCTTTACTAATATTTTTTGCCGAATCAAAACAGATGCGTACTTTGGGGGGGAAATCATATGGCGCTAGTTTTTAGGGCCGCCTCATATCCGAATCCTATCATTCCGACTTTAACTATTAGTGCCTGTGTTTTGTTGAAATATTAGAGAACAGATACATGAAGATTGAATGACTCAATAATTATTGATAATTAAACTTAGATGAATTATGAAGAAAAAAGTTGTTAGTTTTTCATTGGCAGTTTTTTTAGTTGCATCGATGGTATCGTGCAATTCGAATCAAGCTCCCCAATCACAGCCTCAGTCCCAGACAGAGGTCAAGAAAAAGGTTGTTCCGGGTGAACAGGCCCCGTTTGCCGATCCGGGACAGAATAATTTCGGAGGTCCCCGCCCGGTTACCGGAGCTGGACAACAAAGACCGGCACCACGACCACCGCGTCCTGAACCAAAAATCCAGACGGTCTCTCTGGACGAGCTCTCCATGAGCGATCCCTTTATCTTCCCCGATGAGAAAACCAAAACCTATTATCTGACCAGCACCGGCGGACGTCTCTACAAGAGTCAGGACCTGAAAATGTGGACCGGCCCTTACCCGATCATCGACCTCACCGGGACCTGGATGGACGGTAACTTCGTTGCGGCTGCCGAAATTCATTATTTCGGCGATAAATACTACCTGGCCGGGACCTGGAACGACCACAACAATCTGATTGAAAACGTCCCGCGCCGTTACAACGTGCCAACAAACCAAACCCAGCTGTTGGTGGCCGATAACATCGAAGGGCCTTACAAACCGTTGGTGCCCGAGCATGACTTCTGCCTTGGCCCTGAAGATTGGGACATCATCGACGGGACGCTCTATCAGGAAAACGATACCACCTATATGGTTTTCGTTCATGAGTGGACCCAGCTAATCGATGGGACCATGGATTATATGCCGCTCTCCAAAGACCTGACACACCGCACCGCAGAACCTACTACCATGTTCCGCGCCAGCGAGGCCGACTGGTCCAAAGAAATGAACAGTATCGGTGAAGCCACCTTCGGTCTGAAGATGCCGGGATGGGTTACCGATGGCCCTCAGATGTTCCGTACCCAGACCGGCAAGCTCGGTATGCTGTGGTCTAGCTGGGGCGTTAATCGTTATGCTCAAGGTATCGCTTATTCCACTTCAGGAAGTATCAAAGGTCCATGGGTACAGGAAAAAGAAGCTTTCAAGGGCGACAACTCCGGCCATGGCATGTTGTTTACTACTTTCGAAGGGAAACGGTTATACATTGTTCACCATGTTGAAGGCAACGGTCCCCGCAAACCCCAGATTTGGGAAGTTGATGATTCCGGTGACAAACTGGTCCTTGGGAAGAGATATACTTTTTAATCAGCAATATTGCGTTAAATCGTTCGCGAACGATTTAATTTAAACTGAAACACCCCCGAAGTACACTTTAATAAATGAAAAGTGTATTTCGGGGGTGTTGTTTATTTATTTGCATAGGATGTTGTTAAGTGGGTCTATTCTCTGGTTGGCAGCAAAGCTGAAACAGAAGACATGAGATTTGGGATTAACGCTCCGGTTGGCTGATTTTGTCGTGAGAATTAGGTTATGGCGACTTAAGCCGGATCGGGTTAGCCGGTTTTATTTATAACATAAAAATACACTGCTGTATGATTAAATCCCGACTATTAAGTTCGCCCCTGTCATTCTGAGAACTCACCCCAAAAAATGAGGCATGATGTAATGATGACAGGGGGAATTGCTGGCTTTTCACATGCGACCCCTCCGGGGTCGTGATGAATATAAAGATCCTTTTCTATAAACATATGACCTCTCCGAGGTCATATTTACAATCGGCTACACCAGCAATCCCGGAGGGATTGAATGTTTATAGAGAGAAAATTGTAGAATGAACCCCGACCCCAGAGGGGTCGCATGTCTCACCGCGCTGGCCCACACATCCTGTTTTTCCAAAGATCCTCCTTAATATGTTGGCTGTTTAATTCTGTCATTGGTAGCGAAGCGAAGAATCTCCTGCAGTTTCCCGGACAGTAATGATAAAAATAGAATGGATGCCCTTTTGGGACCACTTCGGGTGGGGGCTCGGCTTTCGAAAGGCTCAGGCGACCCCCTGTTCCGGGTCGGGTCAACTCCGGGGTTGCTCCTAGGTTCCTCTTAGGTTCCTCCAAGGTTCCTGTTACCTACCTAAGAGAAACCATACGGAAACCTAAGAAAAAGCATGGCGTAACCCCGGCTTTGATCCGGGGACGAGCGGAGGGGCAGGGGGTGGTTTCCGGAGATCAGGATTAAGTGACCGGGTGAGTGAGATAAAGTGACCGGGTGACTTGGAGTCACCCGGTCACTTATTTTATAATCGATCTTGTATTGAGCTGATTGGGAGAGGATTTCCCCGGAGTTTACGGGTGGCATTTAATAACCTCCGTAGGTCTTTCAATTGATTGACGGATTAAAAACGGTAGGATTATTTCCCCGCAGATCGCGCAGAGTTTCGCGGAAAAAGCAGGGTTATTCAGTGTATTCCGCGGGAAACAGATCCTGATTTGAAATTAGCGGGTAGTGCCGACGGACTTTTGGAACATCCTGATTAGTAAAGAATCCCGGTTCGCGATTTTCCTTTCCTTTGACCTGCCGGGAAGTATTCTTATGGGAAAGTGACGGCTTTTTTATAGAAGTTTTCGCCGACAATGATGATCTTGTTCCCATGCCCGGAAATGGCGTTAAGATCTTCCGTTGAGAGCTGGTCCAGCGTATTGCAATGCGAGCAGGAAGGTATGGTCATTATTTTTCCGTTGCTGCAAACCAGTATAAACTGATCCGTTTCAAAGTGATAGATCATATCCAGGGGGATATCTTCCAAGAAGGTGTACTGTCCGTGGTCATCAGTATAGTTGAGATCTCTTTCCGTCCAGACTTCGCCTGCCGATGAAAAAAACAGAACCGGCGATCCGTCGCTATGGTGACCTGCAACGGCCACCCGGTTTTCAGTGACCAGTACGCTTGTAAAAGAACTTGGCTTGTAAAAGCCTGAATAGCTCTGGTTAAAGTCCAGTATATTCCAGTCGGTTCCATTCGGGGTAGAGATGATTTCACCTTCGCTGGTTACCCCGTAACAGGCTGAATTATCGGCCGCGAGCGAGACGATGTCCCCTTTCAGTGACAGTTGAACCTTGCGGAACGCCCCTTTTTCATTGCCGATGAGGATCTGGCCAAAATCGGTGCCGGCAACGATCAGGTCTCTGAAAAGGGTGATTGAGTTAATGTTATAATCCGTTGGGCTGTCGACTTTTTTAAATCCTCCCTCGCGCCCGGAAATCAGGATTGTCCCTTTTTCACCGGCAACGATTATTTTCTGATTGACGAAAAGAATGCAGTTGAACTTCTCCCCGGTCAATTTTTCTGATTTAGTTATCTCACCCGATTCCGAAATCCAGTCGATCCGGCCGTCTGACCCGGTCGCAATAAAGCCATCTCCTAAACTGGCAACAGCTCTGTAACCCTCCTGACCGGTTTTGTTTTGGGAAGATGCAGGCGGAGAAAATGAGGATTCCCCGGTATTCGGGGTGTCGGAAGGTCGGGTGAAGGAGAAACACCCGCAAATAATAACCAGTAAGAAACTACCTGTTAAAATGATCCTGACATTCTGTTTCATGTAAGCCATACAGTCTGATGTTGGAAACGTGTTAAAAAAACTTCAGCATTGGCTACTTATAAACAAATAGCAATGCTGAAGTTTAAATTTTAAAGAAAGCAAAATTATTTCAATCCGCTGTTGGTGATCTTGAAATAATCGAAAGCTACTTCGAAAGGAGTGGTTGGCTGATTGCTTTGCGGGGTGGATCGTCCTCCAAAGCCGGCCATGCGGGCAGGAGCTACACCGTCGCAAACGATCACGCCTGCTTTGATATCCTTTAAAGTGGCGATGGCGGTTCCAACTTTTTCAAATTTCTTACCATCGGCCGAACAGAAGGCGGTATAAAGGTCGCCTTTTTTCACTAATCTTAAGATCAGTGTGTTGTTGCTCTTGATGATGCCTTCCATGCTGATGGTTACAGCTGGATTCTGATCGCCTTTGCTTTCAACGATCAGTTCTACCGATCCGGGTTGTTCTCCCGCTTCACCGGGTCTGCCTCTGAAACCACCGGCCCTGTAGGTCAGTTTTACAAAGTTGTCATCATCCTGCGAAGCAAGAACTCCCGCATACTGCGACATTCCGTTAGGTTTCCTGGAACAGACAATCTTTGTTTCGATGGTCCAATCGGTGTTGGCGCTCTGCAGTAAAATATTCTCAGCGTTGTTGTTCGACGAGAGAATATCTCCTTTACCACTGGTAATAAGCAATGAACCTGGTTTTTTAGATAAACTCCAGTTGGCGGAATTTTCTCTTATCCAGCTCCACTGTTTTCCCAAAGTGTTGCTGTTGAATTCATCAGGTACCGACTTGACTCCGAAGTTCACGGAATACTCTTTTTTGTCAAAGGTGATATAGTCGGTCAGTGTGATTGATGCAGTTCCGGGAACACCTTTGGCTTGAAGCGTTTCAACAACAACAGCCGGATCGGCCGGTGTAGCCTCAACAACAGGGGCCTGGGTAGAAGTGGTATTCATCAGATAGCTGTACTGACCGGTTGCCGGATTGAAACCGGTAATAGCCTTGTTGTTTACCATGATTGAAGAAGGACTCAGGTCGGGCATCACTTTGATCGGATAACTGCCTGATTCGGTCTTGCCATCGATGGTGACCTGTGCGGTGATAACGGCAACACCTGTTCCCTTTGCGGTAACAACACCTTTTTCATCGACTACTGCAACCGATGTATTGTTGCTGGTGTAAACAACTTTGGCTTTGGCGATATCGTAAAAACTGTCGTCAGTCATAGCTGCAGTCACGCTGGTCTGGATGGTTGAACCATTTTTCAGGACGACCGTTCCGCCGTCGGCAACAACAGTTTTGATCGTTGGGATGAAGGAGCCGCTCATGTTGGCCGTTACAGTACCCTTGATATCCTTGGAGGAAGCCCCGATTTCGAAGAGGTATTTTCCCTGATCGAAGGTGATTTTATCTTTATCCTGATCCCAGAACCAGAGGTCTGCACAGTTGATCTCAATCTTAACCGTTTTGGTCTGGCCTTTGGGCAAAGTCACCCTTTGGAAGCCTTTTAATCTTTTGATCGGGCGTTGCAAAGAGGCCGGGCTGTCGGGAGTCCTCATATAGATCTGTACAACTTCGTCCCCATCGTAATTACCGGTGTTTTTGACATCAACGCTTACCGTAATTTTATCCTGCGGGGTGATGCCGCTTTTGCTGATTTTAAAGTTGCTGTACTCGAAAGTAGTGTAGGATAACCCGTATCCAAACTCGTAGGAGACATCTTTGTTGAAGTACCAGAATGTGCGGCCATTTTTGCCATTACCGCCTCTGAGGGTGTAATCGGTAATTTCGGGAAGATCTTTAACCGTTTTGTACCAGGTCCCGTTGAGTTTTCCTCCGGGGGTAACATCACCGAACAGTATCTTCGCAATAGCATCGCCCTGTGCCTGACCATTGTATCCAACCCAGATAATCCCGGGGATATTCTGGAGGTTCTTAAATTCTTCGACCTCAACACATCCCAGTGTTTGCATCACCACGATGGTATTCGGGTTGACTGCCGCAACAGCTTTAATAAGATCAACCTGGTTACCGGGTAACAGCAGGGTGAGACGGTCGGCTTCTTCGGTGGCCGTATTTTCATCGGTACCGACAAATACTACGGCGACATCGGCAGAGGCTGCTGCTGCAATGGTTTCTTTGTCAATCTCCTTGTCTTCGGGCGCTTTGTAGACCAGGTAAAGGGTCTGAGGCCCGTTAAAGCCCAGTTTGTTCACTTTGACGTTCATCCAGCTCCCGCCCCCGTAGACGCCTCCTGATTTAGCCCCGGCTGCAACAGTGGCGTTTAAGGAGGTCAGCAGGTTCCCTTCAGGAGAACCAACCCTCACTTCAACGATCCCGCCTTCGGTAGGGATATTCAAGTTTATTCTAATCGTGTCAACATCGGTAAGGTCAATGTTTTCGTAGGATGTCCATGAGCCATCGTTGATGGTACGTACCTGTTCGACCGTTCCCATACCTGATCCAACCGTAATTCCTTTGGATGCGGCCGAATATTTTGTGGCATCGTGTTTCGAAACTGCTCCGTTCGATTTCTTTAATTCAAAAGCGACCACGTAAAGCAGGTTGCTCTTGCTCGTGGCGTTAGCCCCAGAGCTATGTACTACCTCTGTTGATAAGCCTTTCTCTGCGACATATTTCTTAATCCCGGCAAAGGGGGTGATCATATTTTCCTGGGCAGGTCGGCCTGAATAAGGCCCGAGTTCAACTTCGTCGGACTGAGGTCCTATCAGGGCAATCTTCTTAATCTCGTTAAGATTTACCGGAAGGGCTTTTTTATTTGTTTTCAGACTAACATTGTTTTTCAGAAGAACCGGTGTTTTTGTCGCAATTTCCAAAGCAAGGGAGCGATTGGCCGGAGAGTTGACAACACTGGGCTGGAATTGAGCATAAGGCACTTTGGCCACCGGATCAAATTCTCCGGTTCTCATCCTGATCACAAAGGTATTCAGGAGGGCTTTGTCGATATCCGCCATAGTGATCAGTCCTTTGTTCAGCGCGCTGATGGCGCTTCTTTGGTAAACGCTTCCGCAGTCGGAGTCAACGCCGGCCTTTAAACCCATGGCCGTTGCCTCTTCAGCAGTTTTAACGAAATAGTGGCCGGTATAGATATCTTCGATCGCGGCACAGTCGCCGGTAATGTATCCTTTCATACCATAAGTCCTTCTGGCGATGGTGTCGAGATATAATTTGCTGGCCGAAGTGGGAACTCCGTTTACGGCATTGTAGGAAGACATGATCGAGGGTAGATTGTCTTCTTCAATAAGCTTTTTGTAAGGGGAGAGATAAAATTCCCGCATATCCCGGCCATCCATATTCGAACTACTCACGTGGCGGTCGAACTCACTGTTATTGGCAAAGTAATGTTTGGCGCAGGGTACCGCTTTTAAATAGTCAGGATCGTCGCCAACCATTCCTCTGACAAAGCCGCCTGCGATTTGAGATACAAGGAAAGGGTCTTCTCCGTATGATTCCCCTGTTCTTCCCCAGCGGGGATCCCTGATCGGTTCAACCACAGGCGACCAGTAGGTCAGTCCCTTTGTCCCGGTCGCGAAGATGGCTCTGGCTTCGTCGGCAATCGCGGAAGCTTCGCGTTGCATAAGGGCCGGATCCCAGCTTGAGCCTAAGGCCACACTGTTCGGGAATGAGGTTGGAGCCGACAACCCGACACTTTGATTGGCTCCACCCAGGATACCGTGCAAAGCTTCACTCCATACATTATAGGATTTTATTCCCAGTCTCGGGATCGCAGCCATACTGTTTCCCAAAAGACTTTGTTTTTCTTCCAGGGTAAGCCTGGATACCAGATCGGCAGCCCTTTCTTCAAAAGAATAAGCTGTGTTCAGGTACACCGGCTGTTTTGTTACCTGTTCCTTTGGTTCTCCTGTCCGGGCAGCCGAAAGCATAAATACAAATGCAATCCCGGCGATCCCTATCAGAATTCTCTTTAGAAATCTTTTTTTCATAAGCAAAAAATGTTGATTAAATGAACGAATTGGAAAAATGGTATTGTAGTCTATTTTTATTTAATAATAAATTAGCTTCAAAGATAGTCAATTCAGCCTCTTTGCGGCGAAGAAGGGTTGAAAAATAGATGTTAAAAATGTTAAAATATTTAAAAATGAAACCCGGGTTCTTTGCCTTTAACCGATCCTGTTTAATCATCGTTTGATCCCATCCTGTCACTCGAGTCATCCAGTCTGGTCAATCCGTCTGTTGTATCTTTAAACTAATGGCATCTTTTTGATCTTCAGGTTGATTCCCGGATGGAGAGCCTGGGGGGTTTTCCTGTTGACAGACCCGGTCTGTACGTGTTGTTTTATCTGCGGTCCATTGGAAAGCTAATACTGCCTGGTTTGCTTGTTCTCATGTTCGGTGGAAATATCCCCGGACGGTAAGTCCTGGCTGTTGAAAACCGGCAAAAAATCAACGATAGCTGATGAACAGGAATTGAAAAAGACAAGAGGCGGATGGGTTAGGGAATACGGAGGATAATGTTTAAAAACTCATTTGGCGAAATACTCCGGTGATTGTTGCTGATAGTAAAAATAAAAGACTATTTTTCTATCTGAAATATTTCCGGCAGTACTAACCAATAATCTGTTATTTAATTGTCTTATGTCGTATAATACGAAATCGAAAGAGGAGCTGATTGCAGAGGTAGAATCGTTACGTGAAGAACTCCGTTTGCTGAAAGTAAATGTTCACAAAGAAGAGGGGACATCAACGTGTTTATCCGGCATCCCGATGAGAAAAACAGAATTTGACCTTCGTGAACGACTGAAAGAGCTCAACTGCCGTGACCAGATCTCCCTTCTGCTTAGCAATGAGGAACTATCGGTAGAAGAAGCCGTTGTGAAAATTGCGAACTTACTTTTACCAGCCTTTCAGTATCCTGCTTTGGCGAATGCTTCTTTGCAAATCCGCGACATCCGTGTTGATACTCCCGGATTCCGGGAAGGGATAACCATGCTGGAGCAGGCAATTGTTGTAAATCAGCAAACCATGGGCCGGATCCGGGTAGCCTATCCCGATCTGCAATTGCCCAACACTGAAACCGTTTTCCTTCCCGAAGAAAAAAAGCTGCTCTTCTCTGTCGCACATAAACTGGGCAATTTTGTTGTTAAAAAAGAACAAACCGCCGCGCTGGAACATAGCCGCGATCTTTATCAAAACCTGATCGACAACATCAATGATGTGATTTATGAAATCGATGAGCAGGGTACGATCCTCTTTGTCAGCCCCTCTGTCGAAAAGGTTTTGGGTTTTCGCGACCATGAATTGGTGGGTAAGAATTTCCGCACAGTGATGGGGGAAAGCGAGGAGCTGCTCACTCAGCGATTCGGTGAGCTCCCCTTCAAAAAAGAGATTCAACATGAATATTCGATTTACGATAAAAATGGTTGTGTGCGGTGGATTCGACTCTCAACAAAAGCAAAATTTCTGGGCGATCGTTTTATTGGCGGGTTAGGTACCCTGATCGATATTACCGAGAAGAAGGAAGCGGAACTGCGGCTGGCTCAAAGCGAAGAGCTCTTCCGTAATATCGTCGAGAACATTAAAGACGTTATTTACGAGGTGTCGCCGCAGGGGACTGTCTTGTTTGTGAGTCCATCCATCGAGCGTTTCCTGGGTTTCCGTCCCGAAGAGCTGACAGGTAAACCTTTTTGGCAGTTCATCTGTAAAGAAGACCGCCAGGGGGTTATCGATAAATTCTCGCGCTTCGAAAAGAAAGAATATGAATTTCTGGAATACCGTTACCTGTCGAAGAACGGGGAATTGCGCTGGGCACGCTCCTCCACCAACCCGGTTTACGAGAACGGTCAGCTTATCAAAGGACGAGGAATCCTTATCGATATCCACGATCGGAAGATGGCTGAAGAGCAACTTCGTCAAAGCGAAGAGCTCTATCGTAACCTGGTGGAATCGATCAATGATGTAATTTATGAGGTTTCTTCTTCCGGGTTGATCAAATATGTGAGTCCCGCCATTGAGCGGGTGGTCGGGTATCGTCCGGATGAATTGATCGGAAAGAATTTCTTCGATTTCCTCTATCCCGCCGACCGGGCTATTCTTGCAGAAGCTTTTGCAATGCTGGGGCAGCAGGACTACTCCTCCCTGGAATACCGTTATATTACCAAAGAGGGAAAGATCTGCTGGATACGTTCCTCTTCGAAAGCCATGCTGGAAGATGGCAGGGTCGTGGGTGGGAAAGGGGTACTGATCGACATTACCAAACAGAAGGAGGCGCAGGCTTTACTGGAGTCCAGTCAGCAAACCTTGAAAATATTTGTCGAACATGCCCCCGCGGCTATTGCCATGTTCGATCAGCAGATGAGGTATATGGCCTGTAGTAAACGTTACCTCACCGATTATCAGTTAGGTCAGGCGGATCTGATAGGTCAGTTGCATTACGAAATCTTTCCTGATATTCCCGAGGATTGGAAAAAGGTTCATCAACAATGCCTGGCAGGAGCCACCATTCGATCGGAACAGGATAAATTTATCCATTCCGATGGTTCCATGGACTGGGTGCGCTGGGAAATCCATCCTTGGTATAATAATCGAAACGAGATCGGCGGTATATTCCTCTTCTCGGAGGTCATTACCGAGCGGATTAAAGCGGAAGAACAACTCCGCCAGCTTTCTCAAGCCGTTGAGCAAAGCCCGGTCAGCATCGTGATCACCGATCCTGATGGTTCGATCGAGTATGCCAATCCGAAAGCATGCGAAACAACAGGTTATTCCCTTGATGAGCTGCAACACCAAAATCCAAGGGTATTAAAATCGGGAGAGATCGGGACGGAGGAATACCAACAGCTTTGGCAAACCATTACCGCCGGGAATACATGGCAAGGAACCTTCCATAACAAAAAGAAGGACGGCGGGCTCTATTGGGAGGCGGCCACCATCGCGCCAATCATCGATCCTGCCGGACAGATCACTCATTTCCTGGCCATCAAACAGGACATCACGGAAGCAACGAGAATTCAGGAAGAGCTTAAAAAAAGCGAGGAGCGCTTCAGCCAGATTGCCGAAGAGAGTCATACCGTGATCTGGGAGGTCGATCAGAACGGGCTTTACACCTATGTCAGCCCGCTTTCCGAACGGGTATGGGGATACTCCCCCGAAGATATGGTTGGCAAAATGTCCTTTTATGATCTCTTCCCTTCGGAAGAGTGCCAGGAATTGAAAAGCGAGGCGCTGAACTACTTTACCCGGAAGGAAAGCTTCCGAAACTTCCTGAACCCCTTAATACGGAAGGATGGAAGTAAGATCCTTGTCTTAACCAACGGAAGCCCGGTCATTGGGGCTAGTGGGATACTTTTGGGTTATCGCGGCGCCGATAACGATGTCACCGAACAAAAAGCGGCGGAAGAGGCCTTGCGTCAAAGCGAAGCCAATCTCAATTATGCCCAGGAAATAGCCCGAATGGGAAGCTGGGAATACAACTTCAGAAATAACAGCACTACATGGTCCGACAGTATGTACCGCTTGCTTAGACTGGAGAAGGGTCAGATTGTCCCGGATTATCAGTATGTTCTTGATCATGTTCATCCCGATGACTTAAAGCTGTTTAATGAGGGCGAAGATCAAATTGCTCAATCAGGTCAGGCTTTAACCTTTGACTTCCGAATGCTCAGGGCCGACGGCGAGTACCGGTGGTTTACCAATAATATTGTCCCCGTCTTTGAGGGGCAAACTATCGTTGGATTACGAGGGATTAATGTCGACATTACCGAGAAAAAACTGGATGAGGAGCAGTTCCGTCAGCAAAACGAAAGGATGAGTGCCATCATTGATGCGATTCCCGACCTGATCTTTATTACCAACTGTCAGGGAACCTACCTGGAGGCTTTTAACGCAAGAAACGCAAGGTTGCTCTATCCGTTCGATAAATTAATAGGGGTCAGTGTGAATGAGGTATTTAGTCCGGCCGTCGCTCAACTTCACCTGCAAAAAATCGCTGAATGCCTGGAGCGGCAGGAGCTGATTACGTTTGACTACTCGGTTCAAAAAGATGATGGGGACCGCTATTTCGAGGCCCGCCTGGTACCGCTTGGAAAGGAACAGGTGCTGAAATTTGTCCGCGACTTTACCGAGTTGAGGCAAAGAGAAAACGAGATTAAAAAACTCTCACTGGCCATCGAACAGAGTCCGGTTGTCACGGTGATCACCGATCCCGAGGCTCGGGTCGAATATGTTAATAAGGCTTTCGAGTCTGTTACCGGATACACCTTCGGTGAAGTGGCTGGCAAAAGTATCAGTTTACTGAAATCAGGGCTTACGGAACGATCGGTTTACGCCGATCTTTGGCGAAACCTGAAGGAAGGAAAGGATTGGCACAACGAATGGATGAACCGTAAGAAAAACGGCGAACTCTACTGGGAGAGTATCTATATCTCTCCGGTTCACAATCAGGACGGGGTTATTACCAACTACATGGCTGTTAAACAGGATATCACTGAACGAAAACGCATTGAAGAGACCTTAAAGCAGAGCGAAGAGAAATACCGTTTCATGTTCATTAACAATCCACAGCCAATGTGGATATACGATCTTACGACCCTCAAATTTCTGGAAATAAACAATGCCGCAATTCTTCATTACGGCTACAGCCGGGAAGAGTTCCTCTCAATGACCCTGAAAGAGATCAGACCGCAGGAGGATTTAACGGCGTTGTTAGCTGATTTAGATCAAACCGAAAAGAAACTTAATTCGGCAGGGGAATGGCGTCACTTAAAGAAAAACGGTGAAATCATTCAGGTTGAAATTATTTCACATGCAATTATCTATAACGGGCATGAAGCCCGTCATGTATTGGTCAACGATATAACCGAACGCAAGCGGATCGAAGAGGAGATCCGCGACCTCAATGCCACGCTGGAAGAGCGGATCGCCGAAAGGACCTCCCAATTGGCCGAGATCAATGATAGTCTGATGAAGCAGATGGAAATCCGCCGGTTGGCCGAACAGAACCTGGAAATGATGTCCACCCGCCTGAAGTTAGCCTTGCGGGTTGCGAAAGTGGGAGTCTGGGATTACGACATTGCCAACGACTACCTGTTGTGGGACAAACAGATGTTTCTGATGTACGGGGTACAGGAGGAACGATTCGATGGCCATTATCAGACATGGCAGACCATCCTTCATCCTGACGATCTTGAACGCTCTGTTTCGGCGTTTCAACGGGCTCTCACCGGGGAAGCGGAGTACGACACTGAGTTCAGAGTCGTTTGGCCCGATGGTTCGTTCCGCCTTATCAAGGCAATGGCTATCATTCAGCGTGCCAGCGACGGGACTCCGGTTCATATGATCGGGGCCAACTGGGATATCACCGATCAGAGACGGGCCGCCGATTTCGAGAAAGAGCTGCTCCAACTCGCTCCGAAACTGACCGGGGTGACCCGTTCGGAGATTAACGCCGCCATTCGTTTGGCGCTTAGTCGTATAGGTCAGTCGCTGTCCGCCGATCGGGCCTATATCTTCGAATTCGATACGGATCTCGACACTATGACCAATAGTTTCGAGTGGTGTAACGAGGGAATCACTCCCCAAATCGGAAGTCTGCAACATATTCCCAACGAAATTTTTCCGCAATGGATGGAGACCCTGCGGCACCACGAAAATATCATCATCCCGTTGGTCGGCGAATTACCTGAAAACTGGAGCGCTGAACGGGAAATCCTTGAACCGCAAGGGATAAAATCGTTGATCGCGATGCCGTTGTTGTTCGATCAGAAGTTGATTGGCTTCGTCGGGCTCGACTCTGTCTCTGCTTACCGTGAATACAAACCTGCTGAAATCAATATCTTGAAGGTCTGGAGCAGTATGTTGGCCAGTCTGTTGAACAACCAGCGGATCGAAACCCGGTTGGAACAGACCCGTCAGAATTATGAAACCTTCTTCAACACGATCGACGATTTTCTATGGGTCTTCGACACAAAATCTAGAATTCTTCATTTCAACCAAACAGCAGAAAATCGCTTGGGCTATACAGGACAGGAGTTGACCGGGCATCCGGCAGATATCCTTCATCCCAACGAACGGAAAACAGAGGTACTTCAGACAATAGCTCATATTCTGAACGGTGACACCGATCATTGCGCCATACCACTGGTCACTAAATCGGGGCAACAGATCCCGGTCGAAACAAGAGTAAAACCTGGGTTCTGGAACGGAACTCCGGTCCTCTTCGGCGTAAGCAAGGATATGACGCAGATTCAGCTCTCCGAACAGAAATTCTCCCGTGCCTTCCAGACCAGTCCCGCGATGATGGCCGTCTCCAACTTCATATCCGGCGAATTTATTGATGTTAATAACGCCTTTCTGGAGAACTTTGGCTATACACGCAGCGAGATTCTCGGGAAGACCAACCGTGAACTGCATATTTTACCCGACAATCAACTTCGCGAGAAGATCATTAGCCGTTTAGATCGGGGAGAAGAGGTGCGAAAAATGGAGATCAGGATGCAGAGCAAAGAGGGAAAGCTGAAAACCGGCCTGCTCTCAGCCGATTCTATTTATATCGGCGATACCCGTTGCTTGTTGACTGTTACCCTCGATATCACCGAACGAATCAGGGTGGAAGAGGAGTTGAAAAAGGCGCGTACAGAAGCTGAAGAGGCTAATCTGGCCAAGAGTGAATTTCTCTCCCGGATGAGTCATGAACTACGCACCCCGATGAACTCCATCCTCGGTTTTGCCCAATTACTTGAGATGGGAGGACTGAACCCCGCGCAAATGAAAGGGGTCGGCCATATCCTGAAAAGCGGCAAACACTTGCTCGAACTGATCAACGAGGTACTCGATATCTCCCGGATCGAAGCCGGACGATTGTCGCTCTCCCTTGAACCGGTCCATCTGGGTGGGATCCTTCGTGAAACTATCGACCTGGTCACACCCCTGTCATTACCGTATCATGTCCATATCAATTTGGATTCAGACATCCCGAATGAGCTTTATATCAGGGCCGACCGGCAATTGCTGAAACAGGTCCTAATCAATCTGCTTAACAATGCCATAAAATACAACCATAGCAACGGGACCGTTACGATCGGGATCGAACACCATCCTACCGGTTACTCCGCGAACGCGATGATTCGTATTGCCATCACCGACACTGGTCATGGCATTCCGGAAGCCGATCTGCCTAAACTCTTTATCCCCTTCGAACGAATTGGTGCTGAAAAGACACGCATCGAAGGAAGCGGACTCGGGTTGTCGGTGGCAAAAAAACTGACCGAGGCGATGGGCGGTAAGATTGGTGTAGAAAGCCGGATCGGGAAAGGCAGCACCTTCTGGATCGAGTTACCCAATAGTGCCAACCAGCAAATACAAAGAACAGAGGTTGGATCGTCCGGTGAACTCTCTTCCTCCTCTCACCCCAAAGTTGGCACGATTCTTTATATCGAAGATAATGCCCCGAATATCGAACTGGCGGAACAGATTATTGCTGCTCATCGACCTGGCATACAGTTGATATGCAATTCCTTTGGACGACAGTCCTTAAGTCTGGCAATAGCTCACCGCCCCGACCTGATCCTGCTTGATCTGAACCTGGTCGATATGCACGGCAGCGAAGTACTGGCCCGTCTAAAGAAGGATCCGGAGACCAGTACTATCCCGGTGGTGATTATCAGCGCCGATGCAATGTCCACCCAGATGAATAAGCTGTTGAAATCGGGTGCTGATAAATATTTGACAAAACCCCTGGATATATCTGTTTTATTAAAAGTAATTGATGAGTATATTGCAGGCTGAAACTAACTGAGGATATCACTTTTCAAAGAAACCTTACAGACCATGATAGATGCTCAACTAAAAAATGCCCCAATCCTGATCGTCGATGATCAGCAAGCCAATATCGACATATTGGAAGGATTGCTGGAGATGCAGGGCTACACCAACTTCCGGTCGACAGCAGATCCGCGGGAGGTGATTTCGCTTTATGCCTCCTTCGAACCAGAGTTGATCCTTCTTGATCTGATGATGCCCTACCTAAGCGGATTTGAGGTGATGAACCAGTTGAGTTCGCTCATTTCAGCTTCCACCTATTTGCCGATTCTTGTACTTACAGCCGATATTACTCCCGAAGCTAAACAACGGGCCTTATCGGGCGGGGCAACCGACTTCCTGACCAAGCCGTTCGACCTGACCGAGGTGGCATTGCGTATTAAAAATCTTCTCTTCATTAGTTATCTGCAGAAACAACTGCAAAAACAAAATCTTCAGCTCGAAGAACGGGTAAGGGAACGAACCGCCGAATTGGAACAAAAAAATGCAGAACTGATCATCGCCAAAGAGAAAGCCGAAGCCAGCGACCGGCTGAAAGCCGCCTTTATCAACAACATATCGCACGAGATCCGTACCCCTCTCAACGGTATACTGGGATTTGGACAAATGTTGGCCGAATACGATTTGCTTCCCGAAGAAAAGGAAGAGTACCTCGAAATGATGAACAGGAGCAGCAACCGACTGATCAATACCATCACCGATTATATGGATATCGCGCTGTTGAATTCGGGAAGCCTTGAGGTTACTAAAAGTGATTTCGATCCTGCCCATCTGATTCATCAAGTCAGGGACAAATTTGAAGGACCGTGCAAATCAAAAGGATTGACGCTAACAACACTCGTTCCTGAAATAATTTCTAATCCAATAATCAATGCCGACAGGAGTTTGATTGCCAAGGTTCTGAATCATCTGGTCGATAATGCAGTGAAATTTACTTCAGGAGGATCTGTTACCCTTGGATTTGTTCTTCAGGATAATTCAATCCTCTTTAATGTGAATGATACCGGCGTGGGCATTGATGAAAAAAACAATGATCAGATCTTCCATCACTTCATGCAGGAGGATTCTACCACGACACGGGGTCATGAAGGCAGCGGTTTAGGGTTGACCATTGCCAAAGGTATCAGCGATCTTTTGGGGGGTAAAATGTGGTTTACCTCCGAAAAAAATAAGGGCACCTCATTTTATTTCTCACTTCCGGGAGTAGCCCTTCCAATCGGGGGGCAGGAACTCATTAATACGGATCGTCTTGATGACCACCGAAGCCACACGCTTCTTGTTGTGGAAGATGACGATATTAATTATAAATATCTCAATATCCTGCTTAAACACCCGAATATTCATTTGATTCATGTCAAAAACGGAACCGACGCTATTGAATGCTGCCGTTGCCAGCCTGAAATCGATATGGTTCTAATGGATTTGAAAATCGGCGAAGTAGACGGGTTTGAAGCGACCCGGCAGATTAAAGCTTACCGGAAAGATCTTCCCGTTATTGCGGTTACCGCTTACTCTGGCATTAAAGAAAAGGAATATGCACAGCAATCGGGTTGCAATGCTTTTTTAATTAAACCAGTGAAAAGAGAGCTGCTGTATAGTAAACTTTCAGAATACGGCATTTGTCTTTCCCATTCCTAACTGATTGTTTCCTACAAAGGATTGGATTACTTGATATTTGAGAACTTTCGGTCTTGTGAATGTTATTTGCTTTTTAGTATTTTTATGGTTTCATTTATGCTAAGAAATCGATTAAATATGAAAGTTTTGAATGGTTTCATATTGCTCAGAACGATCCTGTTGTAATATCGATGTAAATGCTTGACTGCCTCCAATATTACTACTAATAAAACCTTCTATTATGAAAAAAATAAAGATTTATTCCGTCTTCCTCTTTTTGAGCTTCTGTTCTATACTAACCTCGGGACAGACTAAAGTGGATTTGCCCAGGAGTACCCCGGAATCTCAGGGGGTATCCTCCAAATTTATCATCGATTACCTTAATGCTGTCGATACCAGTAAGGTTGAAATGCACAGTTTCATGTTTATCCGTCATGGGAAGGTGATTGCTGAAGGATGGTGGAATCCTTACGGTGCAGATTACAAGCACATTATGTATTCGGCCAGCAAAACCTTCACCGCCACCGGTATTGGCCTGGCCATTAATGAAAAGCGTTTGAACCTTTCTGATAAGGTGATCTCTTTCTTCCCGGCATCGGTTCCCGATACTTTGAGCCAGTATATGAAAGACATGACTGTTCGGGATCTGTTGATGATGTCTACGGGGCAGGAAGCAGAACCCCGGCGCGGCCAGAATGATGACTGGATCAGGTCTTTTCTCTCAAAAGCGCCTGCCGATAAACCCGGAACAATCTTCAGATACAATAATACAGCCACCTTTATGCTTTCTGCTATTTTACAGCAGGTAACCGGCGAGACCCTCTTTAATTATCTTCAACCCAGGATTTTCAAGCCATTGGGAATACGCGGAATCGATTGGGATTTGAACCCTCAGGGCATAAACCTTGGGATGATAGGATTGCGCCTTCGGACCGAAGATATGGCCAAATTCGGACAGCTCCTTATGCAGAAGGGGCAATGGAATGGTCAGCAGCTGATCCCAAAGGAATGGATTGCCGAAGCAACTTCCTTTAAAATCGACAGCAAGGGTGGTGATGAAAAAGTTCCTGCCGCGATTAATGACTGGTTCCAGGGCTATTGTTACCAGATGTGGAGAGGCAGACATAACAGCGTAAGGCTTGATGGCATGGCCGGACAATTTGTGATCCTTCTCCCGGACCAGGATGCTGTTGTTGTCCTGACTGCCAATGCCCAGAACACCCAAAAAGAAATGGATCTGGTATGGAATTATCTGCTCCCCTCAATAAAAAGCGACAAGTCATTGCCGGCTGATCCCGTTGCAAACCAGGAGCTTCAAAAGAAACAATCATCCCTTTCAATCGCTCCGGCCTTGTTAAAATCTGAGTCCCCCTCCATCGCTTCAAGAATCTCCGGGAAAACAATAACGTTCCCGCAAAACAACTATGGTATAAAAGAGGTAAAAATCAGTTTTGATAATGGTTTTTGTACACTGACTCTCAGGAAAGAATCCGAGATTTCTCAAATCAAAGCGGGCAAGGGCTCCTGGGGGTATGCCCAGACATCTCAATCTTCACTGCTTTCGCCACCACGGGCAGGTTCGATGAAATCAAGAGATGCCAATTATACAATTTTGCAACCCGTAATAAGAATTGCATCAAGCTATTCGTGGACAGACAACAATACCCTTGAATTAACTTCACGTTTTGTAGAGGAGTCTGTTGGCACTGAAGATCTGATTTTTAAATTTGCGGATAGGGAAGGAGCTTTGGATGTGACGATTGGACGGAAATCGGCCCGGGCAGCAGGTCCTGGATTCCCGGGTGCACAGGAGCCATTAACCGGTAAACTCGTTGAAAATTAATTGAATCAGGTAGCTGTCAGATGTGATAGGCCCTGCAATTGATGGTCTCAGGGTGGTCTGTAAGCTTCAGGTTATAAAAAATATTAAATAGTGGCATAAAAGATTGATGTAGATTGAATAGTATGAAATTATTTAGAGAAATCTGCTTGTTCTTTATGCCTCTGTCTTTTTCTCGTATTGCTGACTTAATTAAATCATTATCATGAAAAAGTTTTTATTTCTATTCTCAATTGTTTTATGCAGCCAGCTGATGGCCCAAAATCAGGCGGGTCCCTCAGCAAAATTTCCTCCGCTGGTCCAGTTTACTGCCGAGCAGGATCATCAGAATATGATGGATCAGCTAGGAATTAAACGTCTCCGTCCGGGAGCAAACGGCAATGAATCGGCTCCCGATCATGCGAATTATGATGAGTCAACTGCCACGCCGTATCCTGAGCTCCCCGATCTGTTAACCTTGAAAAACGGGAAAAAAGTAACCACACCGGAGATGTGGTGGAAACTTCGCCGTCCTGAAATCAAGGAAGACATGGAAAAAGAGGTTTATGGTCGCCTGCCTGAAAATATTCCTGCAGTCAAATGGACGGTAGATATCTCGGAAAGAGAGATGATTGGTTTCACGCCGGTTATTGCCAAAAAACTTACCGGGCATGTCGATAATTCTGCTTATCCGCTCATCGACGTGAATATCTCCATGGTCGTTGTCGTTCCGGCAAATGTTAAGGGCCCGGTCCCGTTGCTGATGATGTTTGGAAGGGCCGAGCTGCCTGCTCCTGCACAACCGAATCCCGGCGATCTTGAAGTCTTGAATAAAGCATTCAGAAAAATGCTGTCTGAAAGTAATCCTGAAGTAAAGGCAATCCTTGAAAAATACCCGGCCTATGCGCCGGTTTCCCGCGCCGCAACAGCTGCTCCCATGGGCGGAATGGGCGGACAGGCAAATGTTGACCCTCCTTCAACACAGCAGTTGATCGCCGCAGGCTGGGGTTATGCCTTTATCGACCCTGCATCAATTCAGGCCGACAACGGAGCCGGCTTAACCAGAGGGATTATCGGGTTGGTGAACAAGGGACAACCGCGTAAACCGGAAGACTGGGGCTCACTTCGGGCTTGGGCCTGGGGCGCTGCACGCGGATTGGATTACCTGGAAACGGATCCCGCCGTGGATGCAAAGCGGGTCGGGATTGAAGGGGTCTCGCGATATGGCAAAGCAACGCTCGTAACGCTGGCTTTTGAAGATCGGTTTGCTATCGCACTGGTCGGTTCATCCGGAAAGGGTGGGGCAGCTCTTCATCGTCGTAATTGGGGTGAGGCTGTTGAGAACCTTACCGCTACCGGTGAATACCACTGGATGGCCGGTAATTATATGAAATATGGCGCTGCCGAATCCTCCTTTGGGGTTGGAAATGCAAGCCAGCTTCATGTCGATTCCCATAGCCTTATCGCGATGTGTGCTCCCAGACTGACCTTTATCAGCTATGGAATACCCGATAAAGGTGATGCAAAGTGGTTAGACCAAAAGGGAAGTTATATGGCAACAATAGCAGCAGGAACCGTTTTTAAACTTCTTGGGGCTAAAGATCTTGGTGTTTCCAATGATTACATGAAAGAGGTAATGCCTCCTTACAATACCGATATGCTGGAGGGCGAGCTTGCCTGGCGTCAACACGACGGAGGACATACTGATGCCCCGAATATGAAACATTTTATTGCATGGGCAAACAAGAAAATGAATTATAAACCTGAAATACAAGGCGGAAGGTAGCATTGCCCTTTTCCCCTTATATTAGCCCGGAATAGAATAGTATTTCCTGAACACCACGGGGTTGACAGGGAATTTCTAAACCACATATTGCCCCGTTCTTATTTTAATAGCGAACTCAGAATAATGACCTGAGTTCGCTATTATCAGACCTATTCTTGCAGGATTACTGCAAGAATAGGTCTTTTTTATTGTGTATCCCTCCGATATACAGTAATTCAGGACTGCATGATCATAGTTGCATTGACCTTGGGACACTTGGGGTCTTCGGATAGACCGATAACCATTCTGCCGGGTTTTATCCTGGTTCACCTTATTATCAGGTTGTTAATGGGCGAATCCGATGCAACGAATGAAATCAGTTACGTCAAAGCTCTTAAATTGAAAATAATGGTCTTATCGACTTATTTACAAATTAATGTTGTTTGACTTAAGTCGATCTCAGGTTGATAGATTATTGTTTTAAAAACTATTTCAATACAACAGCGATATTCTTCCGGTACTGTTATAGTACAGGAAGAATACAGAAAATGTACAGAAACAGTACAGAATATCCGATGATGACAGAGAGAAAATTTGATAGTCAGGGCACGACTTGGCGCAAACCTTTGTCCGCGATATGAAATAATGATTTTGATGGGGCTTGTCCTGTTTGTCCACCTGGCAGTGGAAATCTGCAAAATACTGTTTCTTTAGGTAGCCTTGGGGCAGGGAAACAATGAAGGATCAAACATCCGATTTCTATGGGTATTTGAAAGGGTCGGTTGCGAAAGGTGGGGATTTATCAATCCCTTTTAAAAACTTAACGCTGCCGGATAAATCCGGACAGCGTTAAGTAATTTAAAGGGAAAAACTATTCAGTAATAAAAAACTCTGTGTTACCATCCGGGATTCTGTACCAAATTCGGATTGGCTGATAATTGTGCATACGGGAATGGCAAAAGATTGTACTTTTCCTGCCATCCATTACCGGAACCGGTCCGGGTCTGGATGTCCCACTCGGTGGTACCTGTTTTATAGCCATAGAAGGTGTACCATGTTTTGCCTTTGTCTTTCAGAGCAGTGGCTGCATCACCCCAGCGAACAAGGTCAAAGTAACGTTCACCTTCCTGCCAAAGTTCGGCGCGGCGTTCGTCTTTGATGTCCTGGAGGGTTAATCTGGTAAGTGGTGCAATCTGTGCCCTTAGACGAACCTTGTTCAGTGCAGCCAAACCGCTGCCGTCGGCATCTGCGTCAACAAGGAATTTAGCTTCTGCATACATCAGTAATACTTCGGAATAACGCATGAAATGTACGTTGGCCTTTGAACTCTTCCACCAGGAGGCAATGTTATAGATGTCAGCTGCAAACAATAATTTTCTGTAGCGGAAATAGCCTTCGCAGGCGCTAACGCCAGCTATGGTTCCCGGAGGATTGGCAGCTTTTGTGTAGGACATGGCCAAAACCTGTTCATAAGTGTGAAGAGTCGATTTGAAACGAGGTTTTTCAACCCCACCTTCATGGTTCTTGAGGAAATCACCGAAATTACCTGTCGGCGGATCCCATCCCCATCCTAAGTTGTAGACATCATCGGGCAACGTCATGTTTTCAGGACGCCAGTTTGTCCATATTGGATTGATACCGGCCTGGTTAGAGTCATATCCATTGTTGTCAGCCGCATTTTTCTCCCATACATATTCCTTGCAAAAGTCACCTGCAGGGCGATCAATGATATACATATCATCGACCAGATCATATAGATTTGAAGTGACTACAGTTTTGAGAGGCTCAACAGCCTGGGCAAGAATGGCGTTATCTTTGTACCGTGTTCCATACCAAAGGGCGATTTTACCTTTATAGGCCAGAGCCGTGTGTTTCGAAACGCGTGCCCCATAGGCTCTCTGCTGACCCATAGCCGAGAGGGGAGGAAGAGCATCCGCGGCCTCCTGCATACATTTCAAACTCCAGGTAATAATCTCTTTCGGATCGCCGTTCGGAAGGTAATATTCGTCCTTGGCAAGAACATGGTCTACAAAGGGTGGAGTTCCAAACCAACGGACTAATTCAAACATCATTAAACCCCTGAAAAAATTAGCTTCAGCTTTTACGCGTACGATCTTGGGATCGGTACTTTCAGGTATCTTTTCGATAATGTTATTCGCACAGTAGATAATCTTGTAGGCGTTGGTGTACATCGTATTAAGATTACCCTGGGTGGAATTAATAATTAAGTTGGAAGCTTCCTGAAATTGATTGGCCGCGTCGGCAAATGAATTGCCGCCTGCATAATGGTCATCACTTAAAACATCCAGGAAAATTTGTGGTATTACACCTTCTATTTGATCATAATACTGATCGTAAATCGCTGCGATAAGCGTTTCAGCATCTGCCGGAGTTGCATTTTGATAATACGTATCCGATGCGAGCACACTCTTCTGCGGAATGTCGAGAAGTTCCTCATTGCAGGATAAGGTAATGGTCAGTCCCAACAGAAGCGCTGATATTTTTATTAAATACTTTTTCATAGTCATGTTGTTTTTAGATTTAGAAGGAAACGTTTACACCAAATACAACTTTCTTAGAGATAGGATAATTTCCATAATCTATACCAAGGGAGGAGATGGAAGTATCCAGACCATTTGTTTCCGGGTCAAGACCAGGATATTTCGTGAAGGTAAACCAATCGTCCAGTGAAACGTAAGCTCGTAAACCAGCGATCTTTGCTTTTTTCAGGATACTGTTCGGAACATTGTATCCGAGCTGAATCTGCTTGATTTTAAAGAAAGATGCGTCAAATACCATAGCATCCGAAACTTTGTAGTTCTGGTCAAAGTAGTTCGGTTTCGGATATTTGGCGTCCTTATGGGTCGGAGTCCATATGTTTTCATAAAATTCCAACAGGGTGTTGGCCTGCGGGTAGTCGCCACGGTTCAGTGCAAACAGCTTTTCGTTACCCTGTACGCCAGCTCCGTAAACCGTTAAGTCGAAATTTTTATATGCAAGGTTAACGGTGAGCCCATAAGTATAATCGGGAATAACACTTCCGGTCATTGTCCGGTCATCCGAATTGATTACATCGTTGTTGTCAAAATCCTTGTAGACAGCAGCCCCGGTTTCAGGATTGATGTGGTCAATCACATAAGTGCGTAAGTACCACAAAGGATATCCTTCCTCGAAATAGGTTACTGTCCCGGCAGTCCAGACAGCAGACCCAGCTACCCGGTCTTTTGAAGTACCTTCGGTAACTTTATTATTCAAGGTGGCAATATTACCGTTGATGCTGTAACTGAAATCACCAATTTCATCTTTCCATCCGAGTTCAACTTCGAGACCTTTATTGTTCACCTTGCCGGCATTGACATAAACGCTCGATGCTCCTGTGTTGGCCGGAGCGGTGGTGCTGGTCAACAGGTCGACTGTATTTTTATTGTACCAGTCGAGTCCAACGCTTAAACGATCTCTCATAAAGCGGGCATCCATTCCAATGTTAACCTGACGTGTTGTTTCCCATTTTATTTCAGGGTTCGGTAAAAGGCTTGATGGATAGGTCCCTGTAAGTTGACCGCCTCCGCTGCCAAAGTCATATCCGTAAGCGATTGCTGTAGCCAAAGTGGTGCTGTACTGGTAATTGCCTAATGCATTGACGTTTCCGTTTACCCCATAGGAGGCCCGAAGCCTCAGGGTCGACATGTTAAGTTTCGCCTTAATATCATCCATGAAAGATTCGTTGCTAATGTTCCATCCAGCCGAAACAGAGGGGAAGTATCCCCAGCGTTGATCCTTGCTGAGTTTTGATGTGTCATAGGCATCTGCACGGAAACTACCCTGAACATTATATTTTTCTTTGTAAGACCATCCAAGTCGTCCGTAATAAGACATATTGGCACTTTCCCAGGGTTGTCCCTGGATTGACATTCCTGTCGAATTACTGGCGTTAGATAAATAGCGGAAATTTGGAACATCAATGGACAGTTTGTCTGCGTTACCATAAACAAAGTCGCTTTGGTAACTCTGATACGACATCCCTGCCATGGCATTGATATCATGTTGGGCGATTTTGAACACATAAGTGCCAAAATTTTCCCACTGATAGTAAAGGTTGTTGCTTGAACGTCCGTTAATGGTCATTGACTGGTTGGCTGTTGCATTAACGAACAATTTGTAGTTGTAAGTTGAATTCTGAGAATATCCTGCACGATAGCCTAAACGTGAAGTCAGGGTCAGACCTTTAATCGGAGTGAGGTTAAGAAAAGCTGTTCCACGGATATTGAAATCTTTTGTTAATCCGTCGGTTCTGTCGCGCATAATGGCCGGGTGCCAAATCAGGGTGTTTCCACTGAATATTGAAGCGCCATAAACATTGCCATTTTCATCCGTTGGTAAGGCATATCCTTGAGAAAGCCATGTTTTAATTCGGGCAGGTTCCTGTCCCTTAGTATACGTCCAGGGAGTGATGGGGTCATAGAGCATGATGGAGCCAAACAAACTGACGTTAGCCCCTTGCCCTTCTGATACATTACTCTCTTTTGATTTGTCGATAGATGTGGTAATACCTATAGAGAGCCAGTCTTTTATTTTGTAATCGGCATTAATTTGACCGGTCAGTCGTTCGTAAATATCTTTGTCGCCGGTGATGATCCCATTGTTGTTCATTGAGGTCAGAGAGACATAAAGATTGCCACGGTCGGTACCACCCTCAAACCCTATCGTATGGCGGGGCATTGATCCGGTTTCAAACATGTGGTCAGCCCAATAAGTATTGGTTACTCCATCATATTGAAAATCGGCCATCGCAACAGCGCCTGAAGTGGAAACATAATCCATGTACTGCTGTGCATTCAGCAGATCGGGCAGATTGGCAATCTTTTGGGAGGTATGTTGATAATTGTAGAATATCCTGCCCTGACCTTTGGTCGAAGTTCCCGACTTAGTCGTTACCAGGATAACCCCGTTACCGGCTTCAATCCCGTATATAGCAGCTGAGGCCGCATCCTTCAATACTTCGATCGATTTGATGTTTTCAGGATCCAGATAGTCAAGATTCGGGACTTTTAACCCGTCAACGATTATCAAAGGATCGGTTTTGGCGTTCGAAGAATAACCGCGGATCTGGATGGAAGCCGTGGCTCCCGGAGCTCCTGAGGCATTAACAATCTGAACCCCTGCGGCTTTACCTTGCAGCGCGTGAGCAGCATCAACTGTCGTACGGTTTTGTAAATCGGCGCTTTTAACTGAAGCGATCGATCCGGTTACATTACTTTTTTTCTGAACACCGTAACCTACGGCTACAACTTCTTCAATATCTATGGAGCTGGCTCTTAAGGTTACGTTGATTTGTGTTTTTCCGCCTGCCGGAACTTCCTGGCTAGTCATCCCTACAAATGAGAAAATGAGCGTGGCTTCTTTGGCAACATCCGATAATGAATACCTTCCGTTGGCATCTGTAATCGTGCCTTGGGTGGTGCCTTTAACCACGACGGTTACCCCCGGAAGAGGCTGACCACCATCATCGGTTACGGTTCCTGCAATTTTACTTTGTTGCTGGCCTGAAACGAGACTGGATTCCGTTGACTTTTTTTCAGGACTTAATACGATTAAATCATCATCCATTACTTTGTAAGTGATTCCTTTCCCTGAAAAAATCTCATCCAAAATTTCCTCCACGGTGGCCTCTTTGGCATTTATAGTAACCTGCCGTTCAACATCAACCTGTTCGCGAATATAGAAAAACCGGAAGTTGCTCGATCCTTCTATATCTTTAAGCACATCTACAATCTGTTTTTTTTCTACTTTAAAATTGAATTTAGTGGCCTGCGAGTAAACTGAAGCTGAAACTTGCATCGCCCCTGCCAAAAACAGTACGATGGTAAGTTTCATCATTAGTAACATACTCTTTAACTTTCTGCTGTGCAGAAAAGTGCCCATACATTTTTTTTTCATAAATTTGGAAGTTTTGATTAATAGTTACTGGTAATACATTAAAAAACCAAAAATCTCAAAACAGTTAAGCTGGTTGGTGTTGCCGCACCTTCCGGCTTTTTTTAAATGTTGGTTTACATCATAGTTTTCCCTCCTAATATTTAGTTATTGCTAGTTATTTCTATTTGTTGTCCATTAATCCTGTAGTTAATAGGTAATGTTTTTTGTATGATTTCCAAAAACTCAAGAATCGATTCGTTTTTTATGGTTCCGTCAAAATGCAAATCGAGTAGATCCTTGTCCTTAATATCAATATTTACTCCATATTTCCTTTCCAAAAGAACCTCCAGGTCTTTCAGGTTCATATTGACAAAAATGAGTTTGTTGTCCTTCCATGAGGTGTACCACTTGGGATTTACTTCTTTAACGGTTAATTCCCTTGAATCCTTGTTCAGGGTCGCTTGTTCTCCCGGTTTGATGATTATATCCTTGGCCAGCCTGAAATTATCGGTCGATTGAAGTGTGATCTGTCCCTCTTCCAGGGTAGTCGTCAAAAGATTGTCGCTACCGTATGCTTTAACATTGAATTGTGTGCCGGTTACTTGGACATCGTAAAGCGGTGTGTGTACCAAAAATGGTTTTTCCTTGTTCTTTTCTACATCAAACCACGCTTCTCCCTCCAGGTAAACTTCACGAATACCATCTTTCCCGTCAATATTGTATCTTATTTTTGAATCGGCATTCAAAATAATGGTTGAACCATCCGGTAAAACGACCTCCGATACTGATCCTTTAGGAGCATGGGCGATATAATACATTGGTTCAGTGGAGTCAATTCTGTGGAGATTTACAAGTATGCCGATGATCAGACCTCCAATTATTGAGGCGGCTAACGTCAGAAGCTTCTTTAGATTAATAGTTTTGTTCTTTAGTTGGTCCCTTTTTTTCTCAATGATCGACCAGATGTTGGTCCAGATGCTGAAGAAGAACTCCCGGGATTCAGTAGCTTCGTTTCGTAAAACAGGTGTCTCAGACATCAAATCTTCCAGTAACTTTTCTTTTACTTTATATTCGATGTCTGATTGCTGAAAAAGGGCAAACATCTCATGCTCCTCGCTACTGCTGCAATTTCTGGTTTTCCCTTTTTCTATTATGTCCCGGATTGGATCCTTCATTTGGTTTTTTTATAAGTAATGATTCAGTTAGTTTTTAATTGCATGTAATACGGTTTGGTATTTGAATTTACTCAAAGGGTTTTTAGTTTTTTTTAACATTTTTAATTTAGATAATTTTTCTCCCTGGACAGGACAATTCTTTTTTCCTGAAACACAATTGTCCCGTATCGTTCTTGTAACTGATTCCTGGTTGAAATTTATTTTTCGCTACACTTCTTCCCAAGAAAGTTTTGGGCAAGAAGGTATAGTTTGAGTCGAACCCAAAAAGAAAAGGCTCAATGAGGCTACGAGAGATAATTCCAGTAAGGGATTTGTCCCGGCGAGAAACTGTTCTACGAAAATGATGGGCAGTATCTAAAGAATTGGATGTTATTTTGACTGATAATCAGATGCATAGTGGAGAGATGTCTTGTCCCGGATCAAGCGGGTTTTAGTGTAGTTATTGGCATTCAAATCAGAATTTGCGGGAAGCAGATTCTGATTTGAGGATAAGAGTAAGTTTCGGATGATTTTTCAGACACCCTCTAATGATATCGATGTCAGTTTTAGCAGCAGGTCGAGCATACGAAAAGAAGGGCCACCTGCAATTCATATTTGAGATTGTGTTTTAAATATGAAACGGCATGATACAAATGATTTTCAACGGTCCGTTTTGAAAGCCCCATTTTTTGGGCAATTTCATTGTTTGTCAATCCTTCCATCTTACTTAAGTTAAAGATCTCTTGCTGCTGTTTTGGCAAGTGGGTCACCAAATTGGAAAGTGTTTGGTGCATCTCATTATATACGATGGAATCCCATGGCTGATTCTCGTTCTCTGTTTGATTTAACCGGGTATAGGTGTGAAATGCATGTTCAATATTTCTTCGCCTGATAAAATCATAAATCATATTGACCGTGATGGTAAAAATAAACGCTTTAATATTTTGTTTCGGATCGATTAAATCGCGTTTCTCCCATATCTTCAGAAAAACATTCTGTATTAATTCTTTGGCGTCATCTTTGTTTTTTAAATACGAAAAGGCAAACTTGAATATCCGGGGGGCATACCTATTAAATAGCTCACGGAAGGCTTCTTTTTCTCCCGTCTTGATCCGAAGAGCAAGCTCCTGGTCAGTAGTATTCATAAGCGGGTTCATTGTTTTGGTAAATTAGTTCCTAACAAATTTATAAAAATTAAAGATTATTTAACACTGTCCTTTTAATTTTTTGTTTTATAAATATTTTGTCTGAAGGAAAACTCCTGAATATTTTTTATTGAGGTGTATATCATGCAATTGACAGTTTACCAATAATTTTTGATGGAAACTGACACAGTGTTTTGTCTGGTCAACATGGGATATCGTATGGATGCGGCAGGAAATGATGGAGAATCGGTCTTTCCCAAAAATAGGTGGGGGACCAGCCTTAGTTATTGCAATCTGAAGGTTGAGGATGTTGAAAATAATGACTAATCTGTTGGGATACCGTCTCTTTAGGGTTTGTGAAGTTATTCGGCCCCAGGGTTATACAAAAAAACACCTACACAAATTAATGTGCAAGTGTTTTTAATTTGTAGCGAGAGCCGGGCATGATCCGGCGACCTCATGATTATGAATCATGCGCTCTAACCAGCTGAGCTACCTCGCCATTGAAGGAAGAACGTTTCCCCGTTTGAGCGTGCAAATATAGCACCTTTCTTTTTTCTGTCAATACCTGAATCAAAAAAAAGTGATTTTTTATTTTGAAGATTTGTCCCGCAGGCTTTGCAATCGTCAAAATAAATATTATTTTGCAACAAAACAGAGTTGTTGTTCCAACTGATTGTTTCCAAAAATTAACCTGAATGATGAAGATTGAACTGGAATATCCCCTGAAGACTTCCTCCGCACTGCTTTATTCGCGAATCAGTACAGCATCGGGTTTAGCTGAATGGTTTGCCGATAATGTTTTGTTGGAAGGAAAGAAATATACCTTTATTTGGGATAAATCGGAACATCAGGCTGAATTGGTCTTTTCTAAAGTCAACGAGTGTGCACGCTTCAAATGGATTGACAACGAGCTGTCAAATGAATTTGAGTTTCGGATTATTACCGATGAGATTACCGGCGATCTGGCCTTGCTGATCCTTGATGAGGTGGAGGAGGAGGATCGTGCCGACGCGATTAATTTATGGGACTCTTCCGTTAATCGTTTGAAACTGGCTACGGGTTCCTGATCATTTGATTAGATATCCCAAAAAAGATTTAGTTTTGTACTCGTTTCCGAAAATGAATTCATGAAGCGATTACATCTTTATATTATCCGGAGTTTTATTGGGCCGCTTTTCGTCACTTTGGTCATCAGCCTCTTCGTGTTGCTGATGCAGTTCCTCTGGGTTTACCTCGACGATCTGGTGGGGAAAGGACTGGAGTTCGGGATTATCGTTGAATTTCTGACCTATACCATTGCCATGCTGATGCCAATGGCACTTCCTCTCTCCATGCTACTCGCCTCTATCATGACTTTTGGCGATATGGGTGAAAATAACGAATTGTTGGCCATGAAAGCCGCTGGTATCTCCCTCTTCCGAATCATGAAACCGGTCATCGTCTTAAGCGTGATGCTCAGCATCGGCGCCTTCCTTTTTTCCAATCAGGTCATCCCGGTTTCCTATAAAAAACTTATCGCCCTCATGTCGAGCATCCGCCAGATGCGGCCTGAGATCGTGGTTAAAGAAGGCGTCTTTTCCAACGAAATCGATGGTTATTCCATCAAAATTGGTCACCGCTCCCATAATGGCGATATGCTCTACGATATCATGATCTATGATCACCGTAACGATCAGGCTAATGTTCAGGTGACCCTGGCCGACTCGGGAACCATGAAGATCACGAAGGATAAAAAATACATGATACTCAATCTTTATTCCGGGGAGACTCATGCCGAGTTAAAACAAAGTGAACGACGATCCAACTCCTATCCCTCAAGAACCGACAAATTCAGCCGGCAAACGATTTTTACAACCCTCCAGGGAATGGAACTGGAACGGAAGGATGAGAGCGTGTTCCGTAATCAGTTTAAGGCACTAAATAATAACCAAATCGTTTTTTACGTCGATTCTTTGTCCAGGCGACTTGATATCCTGCGCGACGAACAGGTCAATTCACTTACCTTCCCGCAGCCGATAAACGTCCGTTTAGCGATGCTCTCACGAAAGGACAGCCTTAACGTTCCTAATATTCATATGTCCAAATTTATCGATTTGGATAGTGTATTGGTCAACACGAACAAATCGGTGCGGCACGATCTGGTCTTGTCGGCGCTCGAAGGGGCCCGGAGTAATGCTCAGTATGTGATTCAAGCCGAGGAAAATGTGACTTCAAGCGTCCGTTCGATGAACCGTTTTGGAATTGAATGGCACAAGAAATATACCTATTCGATAGCCTGTTTGATCTTTTTCTTTATCGGAGCCCCTTTAGGGGCGATTATCCGTAAGGGGGGATTGGGCACACCACTAGTCGTATCGGTGCTCCTCTTTATCTTCTACTGGATCATGTCCACCACCGGCGAGAAGTTTGCCCGCGAAAGCGTGGCCTCGTTGTGGCAGGGGGTTTGGTTCTCCACATTTTTCTTCTTCCCGGCCGGGATCTTTTTGACCTATAAGGCTGTGACCGACTCCGCGGTGCTGAATGTCGATGCTTACAGCGAATTCTTTAAAAAATTGAGATTCTGGAAAAAGAAGAATAACAACAAGGATAACCCCGTGGGATAGATCACGACATTGCCGTATTGATCATTAAATCCTCCGCCCGTTAAAGTAACTCCGGGCGAAGGGGCAAACCACCCGAAAACTTTTTGTAGATTTGCGTTTCAAAAGAGAAATTACAATACTTCCAAAAATGGAAAATATTAAATTAAACACAATTGATGAGGCTGTCGAAGAGATTAAGAATGGCCGGTTCATCATTGTTGTGGATGATGAAGATCGAGAGAATGAAGGCGATTTTATTGCTGCCGCTGAAAAGATAACCCCCGAGATGGTCAATTTTATGGCCACCGTGGGAAGGGGACTGATGTGTGTCCCGATGACCGAGGAACGGTGCGAAGAGTTAGAGCTCGATCTGATGGTCGGTCGGAATACCTCGCTTCATGAAACCCCGTTTACCGTGTCGGTCGATGCTGTTGGCGAAGGAGTCTCAACAGGGATCTCGGCTCACGATCGGGCCATTACCATCCAAAAATTAGCCGCCCCGGCTACCCAACCTCATGAATTGGGACGCCCCGGTCATATCTTCCCGCTACGGGCCCGTAGCCGTGGCGTGCTGCGCCGTTCAGGTCATACTGAAGCGGCAGTCGATCTGGCCCGCCTCGCCGGTTTACAGCCTGTTGGGGTCCTGATCGAAATCATGAATCCAGACGGGACGATGGCCCGACTCCCCGAACTTTATAAAATAGCCCAGGAACACCATCTGAAAATCATCTCTATCGCTGATCTCATCGCTTACCGAATGAACTATGAGAGCCTGATCGAGCAGGGCGAGGAAGTTCATCTTCCTACCGAATACGGCGATTTTCAACTTATTCCTTTTCTTCAAAAATCAAACGGCGTCGAACATATAGCCCTGATCAAAGGTTCATGGGAACCCGATGAGGAGGTACTGGTCCGCGTCCATTCCTCCTGCGCTACCGGCGACATCTTCGGATCGCTCCGCTGCGAGTGTGGCGAACAACTGCATAAGGCCATGGCGTTGATCGAGAAAGAGGGTAAAGGTGTGATCGTCTATATCCAGCAGGAAGGACGAGGTATTGGATTGATGAATAAAATTAAGGCCTATAAACTACAGGAGCAGGGCCTCGATACCGTCGATGCCAATATCCACCTCGGCTTTGACCCCGATGAAAGGGATTATGGCGTCGGGGCACAGATCCTCTGTAACCTTGGGGTAAAAAAGATGCGACTGATGACCAATAATCCGATCAAACGCGTCGGACTGGAAGGTTATGGGCTTAAAGTGATCAAAACGATTCCCCTTGAAGTGAAACCTAATCCATACAACGAGTTTTATATGCGGACTAAACGCGATCGGATGGGCCATTCACTCAAAAATATCAGCGATTCAAAGGGCGAGAATATTTAACGTTATAACCTGTCTGATGGCTGACGATAATAAATTCGGAGATGAATTGGTCGAAGGGGTCCATTATTATATGTCGCCCCACGGTTATCGGATCATGACTGAAAAATTCCTGAAAGAAAGGGGTTATTGTTGCGGTAACGGTTGTAAACATTGTCCTTATCACCCGAAGGCCACTAAAGGGAACCGGAACCTGAGGTGATCAGGGGCTGTTGCATAACTATTAAGTTTATTTTTCGATGAAGGGAAAAGAGCTTCGCATCGTTTTTATGGGGACCCCCGATTTTGCTGTGGCAAGTCTGAAGTCTCTTACCGATAAGGGATATAATGTTGTCGGGGTGGTCACGGTCCCGGATAAACCGGCCGGTAGGGGCCAGAAAATTCAACAATCGGCTGTTAAGCAGTATGCAATAGGAGAGGGGCTGCCTGTCCTTCAACCGGAGAAATTAAAAGATCCGGATTTTATTGCCCAACTGCAATCGCTTAACGCCGACCTTCAGGTTGTCGTGGCTTTCCGGATGCTTCCCGAAGCCGTCTGGAACATGCCCCGTCTGGGAACCTTCAATCTTCACGGCTCTCTGCTTCCCCATTACCGCGGTGCTGCCCCTTTGAACTGGGCCGTCATCAACGGAGATAAGGAATCGGGTGTGACCACTTTCTTGCTTAAGCATGAAATTGATACCGGTAACATCCTTTTCCAGGAAAGAATTGCGATAGACCATGATATGACGGTTGGTGAACTGCACGACCACCTGATGGAGATCGGAGCCCGGTTGGTGATGCAAACGGTCGATGCACTGGCTGAAAATAAGGTTACCCCTATCCCGCAGGATCAGCTTTCAATCGATCCGGCCCGCCTTAACGCCCCTAAAATCTTTAAAGATGATTGCCGGATCAACTGGAATAACCCGGGAATTAAAATTCATAACCTAATCCGTGGACTCAGCCCTTACCCGACTGCCTGGACCGAACTGTCAGGCGGCGAGACCCTCTCAATGAAAATCTTCCGTGCTAAGTTTGAGCCCTCGACTCAGCCACCCGCCCCGGGAACGATCGTCAGTGACCTGAAACATACCCTCAAGATAGCCTGTCCCGATGGGTTTATCTCCGTTTCCGATCTTCAGTTAGCCGGAAAAAAGCGCATGGGCGTCGAGGAATTCCTGAGGGGATTCTCAAAAATCACAAACTATTGCGCCGATTAATCACCGGATGGTGCGGTTTCCTGTTCCATGACCAATGAGGCTGTCTGAAAAGGCAGCCTCATTGGTATTTTTTGAATTGACTGCAAAATCGAATAGTGAAGTAATTTAATGTCGGTTCAATGCTTTGTATCGCTGGTTTAGTTCTGATAATCAGGCTGTGGTGACTTAAATCGGATGGTTTTAGTCTGTCAGCCGGTTTTATTTATTACATAAACAGTGAGGATACATTTGGAGAACCCCCTCGGGCGGGGACTCGGCTTTAGACAGGCTCGGGAGACTGCCTTCGACAAGTTCAGGCAACTCCTGTTCGGGGTCGGATCAACTTCGGGGTATCTGTATGGTTCCTCTATGGTTCCTCCAAGGTTCCTGTATGCTAACATAGAGAAACCATAGAGAAACCTAAGAAAAAGGATGGCGTAACCCCGGCTTTGCCCCTGGGACGAACAGAGATTAAGTGGGTGGTTTCCTGAGCTCAGGATAAAGTGACCGGGGGACTTGGAGTTCCCGGTCACTAAGTTTATCAGCAATAGAACTATTCCCCCCGCAGATCGCGCAGATTTTCGCGTAAAGCTCCGTGTTGATCAGCGTTATCCGAGGGAAATCGATTCTGATTTGAAATTAGTGGTAAGTTTTGGATGACTTTATGGACACCCTTTTCCCATCCGGCGAGCGCGTCAAATGATAAAGGGTTCCCCCCTTACTTTAATTTCTTTCTTAGCGAGAGCTGTTGTCCCGGACGCGGTTGTTCTCCCTCGCGCATATTGTTCTTGCTGTAAAGCGCGCTGAGTTTCACCCCATACCATTGAGCAATCGATTGCATTGTCTCTCCCTTTTGGGCAACATGGAAATCATTGCCGCGTGGCGCCTTCGACCGTTTGTGTTGGATATAGACCGGGGCGTTAGGTTCCGGACGGTCGCCTTTGCGGGCATCGTTATACTGGAGGATCTCCCATTCTTTCATCCCAAACTCACGGGCAATGGCTTCGTAAGTATCACCCTTTTTAGCCATAAAGGCATTAATGCCGTTACGACTTTCAATCGCGCGGGTCGAATAGGGATTGATCGTGAAATTATCTTTTCTTGCTCCTTTTCTGACATTGTGCGTTTTACTGTGCGAAGTCACAAGTTTTCCTGTACGGTAATAATCATCAAGCTCATCTAGCCGGTAGTCCTCAATGATTTTGATCAGTTTGGTGGGATAGCTCGGGTCGGTGGCATACCCGGCTTTTTTCAAGCCATGTGCCCATTTTTTGTAATCCCGGAGGCTGTAATCGAACAAGAACTGGTAACGCATACTGGTGACCAGGTAACGGGAGTGGTCGCGAAACGATTCAAGCGGATCGCTGTACTTTCGGAAACACTCATTACGTTCGTCATCATCGTGACGAACTGACGGACCGTCCCATCCATTGTTGCATTTAATTCCAAAATGGTTGTTCGATTTGCGCGAGAGTTCTGAGTTCCCGTCGCCCGATTCGAGGCAGGCCTGCGCTAAAGTAATGCTGGCCGGGATCTGGTATTCGTTCATTTCCTCGATAGCCAATGGGGCAAATTTATCGATATATTCCTGGCGACTCATCCGTTTGGCGGGCGAATCGGCATAGCTCCTGAAGAAGGTCAATAACAGGACCGCGGTGGCGAGGTGTATTTTCATGTTCCGTTGGCTTATCTTGAATTACTTTGTCCCAAAAATAAAAAAAAAGGTTAAATATCGCTTTAAAATGTCATTGCTAAATATATTGTATATTTGGTCTTGATTAACACGATGGCGAATGAAGGAGAAGATTATCCAATATAAGTATTTTGAATATCGGTCAGCAGATGAACTTGGTGAGACTGACCGCAGTCTGATTTTAATGGCGCGGGCTGCCGCCCAAAATGCCTATGCTCCTTATTCCGGTTTTCGGGTTGGGGCCGCCGTGTTGCTCGAAAACAGGGAGATTGTGACCGGAAACAACCAGGAAAATGCGGCTTATCCTTCAGGTCTCTGTGCCGAACGTACCGCTCTGTTTTATGCCTCTTCCCGTTTTCCCGGGGTCGCCGTCCGATCGTTGGCTGTTACAACCTTGGGAAACGGGCATGTCACCTCCGGGGTGGCCAAACCCTGTGGCGCCTGCCGTCAGGTATTGGCCGAATACGAAGATGTGGCCGGTCAACCGATCCGGATTATTCTCGATGGGTCGGACTCCGTTGTGGTTCTCGAAGGGATCGATGCCCTGCTACCGCTGCGTTTTAAAAAGATGGACCTTGGGAAGTGATCGGGAAGGGAAAATGCAATCGCCCTGATTTTGTTCAGCGATCTTCTGCTTTAACGGTTCTGACAAAATAATCCCATACCGGATCCTTGGGTGGAGTGGCAATAAGCAGGATCTTTTCTTTGGTAACCGGATGGGTAAACCGGATCTTTCGGGCATGGAGGTGAATTCCTGCATCGGGATTGGAACGTGGGAAGCCGTATTTTAAATCTCCTTTGATATGAAGCCCTATCGTGGCTAACTGAGCCCTGATTTGGTGGTGTCGCCCCGTGTGTAGATCGATCTCCAGCAAGTGGAATCGGTCCGACGACCCCAGGAAACGATAGGTCAGGCTTGCCAGCTTCGAATCTTTTCGTTCCTGCGGATAGGCAAAGGCCTTATTCTGTTTCTCGTCGCGGGTTAACCAATGATTCAGGGTCGCCGTCTCGGGAACAGGTTTATTATCCACTACGGCCCAATAGGTTTTTTGTACTTCCCCCTCTTTCTTGAATAACTCGTTAAGCCGGGTCAGCGCCTTCGAGGTCCGGGCAAAGAGCAGAACCCCGCTGGTGGGGCGGTCAAGCCGGTGAACAACGCCCAAAAATACCTCTCCCGGTTTATTGTATTTCTCTTTGATATAGGCTTTCACCTCATCGCCAAGGGTGCGGTCGCCGCTCTTGTCCCCCTGCACAATCTCCCCGCACCGTTTGTTGACGGCAATGATATGGTTGTCTTCGTAAAGAATCTCAGGGATGGACATGGGGGAAATTGGACTATTGGCTTTTAACTATTGGCCCTTAGCGGCCAGCCGCCAAAAGCCAATAGCTGTGATTTATCAATATTGTTCGGTCTCGTTGGGGAAATTGCGCGATTTTACATCGTGGATATATTGTCCCACTGCCCCTTTGATCTCGGTAGCCAGATCGAGGTAACGACGCAAAAACCTGGGAGAGAAGGCCTGCGAAATGCCCAGCATGTCATGGATCACCAGTACCTGTCCGTCAACCCCGCCTCCGGCGCCGATCCCAATGACCGGGATCTTCAATTCCTTGGCCACCTTTTCACCCAATACGGCAGGGATTTTTTCCAGTACAACGGCAAAACAACCTGCCTGCTCAAGCAGTTTGGCATCTTCAATCAGTTTGTTGGCTTCCTCTTCCTGTTTGGCCCTGACCGTGTAGGTCCCATATTTATTGATCGACTGCGGCATCAGACCTAAGTGCCCCATCACCGGGATCCCCGCGGTCAAGATCCGTTCGACCGAATCGATAATCTCTTTTCCCCCCTCAATCTTTACAGCATCGGCATGGGTGATCTTCATGATTTTGATCGCCGAATTCAACGCTTCAAGCGAATTGCCCTGGTAAGTCCCGAAGGGCATGTCAACCACAACCAATGCCCGGTTGACCGCTTTAACTACTGATTTACCATGATAGATCATCTGGTCGAGAGTGATCGGGAGGGTGGTCTCGTTACCGGCCATGACGTTGGAGGCGGAGTCACCTACCAGGATCACATCAATACCAGCCTGATCCACCAACTTGGCCATCGAATAATCGTATGCGGTAAGCATCGAAATCTTTTCTCCCCGGAGTTTCATCTCCGAAAGTACGTGTGTGGTCACACGTTTTATTTCTTTATGAACCGACATCTCTTTTGTTTTTTGAAGGTTTTACGGTACAAAGTTATGAAAAACCCAAACGCGCAACCCATTTTTTATCTTTTTTCATTTCAAGTCGCCCGACCGGTTCTGACCCGAAACATGGTCCTGTTTTGTTTTCCTTCCCCGGTCATCTGCGATACCTGCCAAATAAATCATGATCCCTCCGAGGGTTCGCTTCTGAATAAGATCATTTCCCATGATCCTTCCCCGGTCTCATAATCCGGGAATTCCCCCGATCTTTCTGCCTCTTTCCTGTCGATCGACTATTATCTTTCCCTCCAAATCCTGTCTTTTTGTCATTGACAATGACAGACCGCTCCCTTTTTTTTCGGCTTAATGTGCCAAAAATGCCTTAAAATGGCCAATTCAAAAAATGGCATAACGATTGAATAGTGCAATAGTGTAAATGAAAAATTGAATCAACAGTATAAACTATAATATCATTTAAAATGGGAAAAATAATTGGAATCGACTTGGGAACCACCAACTCCTGCGTCGCAGTAATGGAAGGCAATGAGCCGGTAGTGATCCCCAACAGCGAAGGAAAAAGAACCACACCGTCCATCGTGGCATTTGTGGAAAACGGGGAGCGGAAGGTTGGCGATCCGGCCAAACGTCAGGCTATTACCAATCCGCACAAAACAGTTTACTCCATCAAACGGTTTATGGGCGAATCATTTAATAATGTCACTAAAGAGACCAACCGGGTCCCCTTCACTGTGATCCAGGGCGATAATAATACCCCAAGGGTGAAAATTGACGACCGCCTCTACTCTCCGCAGGAAATCTCAGCCATGGTCCTTCAGAAGATGAAGAAAACGGCTGAAGACTATCTTGGACAAGAGGTGACCGAAGCGGTG
>CAZWBR010000011.1:81760-89929 GCA_964632305.1 uncultured Prolixibacteraceae bacterium
GACTCACAACGTCAGGCTACTAAAGAAGCCGGTGAAATCGCCGGTCTGAAAGTGCGCCGTATCATCAACGAACCGACTGCCGCTTCATTGGCTTACGGTCTCGATAAGATGCACAAAGATATGAAGATCGCCGTGTTCGACCTCGGTGGCGGTACCTTCGATATTTCGATCCTCGAACTGGGCGACGGGGTCTTCGAAGTAAAATCAACCGATGGCGATACCCACCTCGGTGGCGACGACTTCGACCAGACCATCATCGACTGGCTGGCTGAACAGTTCAAAGCCGAAGAAGGTATTGACCTGCGTAAAGACCCGATGGCCTTGCAGCGCTTGAAAGAGGCCGCCGAAAAAGCAAAGATCGAATTGTCAAGCTCAACTCAGACAGAGATCAACCTGCCTTATATTATGCCGGTAAATGGCATCCCGAAACACTTGGTCAAAACTTTGACCCGTGCCAAATTCGAACAGTTGGCCGATACACTGATCAACGCGACAATGGAACCTTGCCGTAAAGCCTTGCAAAATGCCGGCATGACCACCAACGATATCGACGAGGTGATCCTGGTCGGTGGTTCTACCCGTATCCCGGCCATTCAGGATAAAGTCCAGGCCTTCTTCGGGAAAGCTCCGTCTAAGGGTGTTAATCCCGATGAGGTTGTAGCCGTAGGAGCTGCTATTCAGGGTGGCGTTTTGACCGGTGAAGTGAAAGATGTGCTGTTGCTCGACGTGACTCCGCTCTCCCTGGGTATTGAAACCATGGGTGGCGTGATGACAAAGCTGATCGAAGCCAACACCACCATCCCGACCAAGAAATCGGAAACTTTTACCACGGCTTCCGATAATCAGCCCTCGGTTGAGATCCACGTCCTTCAGGGCGAACGTCCGATGGCCTCCGGTAACAAAACCATTGGCCGTTTCCACCTCGATGGTCTGCCACCGGCACCGCGCGGTATCCCTCAGATCGAAGTATCCTTCGATATCGATGCCAACGGGATCTTGCACGTAACCGCGAAAGATAAGGCTACCGGCAAGGAACAATCGATCCGTATCGAAGCCTCCTCCGGTTTGAGTGATGACGAAATCAAACGGATGAAGGAAGAGGCTGCCGCCAATGCCGATGCCGACAAACAGGCTAAGGAACGGGTTGAAAAGCTGAACCACGCTGACAGTCTGATCTTCCAGACCGAGAAACAGTTGAAAGAGTTTGGCGACAAGCTTCCGGCCGACAAGAAAGGTCCGATCGAAGCTGCCTTGACGAAGCTGAAAGAGGCTCACAAGAATCAGGACCTGGCTGCCATCGATGCGGCTACCAATGAACTGAATGCCGTTTTCCAGGCTGCTTCCCAGGAGATGTACAACGCGGCCAATGCTCAGGGCGGTCAGCCCTCAGGAGCACAAGCAGGCCCTCAGGGCGGCCAGCAAGGCCCCAAAGGCGACGGCGAAGTGACCGACGTCGATTTCGAAGAAGTAAAATAACCGGCTTCAGTTACTGAAGCGGTTCCAATAATAACTAAAAGCCTGGTCAAATATGACCGGGCTTTTTTATTCCCGTCTTTTTGTCTATTTCCATCAATAAGGACGTTTTTTGCTGAATTAGTGATATTTTTGACTAAGCGTTCCGTTTTTTCAATGGCATGGCACGAAACAGAAAAAAAGTAAATGGTTGATAAAATGGTGATATGTCGGAACAAACTTCGTACAGCCATTGATGCAATTGTAGCAGACCTGGAAGGAGGTACAATATGAAAGAAGAACAAAAAGGTGAGATTTTAATTTGCCAGTCGGAAGAAGGGAGCACCAAAATCGAAGTGAGACTCCAAAATGAGAATGTTTGGCTTTCTCAACAACAAATGTCTGAACTATATCAATCCTCTAGATCCAATGTAGTTGAGCATATTAAGCACATTTATGAAGAAGGAGAATTAAATGAAAATTCAACCTGTCGGAAATTCCGACAAATTCAAATTGAAGGCACTCGAAGCGTAGAAAGAGAGATTCCTTTCTATAACCTCGATATGATTATCTCGTTGGGTTATCGTATCAAATCGCAACTTGCTACCAAGTTTCGTATCTGGGCTACCGAACGCATAAAAGAATACATAGTCAAAGGGTTTACGATGGACGATGAACGCCTAAAGCAGATGGGCGGTGGTGGTTACTGGTACGAGTTGCTCAATCGTGTTCGTGATATTCGTTCGTCCGAAAAGGTCTTATATCGTCAGGTCCTCGATTTATATGCTACCAGCGTAGATTATGACCCCAATACGCCCGAATCGGTTGAGTTCTTTAAAATTGTACAAAACAAACTGCATTATGCCGCTCATGGTCACACAGTCGCCGAAGTTATTTATCAGCGGGCCGATAGCGACAAACCGTTTATGGGGCTGACTGTTTTTCCGGGCGAGCAACCTTCTTCAAAAGACATTACGGTTGCTAAGAATTATTTGAATGCGGAAGAACTGAAAATCCTCAACAATTTGGTATCGGGATATTTCGACTTTGCCGAGATACAGGCAATGAAACGCAAGCCCATGTATATGAGTGATTACATAAAACAGTTAGACAATATTTTGTCGGCCACCGGCGAAAAACTATTACATAACCCTGGCAGCGTAAGTCACCAGCAAGCTATTGAAAAAGCCAATGCCGAATTTAAAAAATACCAGGTTAAAACGCTTTCGCCAGTAGAAAAGGCCTACCTGGAAAGCATTAAATCCTTACATAAGAAGATTGACAGGAAAGGAAACATTAAGGAATAAAATTGAAGAACATATACTACAGTATTGCCCTAATGGCGTTGCGTTCACCGAAATAGCGAAAATGAGCGAAAATTAAAATCAAAGTCTTGTTGAAAGGGCGATCCGCGAACAGAACAAACCGATGGACTTTACCGCTAATTTCAGTTATTGAAACTGTTCCAATAACTAAAAAGCCTGGTCAAATATGACCGGTTTTTTTTTATTGTTATTAAGAAAAGGACAATAAGAGATTGTTCGAAAAGTACTATACTTAAAAATAGACTTATTTGATGTATTTTTGAGGCTGATGTCTGTTAAACAATTATTTAAATGTTGTAATTAATAAATTAAACGAGTTCAAAAATCAAGGCTTGGAGTTTTCTCAATTGTAATGGGAAAAAATATGTTGTTTTAACCTGTCCGATTAGAGATAAAAATACTAAAATCGAAACAAAATTTTGTGATAATGACTAAAGAACAAGAACGCGAAGAGCTTCACCGCACGATATGGCAAATAGCAAATGATTTAAGGGGTAGCGTTGATGGCTGGGATTTTAAATCATATGTGTTAGGCATGTTGTTTTACCGCTTTATATCCGAGAACCTTACCGCCTATATCAACAAAGAAGAGCAGCGCACAGGAAACAAAAATTTCGATTATACCAAAATATCTGATAAAGATGCTGAATTTGGAAGAGCCGACACAGTAAAAGAAAAAGGCTTTTATATTCTTCCCTCCGAGTTATTTGTAAATGTGTGCCAAAAAGCTAAAAACGATGCGAACCTCAATGAGACATTAAGCACAATTTTTAAAAATATAGAAAACTCAGCCAAAGGCACTGAAAGCGAATCCGATTTAAAGGGTTTGTTTGATGACATTGATGTAAACAGCAATAAGCTGGGGGGCACCGTAACCAAACGAAACGAATTACTAACCAAGATAATCGAAGCTATCGGTGGTTTGAAACTTGGCGATTATCAGGACAACACCAACGACCTTTTTGGCGATGCTTACGAGTTTTTGATGACTATGTACGCCAGCAATGCAGGTAAATCGGGAGGTGAATTTTTTACCCCTCAGGAGGTTTCCGAATTGCTTGCCGAAATTACGGTAGTAGGCAAAAAGCTGGTAAATAAAGTTTATGACCCTTGTTGCGGCTCTGGTTCAATGCTATTAAAATTTGCCAAAGTATTGGGGAAGGAAAATGTACGACAAGGTTTTTACGGTCAGGAGGTTAACATTACCACCTACAACCTTTGCCGTATCAACATGTTTCTGCACGATATTAATTACGAAAAATTCGATATTGCTCACGGTGACACGTTGACCGAACCCAAACATTGGGACGATGAACCTTTCGACTGTATTATTTCAAATCCGCCTTATTCTATTAAATGGGAGGGCGATGCCAATCCTTTGTTGATTAACGACCCTCGTTTTTCGCCTGCGGGGGTGCTGGCTCCAAAGAGTAAAGCCGACCTTGCTTTTACCATGCATATGCTTTCGTGGCTCTCCACTTCCGGCACAGCAGCCATTGTTGAGTTTCCCGGTGTGCTCTATCGTAGTGGGGCTGAACAAAAAATTCGCAAATATTTGATTGATAACAACTATATCGATACGGTTATTCAGTTACCTCCCGATTTGTTTTTTGGCACCACCATAGCCACTTGTATTATTGTTCTTAAAAAGAGCAAAAAAGACAATGCCACTCTGTTTATCGATGCCTCTAATGAATTTGTACGAGGTGGCAATAAAAACAAGCTAAGTGAAGCCAACCGTAAAAAAATTCTAAATGCCTTTATCGAACGAAAAGATGATGATAATTTCGCCAAACTCATATCCAACAGCGATATAGCCGCAAACGATTACAACATTTCCATAAGTAGCTATGTAGAACAAGAAAACACTACCGAAGAAGTGGATATTGAAAAACTCAACGCCCACATTGCCGAGATTGTAATACGCCAAAACAAACTCCGCACAGCCATTGACGAGATTGTGGCTGATTTGGAAGGAGGTTTAAAATGAATAAAGAACTTCAATTTTTGCTTTATACAACGCCAAATGAAGATATTAAAATTGGTGTTGTAGTGAAAGACGAAACGCTTTGGCTTACGCAGAAAGCTATGGCTGAATTGTTTGGTGTTGGAGTACCTGCCATAAGCAAGCACATAAAAAATATTTTCGAGGAAGGGGAACTGCCTGAAAATACGACTGTTTCCAAAATGGAAACAGTCGTAAAGAGAGGGCGTAGAAAGCATTTTAATTCCACCGAATTCGATGGGTTTAAAGTATTGTTTAATTATGGCGAATTCGCCACAATTAACCTCTTATCATTAACCGCTAACCAATTATAATCATGGCAAAAATTAATGTAAAACAAACAGATGTTACCATTCTGAAAATTAATGAGGACGATTATATTTCGTTGACCGATATAGCCAAATTTAAAAGCGATGACCCTACTGCCGTCATAGCCAATTGGATGCGAAACCGCAATACCATTGAATATTTAGGCATTTGGGAAACCTTATATAATCCCGATTTTAAACCCCTCGAATTCGAGGGGTTTAAAACGGAAGCCGGATTAAATGCCTTTACACTCTCGCCTCAAAAATGGATTGATGCAACCAATGCCAGTGGAATGATTTCTAAATCGGGCAGATATGGTGGGACTTTTGCACACAAGGACATTGCGTTTAAATTTGCTGCATGGATTTCTATTGAATTTGAGCTTTACTTTATAAAAGAATTCCAACGCCTAAAAGAAGAAGAACAAAAACAACTCGGTTGGTCGGCCAAACGCGAATTGGCAAAAATAAACTACCACATACACACCGATGCCATTAAGCAAAACCTTATTCCGGCTGAACTAACAAGGGAACAAATAAACCAGGTGTATGCCAACGAAGCCGATGTACTGAATATAGCCATGTTTGGTATTACCGCCAAACAATGGCGCGATGCCAACCCCGACCTCAAAGGAAACATTCGCGACTATGCCACTATTAACGAACTTATTTGCCTCTCGAACATGGAAAACCTCAATGCCGTGTTTATTAACGAAAACATGCCACAAAGCCAACGCCTGTTAAAGCTCAACCAAATTGCCATACAGCAAATGGAAGTGCTATACGACGTTGAAAGCCGTAAATTGCTAAAAGAAAACAACAATGAATAAAATACAACAACTTATTCAACAGTATTGCCCCAATGGGGTAGAGTTTAAAGAATTGGGAGAGGTTATTAAATTAGAAAAAGGGAAGCAACTTAATAAAGAATTACTTTCTGAAAATGGAACCTATCCAGCTTACAATGGCGGGATTTCTTACTCTGGCTTTACTGATAGCTACAATTATAATGAAAATACAATCATTATAAGTCAAGGAGGTGCATCTGCTGGCTTTGTTAATTTTGTAAATACAAAATTTTATGCAAACGCACATTGTTTTATAGTATTACCTAAAATAGGAACAGTCGAAAATAAATATGTCTACCATTTTTTGAAATTAAATCAAGAAAAATTAACTGAAAAGCAACACGGAGCTGGTATACCTGCATTGAGAACAAGTGAAATATTAAATCTCCAAATCCCCATTCCCCCTCTCCCAATCCAACAAGAGATAGTAACAATCCTCGATAGTTTCACTCAGTTGGAAGCGGAGTTGGAAGCGGAGTTGGAAGCGGAGTTGGAAGCGCGTCGCGCCCAATATGAATACTATCGAGCTAAGTTAATGAAATTCAGCAATATAAATGGGGGGGTGCGAAGTAAGATGGGTTGAACTAAAAAATGTTACTCATTATTCAAACACCCGTATTGCGGCAGTTGAACTGGATAATCAAACTTATATAGGAGTGGATAATTTATTACAAAATAAGCAAGGTAAAACCTTTTCAAGTTATGTTCCTACAATTGGGAATATGACAAGATTTGAAAATGGTGATATTCTGATTGGTAACATCAGACCTTATCTTAAAAAAATATGGTGGGCAACAAATACTGGTGGGACAAACGGAGATGTATTGGTTGTTCGTATTCATAATGAAAATAAGAACAAATTAAGTTCTAAATTCCTTTATTATCTCTTATCTTCAGATAAGTTCTTTGATTATAACATGCAATTTGCAAAAGGTGCAAAAATGCCACGAGGAGATAAAGCTTCCATTATGAAATATGAAATCCCCATTCCACCCCTTTCAGAACAAGAGCGCATAGTTGCGATATTAGATAAATTCGATGCATTGGTAAATGATTTATCGGAGGGCTTGCCTGCCGAAATTACAGCACGCCGCAAACAATACGATTATTACAGAAGCAAGCTGCTAATGTTTAATAGTCTGCAATGAGCATGAATAATTTAATTCAATATTGCCGTTATTATAAAGGTGAGAAAAAATGCCCAAAAAAGATTGAACAATACGGGATGGCAACTATTTGGTATTATGAACAGTTGTGGGTTGAACGTGATGATTTAAGAGATGAAAATGGATTTAATACCGGGGAATATATTCACTATGGATTGAAAGATTTTAATACAAATGACGGAACCCCAATCACATTAAAATCGCTTTTATTTAATCGGCATAACCACTGGAGTGGTGGATATGGTATGGAAAGTGAGGTGAAAAAATTTAAAGAATGGTATAATAATTCTTATATTGCCTTGTCGAAATAGCGACGAACGATTTATTTAAAAGATAAGCAATGGATAAATATATTCTTGTTGCCGAAAACCTTGAAAGTACTGTTGTTGCCGAATACCAACCGCTCTTCCGCAGGGAAACTACTTTTCAGAGTGAGGCTGACCTCGAAAAAGCATTTATTGAACAGCTTCAAACACAGGCTTATGAGTATTTACCCATTACATCCGAACATGACTTATTTACCAACCTGCGTAAACAATTGGAAATCTTAAACGATTACCAATTTACAGACAATGAATGGGGACAATTTTTCAAAGGCAAAATTGCCAATCAAAACAACGGCATCGAGGAAAAAACAAACATAATTCAGGAAGACTATATACAGCTGCTTGCCCGTGACGATGGAACTATCAAAAACATTTACCTGCTCGATAAAACCAACATCCATAACAACCGCTTACAGGTTATAAACCAATATGTAGTCGAAAATGGTCAGCGTGCCAATCGGTACGATGTTACCGTTTTGGTGAATGGCTTACCATTAGTGCATATCGAACTCAAAAAACGGGGTGTCGATATTAAAGAGGCTTTTAATCAAATCAACCGCTATAATCGTGATTCTTTTTGGGCTGGTTGCGGTTTGTTTGAGTATGTGCAGTTGTTCGTTATTTCAAACGGCACCTACACCAAATATTACAGCAATACCACACGCTTTACACATATCAGGGAGTTGGGCGATGGAGCGGTAAAAAAAGGCAAACGCACCAGCAACAGCTTTGAATTTAC
>CAZWBR010000012.1:0-81767 GCA_964632305.1 uncultured Prolixibacteraceae bacterium
TTTTGGGTATTGCATTCTGCGTTAGGGCAGTAAGGAGAAGTCCCTATAATGAGCAATAAACCGATCACAGGGCCGAAGGTTCGACATGTGACAGCACAGGCTGCAAAGCCTGTGGAAACGGTCAGTGACAGACCACTAAAGGCCTGTAAGGCCGGCATGTATTGAATCGTTATAAAACCATTTCATCAAATCCGGTCAACACATGCCGGTCCTTCAGACCTCCAATTACCTCTATATCTCCTTTTCACAGGGCTCACGCCCTGTGCTGTCACATGTCGACCTTTCAGGTCTGCCGTAACAAATAGTATTTAACCTTGAGATTTCTTACTCTGCTTCGCTTCAATACCAATAACAGAAACAGACTTGCAGTTAGTCGGAGTGCTACTTGGAGTCGGGGCGCGACTGGACGCAAACCTTTGTCCACGGCGCGAGCACAGAGTCGCACCCCGACTTCCTGCTTTTGCATTCTGCGTTAGGGCAGTAAGGAGAAGTCCCTATAATGAGCAATAAACCGATCACAGGGCCGAAGGTTCGACATGTGACAGCACAGGCTGCAAAGCCTGTGGAAACGGTCAGTGACAGACCACTAAAGGCCTGTAAGGCCGGCATGTATTGAATCGTTATAAAACCATTTCATCAAATCCGGTCAACACATGCCGGTCCTTCAGACCTCCGACTTCTTCTATCACTCTTCTTCACAGGGCTCACACCCTGCGCTGTCACATGTCGGCCTTTCAGGCCTGCCGTAGCAAACAGTATTTAACCTTTAGATTTCTTATTCTGCTTCGCTTCAATACCAATGGCAGAAACCGACTTCCTGCATCTATTTCATTTCCAGCGAAGAGAGAAATCTCTACCTGAATACAATAGCCGGGATTTAATCGTACAACAATCTGGTTTAATATTATAAATCTTATTGGTTAACACACTGTTACTATCCGTTTTAGGTCTCCATAGCTTGATTTTCTCAACAAAAACAGCCATTCGGAGCATTGAAACGGCAAAGCATTGCTGTTACATTCAATATTTCGGTCAATCGGAGAAAAGCAAAAGAGGCTGCCTTTTCAGACAGCCTCTTTCATATGTATTGGTAATAAGATGATTATCGGGTTCTTCGGCCAGTCTTCTCCTGTTTCGATTCAGCAGGTTTCGCTTTCTGTTCGGGGTCTGAGCTTCGGGCTGACCGGGTGGCCGGGGCAGTCGATTGACGGTTGGGTTCGGCCGAGCGGGTAGCCGGTTGTGCGGCCTGGCGGGTTGGTGTGGCTGACCGTTTGGTGTAACTCTCACCCACGTTGCCTCCGCGTTCGGTCGATTGAGACTTAACGGTGGTATTGACAGATCCCCTTTCGCGTTGTTCGATCTGGCGGTTCACCCGTTGCTCGGTATTCCGGTTGTTCTGCACGTTGTTCCAGTTCTGACCGTTGTATTGCTGTACGTTGCCTTCGCTGTTTTGTTTGTATACATTCCCTTCGCGGTCGACCGTCACGTTGTTGCGGGTGGTCTGAGTGGAGCGGGTTGTTGGGCGGGGTGTGACGCTTTCACCTGCCGGGGCGGAGCTTTCCCGTGTCGGTTCAGACCGTTTGGTCACAGAGCCTGACGAGCGGGTCGTTGTCGTTGGGCGGGTGGAGGTGTCGGAGGGCCTGCTGGCAGGGCGCTGGTAGGTGCCTGACGAGCGGGTTGGGGTCGATGTTGACTGCCGGGTCACCGTTCTGCCGGAGCTCTGGGTGGCCGTCCCTGTTGGGCGGTTGCCGCGCGATACGGATCCGCTGCTCCCCTGGGTGCTGCCGCCCGATTGTACCTGTCGGGTAGAGGGGCGGGTGACGGCATTGGACGAGGACCGGGTTGAGGTGCGGGAGACATCGAGGGCCGGTTTACGGGCTACATCGTGGGTCTCCACATCTTTCCGGTGGTTGTAGATGTTATTGGTATAGTTACGGTTGATGTTGCTGTAATGGTTGTTAGGCCCATTGTAGCGGTTACGGGGTTCTTCACGGTAACGTGAGACATAGCGGTCGTGGTGTACGTGGTAAGGGGGGCGGTAGACCACCGGTCCCCACCAACCACCGCCCCAGCCTGGCCTCCAACTGTTACTCTTCCAGGTATCGAAATGGAACCATCCGAAACTATAATCAATACCTAAGCTCCAACCTGTCCAGGGGTTGTAGTGCATGTTAAAACCCCAGGTGCGGGGACGGGCATAATAATGGCGTCCATGCCATGGGCGGTAGTGGTAGCCGGTGCCGTAAACGACTACCGGTCCGTAGATGTAGGTGCCCAGGTATCCGGGTGTGTAGCCCATATAGACATATTCGGGGGTGACATCATAGATATAAACATATTTGATGTTGTAGACCGGGTAGCTTGGCGGAATATTCATGACGGCCTGGGGTCGCATGGTCGCAACGGTCCAGGGGCCGTTGGGGCGGTTGGAGATGAACCATACGCCGTTATCCACGACATAATAGAGCCCTTCGGCACGGATAACGGGGCTGGACGTATTGACGGCATAGGAGAGGGCGGTCCCATTGATAGGTTCAAAGAGCGGGTCGCCATCGTAATAAACATCGGTGTTGGCATTATTACGATAAACTTTGGCCGTTTGCGGTATTTGCGCATCCAGCACGGCTTCGCGGGCCTCTTCCGTTCCGGCGACATTAGCCAGTACAGTGCCCCTCTCAGAATCGGAGGGGATACTGGCAAAATCTTCGGGTAGTTGATCGGCAGCGACATATTGCCAGGGGCCGCTCAGTGTCCCGGTTCTGTACCACCTTCCGGAGATCAGCAGGTAATATTTTTGTGAATCAATATGCATGAATATTTCGTCATTGCTGTTGGTCATGTAAAGCAGGCCTGTTCCCTCGATAGGGGCGAAATCCGCTTTCCCGTCCGATTGGATCAGTTCGGCCGGTTCGAAGCTGATGACGATCTGGGCCGGAGCCGGACTTTTCTCAATTTTGTTCTCTTTTTCCGATTGTTTAATCGATTTGTCAATGCTCTTTAAGGTTGAGGGTATGATGGCCAGCGGGCTCCATGGTCCTTCGACGGAGGAGGCGTTGTACCAGTAGCCGCCACCATAGAGATAGAGTTGTCCGTTTCTGTTTCTCAGGATGTTGAACGGGGTATTGACCACCCGGTCGAAGCCCGTCTGTGAGTCGTTCTCCCAGATAGGCTCGCCATCGATCTGAACCAATACGGAATAGACATTTTTAAAAATGATGGTCGGGGGATCGATGGCCAACTGATCGGAGAGGTTTTGTTGTTTTTGGTTATCCTCCAGGGTGGCCAGAAGCTCGTCGAGCGACATGACCAGGTTCCAACGGGGCGCTTCGGTCTCGATCAGCGATTGATAGCGTCTCACCCGGGTCTCATCGGTCAGGCCTGGGAATTTGGCTTTGGTGATTTCGAGGCTTTCGAGGGTGACGGAGCGGCGGTCGCGATTGGTCCCCATGGTGGCCTCGGCCCAGAACGATCCAAAGATCGGGTCGGGACTATTGTTTTCCAGGATTGAAACAGCGGCCATACACTCCATCCGGTTGTTGGAGAAAGATAATGGCTGAGGCTGGTAAATCGTTATCTTGGCCTGGGAGGATTTGATGATTTTGGGCCACACACTGGCAGCGGTATTTGCTTTAACGGATGAGGTCAAGCTCATCGCGGTTAGGAGCAGAAAGGCGAGAATTGTTTTCATAGCTTTCTATTTTTCATGTTTTCAAAGGAGCGTTCCGTAATCAGGTTGATAAGATGATTGACGGACATCGATTTAGGATATCTGTACAAAAAGAGTGCCTTGGATTATTCCGAGAGTCATCTTACTGACTAAATTGGTAAAATATTTTACGGAATCCATCATTTTAGGATTATAGGGTGCATAGTGCTGCCGAAACGGAAGGCTTTTTTAGTTTTTATGAACCACATGAACATCCCTTTGCGGATAAGGAATCTGTATTTCCTGCTGATCGAAGCGGATTTTGATCCGTTCATTCATCGCGAAGAAGATAGGCCAGTAATCGTCCTGCTTCACCTCTGCCCTGACCTTTAGGTTAACGGCGCTATCTCCGAGAGAAGAGACGTTGATGAAGGGTTCCTGTTTGTTCAGGACCCGTTCGTCGGTAAATATTTCATTAAGGATGATTTGGCGGGCTTTTTCGATGTTGTTGTCGTAGCTGATGCCGAACACCCATTCCACCAGTCTCGTTTCCATTCTGGAATAGTTGATGATCATATTGTTGGAGAGGGTTCCGTTGGGCAGGATGATTATTTTGTTGTCGTAACTCTTCAGGATGGTATGAAAGACCTGTATTTCGGTTACTGTTGCAATGATGCCGTTCGATTCTATGGTTTCGCCCACTTTGAAGGGTTTGAAAAAGAGGATCAGTACCCCGCCGGCAAAATTGGCGAGGCTACCCTGGAGGGCCAGGCCAATAGCCAGACCCGCGGCGCCGAGGATGGTGATAAACGAGGTGGTCTGGATCCCGATCATCGAGGCTACGGCGATAATCAGCATCGCGTAAAGGAGGGCATTGGTGAGGGAGGCAAGGAATGGGATCAGTGAAGGATCGACCTCGCGTTTCTGAAGCACCGATTTCATGCGGCGGATCAGAGGTTTGATGAGCATGATACCGGCGATCAGGGTGAGGCCAGCCAGTAAAATGCGGGGGGCATAGTCGATCGCCATCGTGATAAGGTGTTGCGTGTATTGTTCGATATTATCCATTGATACAATTGTTTAAGTGTAATTTAAAATGGTCGTTTCACAATTTTTCGATTAGGAAACCGATGTTTTGGAATGGCATATATTCCTGTGGTTCGGTTCCTTTTTTAAAAATACGTACCGGTTTGGAACCAATCAGCGAAAGCGATTGGTTTTCGTATTTCAGCATGGATCCTTCGCGAAGTCCTACCACATAGAGGTCAGGATTGATTTCGATAAATTCCTGGATGCGTTGTTCGCGGGTCTCACCGCCGTGGCCTTCAGGGTTTTTGTCCAGATAGTGAGGGTTGATTTGAAAGGGGACGAGATTCATGCAGTCGAATCCTTTAGGGTCGATGATGGGCATATCGTTGGTGGTTCGCAGGGTCGGACAGGCGACATTCGATCCCGCGCTCCAGCCGATATAAGGGGTTCCGGAAAGCACCTTTTCGCGGATAGCCGGCATCAGCTTATTGTCGTGCAGCATCCTGACCAATTGCCAGGTGTTACCGCCACCCACGACGATGGCTTCGGCTTCCTGCACGGCTTTAACCGGATCTTCGAAATGATGGATACCTACCACGTGATGGCCTATTTCGGCGAAGCGTTCCTCTACTTTTGCTTCGTACTCGTCGAACGGGAAGGTGACGGCGGCATAGGGTATAAAGAGGGCATAGACGGGATGATCGCCCAGGAATTGCTGAATCTGATGTTTCGGGTAGTCGAGATAGGGTTCACCCGGATTGGTCGAATTGCTGATTAAAAGTAGTTTCATATCGATTTGTATTTAAAATGATTCAGTTGTGCAAGGGTTGTTCAATTATTATGCCAATAATCCGGATTTATCCGTATAGAATTTGAATGACAGACAAATATACCCTCAATAATTAAATGTTGTGTCAGTATTAGGTCAGATTAAAAAAAGGAAAGAGCGGACTTTGATGAGTTCGCTCTTCCTGTTTTGGCAGATGGCGGCTTACCAGTTAACCAATCCAATTCCAATGGAGAAGGGGTTCATTTCGGGTCCGCGGCCCTCTTTGAAAAGGGTGGATAAATAGTAGGTCGCGAAGAGGTTAAGTCCCTTGTATCCCAGCCGGGTTGTGACGCCGTAGCGGAAAGGGTTGATATTAAAGTCATTGCGGTCCTTGCTTTTTTCGTCGTTGGAAATAACTTTCGTATGGGAGCCAAGCTTCAGTCCGCCGATCAATCCGCCTGAAAGGAAGATTCTTCTCGATTGGTCGTTGGAAGGGATCTGGAATTCAAGGATAAGCGGGACGGTGAGGTAAGTGGTGGAGAGCTTCGTCTTGGAGATGTCGGACCCTTCGAGCGCCACGGGTTGGATATACCCGTTTGTATTAATGATCGTGTAGTTGTTCGAGAAGCGGTAGTCGTTAAAGCTCAGTCCAAGTCCGGTCACGATCCCGACATTTCGTTTCTCTTTCTGTAGGGCAATATTGTATTTTATCAGGTTCAGGTTGATCTCGAACGATTTGTTGTGGTTAAGGTCCATGAAGTTTTCGGTTTCATAGCCGTCGTAGCTGACATTGGCAAAGGAATTGATCCCCATTTCGAAGGTAGACCAGTGACCTTTAAACCGGGGTTTGTGGCCTGTCCAGTTTTCGTATTCCTGGTCGTCAAGACGGTCGATGTCGATTGATCCACCGTTATTTCCTTCGGCAATCACGATGGCTTTACGGCCGATACGGATCTTCACGGTGTCCTCTTCGTTGTCCTGTATGTCGATGGTGTTATTGCCGATGCGAACATCCGTTTTGGAGTTACCTTCGACCACAGTGACCATATTTTTCCCCAGGACATTTACCCTGACCGTATCCTGGGCGAGTGTGCCGCAAACTGTAAGGAATGATATGACAAGCAGTAGGCTTATTTTCTTTTTCATCTTTATTGAATTTATGTTTCTGTTTTGACCCTAAGACGGACAAGTCTTTAAATTGTTACAGCTACCTGTTTACCGGGATGGAAAAAGCGAGCAGTTTGGAATTGAAAGCGACTGAGCGGAGCTCTCCGGCAGTATCTTTGCGGGCGGTCAACCGTTTGCCCGATAGTTTGGCCACCAATTGGAGGCCCGAAAGGGTCAGGTGATCGGTAGAGAGCAGCTCACGATCGTCGCTTGAGCGGTAATTGTCCAGCTCTGTCTTGAGCAAATCTGAAAATTGTACCTCCGGGTTGTTGTGCCGGTCGGGGCGATAATCCAGCCGGACGACCTGCAGTTCGTCGACCAGTTCGAAGATGATGGTCTTTCGGGGCAGTTCGGCCAGTAGTAGTTCAGGTTCCCTGAGCGCTTCTTCGATTTGTTGCTCATCCTGACGGATCACCTCTTCAGCCGGTTTGACGGGCTTAGGGGTCCCGACTTCGGGGACTTCCGTTTTCGGGGTGGTTATCGTTGCCGGTATAATATCCGGTTTTGGAGCCGGTTCGGTTGTGGCAGGCTGCGGTTTTTCAGATTTTACCGGATCTTCAACCTGAGCGGTCTGTGTTTGGGAGGGCAGCGGCTGATCGTGCCGCGGAGTGAAGAGCAGCAACGCTAATGCCACGACGGCGGCGGCAGCAGCCACGCGGGTCCACAAGGGCAGGACAACGGCTTTCTTTTTGAGAGGGGCCTTGTTGGGGAAATGAATCGCGGGATCAGCTTTCATGCGGGTGGCAGCGAAGCGGTTCACCTCGTCCCTGCGGTCGGGATGAAGGGTCAGCCATTGTTCGAATGCTGATTTTTGTTCAGATGACAGGTCGCCTTCCATCAGGGCGATGGCAGCATGATCGAAGGTTGCCTGATCATCGTAAACCGATTTTTTCAGCGATGACTTATGTGAGAATTTGATCTGTTGGGGAGGGGAAAGAGCCGGCAGATTAAGATCGATTTCGGCGGCCAGGTCCGGATTTTCAGTGAGAAAATCGTGAAACGAGGTCTCCATTTGCGGGTCCAGGTTTCCGTCGAGGTAGTCGAGGAACCAAATTTCGTAGTTTTCCCTTGTAATCTTCATGGTTATATCACAGCATCAATTTGTCCGATATAATTTTTCAGGAAGAGGCGGGCGCGGTAAATATAGACCTTTACCTGTGCCTCGCTCAGGTCGGTAATCTCGCCAATCTCCTGGTAAGAATAACCTTCGTAGTCGCGGAGAAGGATCACTGAGCGTTGAATTCCGGGCAGTTTCCCGACCGCTTCGTTCAGGATATCGTGCAGGTCGAAATAGCCCGTTTCGGTAAAGGCTTCGGGCATCTGACGGGTCTCGGTAGTCTTTTCCCACTTTCCTTTCCGGATGTGGTCGATCATGGTGTGATGGGCGGTAGTGAAGAGGTAGGCTTTCACTTTTCCGGCATCGACCTGATTGCGGCGGACCCATAGTTTTTCGAAGCTTTCCTGTACGATGTCTTTAGCCGATTCGGTGTCGGATAAGCTTTTGAGTACAAACCGGTAAAGTCCGTCGGCCCAAAGATCTACAGCGCGGTTATAATCAGCAATTGTCATCAATCGGATCAGGTAATTCCCAATAAGACGACTGGTGGGGAAGAATGTTACAGGGGGAGGGGAAAAAGATATTACATATTAGATGAAAGAGACAAGACAAAAGACAAAAGACGAAAGACAGGAGGTGACGATCCCTAAATAAGGTTGACGTTTTTTACTTCTTTTTATCTGTATCAATAACCTATTTCTATCGGACAAATATGAGCCGGAAGGTCTTCTTTTGGCTTAAAATCAGAGTGGCTCAATGCCTCTCTGATTTTATTATTTCCTTCGGCATAAATAATCACCGTCGGTCTCTTTTGGCTGTTTAAATGTAGTAAACTTTTTTCAAACCGGACAGGTGTTGTTCTTTCAGGCAAACCATTGTGTATTCTTTTCTGATTGTAATGGTTGACAGCTTTTCGCAGCATTTTCTTCAACTGGTCAAGATCTTTCGGCCTCCAGAACTTCAGGTATTCATTTTTTATGGTCCCGTTAATGCGCTCGGCATAAGCATTATCCTGAGCTTTTTCGCCCATGCTGATTTTAATTAAATTACTCCTGAGATGCTTAATATATTCTTTAGCAGTATATTGTCCTCCTCTGTCAGAGTGGTGTATTAACCAATCCATATTGCCTGAACTGTTTCGCAGGGCCATTCTCAGCGCAGCCATATTGGCTTTTGCCCGCATATGATCGCTTGCCTGGTAACCTAATATTCTTTTCGTGTAAATATCAATAATAAAGACGATGTAGTAATAATCTTCGCCGATTAAAAAGTAGGTTATATCCGTTTGCCAGACAATGTTTTTGGTCCACACCATCATTCCCTGGATGAGGTTTTTATAAGTGGAGTGAACAGGAATCGTGGTCTTTTGGTAGTTTTTCTTCAGTTTTACCCGGTACCCCAAATCCATAAAAATGGAAATGAATTTATCCCTGCCTAGCCAGTCCGGTTTTAATGTATCGTACATCTTTTCAACGCCGCAGCCGGGATGTTCATCGCGTAGAATGTCGACTTCAATCAACAGTTGCTGAAGCTTTTCGTTGAACGAAGCCTGCGATTTAAAGTGTTTATGCACCGCCTGCCTGGTTAAGCCGGCCACTTGCAATACTGATCTCATGCTGCAACTTATTTGATGGATGTTTTCGTGGAACCAGTTGACGGTGTCGTGTCGGAGTTTTTTTTTATGTCGATAGAATATTTTTCGCTGGCCAATTCGATCATCTTTTCAAGATAATCAATCTTAAGCTGCTTTTGTCCAATAACTTGCTCAAGCTCCCTAAGCCGGTTCTCCAGGTCTTTTACCTTTTGGGTTCCACTATCTTTCATTTCCACAATTTTTACGGACTTCTTATTGTAAACAGAATATTTATAGATCCATCGATAAATGATCTCTGATCGAATTCCAAAGAGCCTACTCAATTCTGTTACTGTAAATTTACCACTTTCATATTCCAAAACACGAGCTTTTTTGAACTCCTCACTGAAAGATCTCCTGCTGATAATTTTTACTTTTTTTGTTCCCATTGGTTGACTGTTTTGTGTCAACCTATTTTAGGGATGGACAAGGCTGAGGAATCAAGTATCAAGACGCAGGTATCTTGATACTTGATACTTGTGTCTTGATACAGAGATAGGTTGCTTTTCTATTTTGTATCGACGAGGAGGTTGCTGTTGGAAAAGGTTTCCAAAGCTTGTTGAACCGTGATGTCGATGTTGCTGATGATGGAGTAGAAACCCTCTTCGCCCATGATGTTACGGGCGATGTAGGCCATCATTTGGGTGTTGATGATCTCGCCCGACAGGGTCAGTCCGGCATTGTCGCGGGGTACCCCGTTTTTAGCGGCATATAGGATAAATTCCGCGAAGACTCTTTTACCCCGGAGGTAACTTTCGAACTGGCTTCCGGTTTTTAAACTGCCCAATTCGTCGCGGTGTTTGTCGGCATAGTCGAAAGCGAACTGGTAGACCAATCCTTTTTGCATGATCTTGGTGAAATAGGTAGAGAATCCTGTGGTATCGGCCGGGACGAAGATGTCGGGCATGATACCGCCACCGCCATAGACGACCCGTTTGTTGCGGGTATAATATCTCAGGGTGTCGGAGTACTGGATACTGTCCTGTTGTTCGAATTCTCCGTGCTCATAACGGCGGGAGATATCTTCGTAATAATCGGTATTTCCCTTCTCGTACGATTTTTGGATACAACGTCCCGAGGGGGTATAGTAGCGGGCCACGGTGAGCCGCATGGCCGATCCGTCATAGAAGGGGATCTGTTCCTGCACCAATCCTTTGCCGAAGGTACGGCGTCCGATGATGGTTCCCCGGTCGTTGTCCTGGATGGCCCCGGCAAAGATTTCGCTGGCTGAGGCGGAGTACTCGTCGACCAGAACGATAACTTTTTTGCCAAAGAATTTACCCTGACCTGTGGCGTCATATTCTCTTCGGGGTTGTTTTCGGCCCTGGGTATAGACGATCAGTTCGCCATTTTCGAGGAACTCGCTGACCATACGTATTACGGCGCCCAGATAGCCTCCCGGGTTACCGCGCAGGTCGATGATTAGTTGGTCGGCCCCGGCTTCGTCGAGTTTGGTTATGGCCTCGATAAACTCGTCGTAGGTTCTCTCGGCAAAGCGGCCCACTTTCACGAACCCGGTTTTGGAATTGATCATATAAGAGACGTCGATGCTGTAGAGTGGTATTTCGCCTCGTGAAATTTCAAAGGGAAGCAATTCCGTAAAACCTTTTCTGGCAATCCCAATGTTAACGGGTGTTCCTTTGGGACCACGAAGCTTTTTCATTACATCTTCATTTTTGATTCCGACGCCGGCGATGGTGGTGTCGTTGACCGTCACGATTCGGTCGCCTGCCTTGATCCCCATTTTTTGGGATGGCCCTCCGGAGATCACGTCAATCACCATAACGGTATCGTTCTGGATGGAGAACTGGACCCCTATGCCGCTGAAATTGCCCGACATTTCTTCTGTTACACCCTGCATCTCCCGGGCGGGGATATAAACGGTGTGTGGATCGAGCTGGGTGAGTATTTCGGGGATGGCTTTTTCAATCAGTTCATCTGACTTGACCGTATCGACATAATTTCCCTCAATCAGGTTCATAATCAGACTTAGCTTGTTCCTGTCGTTCATCAACGCCGGGAAGGTGGAGGCTTGTCTGCGGCTCTCCATTTTGGCGCCGAGCCATATGCCGATGATCAGGGCAATCGCCAGGAAGACCGGCGTCCATGTTACGATCCTGTTTCTTCTTTCCATTATCTGGTTTCTCGCTAGTATGTTAAGATCTGTTTTATAATCTGCTTTTACAGTTGTACCTGGACCACTTCGATTCCTGCGCGCTGAAGCAACTCGATCCCGTCGTTGAGATGGTAAGGCTCGGAAAAGACCACCCGGTTAATCCCGGCCTGGATGATCAGTTTCGAGCATTCGAGGCAAGGGGAGGAGGTGACATAGAGGGTGGCGCCATCGCTGCTGTTGTTCGATTTGGCCACCTTGGTGATGGCATTGGCCTCGGCATGAAGAACGTATGGCTTGGTCTTGTAGTTTTCGTCTTCACAATCATTTTCAAATCCCGAGGGGGTGCCATTGTAACCATCGGAGATGATCATTTTATCTTTAACCAGCAAAGCTCCCACCTGACGACGCCGGCAATAGGAGTTCTCGGCCCATACCAAGGCCATCCGCAAATAGCGTTCGTCGAGCTTTAACTGTTTAGTATTATTTTTATTTGTCATTCTTTCAGTGTTTGAAGGCCAAAAATAACAGAAATGCTTATAAGTCGCTCTTTGGGCAGGGAAGATTACACCATCTTATTCTTTTTTAACAAAATTTTGTTCCGAGGAGGGAAGGTAAAACGATGGAAGTGTAATTTCAGGCCTGTTCACCGGGAGAAAAGAGAGTGAAACAACCCTGAAAAAAGCTATCTTCGTAAAAACTTTAAAAGTTGAACTATGTTTTCAGGAATAGTTGAAGGAATGGGCACCGTGGTGGCCCTTGATAAAGATCAGGAGAATGTTCACCTGACGTTAAGCTGTGATTTTGTGGGTGAGTTGAAGATCGACCAAAGCCTGTCGCACAACGGCGTTTGTCTTACAGTCGTCAGGAAGGATGATAAAACCTATACCGTCACTGCCATTAAAGAGACACTGCTGAAATCGAACCTGGGTTTGCTCAGAGAGGGTGATAAGGTGAACCTGGAACGGAGCATGATGATGAACGGGCGTTTGGACGGGCATATTGTTCAGGGGCATGTTGATCAGACCGCTGTTTGTGAGAAGGTGGAAGAGGCCGACGGAAGCTGGTATTTTACCTTCAGATACGATTTCGATAAGGAGAAGGCCCGTCAGGGTTATATGACTGTTGAGAAAGGTTCCGTTACGGTGAACGGGGTCAGCCTTACGGTGGTCAATTCGAAAGAGGATTCCTTCCAGGTAGCGATTATTCCCTATACCTACGAGCACACCAACTTTCATACCTTCAAAAAGGGATCGGTGATCAATCTTGAGTTTGATATCATCGGGAAATACCTGAGCCGGTTGGCCAGTTTCAAATGATTTCACAATCACAATATTGGTTTGATTTTCCAATGAAGAAGAGTGTCTTATCTACCGTAGTGCTGCTCTCAATAGTTTTGCTTTCCGCGAAGGGGTTTACCAGGAAGGAGAGTGAGAATGAGAGGGCTTCGCGTATCCACGGGTCAGTATTGACGGTGGACACTCATACCGATACCCCGTTGAACCTGATTCGGGATGGATTTAACCTGGCGGAACGGCACGATGCCCGGGCTACAGAATCGAAAGTCGACCTTCCAAGAATGAAGGATGGGGGACTTGATGCCCAGTTCTTCGCGGTCTTTGTCAGTCAGGGGCCACGCACCGACGTGGGGCATAAAAATGCGCAGGCATTAGCACTGAAAATACTGGACGGGATACATCAAAGTGTGGAAGCCTCGCCGGCTCTGGCCGCGATTGCCACCACGCCTGAGGATGCCTATCGTTTGGAAAAGGAGGGGAAACGGGCGATTTATATTGGTGTGGAAAATGGCTATACCATCGGTCATGACCTTTCGATGGTACAACAGTTTTACGATCGGGGAGCGCGTTACATCACCCTCTGCCATACGTCGAACAATGATCTATGCGATTCGTCGAACGAAAAGAAAGGGCCCGACTACGATGGACTTTCCCCGTTTGGCGTTGAGGTGGTGAAGGAGATGAACCGCATTGGGATGATGGTGGATGTTTCGCATATTTCTGATTCCTCTTTTTACGATGTTATCCGACTCAGCAAAGCACCGGTTATTGCCAGTCATTCCTGTGCGCGGGCTGTCTGCAACAACCCACGTAACCTGACCGATGATCAGTTGAGAGCGCTGGCTAAAAACGGCGGGGTGGTTCAGCTCTGCATCCTTTCCGACTATGTAAAGCCCCCGGCTCCTAACCGGATGAGAGATTCCGCAATGATGGTGCTGAACAGGAAATACAACGATTTCAAGGGGCTAACCGCCGAGCAGGAACAGGCCGGCTGGAACGAGTACCGCCAGATTTCCAGGAAATATCCGAACAAACTGGCTACCGTGAAAGACGCGGTGGACCATATCGATCATATCGTAAAGGTGATCGGGATCGACTATGTCGGGATTGGGACCGATTTTGACGGAGGCGGTGGTTTGGCCGACTGTTACGATGTGAGCCAGATGGGCAATATAACGCTGGAGCTGGTTCGCCGGGGATACAGCGAGGAGGATATCCGAAAGATTTGGGGAGGTAATTTCATGCGGGTCTTCCGCGAGGTACAACGGATAGCAAAGAACGAATAATCGGAGACACCTTCTGCCGGGAATGAACGACGGCAGGAGGTTTTTTACAATTTATCGGGGCTGGTTCAGCATATCGAAAACCAAACCGGCCACATCGCCGACTACCCGGCGGCAGATGATTTTATGATGTTTGCGTTCCGACACTTCGGCTTCGGTAGCATGTTTTTTCAGTAGTTCGGAGCAGTTGCAGGTGCCGTAGATATCCTGGACCAGTTTGTTCAGTTCCCTCACTTTCCGGTAAGCGTCCAGCTTGGTATCCATATCTTTTGGTTGTTCGTTTCCGAAGGCCATTCCTAAGACCATGAATCCGCCGGTTACCGCGCCGCAGGTTTGCCTGAGGCGGCCCATCCCACCCCCGAAGGTGGAGGAGATCATTTTGGCCGTGCGTTCGTCGAGACCGAAAATATCGGAGAAGGCCAGCAGGATGGACTGCGAACAGGCGTAGCCCTCGTCGAAATAATCCAGGGCTTTATTGATGACTTCCTGTTTCTGTTCTGTTTGATTCATCGTGGTTTCTTTTCTGGTAAGCAAAGATTGGAGATTTACGGGGAATGAGCAAATAAAATTGGAATTCTTCCCGGAAGAGGATTCTGGTTGATTCAAAAATGTGGTTTTATTTTTGTATATTTGTTTAAATGAGTTAGGTATGAAAGCTTCTGAACTTAGGGAAAAGATCATTCAAAAAATAATGGTCACTGACGATGAACAGTTACTGATTTATTTAAATCAGATCCTGAGCGAAGGCGATCAATCAGAGATTTACCGTCTTACCGGAATTGAAAAATCATTGATTGCCGAGAGCCAGGCCGATAAGGTAAAATCCAACAAAGAGGTGAATTCGATTAACGAAGAATGGTTAAACGAATGATTTGGACTGAAAGAGCAGTCAGATTGTTTGCATAGATTCTCGGGTTTTATGTTGAGAGCAATCGATCAAAAATCTTTTCAGGACAATTGAACCGTATAATTATTTCTGTCATTTCTTTATTGCCGAAACTGCCTTTTTTGGGGGAGAAAAACAGATGTCGCAAAAATTAGGGTAGTCATTCATGATAATTTTTAGATCATCAACATGTGGAGGTTTAGAATATCATTATTCTGCTAATCTGGGATTGTCATCAGGATCCGGAGAAAACAGATGCCCACTTATGATGATTTTTATTTCCAATATCGAACCACACCTCTTTTCTCAAAGGCCTTTTTGCGAACAGGGCTTTAGTATCGGAATAGGATTTCTGCCTCACCGGATTAAGCTTGCCGGCACCATCTCCTATCACTTTAAAAAATGCTGTAAGACAGCTCTCCGGTGCGTCCGGCATTGATACCGGTAACGGCAGTGATATTGGTTCCGAACGACTGATTGGCCTGTAGATTTCCCAGTGTGGCCGATACTCCGACGCCAGCGGAACCACTGACATCGATGATCTGGTTTTTCGAGTTGAAGGTAACCCCAACGGTGGATTTAGCTTCCAGGGAAACCGAAGCGGCCTTAAAACCAAAATTTGCTTTTGCCCCCACTCCAAAGATCGCGGTAAGCTCCTTATTTTTATAATTCCATTTCCCTCCGCCGATTAATCCTTCGCCACATTCCATTTCCACGGTCTCACAGTCGAATCCGGCAGAGCAGATGCCCACACCAAGGGTGAGTTTTTTATTCTGGAACGGGCAGGGAGGTACATTTTTTTCGGGAGAGTTGATCTCTTCTCCGTTTGTTTCCACGGCAGGCGGTTGGGGGGGTGATTTAGGGCAATCACCGGCTTCACTGGCCATGGCCGCGATATTGCCCATTCCGAAAGTCGTCTGCCGAATAGTGTAATCGAAGTAGAGAATGCTGTAATTGGTTGATACGAAAAGCTTTCTCTTGTCGTTCAATTCTTCAAAGTCATTCAGATCGTAGGTATTATTAAGATACTGTTCGCAATAGATCCAGTAGGAAGACAAAAGATCGTTATAGGTTTGATGGCGGGTACGGGCAATCTCTTTCCAGTCGCTGAAATATTTGGCGTTTTGGTTGGTTACCGTGTTGCAATACTCAATCAGGTAATTTTTCCAGAGGTCGAGTTTGGAGCCCATCTGTTTGGCTTTGGATTCGATCCCGGAGGCCATATCTTCCATTACTTTTTCAAATATTGCAGCTTGCAGACTGTCTTTTTCAGCATATTGACGGTTAGCATTGTCCAGTTGGGTTTTGAAGTATTCCTCCATGAGGTCAATCTGAAAAGCGCTTTTTTGGTTTACGATCTTCCCCGGTTGGAGCAAATTTTGGCCCATCTCCACCTTTTGTTCGTAGCTCATGCTTCGGAGCCGGTTGGCTTTCTTCACGATTTTGCCGGTAGGATTCATCTCGTTCAACTTTTTCAGGTTGCTTTCAATCGATTTGTCATAGACCAGCTCACCGATATTGTTCCAATTCGGAAAGCCGGGCAGGGTCAGATTATCAACTGCATTATTCTCGTTGGCTGACTGCGATAGCGGGTTGGTGGAGCTTCCAGTTCCCTCGTTGAGGGGCGATGGAGGCGGGCTATATTTTTCGTGGTATTTCACATTTTCGTGGACGTTTTTCATCGATTCGCTATACATTCCCTTTGCCCCTTTGAAGAGTTCATCCAGCGCTTTGCCCAGGTTTTTCTGTTTCAGGTAAACCGATACCAATCCCTGGCGGGCCAGAGAGAAGTCGGGATTAATGGAGAGTGCACGCTGATAGAAATATTCGGCCGACCGGTCGTCGTACAGCTCAAAGAGGGTATTTCCAAGGTTGGTGAGAATTACCGGCGCTGACGGGTAGAGTGATTTGGCGTAGAGTAAGACCGGGAGCGAGGTCTGGATGGAATCGGTTAACCGTAATATCGCGCCGAAATTATTCACGATCATGGTGTCGCGGGGGAAGAGTGAGGCTGTTTTCGCGGCCATTGCCACCGGGATATTTTTCGAGCTTCCCAATCCGGAGACGAATACAGCGGACGAGCTCATTTGGTGAGCGATGGTCAGCGGGTCGCCGTTTTTATCGTCGAGCTGACTAAACTGCTTATCGATAAACAATTTTTCGCTCATATCCCCTGCATTGTAATAACGGTCAAGAATTCGTTGGGCAATCTGGATCAATCCGTTAGGAGCGATCACTTTGGAGGTATCGATTTTTACTGATTTGTACATCGATGAGGACTGACCGCTGGCAGTCAATGAAACAGACCACCAAATCAGCAGAAGTAATAGCGGCTTGTATCGGTTCATAGCTCTGATTTTTGAATTGCATCTCCGAACAACTTCAGAGTGCCCGTATAAGTGGCATTCTCAGCTCCGTATTCTGAGTCAGAAGCGAAGGAGCCGTTGATAGGAATTTGGTAGTTGCCTGCAGGATTGATCAGAAAATTGATCAACGGAAGGGCCCTTAAGTGAGGAAGATCTTTGAAGTAGGTTTCCCGGAAGCGGTTTTCGAAGGCCTTCTTTTTGGGTGAGTTGTCTTCGACCAGGTTGTTTTTGATCAGCGCGTCGGTCAGATCGAATCCGAAGAAGACTCCGCAGCTCACAGCTACTGAAAGTGGGGAAGAAGCGGAACGGGCGCTCTCGCGCATCAGCCGGTCGCCTTCACGGATTTCGGCAGCCATTGTCGGGTCGGCTGCTTCCAACTGTTTCAGTGACTCTTCGTCCAAAAAGCCATTGCCCGCTTCCTTCAGTTTTTGTTCCTGATTGTTGTATTCGACCACAACATTTCGTTGGGGGTGGAATTCATTGGAGATACCGGAGATGGTGACGCGAAACTGAAGCTGGTTAAGGTTCGATTTTAACTGGTCGGAGAAGCCGGGAATGGAAAAAAAAGCGGTCAGGAGGGGATAGATTTCCCCTTTTGCTTTGATCTCCGACAGCTCGCCATTTTCCCAGGATTTCAGGTGTTCATCGACTTCCATCCAGTTTTCCTGATCCCGTAATCCACCCTGCGGGATATCGACCAATCCGCCACTTAACCCATCGGGATTTTCGACATAACCGGCGAATTCACCCGGGCGGGCTTTGAAGTATTTCAGGTCGTTGAGGTTAAAGGCCAGGACCACAGGGGATTTAATCCGGTAGGTTGCCTCGAGTTTTCGTCCGTCTTTGAAGTCCACCTGGTGGCTGAATCTGAGTTCAAGTTCGCCTTTGATGTGATAATCGTACCCGGTTACCCCATGGATTGGTTCGAAAGTATTTTGGGCACGGGCGATTTGAGACATTCCAAAACAAGTTAATACGAGTATAGAAAGGAGAGTCGTTTTCATCATTTTACCAGTTCAAAGATTTGTTTCCAGAGTGTCTCCTGTTGACAGAGTTGTGCCATGGTCCAATCCTGGAGATGATAACCCTCTTTCCCTTGGTTGTAGAGGCGAGGTTTGTCATAATCTCCGGTTGAACCGCGGACCGACCATCGCAGGACCATCAGTTGAATTTCAGATTCGGGTCGGGAAGGATCGATCAGGGCGGGGTTGATCCGGACCAAGGCTTCACCCTGCCCTGAGGGGGCCAGACCGGAGCTATTACTTTCGGTCCTGCCGTTTTCCCACCAGGCCTGTTCTTTTCGTTCTTCAGGGCTGAGTGCTTCCATATCGTTTTTTAGAGAATTTATCTCCTTGGTTAATAGTTTGTTGCTTTCGTCGATCAGGGAGGCTCTGGTTGTTCCGGCATCCGGTTCTTTTGCCTGCTGATCGAGGGCCGCTTCTGTTTCGATCCATGCCTTTTTCACATCTTCGGCGGCCTTCTTATCCCATTTCAGTAGTTCGTTGTAAGCTTTTTCGAATTCTTTCCGGCGGCTCTCTTTTTCGGCAGCGAAGGTCAGCATACTCTGCTGTGATTCGGGGCGTTGTTGTTCCTGACGGTCTTCGGCCACTTTTTGTTCCAGCTTACTGATCATGGTCTTCAGGTAATCTTCCCGCGAGACGGGCAGGAAGAGCGGGATATTTTTCTTGCTGATGATCGTGATTTCCCGGCGGTTGTTCTGACAGACCGGGAATCCGAAGAAATCGGTTACCTGACGGGGCGAGAGATAGATGTCGGCTAAAAGGGGAGCACCTCCGAGTACCGAGGGCTCGTTCAGTAAAATATCCAGATCAGCATGAACTTCAGGGTTAGTGGTTGGTTTGCCGGTTTGTGAATCTGCAAACCAAGAGCTTACATAAAGGGTTGTCAGCCCGGTAATTTTATTTTTCCCATGGGATTCATCCCGATGGTTAACCATATTGTAGAAGAAAACCGAGACTCCCTGAGGCGGATTAAAACTGTTCCAGGTGGAGAGTATGTCGTTTATTTTTCCCATTCCCGACTTCAGTTGGTCGATCCGGAGCGTGGAATAGGGTTTGTCCGATTGGTTATTAAGGATATATTCTTGTTTTATTTCTCCTTTCAGGAAGGGAAAGAATACGAGTCCGTCCGTTTCAACCATCTCGTCGGAAAAGGGGGGCCTTTGTTGTGAGAAGGTTAATCCGGCAATAAAAAGAAGGAGAAGGATGAAAGGAAAACGTTTCATTTTTTAACCCATTAAAAAAGGAAGCACCGGGAATACCGGATCTATTGTTCAAACTTTCCCACCCAGTATTTATAAGCAGTCAGTAAAACATTGGAATACTCCTCCACTAAAACGTAACAACTCAGATCGTCTGGTTTTTGTACTGCGCCGTAGGTTAGTCCCGACAACTCGCTCTGAATTTGTTCCAGTCGGCGGGTCAAGGGGAAGAAGGTTTTTATTTCCGTCAGGTATTGCTGAATATAATTGTTTTGCACGATTGACATTTTTTCGCAATGCTGAAGCCGTAGGTTATAGATCTGCTTTTCAGCGGCGCGTGATCGTGCGATCTCGGCCGGAGAGCAGATTCCGGAACAGAGTTCTTTCTCCAGCGGATCGATTTTTGCCTCCAGTTTACCTTGTTCAATGGAATCCTGTGTTTCGAGGTTTTTATACAATCGGGTCAGTTTTGATTTCTTGGCATCTATCTCTTCAACAATCGCTTTTTGTTCTTTCGCCAACCCGAACATCCGGGCATTCTTGTCCTGATTTTTCAAGGCTGCCTGTGGATTTTTCTTCGCCTGCTGCATTTTACCACTGGCAAAATTCTGAGCCCATTCTTCCTGTTCGGCGTCACTCATGTCGCCCACTTGCTCAAGATCTTGTAATGAGATGTTATATTGCTCCTTCACCATCGCGGCAGCGGCTTTCATCGCCTGAGCTTCGGTGAGGTCTTCCTGTTCAATATCTTCCTGATCTAAACCTGATTGCCGGGCAAGGTCGGAAGAAATTTTATGCATAGATTTCTCCTCATCAGCCATCACTTCGTCATTGATACGGTCTGTAACTTCCTTTAAAGCGGATTGCATTTTGTATATTCGACTGGTAAACTGGTTGACCACTGCCGTATCGGCTGAGCAGACGATGGTGGGGATGGCAGGAAGTTGTCCCAGCAAAGCCTCAGGGGTTTGCTGAGCACTGGCCGTCATTTGAATGACGACCAGTGCGGTAAGCATACCAAAAAAGTGGTTTTTCATATAGGATAATTGTTAGATTTTCACGAATTCGACCCTGCGGTTTTTGGCTTTGCCTTCTGACGAGGTGTTTGGGGCAATGGGAACTGATTCGCCCTTGCCATCGGTTTGGATGCGGTCGCCGGTGATGCCGAACTCGGTAGCCAGGGCATTTTTCACCGCGGCAGCCCGTCGTTTCGAGAGGTCGAGGTTTTTGGTATCGTCGCCGTCGCTGTCGGTATGGCCGATCACTTTAACCTTCACGTCGCCGGCCTCTTTCAATACTTTCGCGATATCGTTGAGGGCGCCGAACGATTCGGGTTTAATCTTGTCGGAATTGACATCGAAATAGATGCCGTAGCTGACGATCTTTCCTTCGGTGAGCAGTTTATTGCGGGTATCGGGAGCGGCGGTAGTGATCTTAAGGTTGGTCATATAAGGGGTGCTATGGGCGCTCCATCCGCTGAAACGGATGCGGTTAAAGGCGGTGCCGGCATGGATATTGGTGGGCATGTCGAGGGCTTTGGCTCCCTGGTGGTAGATGCGAAGCCTTCGACCCTGTATCCAGAGGATCACATGGTTGGCTTTTCCGCGGACGACAGGGTTGGTGGATGATTGTCCTTCGATCCAACCTCCTGAACCATCCATCTCATTGTTATATCCCTTTGTTAACCAACTGTCCTTGTCGAACGAGACATGGACCCCTTTGGTGCCTGGGTAGAGATCGTCGTTCATTTCCATGTTTTCTTTTTCCTCGTAGCATGTGAAGGAGAATCCGTTGCTGAAATCCTCATCGGGAATGATGTCGAACTCTACTATAAAGTTGGCCGGGAAGCTGATGTTTTTGGTATAGCAATAGACGGCATCCTCCTTGTTCATGTGAAACCAGTTACCCGGGGCGATGTTGACGGTTTTTACCTCGCCCCCGCCATTGGTGGTCCATAAAGCGGGGAAGTCGCCGATGGCATCCTGTGAGAAGTCTTCATAAAAGATGACCTGATCGCCCGGGACGAAGTCATATTTCGAATAGCCTTTCAGGGAGGGGGTACTGCTGGTAGCGGCCACATTCTTTTCGGCGGCGCTGTCATTGGTTTCTTCGTCCTGGGTTTCGGAGGATTCATTTTCATCCCCGGAGGTCTCTTCGTTTTCTTTCTTATCCTTGCGGAAGAGCTTACCGACTCCCTGTTCGATCTTATCGATTCCCTGATCAATGCCTTCATCGACGCGGGTTTCAGCACGGTTTGCTGATTTTTCCTTAAGTTTATCCTTAATGTTGAATTGAGCAAATGCTGATGATGCTAGGGTCAGTACAATAAATGTTAAAACTATTTTTGTGGTTTTCATACAACAGGTTTTTGTTCATAACCAAAAGTAGTAGCCCTGTCAGTTAAAACATTGTAAAAATCGGTCAATGGGGGATAAAAGAGGGAAATGCTTACAATCCTGAAAGAAGCTTTACCATTTTCAGATCGCGGTGGATGAAGGAGCCCGGCGATTCGCCCACCATTTTACGGAAGTCGTTAACCAGATGGGGCTGGTCGACATAATGACCGAGGTAGACCATGTTTTGGAAATCGATCTCTTTGCTCTTTTCCAGCAGATGGAGCAGTTGGTTGTTGCGGACGATACGGCAGAGTGATTTGGCGCTGATGCCCACCCGGCGGCAGAAGTTACGGCGGAACGAACGGCTGTTCAGGTTCAGGTCGTCGATCAGTTCGTTGATGTGGATCAGACCATTGGAAGAGTAGATCTTTTCGTAGGCATGGTCGATGTAATCGGGGAGGTAGGCTCTTCCGTCAGCAATGGAAAGGATAAATTTTTCAAAAAGGTCGATCCTGTGCTGACGGGAGGGGGCTGCTTTCAGTTGTTCCCATAGTTGATGCGGGATCACCTCGTCGATAGGGCGGAAGGAGGGATTATCGCTGTTGTCTAAACTGACGTTGAAGAAGGCGGAGAATACACTGGTCTTGCAGGCCACACCGAAGGTATCGATCGGCGGGGTGGCACAGATGCTAACATAGCCGGGATAGGGTATGGTGAGGAAGAAGGGAGGCAATTGACAGGTCTCGTCGCCAATGCTCATGGTAACGCTTCCGCTGAAGTTAAAGATCAGCGTGCAGGAGCCTTCGGGGATATGTTTGTCGGAGAAGCAACCATCCTGCGCTTCCGATTTCAGGAAGAGGAATCTTCGGACCAGAAAGGAGACCCGTTCTCCCGGTTCGCAGGATGAAAATGTTAATTCTGCCGACATGACTTTTCTTTAAAGGTAATTAAAACTACTTATTTTTAGGTCGATCAGGTGCAAATTTATTTAGTAACAAAAGTTATTCATTGTAAATAACGGTCAAAGCATGGAAAACTGATCCTGAAGAAAGGATGACCTAATATTTCCATTGAAGAGGATTACGGAGTAGGGAGCCGGAACCTGTTTATCTTACTTTTTGGGGTGGATTTTTTGGAGATCAACAGATTTATGCAGATTTTTATTGGCTGTTTTAGATTTGCAGAATAGAGATCGTTTTATTCTGAACCCGCTATCGAAATTTAAATTGGAACATAAAATGAAGAGACTATTTTTTATCACAATCCTTTTAGGATCCTGTTTTTTCCCTGGAATGTTGAAGGCACAGGTTGACCCATCGTACCAGGTTGGAACGTGGGCCGATTTTAAGGCCTGTGCAATCAGCTATACCTTTGATGATGGCTGTGCGAACCAGTTTACCAAAGCCATCCCGATTTTTGATCAGTATGGTTATAAACTCACCCTGTTTACGGTGACTGACTGGGTAAAAAATTGGGAAGATTTGCAGAAAGCCGCGATGAATAATCACGAGGTAGCCTGTCACACGAAGACCCATGCGAATTTCAAACAGCTTTCGGTAGAGCAGCAAAAAACAGAATTGGTTTCGTCGGTTAACATGATCCAGTCTAAAATAGAGCATCCGTTATGCCTGACCATGGCCACACCTTACTGTGCGGAAGGGAGTGATTCTTTGGCCGCCGAATATTTTACAGCAGTCAGGGGCTGTCAGGGTTTTATAGAATCAAAGACCCCGAAAAACATAATGAATGTGAGCTCTTTGTTGTGTGGAAGCCTGAGCGGAATGAAAACAGCAAAGGATTTTAATGATAAAGCAGAACAGGCAGCCGAAATGAGCGGGTGGTTGGTTTACCTGCTTCACGGCATTGATGATGATGGCGGCTATTCCCCATTATCTTCGGAAACCTTAAAAGCCAGTTTGGAATACCTCAAGGGTAATGATGATAAATTCTGGGTCAGTACTTTTGGCAATCAGGCAAAGTATGTACGCGAGCGCGATTGTGTTTCGCTACAGGAAAAGGTGGTTACCAGGAAAAGCATCAGTGTGGTCGTATCCGATGCATTGCCGAATAATGAATGGTATGACTATCCGTTAAGTTTTCGCCGCGTACTTCCCAAGGGTTGGAAATCGGCTATTATTGAACAAAATGGGGAAAAGGTCAGCTCGTCGATTGTTGAGGTGAACTCGGTAAGATATATTCAATTCAATGTAGTTCCCGATGCGGGAGATGTTGTTTTAAGGAGATCAAAATAATGGGTGAACGATCGTAGATAGAAAATCAGCGAAGCTAAACCTTCAGGAGTAACCCCTTTCTTTTTTAGTCGTTCAGTAGTTAAGAACGATATCACCCCACTGGTTCAAAGGGAAATTCGTTTATACAAACCATTTCTCCGGGGAAACACGCTGAGGTATATTACCATGCTGAACAAAAACAACGGGCCCCACCATTCCCGCGATGGCATTGGCCCCTCCTGATTTATTTTGTGTCCTGACTGATCCCTGTTTTCAATGCTGTTTCAATACTATACATATACATATTCTGTGCTATAAATGCACAGAATATGCACAGAATATGCACAGAAAGTCCGGGGATGACCGGATTGAAATTATTACGGTCCGGAAAATTGCAGGTACTTATGACAGTAATGTAGTAAGTAGGAGTGCGACTCTATGCTCGCGCCGCGGACAAAGGTGTGCGCCCAGTCGTGCCCCGACTATCAAATTTTCTCTCTGTCATCATCGCATCATACCCCAATTCTTTTGGAGTAGGCTCTACTTATGACAGAGCCCTACTCCATTAAATCGCCTCCCCTCACTGCACTACATCATTTTTTGGAGTTATGTTCTACATCAAGGCGTAAGGAGTAGTCTCTGTTATGACCAATAGTCTGATCAAAGGGCCGAAGGTCCGGCATGTGAAAGCACAGGCCGACAGGCCTGTGTAAACAGTCAGCGATAGACCCTCAAAGGCCTGTAGGGCCGGTATGTTTAGAACCGGCACAAACCCAATTTATCAACTACGGTCAACACATGCCGGTCTTTCAGACCTCCGGTTTTCTCTGTCTCTCCTTTTCACAGGGCTCACGCCCTGTGCTTTCACATACCGACCTTTCAGGTCTTCTGTTGCAATCAGATAGAGCTTTTCCAAAGTTTGGAACTTTGGAAAAGCTTTTTATATTCTCTGTACTAACGATCGGGAAAACAGACCTGATTTGTGCTTCGCAATTGGATCCGGGTCAATTATTTCAGGTCGTAGAATTGAAAAACCAAAGCTTTTGGAATCCCCAATAGGATTTTTCCCTGAGATTCCTCTTTCCGCTTTGCTCCAATCGGAATGACAGGGCTTTAGGGGAGTTTTGTGGGGATGGGGTTGGGGGGAGAGGCGGCGGAGCCGCCTCTCCCCCCAACCCCATCCCCACATTGATTATCAAGTGATTTGTCATTCCGATGCGCAGCGAGGAATCTCAAAGCACGATTTAAATTAGAACAGGTTAGAATAAAATTGATTATTTCGCTGACCTCAGAAACTATTTAAATATTTTTCTCTGTCATTATCGAATTATGCCCCATTTTCTTGGGGTAACCTCTACCAATGAAAAAATTACAAAGCCAGCCTATTAAAGTGAATCCTGGCAGAACAGTAAGTGTGAGCCAGAGCGATGAGTCATTCAACGCGGAATGACAGGTTTTTATCGGACAGTAATAATAGAAAATAAAAGTTTCAAGACGGAAAACTGAAGATGGAAGATTGAAAATAAAAAGATTGAAGATAGATGAAGGGGCGTTGAACGGGAGGAATCCGGTTACGCCCCTTTTTTTAACGATTGAATATTGGAGTAATGAGTCTTTGGTGACAGGTATTTTGTTTAGCTGTTACCATCATGGTTTTGATCCATTAGTTTTTCCAGATCGTTAATCTCCTGATTTAATTGTCTGAATCGTTCAAAGATGGAATATTTAAACGTGATGTAAACCGAGGATACGAAGACAATCAGACACAGCAAGAGTGGCAACATGGAGTGGAAAGAGATTTCATGAATTCTGAAGCCGGCTGTTAGCCAGATACCGGTCATGGCCACCGGGACCAGCAGATATCCGATTTTGGTTGTTTTCAATTTTGATTTTTCCAGTTCGGCTATCTGTTTCTTCAGCAGAACGATTTGATTTGAAAAATCAATTTTCATCACCATCAGGAAATGCCTGATCGCCCAGGTGTAGGTCAGGATACAAAAAGAACCGAAAAGCAATGCCCCGATGTAGAAAGAAGGCTCGTTACGAAATTTGATCTGAGGAATGAAGATAGGGAGGATGATCAACGGGAGGATAAGATTAAAAATCGATTGAAACTTAATCCACGAAATCCTTCTTTCCGGTTTTTGTTGCAAAAAATGTCTGAGAATTTCCCGATTCAGGCGGATGTTTTCTTTCATTGTTTCATCCTGTTTTGTCCACAAGCTTTGCAATTCACTTAATTCCATGGTGTTAATATTTAGAGGTGACCGATTTTTTCAGTTGTTCCTTAATTCTTCCGATGCGTGTTCCAACATTTGTTTTGCTGATCCCGATGATCTCCGAAATCTCTTCGTGTGAATTACCCTCGAGGTAGAGCAAAATGATTGCTTTGTTGATCTCGTCCAGTTCATCGATACACTGATAGAGAATTTCAAGTTCCTGCGTTTGTTCTGATTCGATCGGGCAATTAAACAGGTCGGCTTTTCCGGGATCAAAAGAAAGGAAAAGGGTATCATTTTTTTGTTTTCTTTTGAAGTTCATGGCGGTATTGAGCGCGACCCTGAAGATCCAGGTTGAAACTTTGGATTTTCCCTGAAAGCTGTCCGAAGTTTTCCAGAGTTGAAGAACCGTTTCGCTGATCAAATCTTTCCGGTCAGACATCGTTTTTGTGTAGGCCCCGGCGATCTTGCAGATCATTGGTGAATGCTCTTCTACCAGTTTTACAAATTCATGTTCACTAAAGCTCATTGGTCTGTTTCAAAAGTTCAACCATTCTGTTCAACCCTATATGTAACCTAAGTGGGGAATAATTCACAATCGGATCTGAAAAATAATCGATAAAAAGAAAAAACACGAATCTCCGGAGTAATCTCCTTCGATCCGTGTTTTGGTTTTTTATTCTTAATCAGAATTAAGCCTGCGAAACAGCAACGGCTACAGCCACTGAGGCGCCCACCATCGGGTTGTTGCCCATTCCGATCAATCCCATCATCTCAACGTGAGCCGGAACTGAGGAAGAACCGGCGAACTGAGCGTCGGAGTGCATGCGGCCCATGGTGTCGGTCATCCCGTAAGAAGCAGGGCCGGCAGCCATGTTATCGGGGTGGAGGGTACGACCTGTACCACCGCCCGAGGCTACTGAGAAATATTTCTTGCCCTGCTCGATGCACTCTTTCTTGTAGGTGCCTGCAACCGGGTGTTGGAAACGGGTTGGGTTGGTTGAGTTACCGGTGATCGATACATCAACACCTTCGCTGTGGAAGATCGCTACACCTTCGCGAACATCGTTAGCGCCATAGCAGTTTACTTTGGCACGGTCGCCTTTGGAGTAAGCAATACGTTCAACTTCTTTCAGTTCACCGGTGAAGTAATCGAAATCGGTTTGAACGTAAGTAAAACCGTTGATACGGGCGATGATTTTAGCCGCATCTTTACCCAAACCGTTCAGGATTACGCGGAGCGGTTCCTGGCGAACGCGGTTGGCCGATTTGGCGATACCGATAGCCCCTTCAGCAGCAGCGAACGATTCGTGACCGGCAAGGAAAGCGAAACATTTGGTCTCTTCTTTCAGCAACATGGCGGCTAAGTTACCGTGACCCAAACCTACTTTACGGTCGTCGGCCACTGAGCCGGGGATACAGAACGACTGTAAGCCTTCACCTAAAGTAGTCGCGATATCGGCAGCATTGGTCTGGCCTCTTTTGATAGCAACGGCAGCCCCAACGATGTAAGACCACATTGCATTTTCGAAAGCGATGGGTTGAATGCCTTTTACGATATTGTAAACATCAACACCTTTGTCGTCGCATATTTTTTTGGCCTCTTCGATAGAAGATATACCGTTTTCATTCAGAAATTTATTGATCTGTTTGATCCTTCTGTCGTAACTTTCAAATAATGGCATGGTATAATTCTCCTATTCTTTACGTGGGTCAATAACTTTTACTGCATCTTCCATACGGCCATATTTGCCTGATGCTTTTTTGATGGCTTCGTTGGCATCAGTTCCGGCTTTAATCATATCCATCATACGGCCAAGGCTGACGAATTCGTAACCGATGATCTCGTTGGTTTCGCTCAGACCGATTTTGGTGATATAACCTTCAGCCATTTCGAGGTAACGGGGTCCTTTGGCTACGGTTCCGTAGAGGGTGCCGGTTACGCCGCGGAGACCTTTACCCAGGTCTTCGAGGCCTGCGCCGATAGGAAGACCGCCTTCGGAGAAAGCTGTCTGGGTACGACCGTAAACGATCTGGAGGAAGAGTTCGCGCATCGCGGTATTGATCGCGTCGCAAACGAGGTCGGTATTCAAAGCTTCGAGGATAGTTTTTCCGGGAAGGATCTCGGAAGCCATCGCAGCCGAGTGGGTCATACCAGTACAGCCGATGGTTTCGACCAGGGCTTCCTGGATAATTCCCTCTTTCACGTTAAGGGTCAACTTGCAAGCTCCTTGTTGTGGCGCGCACCATCCCACTCCGTGGGTCAAACCTGAAATGTCTTTTACTTCTTTGGCTTTCACCCAACGACCCTCTTCAGGGATTGGAGCCGGGCCATGATTCGCGCCTTGTGCCACGCAGATCATGCCTTCTACTTCGTGTGTAAAACTCATAGAATCTGATTTTAAATTAACTTGTCAAAAATAATAATCTCTCTGTTTTCAATAATTATATATCGTGAAATATAGTTGATCATTGTTTTTCAATCAAACATCCGTTTTTGTCCCGGTTTGTAAAGCAAAACGTTCACCTTTTCGATGGTGACCAGGCAGCCGTATCGCATCGATTCGAGCTGTTCCCTGATCGTTTCGTAGAAGGCCAAAATCTTTTCCTCCTCATCGATTATTTCGATCACTACGGGCAGCTTATCGGAGATTTCCCAAAATTTGTAGGAATGGATCACGGAACTGGCCCCAAATCCAAGCATCCCTTTTAAAACGGTGGCCCCTGCCAGCTTGAATTTTTTAGCCTGAAGGACGATGGCCTCGCATAGCGTCTCCTGTCCAATTCTATCAGTTGTGCTGACGAAGATCCTGAGTAATGTTGCCTGTGAGTTGTTTTTCATTCTACCATAATTTTGTAATGAAACGGCCAATATAAACCGCAACAAGACCTAAGAAAAAGCTGAATGACATGTATAAAACCATGCGCAACCATTCTTTGTCCTGTATAAGCAAGAATGCATCATTAGAAAATGATGAGAACGTTGTGAAGCCGCCGCAAATACCGACGGTAAGGAAAATCCGCCATTCAGGGGTGATCCAGTCTGTTCTTTCAGACAATCCATAAAATATTCCGATCAGCAAACATCCGACCAGGTTAACGGTGAAAGTTCCCCAAGGGAATAGTGATGTTGAATGAATCTGGAAATAACGGGAAACCAGAAAACGCAGTACTGTCCCGATAAAACCGCCTAAACCTGCAATGAATAATGATTTTACCATGAGATCTTGAATTTAAGAAGTAAAAATTTTCCTGGTAGAAATCATCATTCTTAATTTTAAAGACGGTTACGGCAGATTTCATTGCCGTGCGCAAAAATAAAAAATTATCTATAAAATAGATTGGCTTATCCCGTGATTATAATGAATATAAATAACAAAGAGAGAGAAAAGGTATCTCAATAATTAATGGAAGAGCTCCGGGTGTTTTGTTGAAATCTGTCGGTTAATTTACCATCATCCAGTATCCGGCCTGAGGTTCTGCTTCCTGAAGGCTGTCGAGGGCGAGCATCGCTTCCTTCCGGTCGGAATAAGATTGGATGGTTACTCTGAAAGCTCCGCTTTTCAGGGTTTCGATTTCCGGTTGAAATCCTTTTTGAGCCATCAGGGCGACCAGTTTATCGGCATTCTCACGGCTTTTAAAGCATCCTCCAATCAGGTGGTACTTTCCTTTTGAGGGGGCGGTATTTACGACCTGGGATTGAACCGGTGTTTCTTCGGTTTTGTTTGCCGGGGCAGCCATTTCAGAAGTTGCGGGTATTGCCGTTCCCGTCAGGGCATTTTCATGCGTAATCGTGTTGCCGATTTCCGCAGGGGTATTTTCATCAAGGTCAGAAAGGGTTGGAGCAATGACCGGTGCAGATTCATCTATCGGAAGTGAGGCGGCAGCAGAAGTTTGAGGATTCATCAGGTTCCCGTCGTTCATGGTCATTCGGGCGACCGGAATCAGCGCCAGCGCCAGAACAACAGGAATAGCGAGCAGGACTCTTTTAACTTTTCTTGAAGCAAAGACAGGGCGTACGGCCTCCTTGTCGCGGAACACCTGTTTGACCGGCAGCGGTTCGATACGGGTCAGTTCGGAGAAATGGAAATCTTCCATCCCAAATGTGTCGAGGAGGAGGTTCTCCAATACAGCGGGTTCGAAAATCAGCTTGTCATTCTTGTCGAAGCGTAATGATCCAATGCTGGGAAATTCCAGGATCTCTCCGTTTTCCAGTTTTGACCAGGCCTCATCGGTGTATTCCGATACGACTTTTCGTGCCTCGAAGTAACCCAGCCCTTCTGTTTCGCAGATATGGCTGACCAGTAAGCCGTCGTTTTTGTTAAGCTTACTGCTGAAGACAATCTCTTTCTTAGGCGGGAAAAATTTGTTTGATGCCAGATCCATTTCGGCCGGACGGTAGTTCGCAATGAACCCGCCCAAGTCAGGAATGATCACACAATCATGCAATCGCAGCAGTTCAACAAGTGATAAAGAGATGTCCATATAGCGTTATTTTCAGGAAATCAAATGTAGTGAAAATTGTGAATCGTACAAGTTGGATGTTGAATCAAATTTAAAAAAGATCTTAGAAGATCGATCAAAAATCAATGGAATATCTGCATCTTTATGGATGTTAACCGTATAAATACTATTTTTGAGCACCATAAAATTCAAGATAAATTCTCATAAATCCCATGAAGAAAATGATACTGGTAACCGGAGGAACAGGCTATATCGGGTCGCATACCGTGGTCGAGTTACAAAATGCCGGATTTGAAGTCGCCATCATTGACAATCTTTCCAATTCCTCGGACGATGTGGTTGACCATATCGAAAAAATCACCGGTATTCGTCCGGTTTTTGAGCAGTTTAACCTTCAGGATGCACAACGTCTTGAAGCTTTTTTTGATAAATACCGCAAGGTTGAAGCTGTGATTCATTTTGCAGCCAGCAAAGCGGTGGGCGAATCAGTCGAGAAGCCGATGTTGTATTACCGGAACAATCTTGTATCGTTGATGAATCTGCTGGAAGGGATGGCAAAACATAAGATCAGCAACCTGGTTTTTTCTTCATCCTGTACGGTTTACGGTCAGCCCGATCAGTTGCCTGTGACCGAAAATACCCCGCGCAAGCCTGCTGAATCGCCTTACGGGAATACCAAAGCGATCAGTGAGGATATTATCCGTGATTATATTCAGGCGAATAAGGGTCAGAAAGCCATTGCATTGAGATATTTCAATCCGATTGGCGCTCACCCGAGTGCATTGATTGGCGAGCTCCCGCGAGGCGTTCCCAATAACCTGGTTCCATATATTACCCAAACGGCAGCGGGGATGCGTGAACAATTGAGTGTTTTCGGCGATGATTACAATACTCCGGACGGAAGCTGTATCCGCGATTTCATCAACGTGGTCGATCTGGCCAAAGCGCATGTTGTGGCGATCAACCGTTTACTGGAAAACAAAAACCAGTCGGGATACGAGTTTTTTAATGTAGGGACCGGTAAGGGAGCCTCAGTTCTTGAGTTGATCACTACATTCGAAAAAGCCACCGGTGTGAAATTGAACTATAAGATTGTCGGGAGAAGGGCCGGGGATATAGAAAAGATCTATGCCGACACCACAAATGCCAATAAAGTACTGGGATGGAAAGCTGAGAAGTCGCTCGAAGAGACGCTTCTGTCAGCCTGGAATTGGGAGAAACGCGTGAGAGGGATCAGATAAGAATCTCCTGCATTTCCCCGGACAGTAATGACTACCTATAAAAATAAGAAAGCCCGGTTATTCCGGGTTTTTTTATTCATACATCTTAGGTTGACGGTCGGGATTCTTCTCTGTTAATTGCTGGCTAACTGTTGGTTGCTGTTTACTCCCCAGTAGGTGTTGCTATTCATCCAGTATTCGACCTCCAGGTTGGAATCTTCTTCGGCAAACTCGATATTGTGTTCGATGCAATATTTCTTCCCCATCCAGTAGCTGGTGCAGTACATCCATCTTTCAATAGCGAGCGGAGAGTCATTGTCTTTTATTTCAGAAGCATTTTTAACCCCCCAGAAGCTGTTCGAACCCATCCATTGTTCGAGAGCCAGGGGTTGTTCCGGTTCGGGATTTTCGACTGATACAGCGGATCCCCAGTAAATATTGCTGTTCATCCAGGTTTCAACGGCCAGAGGATTTTCCGTTTCCTTTAATTCGGTGGCGTTGGTGGTTCCCCAGAAACTGTTGTTGGCCATCCATGCTTCAACTTCAAGGGTTGGTTCCTCTTCGATAGATTCTGTGGCATTCAGGGTTCCCCAATAGTCGTTGCTGCTCATCCAGGGTTCTACAACCAATTTGGCTTCTTTTTCTTTTAAGGTGAATGGTCTTGGAACCATTGGGAATTCAGCTATTTTGGCTCTGTCAGGGATCATCGGGTAATGAGCAGGGGCGGCTAATGCTGCCGTGCCCTGACCTTGAACTGTCGTTAAAACAGCCAATGAAATAATTAATACTGTGATGGCAGTCATTATTTCTTGTTTCGGATTGTAAGCTAAAGTTTTCATTTTAATCTCCTCCATTTAAATTTATCCGTGTTGTTACGCTTACTATACATCATGGATCGTGCCAAATAATGTAACTAACAATAGTATAGATATTTGAGAGATTAATGGAGCGAGGTTGATAAGGCTAAAATGTCCATTTTTAGTTGGAGGAGTGTACAATTCCGTACATTTTTTTTACACTGTCTGACGATAGAAGGTTTATTCCTGTTAGGTAATGAAAATTTCCTTGTTCGATGCTTAGGTTAAAAAGTGTTAGAATTCAATATCTTAAGAATTGATTTGGTGTGGATAAAGCAGCAAGGATAAAAATGACGAAAAGGAAGGGGGCAAATCCGAATTGGATGGATTAAAAGGGGATGTCATCAGGGTAAACACGATTGCTTGATACGCTAAAAACAAGAGTTTAGTATCAGCCATTAAACAAAAAGTGACAGCTATACTGAGATAACTATCACTTTTCAAAGGGGTGGGCCCACCTGGGCTTGAACCAGGGACCCCCTGATTATGAGTCAGAATATTTTACTTATTAGTGCTGTCTTTTCGTTGTTAATATGCAGTATATCTGTTTTATAACCATTTTACATCATTTTTATTTTTCTCTTTATTATTGCTTTTTTCCGATTTTGTATGTAAATTGTATGCAAGAAAATCGAAGTATTATTCCTTATTTTCTGAAAGATATACAAAAATGATCGGAATTACTACTGCAATTATCCTCGATAAACGTTTCCTTCACAAAAATCTGAAGTATGCTGTCAAGTTGCGACTAACCTATTTCCGGGAGCAACGCTATTTCCCCGTTAATGTCACGATGACCGAGCAGGAGTGGATGGAGGCCCATTCTGACAAACCACCCAAAAAATACAAGGACGATCTGATCTACTTTACCGATATCGAACGTAAAGCCCTCGAGATCATTAAAGAGATGAATGTCTTTTCTTTCGCTGCTTTCGAGAAAAAGTTCAACAAAAAACCCAGAAGCAGCACCGATATCATTTCCCTTTTCGAGGATTATATCGCCAAGCTCAAGAGTGAGAAGCGTGTAGGTACCGCCATCAGTTATAATTGTGCGCTGTCCTCACTGAAGAGCTACGTGGCTACCAATAGAAGAAGGAAGCTGAATTTCGCCGACCTTTCTCCTGAGTTCCTGGTCGAATACGAACAATGGATGGCTGGCAAAGGAAACTCCAATACCACGATGGGCATCTATTTACGTAGTCTGCGCACTATCGTCAACAACGCCATTGCCGATGGATACCTCGATAAGGACGCCTATCCCTTCGGAAAAAGAAAATACCAGATCCCTGCCGGCAAGAATATCAAGAAAGCGCTTAATATGGTCGATATTGCCGCAATCATCAATTATCAGACCACCTCCCGTTTCCGGGAACGCGCCCGCGATCTCTGGCTCTTCAGCTACCTGTGCAACGGCGCCAACATGCAGGACATCGCCAGACTGAAATACAGGAATATTGAAAACGGCAAGATCACCTTTATTCGTACCAAGACAGAGCGCTCAACCAAACAGGATCTGAAACCGGTCTCTGCTTTCCTGCTGCCCGAAACACTGGCTATCATCGACAAATGGGGTAATCAGGATCGCGATCCCGACAACTATATCTTCGGGATCATCGATAAGGACGATTCCCCCGAAAGGATCCATGACAAGGTGAAGCAAACCTTCCGACGGATCAACGAACACATGAAAATCATCGGCGCCGATCTGGGCATCACCACCAGGCTGACCACCTACACTGCCCGTCACTCTTTCGCCACCGTACTGAAACGCTCCGGCGCGCCCATCGAGTTTATCAGCGAAAGCCTCGGCCATAAGGATATCAAAACCACCGAAAACTACCTCGACAGCTTCGAGGACGATATGAAAGAAACCTACCAAAAACAATTGCTTAATTTCACTAAACAGAATAATAATTCCTGAACTTTATTTTCTTGCTTTATCTTTTTATTCTCTTATTTCCCATTGATTAATACTTCTAAATGATTTAACTTAACCATCGTTTGATTAAACCTGAGCTACGATGGTTACGGATAATAATATATTTGCTCAACAGCATTTCAAAACACATTTCCTGGATTCTAAACAAAATCTGATTGACCTCACCGACCAGTACATCGATGATCTTAACCTGGAAAGCCTCTCAATTGACGATCAAATCCTGCTGCTCCACCGCGAACTGTCTGCGCTGAACCAATCCATCCGGGAGTTCCAACATCAGGAATACATCGAGTTCTCACGTAACGACGACCTCCTCTTAAACCTCTTCATCGCCCGGTTATACTTCTTCGAATCCGACGAAACGGAGGCCATCCGTCAAGGCTTCCAGCTCTGCGAAAAAAGAAACAAGCTGATCGCTCGCTTCCTCGCCGCCAAAAAATCGCTCCAACCCTTCACCTTTGCCGATTTCGTCTCCGGTAAACCCAATGTCGTCTTCTACCAATTACACGATCTCCCTCACGGAACTTCCGAATACGACTACTACGTCATGCGCTCCTGGCAGACGAAAAAGGTGCTGGACTGTGTCAGCGCGGAGCTCCAACTCCTCACCGGTCAATTCAACGCCGCTCTCGCCACGCGAAAAAACAAAAAAGCGCTGATCGAAAAGGAGCGCGCCCAACTGCTCAATATCTTTAGTAATTACAGGCAGTTCACCCCCGAATCCCTGATCGCCGGGCTATCCGGTTTGGAAGGTTGTCGCGACCACGCTTTCCCGGCCAATTGTCAACTCTTTTATACCGATTTTTCCCGCTTCCTCGAGGGCAATCGGTTGGAAGAGTTGCTGACCCACCAATGGCTGAAAGCCGCTGCCTCCGCGCTGGCCCCTGCCCGGGAGATACCCCGTCATACCTTCCCCCCGCTCTTCTGCTGGTCGTTGATCCGCTACGATCAATGGCTCGATCAGATATCCAACAGCCCGATCAGTGAAAATCCCGATCCTGCCGACAAGGAGACGCTCTTCGAACAAACCTGGTCCGAAACCCTTTGGCTCTGCGATCGGCAGATCAATGAAACCCGGGCGGCCTATAATCTGCAAACACTTAATCCTTCCGACTATATCCGCTTCCTTTTCGATAAACTGGATCAATTACGAGACGATTTCAACCGGATGCCCGACCCCACTTATTACAACCTGTTGCTGAATCCCCTGGCCCTTAAATGCCACTTCCTGATCAACTGCCTCTTCGATGGCTGCGATCAGCCGGTCCAAAACCTGAAGAACGCGATGCGCATCAACGAGGAATTCAATTTCTTTCAACAGGAGATGCTCCAAACCAATAAAAATCCACTCCTGCTAAAACCGGATGAGTGTTCCACTTTAGTCTCGTACCAAATCGTTGACCTGATTAATTATATGATCCCCAACCCTGAAATTGTGGATGATCTGTTGAAAATGCTTTCAGAATCAACTACTCATCTGCGTTCTGGCCGCAAACCAATACTCTTTATTACCGAAGATCTGAAAGATATGCTTATCAATCTCTTTGAAAAAGCATTGAATAATTTTGAAAAACTTCTTGATCAACATCCCGAATCCCATAAAGCTGAATATGTCATTTGCCAGGAAAAACGGCTCGCTTTAAAAGCATTAAAGGCTCAAAGGCAAAAGACTGAACTTCATGTCTGTTTTAATCACTTGAAAGATTTTTTACAGATCGAAATTAAGACCATTTCTTCGTTGAAAAATTGCGAATCAATTAATCTTAACGAGCTGTTAAATCCCCCAGTCAGCATTGAACCCGCAAAACCTTCTTTTGGCTTCGATGCTAAGCAAAAAGAAAAATTTGGGAAGCTTATCCAACGTCTATGCTCCGAAATCCGGCTTTTAGACCTGGCTTATTCTTCCCCGTCTGAGCTGATCAATGTCTTAACCTCAAAAGATTTATCTAAAGAAAGAATAACAATTCATTTAGGCTGCCAAACTAATGAGTTTAAATATGTCTTGAAATGCTTAAAACCTATGTTTGCCAAGCTGAAACCCGTTGCAATTGAAGAATATGGCCTTTTTTATACAAAAGACGGTAATCCTTTAAAAGCTGCGAATATTTACAATTCTAATGACGAAAAAATCCTTTCAAAAGATAAAATCGATACAATATTCCACGATTTGCAATAAAAAACATTTAGATTATTTGGATATCTAAATACTACCTAAAATCTAAATATCCGTTTAGTATTCAGTGCTTTATATTCGCTGATGTAATTACAAAAGTTATTTCAGCCGGCTGATTTTTTATTCACTTTTTAAATCAGTAAATTATGAACACTGAAATTGTTATTGAAAAATTGGACAGCATTCAACGGATGCTTACCGAGCAGAACCTGCTCAAAAAAGAGGTGTTGTCCTTCAACGAAGCGGCCATCTATCTGGAGCTTTCCCATTCCCACCTCTACAAGCTCACCAGCAACGGCACGCTTCCTTTCTACAAGCCGAACGGCAAGAAGATCTATTTCCGCCGCGATGAGCTCGATCAGTGGTTACTGTCGGCCAAGCAGCTCTCTCTCGCCGAGATCCATGCCAAAGCCGAAAATCTTCAAATTAAATCAAGGAGGAGCTGATCATGAACGAACTGTTTCAGGCGATCAATCGTCTCAGAGACGACATCGAAAACCTCAAAAAATCGGTCGATAAAATCAACCGCCCTTATCCGAAGATACCCAACGGCCCCTGGCTCGACACCCAGGATGTGCTCTTCACGCTGAATATCAGCAAACGCACCCTGCAAACCATGCGCGACCAGGGCCAGATCGCCTATTCCCGTATCCGGAATAAATTCTTCTACAAAGGATCTGACGTGGAAGAGATGCTTCGGACTACTTATCGCAAAGCAACTAATCCGGTTCGCCGTGGATAAGCGCGAGATTCTCCGACAAACGCACGATGGACTGTTCATCTACAGCCACATCCTGCAACAATACTACCCCGGCAAGCTGATGCTGAGCCTGGTAGGCGACCATTGTCAAACCACCCGGAATCCGTTTCTGGGTGGTTCCAAGACCCTCAACATCACCCGTAAGGAGGGCCTCTTCTGTTTTTCCGATAGTAGCAACGCTCAGTTCGTCGGCGATCCCTTCGGATTCGCCAACCATTTCTATCACCTACCCGAAGATCAGTTGCTTCGGAAGCTGATCGGGGAGCTTCATCTTAATTTCCATTCCCGGAAAGGCGCTCCTGAACCGTGTGATACGAAGCCGGAGATCCGTCTGGCGGAAGTTGACGAGATGCGAAACACGCCGCTGGTCAGCTATTTCAACCACCCGATCCAGAACACTCGACCGTCGCGTCAGCTCGAGCTGGTCGACATCTACCGGCTCATCCGCGGGACCACCTTTCAACCAATCACGCAACGGCTGCGCTCTATAGCCGATAGGGGAGAGGCCCGTCTTTTCAAGTCCCGCAATTTCGATTACGTCACCTTTTCGGGTACCTTCTCGAAACGCGCCGACAACAGCCTGCTGAAACACTCCGGCCTGATCGCGATCGATTTCGACCACCTCGCCAGTGTTGAAGCGCTGAAGATGTGTCTGCTCGACGATCCCTGTTTCGATACCGTCTTGCTCTTCGTCTCCCCTTCGGGCGACGGACTCAAATGGATCATCCCCATCGACCTCACGGTTTGCTCCCATCAGGAGTGGTTCCAGGCCATTGCCGCCTACATCAGGGCCACCTACGATCTCGGTATCGATCCTTCGGGAAAAGATATCTCCCGGGCCTGCTTCCTGCCGCACGACCCCGACGTCTGGATCCATCCCTGGTTTTTAGATAGTCATTGATAGTCAGGAATAGTCATTGATAGTCATTGACCACTTAATGACTATCAATGACCACCAATGACTACCAATGACTATCAGTGACCACCAATGACTACCAATGACGATCATTAACTATCAGTGACCACCAATGACCACTTAATGACTATCAATGACGATCATTGACCACTTAATGACCACCATTGACAACTAGTGACCCTTAATGACTATCAATGACTATCAGTGACCACCAATGACCACCAATGACTATCAGTGACCACCAATGACCACTTAATGACTATAAATGACCATCAATGACCACTTAATGGCCACCAATGACCCATTATCTTCTAATTCTCAATACCATGAACAATAAATTCAACCCCCTCGATTGGCTCAACAACACACCCGCCGATCCCTCCTCCCGTCCGGCCACCGCAATACCCTCCGGCGAATCAATCATAGATCAGCCTGTCCACCAACCGAAAACTATCGGTATGGCGGATCAATCTATTCCCGACAATGGTCAATCGTCAATAGTCAATAAGCCTGTCCGCCCGCCGGCGGATAAATCAACTGATGTCGAAAATATCCTCTCCCTCCTCGAGTCCTCCCGCACCGACCTCACCGCCAACTATGCCGATTGGCGCGATATTGGCTTCGCCTTCGCCGATGCCTTCGGCGAGCAGGGTAGGGGTTACTATCACCGCGTCAGCCGTTTCTATCCTGGCTATACTCAGGCCGACTGTGACAAGCAGTACGATGCCTGCCTCAAATCGCACGGCCACGGCATCAACCTGAAAACCTTCTTCCACCTCGCCAAACAAGCCGGCATCCCCATCACCTCGCCTGTGCCTGTGCCTTCGTCTTTCCCTATGCCTGCGCCTGTGCCTGAGAACTCCCTGAGCCTGTCGAAGGGTGCCGCAGGTTCGCTTAGTCGCTTAGTCGCCTCGTCGCTTCGTCAATCCAATCGGGCTTCCGAATTCAATATTAAAAGTGATGAAGACCTGTCACCCTCCGCCCAATCGGTCAGCGCTTCAATTAGCAATATCACCTCCATCGAAGCAATCTCTCCGCCTCATCTGCCCGAATCAATCTATAACGATCTCCCCCTTTTCCTGAAAGAGATCTGTGACGCCGGTACCACTTCCGATGAAAAAGATCTGTTATTGCTCGGTTCTGTCGTTACCCTCAGCAGTTGTATCCCCAATATCTTCGGCTACTACCACAACCGAAAGGTATGTGCCAATCTCTACCTCTTTGTCACGGCTCACGCTTCCGCGGGAAAAGGGATACTGACCCATTGCTCACGGTTGGTTTATCCGGTTCAAAAACAACTGCTGGCCGAGAACCAACAGCTCAAAGCACGGTATGATCTCGAATACAACGAATATCTCTCCATTCGCAAAAAGAATCCTGCTGCCGAAAAACCCGAACGTCCTCCGGTGAAGATGCTTTTTATCCCGGCCAACAACAGCGCCTCCGGCGTCTTTCAATTGCTGCACGATAACCAGGGCCGGGGATTGATCTTCGAAACCGAGGGCGACACGATGGCCTATGCCTTTAAAAGCGATTACGGTAATTATTCCGATGGTTTCCGCAAAGCCTTTCACCACGAAACGATCCGTTATTACCGCAAAACCGATCGTGAATTTGTAAATATCGAACAACCGTGCTTGTCAGCAGTGCTCTCCGGCACGCCCAGACAGATTCAAAACCTGATCCCCGATACTGAAAATGGATTATTCAGCCGGTTCATCTTCTATTATCTCGAAATTGATTCCGAATGGAAAGATGTTTTTGAACGAAAAAGTGAAAATGGCCTGGATGATTATTTCGATCGTTATGCTTCACAGTTTTTTGACCTGTTCAGATCACTGAACAATAACACGGAAATCGAATTTACCTTGGAACCAGGCCAGCAAACCAAATTCAACGCCACCTTTGCAGCCTGGCAAAGCCGGTACGAAGAGTTGCTGGGTCTGGAATACAACGCCACGGTCCGTCGGTTAGGACTGATTACCTTTCGGATGGCCATGATCTTTTCTGTGCTGCGCGTGATGGAATCCGGCAATCTCGTTAATCCCCTGATCTGCGAAGAACGTGATTTCCAAAATGCCCTCTCCATTACGGAGGTGCTTATCCAACACGCTCAAAAAGTCTTTGCCGAGTTGATGCAAACCTCTTTAGTCCCAAAACAGGAAAACCGCCAGGAACGCTTCTTTGCCAATCTCCCCGACACCTTTACCCGCAAAGAGTACCTCGAGGTGGCAACCTGCTTGGGCATCCCCGACAAAACAGCCCAGGGCTACATCACCCGGTTGATCGCCAAAAACCTTCTCTCCCGCGACAAACAAAACCTTTATGCCAAATCCATACCACCCACCTAATTTGAAATACGACAAGTAGTTAATAAAAAGGTCAGGCTAGCTTCTGACCTTTTATGCATTGGAAATCAGGGAAATGAGGATTCTCAGGAAATCATCCTTGCAACCTTAGCATCGCCCCGTCTCTCAGTCTCTCTCGCTTAGTCGCCCTCTCACTTAGTCTCTCCGTCCCTTCTGTCCTTTTTATTTTAAGGAAATCTGCTCCCGCGGATATGCTATCCGTGGGCCTTAGACAAGGAATTTTCAATTCCTTACTTCTTGTTATTATCTTTTTTCGCGGCTCTGAAGGAGCCAGAGTTCTGGAACCGTGGGCAAAGCCCACGGAAGCGCAGCCCACGGAAGAGACCTGCTCGGCTCCCTCCATCCCCGCAGGGGGTGAACACCCACTGAGGAAATCAGGGAAATCAAGGAAATCAGGAAACCCAGCCTCTCAGTTGCTGCCTAAGCCCGTCGAAGGCCGCCCCTCAGTCACCCCATCCGTCAATGGTCAATCGTAAATCGTCAATCGTCAATCGTAAAATGGTCAATCGCCTCCCTCGCTCTGTCCCTCAGTCTCTCCGTCTCTTAGTCTCTCAGTCGCCCTAAGAGTTCCCTGAGCCTGTCGAAGTCTCCTCATTTCCTCACAATCCTTAATATCCTCAAATTAATTTTGACTAACTATTTGATAAATAATCATAATCCCATAATTTAGTAATCACTTTAATCATTAACCTATGCTATTCCATGATTCAAACCTCGTTCCTGTTCAAATCCTCGGTGATCTAACTGCTAAATACATTGTAAATCAGTCTTATCCGTCCCCGATCGATCTGGAAGTCGACGTTACCCCAACCAACACCCTTTACCTTAATCTGTTTATTTCCAATCAGGTTGAATGCGATTATCGCCTGCTGGTCGAAATTAGTGGCGACCGGCTTAAACTAATCGCACTGGGTGAGATGGCCCTCGATTATGTTTTTCTCTTCCCCGAGAATGACATTTTCTATGCCGCCCTCTTCAATCAGGATAACGAACTGGTAAAACTCGCCTGGGCCTGGCCTTCAGCTATTGAGAATCAGTGTCCCATCCCCGACAAAACCTTTGTCCAATTCAACCTCGATAGTTCAAAACCAACGTTCAGCCTGGTTAAACATGCCAAATCCCGTGGCCGCATGGTCATCGACATGAAATTGGAGGCTAAAGGACTGAAATCCAATATGAGATACTGGTCCCTGAAAAACTTCCTGATCCCTTATGCCGAGCTGGTCAAGACCGCCCTCCTCGACAACAACCCCAAGCTCCCTCCCAAGATCATGGAGGACGCGCTCGATTATGGCTTTAGTTTTATCGAGATAGGATCCCTTCACGCGCTGCTCGAGTTCAACTACCGCCTTCAGCTTTACGAAAGAAACACCGAGCTCGATAATCTGACCAACCTCTATCTGCTGCTCCATTCCGACAACGAAGAGGAGATCGTCGAATATCTCAACCGTTTCAACAACAAGAAGATTATCCCCGAGTACCTGAAGGTGCTGAAGTCGATCATCAACCACGATGCAGGGTTCACTTCCAAAGTAGCCACTCCACATGAAGAGCTGGCCGATATCTGGCTCAACCGGCAACGATCGTTGCAAATCAAAAATATCGTCGAAACCAAGCTGCCCGAAACAGCCTATGAGGAAACCGTCATCGGAACCCTCACCTGTCTCGATTTCGAACCCAAAAAATGCCCCGTCTTCACCCTCCATGCCGCCTTCGACGACCAGGTCTACAGCGGCACCATCGACCCCTCCCTCGACCAGATGATGAGCAGCGCCTGGTTCCAGTTCCGTACCAAAATCTACGAGTGCACCCTCCGCGTCACCTTCACCCCCGAATCCCTCAAAAATGCCGAACAATACAAATACACCCTGCTCCGTATCGACGAACTCCCCGATTCCGACTGATCATTAGTTAGTTGAGGTAAACAATTTTTTCAGAATCGAAGCCCTAACTGATCAATCGCTAATCGTCTCCCAATAATTTTTAGGACGTCAAATGGTAAATCGTCAATGGTAAATCGTCAATCATATATCCTTCCCCATGCAATTCACCACAACCTCCCTCAAACAGCAACGCTCACCAACCTATGACCCCCCCAAAAAAAGAAATTTCCCCTCATCTTGGCTATTCCCCCCCTCTTTTTGTTAACTTTGACAGAATTGTCTAAACAGCGCTTATCAATCGATTTTTGTCAAACGCTGCAACGACGGTTCCCTGATCAATGTCTCTTAATTCAATCTGTACAACAGCCAATGAAGATGAAAAATGCAACCTTTGGCGCTTTCCTCAAAGCGCAGCGCGAACAAAAAGGAATCCCTCAACGACTGGTCGCCCACGCGTTGAATGTCGATACCAGCACCCTCTCCAAGATGGAACTGGGCGAACGGCAGATTACCCTGGCCATGATCGATCCGTTGGCTAAGGCGCTGGACCTCGATTTCAAAACACTTCAGATCTATTTCATCTCCGAAAAAATCCTGACCGACTTCTCCGGCCAATCATTCCTGAATGAGGCATTGCATTTAACCATTAAAAAATTAGCAATTCATCAATTATGATCTCTAAACAAGCATTGGGCAGTACCCTCTTCGGTATGGCCGACATCCTGCGCGATAAAGTCGAAGACTACAAAGCCTATATCCTTTCCCTCCTGTTCTACAAACGGCTTTCCGACAACTACGAATGGGAAAACGAAAACGGCATCCGCGAGTTCGAAAAAGAACACGGCCGTAAACCAACCGAAAAGGAAACACAGATCATCATCAGCAAAAAACACGATTTCAAGATCCCCGAAACTTGCTTCTGGAAAAATGTCCGCGATGCTTCGACCGACAAAAAAAATGAGACACTGCACAATGCCGTCAAAGGCATTGCCGAAGCCAATGTGGACAAAGATGGCCGTTACTTCCTCAAAGGGGTGATCGATACCGTCCGCTGGAACGAACCCGCTCCCGACGGTTCCGGCAGCAAAAAGCTCGACCCGACCGTGCTCTCCACCCTGGTCAGCTACCTCGATGCTGTCGACCTGAGCAACCGTAACGCCTCCGTCGATGTGCTGGGCGATGCCTACGAGTACCTGATCAAACGCTTCGCCGACGAGAACAAAGGCGGTACCACCGCCGGTCAGTTCTATACCCCCCAGGAGGTGGTCGATGTCATTGTCCGTTACCTGAAGCCACAGAAAGGGCAAACCGTTTACGACCCCACCTGCGGTTCCGGCGGCTTCCTGATCAATGCCGCCAAATATTGCAAGGCCAACTACGGAAGCCAAAAAGCCGTTCGCCTCTTCGGACAGGAGGATGTCTGGAACACCTGGGCTATCGCCAATATCAACATGATCCTGCACGGCCTCGATGCCGACATCCAGAAAGGCGACACCCTGCTCGACCCCAAATTTCACGACGAAGCGAACGAACTGGCCATCCGTAAATTCGATTTGGTCATGGCCAATTTTCCCTTCTCGCAGGAAAACTGGTCCAAGACCGGTAAACCCAAAAAAGATAAAAAGGGTAAGGTGGTCAATAAAAAAGACGGCTCCCCACAGCTCGAATACCCCAAAGATCCCTTCAGCGACCCCTACGAACGGCTGGTCTATGGCAACCCGCCCTATTCCAACGGCGATTTTATGTTCCTGCAGCACATTGTTGCCTCGCTCAACGACACCGGTAAAGCCGGCGTCGTCTGTCCCCAGGGCGTCCTCTTCCGCGGTCAACCCGAGAAAACCGAGGATGAAGATGGACAAAACCGCAAGGCCGACGACGAATACCTCATCCGCCGCGGCTTCCTGCAGGGTACGATGGATGTAAACGGTGAGTTTACCGAGCGGGTCAACATCATCGATGCCATCGTGGTGCTGCCCGGCAACCTCTTCTACGGCACCACCATCCCGGGCGCCATCCTCTTCATCAACAAAAATAAACCCGAAGAACGGAAAGATAAAGTGCTGATGGTCTATGCTGCCAAGGCAGGCTGGTACCGCGAGGAACCCAACATGAACCTGCTGTTGCCGCACGATATTTTACGCATCTCCACCATCCTCGAAAGCTGGGGCGACAGCGAGGTGGCCAAAAAATGGATCGCCTCGCAAAAAACCAGGCTCAGGGCATTGATCCGCGAAGATCTCGATTACCGCCTGTTGGAGATCGAAGAATACTATGCCGAAGATCTCGCCGTGCTGACCGATAAGCTGGCGAAAGCCCGCCAAACCATCGCCGATAAAGTGGCCGGGCAGAAAAAACCAACCCAAAACCAGGTGAATCTGCTGGAAACCGCCCAAAATGCCCTCGGTAAAAAAGAAGCCGAGAAAGCCGCCAAAATACAGGCTGCACGCGACCAGGCCCATAAGGAACGCCAGGCCATCGACGAGGTGGAACAGGAGTTGCTCGCCATGCTGGCCGATCCCGAGCTGCGCAAACGCTACTTTACCGTCGCCTCCCTCGACGACCTCGAAGAAAACGAGTTCAACCTCAATATCCCCCGATACGTCGATACTTTCGAACCCGAGGAGGAAATTGATTTGACACAGGCTATTTCAGAGTTTCAATCTAAAGTGAATAATGAGAAAGCTTTTGATGAATTTATTCTTAATCTTAAAACGACACTTTTGAATTAGAGGTATGGAGTTCACAAAAGATAAATTCAAGTCTCTCATTGATTACAAGTCAGGATATACTTGGTCAAAGGAGCAAGAGCTAAATAAACCTGAACCCAATAGTGTTCGAGTGCTAACTGTTACAAACATCCAAGAAAAGCTTGATTTATCAAGCGAATTATACCTAAAGGATGTAAAACAGAAAGATAAAATCGAAAAAGCTGTAAGTAGAGATTGGTCAATTGCTGTTAGTTCAAATGGCAACAGAAAAAGAATTGGTAATGCAGTATATATTGAAGATGATACTGATTATTTATTTGCGTCATTCTTAACTGCATTTAAACCCAAATATGAATCAGGTATTTTGTCAAAGTATTTTTTCTATTGGTTATCATCTCATCATGTACAAGAAAGAATGACTTCAGTATCAGAGGGGACAACAGGTCTTGGCAATCTTGATATAAGATTTTTAAGAAATATGAATATTGAATATCCCTCCGATATTGCCGAGCAGTCCGCCATTGCCGCCATCCTCTCCAGAGTAGATGAAGCGATACAAGCCACCCAAAACTCCATCCGGGCCGCCGAAAATCTCAAAAAAGCCCTGATGCAAAACCTCCTCTCCGGTAAACTCAAACCCGATGGCTCCTGGCGTACCAACGAAGAATTTTATACCGATCAGAAGTTCGGAAAAGTACCCGTGGGATGGGAAGTGAAAAGAATATTCGATATTTTTTCTGTCAATGATGAATCTCTGCCAAGTAAAACAGCCCCAACTTTTAAGTTCAGGTACATAACAATTGAATCAGTATCAACAGAATTTATTGATTTTAAAAATTGTCCTGAATACGAATTTAAAGATTCTCCTGGTAGAGCAAGAAGAATAGTCAAAAATGGTGATATTCTTATTTCAGGAGTTAGACCCAATTTGAAAGCTTTTGCAATTTATAACAATCCTAATGCAGAAAATTGGATATGTTCTACAGGTTTTTATGTTTTAACAGCAAAAGAAAATGAAGATAATAGTTTCTATTACTTTCAGATATTAAGTGAAATTGGCGCAAAGCAGTTTCATAGTTATGTTGCTGGTTCAAACTACCCTGCTATTGGTGATAGAGATATAAAAAACATGAGATTATTAAGCCCCGATTTTGAAGAACAAAAATCAATCTCAGCAAAATTTGACTTAATCTCAAAAGAAAATGAAAAACAGCTAACCAAGATCCAAACCCTTCAACGCTTAAAAAAATCGCTGATGCAAAATTTATTAACCGGAAAAGTACGGGTCGATGTTGCAAAGATTAATGAACTTATAAAAGAACAGGAAAATGAATAGCCCCGTTGGCTTAGACAGCCTTTTTAAAGAAAAAATATTTCGCATACCTGATTATCAACGTGGTTATGCCTGGCAAAAACCTCAATACAGAGATTTTTGGGAAGATTTAATCAATTTACAGCCAAAAAAATCACATTATACCGGGGTTATCACTTTATCGGAAATCCCATCCAATAAAATTGCCAATGACAGCAAAGAGTTTTGGCTGGTTGATGACCACTCCTATAAAATGTATCATATCGTTGATGGACAACAACGCTTAACCTCCTGCATCATTTTTCTGCAAAGCTTAGTCGAATTCGTCAGAAGTATCCCCGACAATGTAGATAAAAAGGATAATGAGATTTATATTACCGATAGTTTGACATTACTGGACGTCATCGAAAAATTCATCTATAAGCAAAAGCCATCGGGCGATAAATTCTTAACCTACAAATTTGGATATACTACCGATAATCCAAGCTATGATTACATGCGCTACCGCATATTTAACGAACCCGATGCAGGTAAAATTGAAGAAACCTTTTATACCCTGAATCTCAAAAATGCCAAGACTTACTTTATTGGTCAGCTGAAGGCTTTGCACGATGATGATGGTATGGTTGGTATTCAGGAAGTTTATAAAAAGTTAACCAAGCATTTCTTATTCAATGAATATATCATCAAGGATGAGTTTGATGTTTTCGTGGCTTTCGAAACTATGAACAACAGGGGAAAGAATTTATCAAAACTTGAACTCCTTAAAAACAGGTTAATCTATCTGACAACTTTGTACCCTGATAACGAGTTGGATGCTGCATCACGAAAAAGCTTACGCGACGATATTAACGATGCTTGGAAAGAGGTGTATTACCAATTAGGCCGGAATGAAAAACGTCCGCTAAATGATGATGACTTCCTGAAAGCACACTGGATTATGACGTTTATGTATTCTCGCAAAAAAGGCGATGATTACATTAACTTTCTTTTGAATGAGTTTTTTACCCCTAAAAACATTCACAAAAAGATTGAACGTGAAGTGTTAATTGACCTACCTGAAGAAGTCCAGACCAATTTTGAATTTGACGATGACGCCGATGAAAATGGCGAGGATGAATTAACCAAAGTGGTAAATATTTCTGCATTAGACCCAATAAAAATAAAAAGTTATGTAAATAGCTTAAAAGCCTCTGCGGTTCACTGGTTCAATTCCCATTATCCATTTTTAGCCACCGATAATGAACTTTCAAATGATGAGCGGATGTGGTTGGATAAGTTGAACCGGATAGGATTAGGATACTTCAGACCATTGGTTATGTCAATTTTGAAGAACCAACCTAAAAATGCAGACCGCTTGATGGTTTTTCAACGCATCGAACGTTTTATATTCATCTGTTTCCAGTTAAGTCAAGCCAGACGTAACTATGGTGATAGTGAATTTTATAATGCAGCCAGAGAGTTTGACCAGAAGAAGCTGGATATTAAAGGTATCATTGCCAAATTATCTTCTAGAGAGGCTTATTCATTTAACGAGGATAAAACATTTAAAATCAAATATTTTTCCGATTACATGTATAAGAAATTCAATATTGGAGGTAGAGCCGGTTATTATAGTTGGCACGGACTACGGTATTTCTTATACGAATATGAACTTGAAAAAATGAAAATATCAGGTCAATCAAAGGTTGATTGGCAACTTTTTGTAAAAAACGATAAGGACAAGATTTCCATTGAGCATATTTTTCCGCAAACGTCTAATCCCTATTGGAAAAATGCATTTGAAAATATCACAAAGGAAGAAAGACATATTTATTCTGGTTCTTTAGGCAATCTTTTGCTCCTTTCCATGTCGATTAATGCTTCATTGCAAAACGATTCGTATCCCGAAAAGATTGAGCCAAAGATTGATGAAAATGGCAAAACGCTCCGAAAGGGTTATAAAGATGGCTCACATTCAGAGATTGAAGTTTCGCTAAAGTATAAGGAGAAATGGACTCCGGTCGATGTGATTGAACGAGGTGTCTCTTTGTTCGATTTTATGGAAAAGCGTTGGAATATTTCATTAAAAGATAAAAATACCAAATTGAAACTTCTTCAAATTCAACCTGAAGTACAACCACAATTAAGTTTTCCAGACTTAATAAACTTAGAGAACTTACAATAAATGTACAAAATGAGAATACTGACTTTGCATTTGAAATGTCGGATATCGCTGAAAAACTGCTAAAAATTTGATTAAAAGAAAAACAAATCAGCATTGCAAGGATATCAATGCCGATCGGATTAAACATTTGAGCAGCGAAAGGTTGGATGAAAGGAAAAGTAAATAATTCTTTTTGACTTACAGTTTGTGTTAATTAAATAATTCGTACTTTTGCAATGAATATTTCGTTTAAAAGTAAAAAACTCCAAAAAGCAGTCAATAACGACCGGCTGCTGCTGAAGGAGTTCGGTAAACTTCGGGCCGAAAAAATAAGGCTGAGATTAACACAACTGGAAGATGCGGTCTCCCTCGAGGACGTCCGCTTTTTGGCAGGTAACTATCACGAACTACTAAACGACAGAAAAGGTCAATGGGCTTGCGATCTCGATCAACCGTTCCGGCTCATCTTCGTACCTCACGAAGACCCAATCCCCACCGACAGCGATGGCCGTTGCATCTGGATTGAAATCACAGGCGTTGAAATCATAGAAATTGTTAACTATCACAAGGAGAAATAAATCATGGTCAGGCAAAATCAATACTTTCCGCAATCACGCCCCCATCCCGGGATCACGCTGGCCGAAAAACTGGATGAAATGGGTATGGGTCCCAAAGAATTCTCCGTACGTACCGGCAAACCCGAGAAAACAATCATCGCTATTCTCAACGGCGAAAGCTCAATTACCGCCGATATGGCGGTGCAGTTCGAAAACGTACTGCGCATCCCAGCCCATTTCTGGCTAAACAGCCAAAAAAACTACGACGAGTATAAAGCCCGCGAAAAAAGTCAGGAAATCCTGGTTCAGAGCGCCGAATGGATGTCCTGGTTCCCGGTCTCTGACATGATCAAAAAAGGATGGTTGAGGGAGGTGAAAGCGCCCGTCGAAAAGGCCCAGGAGTTATTGGCTTTCTTCGGCTTCTCTTCCCCCGACGTATGGGAAAAATATTACTACGGTCAGCAACTGAAAGTCGCCTTCCGCATCTCACTGGCCCATACCAAAGAACCTCATGCCTTGTCGGCCTGGCTCCGCCGCGGCGATCTGCAAGCCGCTGATCTCCATGCTCCCGATTATGATGAGAAAAAATTCAAGGCCAACCTGGAACAAATCAAAAGCCTGATGGCTACCCATCCCGCCGACTTTTTCAATCAGCTGCAGCGATGCTGTCTCGAGGCCGGCGTCAAAGTGGTCCACACCCCTTGCTTGCCCAAAGCCCCCATCAGTGGCTCTACCCGTTGGCTCAACGAGGGTAACCCCTTGATCCAGCTATCCGGCCGTTACAAACGCAACGACAGCTTCTGGTTCACCTTCTTCCACGAAGCCGGCCATATCCTGTTGCACGGGAAAAAAGAGATCTTCCTCGAATCGGTCGATTATTCCGATAAGGACCTGGCCAAAGAGGCCGAAGCCGACCATTTCGCGGTCAAATGGACCTTCTCCGAACAACAGGAAGAAGAACTATTGCAATTCTTCCAAATTACCGAAGACGACATCGTCCGTTTTGCCCAAAAATGGAATACCCATCCCGCGATGATCATTGGCCGGCTCCAGAAAAAAGGGCTCATCCATTATGCCGTGGGCCGTCAGTTTATCGAACCCATCGAGCTGAACGATAATTAATGGAATGACAAACTTAACAACTAATAATCTGAAACCATGCAACCCGATAGCCAACTTCTAATTTATCAAACCGACGAAGGCGATATCCGCCTCGATGTACGCCTCGAAGAGGAAACCGTTTGGCTTACTCAAGAGCAAATGGCAACGTTGTTTGGAAAAGCAAAATCAACCATCAACGAACACATCCAAAACATCTTTAAAGAGGGGGAGCTCAATGAATATGCGGCGCTAAAGAAATTCGGAATTTCCGAATTTCAGCAAAAAACCCCAAACTATTATAACCTCGATGTGATTATTTCCGTCGGCTATCGCGTAAAATCGATCCAGGGAACCCGCTTTCGCATCTGGGCTACCCAAAGGCTGCGCGAATACATTGTTAAAGGATTTGCCCTGAACGACGAACGTTTCAAAAACGGCACCTCCCTGAACTACTTCAACGAACTGCAGGAACGCATCCGGAAAATCCGCATCTCCGAACGCTTCTTCTACCAAAAAATCAAAGACATCTATACCACCAGCATCGACTACGATGCCAATGACGAAAAAACTATCCTCTTCTTCAAGGTGGTTCAAAACAAGCTCCTCTGGGCTATCAGTCAGCAAACGGCCGCCGAGCTCATCTACCGCCGCGCCGATGCCTCCCTCCCGCTCATGGGCATGTTATCGCTCGATAAGAAAGACGCCACTCATATCCGCAAAGCCGACGTGAGCGTGGCTAAAAATTACCTGAATGAAAACGAAATCAAATTGTTGGGCCTGATCGTCGAACAATACCTCGCTTTTGCCGAAACCATGGCGCAACAGCAAACTCCCATGTACATGAAGGATTGGATCCAACGCCTCGACCTTATTCTACAACTCAACGGCCGCGAACTACTCACCAGCGCCGGTTCAATCAGCCACCAAATGGCGTTGGCTAAATCAGCCAAAGAATACGATAAATTCAAACAGGAACTCCTGACTATCGAAAAAGAAAACAGCCTGAAGGAGCTGGAACAAGACCTGAAAAAACTAAACGAAAAGAAATAAATCCTATGGGAAACTTATCCGAACTAAAGGGCGTTGAACGCCCCGTGACCGAATGGCTCAGCAAAATGGGCTGGTCGTTCAAAACCAACGATCAATTGAAAGGCTATAACCGCCCTTTCTCCAACCCCGTCATCGAAGAGATCCTGATTGAAAAAACAGCTGAAATCAACAACGTCAGCAAAGCGATCGCCCGAAACGCCGTCGAAATCCTGCTGCACAACCTCAACAACCCTTCTCCCATACTGGGTAACGAAGCTTTTCTCGATAAACTGGCCTCCCATGTCACCCTCTCGGTTAAAGACGACGATTTGGATATTGCCTTTATCGATTTCGAAAACATCTGGAACAACAGCTTTATCGTCACCAATCAATACTGGGTGCAGGGGTATAAAATGGTCAAAACCGACATCGTACTGCTGGTCAACGGGATCCCGCTTGTCCCCATCGAAGCCAAGCAACGCGCCCGTAAAGGAACCAACTGGCTCGAAGGTGTCGTCCAGTTCTCTACCTACGACCAACGCGCCGATAAACTCTTTATGTGCCATGCCTTCGGGGTGGCCTGCAATGGCCGTATCGCGAAATACGGCATCCCCGGCGCCTCTTCCTCTTATTTCAGCGAATGGAAAAGTACCCTCATCGATACCATCCATTCCAATCCCCTGCTCGATGCCACCAACGATCTCTGCCGCACTTACCACGACGACGATGACGGACTCTGGCATTTCGACGTCGACCGCCTCCCCAACGGCGAGCTGCTCGAACGAATGAAACTGGCCATCGTCGGCTTGCTGCAGCCTTCCCGGGTGCTCGACATCCTGCAACACTTCCTGGTCTTCGAACGCACCGAGGGCAAAATCATTAAAAAAGTGGCCCGTTACCAGCAGTTAAGGGCCGCCAACAAAATTGTCCAACGCGTCGAAAATGGCCTTTTCGAACAGGGGGTGATCTGGCATACTCAGGGCTCAGGTAAAAGCCTCACCATGCTCTATACCGCCTTCAAACTACGCCAAAACCCCAGGCTCAAAGACCCAACGGTCTACATCGTGGTCGACCGTAAAGACCTCCGCGAACAGATCGGCGGCACCTTCGACGACTGCGAATTCCCCAACGCCAGGGCCATCAATAATATCGGCGACCTCAAATATGTCATAAGAAAAGCACCCGCCGGCGTGTTCATTACCACCATCCAGAAATTCCGCGAACTGGGCGATATCAAAGATCTGCGCGACAATATCATCGTGCTGATCGACGAAGCGCACCGCACCCAGTATGGTGACTTCCAAATTGAGCTCCGCGCCGTTCTCCCCAATGCCAAACGTTTTGCCTTTACCGGGACCCCTATACCCAAAACCCATCAGGAATTTGGAAATGAGGCGGCCGAACCGGGCGGTAAATACGAAAACTATTTAGACCGCTACTCCATTCAGGATGCGATCGACGACGAGGCCACGAAACCCATCAAATACACCTTTGGCCCTGTCGAATGGTTTCTCGATAAAGACAAACTAAAACAAGGTTACGACGAAATTGTAGCCGACCTTACCGAAGATGAGCGCCGTCTGGTCGAAAGACGGGTGCAACCCTGGAAGGTCTTTCTGAAACATCCCGACCGGATTAAAACCCTCGCCAAAGACATGGCCACCGATTTCCGCGAAATGCTCGAACCGCAGGGCTACAAAGCACAAATCGTAGCCTGCGACAAGGAAGCCTGTGTGCTCTACTACAACGAACTGCTCAATTACTTCGACCGATCCGAGATCGCCATCATCTTCTCCACCGGAAATTACGACGCAGGCGAAAAATATGAACTGTTTAAAGACCACTACAAAGAAGACGCCGAACGGAAAAAGCTGATTAAACAGTTCAAACGACGCATCACCGAGGATGAACAAAAACTGGGCAACAACCTGAAAATATTCATCGTCTGCAATATGCTGCTCACCGGCTTCGATGCTCCCATCGAACAAACCATGTATCTCGACAGCCCCCTGCGCGATCACAATCTGCTGCAAGCCGTGGCCCGTACCAACCGCCCCTACGACGATAAAGTTACCAACCTCTCCAAAAAGTTTGGCCGTATAGTCGACTATGTGGGGATCTTTCAAAACTACCGTGAGGCCCTTAACTACGACCCCGACGATATTGGCGAGTTCGAAGACGTCGACAGCCTGGCGAAAACTTTCCCTCAGGTGCTGAACAACGCCTTTGAACCTTTCGAGACCATTACCCTCGAAGACTCCTACGAATGTGCCATGCAGATTGTCCGTAAACTATCGGAAATTGACCAGGGTAAATTTGAAAACCAGTACCGCGAAGTGATTCAACTCTGGGAAGCCATCTCCCCGAACCCCGTGCTCCGCGATTATAAAGTGAAATACCTATGGCTCAACGAAATCTACGAGATTTACCTCGAAGAATTTAAACGCCTCGATTTTAACGCGGAAATCTATGCCGCAAAAACACGACAGCTAATCCGCGAAAGCGCCCGGCTCATCAAATTTAAAGGCCATCTGCCCGAAATAAAAATCGATTCCGACTACCTCAATAAACTCAAAGAGATAAAGCTGAATCCTTCCGATAAAGCCGAGAAAATAATCCGCGATATCGAAACCGTGATCCGCCAAAACGAGATCAACAGTGCCATCTATGTCGAATTCCAAAACCGGCTCGATGAACTGATAAAAGCGAAACAGATGGAAAGCCACGCCATTGAAGAGATCCTGTTAAAACTGAGTGAACTTTATTCAGAGCTCGACGAGGTAGCTTCTCTGCCTCAACGGATGGGATTCCCCGACAAAGGTAGTTTCGAGATCTTTACCCTCATCAAAAACAAAATGAACGGCAATCTCAACGAACCACTGGTTCGAGAATTTGCCATTGAAGCTGCCCGAATGGTGCAGTCTAAAATCTATATTGGCTGGCAGGACGTTCATAGAGAATACGATCGTATTCAGTCCGACATTGAACTGCTTTCGGTAAACCCGCTTTTCGAAGAACTGAAAGTGGAGGAAAACACGGAATTACTTGAACAAATCATGAAAGCAATCTTACAAAACTATAGGCTGAATTAATGCAACTGCCCGATAACTACATAGTAATTGAAAAGAACGTAAAACACGCCCGGGTGAAGGTTAGTGAGGAGGGAAATATCCGCATTATTGTCCCTCCTTCATTTTCCGCGGATGACCTTGAAGCATTGATTCAAAAAAAACAACGTTGGATCGATAAACATCTGCGCTTCTTTCAGCAAATGTCCAAAATCCACCTTCAGCGCAATCAGCTTCTGCTCTTCGGTAACCGATACAGCTATTTTTATGACTCATCCTTTGAACAAAAGATCATCGTTGACCACGATTTTAAAACCATCCGGGCTAAACGCGATCTGCTCAACCCAACAATTCAGGAAAAATGGCTTAGAAACATCGCCAAAAAACACCTGACAGCCAGAACCGGCGTGTTGGCGCAAAAACTAAATTTCAATTACAATACGCTCTACATCCGAAACCAACGAAAAAAATGGGGTAATTGCTCCAGGGAGAAAAACATATCGCTGAACTGGCGCCTGATCAAAGCCCCCAAATTCGTCATCGACTACATCATCGTTCATGAACTCGCCCATACGGTCATCATGAACCATACCCATAAATTCTGGACCCTGCTAAAATCTCATTACCCCGATTATCGCCAGGCCATCGATTGGCTCGATAAATACGGGAATAACCTGTAATTTAAATGACTATGAAACTTTACACCAAAAAACAAAACAGTATCACGCTTTTAAAAGAGATTCCTTTTCACCTCGAAAAAGATATTCAAGTGCTCTTCGAAGTCAACCTGAAAACCATTGCCGATCTGGATCTGGTAAAATCAGAATTTACCATCAAGAACAAGCGAATCGACACACTGGCATTCGATCCGGTCAACAAAGCCTTCATCATCATCGAATATAAACGATCAAAAAACAACAGTGTCGTTGACCAGGGTTTTACCTATCTAAACTTAATGCTCGAAAATAAAGCCGACTTCATTATCCAGTACAACGAAACCTGTAATAAAAACCTGCACAGTACAGCGGTCGATTGGTCGCAAACCCGCGTCATCTTTGTCTCCCCCAGTTTTACCGAAAACCAGAAGCTGGCGACCAACTTCAAAGATATTGCCATTGAGCTCTACGAAGTAAAACAGTACGAAGGGGGTATTCTGGCCATCAATCCGGTAAAGAAGTCTTCATCGGCCACCTCCATTCAGCCCCTTATCGGGAAGAATGAAATCCTGAACAACGTGACGAAGGAAATAAAAGTTTATTCTGAAGATGATCACCTGGCTAACAAACCGGATGCCGTGGTCGAACTTTACGAGACATTCAAAGAGGCAATCCTAAGTCTTACTGATAATATTGAGGTCGTTCCCCGCAAACAGCATATCGCTTTCAAAAAAGACTCTAACGTTGTGGATATCGCGATCCAGCAAGGTGGGCTTAAAATGTGGATTAACCGCAAAAAAGGCGAATTGGACGATCCTAAAAAAATTACTCGTGATGTTTCCACCACGGGCCACTGGGGGAACGGCGATTACGAACTGATCATAAAAAACACCGAAAGTCTCCACGATATCATGAGCCTGGCCCAACAAGCCTTATAGATGCACCCGCGAGCCAATGATAGGCCTTTGGGCACCATCTGATTCCATGGTCCTGTTTTTTTAAATAAATTTTGATTCAACTATTTTAGTTATAACTAAAACGATTAACTTTACACGCTCAAAATGAATTTTGAAATTGTACATCTTGGTAAATTCAATGGAAACAAGGCAGGTATCTATACTGTTTTCCTTCCGGATGAACAAACAACTCTCTTTGAACGTTTCATTAAAGAGAATAATAATTCATTTAAAGATGAAATCGAGGATATCTTGGGAAGAATTCAGGCCATCAATCAGAAAACCGGGGCCAGGGAATCCTTTTTCAAACTGGATGAGGGAATACCGGGCGACGGCATTTGTGCGCTTTACGATAAACCCAACAGTAAATTGCGGATCTATTGCATCCGCTATGGGGCTTCTTTGATCATCCTGGGTGGAGGAGGCCCTAAATCAACCCGTTCTTTACAACAAGATCAGAAACTGAAATCGGAAAACTACTTATTACGTGAAATCTCAGCCCTTATTACCGAACGGATCCGCGAAGAGGAGATCCGATTCTCGGGTCAAGGGTCTAAACTTCTGGGAAACCTTAAATTTTACAACCATGAACACGAGGAATAACCAAACGGCAAGGGAATACCATAGTGACCTGCTCGACAACCTGTTGGCGCAAATCTCGCCTGAAGAACAGGTGAAGATTGACAAACGAATGCTGCTGGCTGCAAGCATCGATCAGGCAAGAATCCAAAAGGGATGGAGCAGAAAAGAACTGGCCGCCCAAATGGGAAAACGACCCTCCGAAATCACCAAATGGCTCAGCGGCACCCACAACTTCACCGCCGATACCCTCTTCGACCTTGAGGCCAAACTGGATATCCGGCTGTTGAATGTGGAGGAACAGCCTAAAGAACAAATCGTTCGATATCTGTACACCGTTGAAACCCAGGTCCACGCTGTGGCTGAGCCTTGCCCTACATACTATACTCCGGTGTCTGCTTATATTGTACCCTCTCCGACAAAAAATCCTGCCTCTTGTTAATTGATTGCATTTATGGAACCTACACAAATTAATCTCCAGTTAAAAACGATCGAGTTGCTCTCCTTCTCGCTCAACGCCCCCCAAACGACCCTGGCAAATGAATACCCCTGTCGCTTTAACATCACAATTGAACAACAGTGCAATCTGGAGGAGAAAAAAATCAAGGTCATAGCAACCATCGGGATCATTCATGAGGCCGATCAGCAACAACTCGCTTCCTTGCAATCATGCTGCCTGTATCAAATTGAAAATTTGGACGATTTCATCACCAATCCCGCAACCAAACAGGTCAGCCTTCCCGATCAGTTGATCATCACCCTCAACTCCATCTCTATCTCAACCACTCGCGGCATCCTCTTCGCCCAACTAAGAGGAACCTACCTGCACAACCTGGTAATGCCTATTGTCGACCCTACCCAATTCGTCACAAATAATAACAACCCTGCCCACTAATCCTACCTGAAGGGCTTGCGACCTCCAAAGTATTTATCAGAAAATTTAACTGCTTATTAAAAAACATCAATAGGAGAAATTACCAATAAGTCCTTGCCCAGAGCTCTCTAAAATATAGTCAACTAACTAATATATTTGTAATGAATCAGAAAAATCGCTATATCAGGTGGCAACAAATCCGAATTGATCAGATGGGAAAGGTGATCAACCTGATAATGGGTTTATCAACATTCAATTTGGGTTTCCTTTTGAATTTTATAAGCAACCATGAATCCCCGTTTGCCTGTTGGCAAAAATGGCTTTTCGGAATATCACTATTTATTGTACTCTTATCAATTATTTTCGGAGTAGCTGTTAGTTTGAATCGTCTTTATGATTTTAGATGGACAGCAAAAAAAGTTGGTATAAAAGAAAGAGTAATAGTCGATTCCCAAGATTCCAACTATTATGGTGAGAAGGCCTCAAAATTAGGCAAATGCACCTGGAAATTACTATGGCTGCAACTTGGTGCTTTTCTGTTTGGTTTAATTTTAAGTGTTTTAGCGATAGTGTTTTCTTGATAGATTTCTTAAGGTAAAGACAACCTCATCCTTTATGCCGGTGAGTCTCCTCTTCCTTTGATTTTCAGTAACCATGGTATAATTATAATATCTGCTCCCGCGGATATGCTATCCGTGGGCCTCAGACCCGGAATTTTCAATTCCTTACTTCTTCCTATTATCCTTCTCTTTTGGCCCTGAAAGGGTCAAATATCAATAACCGTGGGCTTCGCCGTGAGCTTGTCGAATGGTGCAACCCACGATAGAGCACCCACATTCTTCCTCATCCCCGAAGGGGGTGAACCTCACTAAGTCGCTAAGTCCCGTTCCTCCAGTCCCTCTCGTCCTTAATGTCCTTTGAGTCCCTTGTGTCCTTTCTGCCCTTCAATTTTTTAATAAATCTGCAACCGGTTCAGTTGTCCCGTGTTGCAGTCTCAACTTTATTCAAGCTGTATTCCGATCGGTAAAGAGTAAAAAGAGTAGGGGAGAGGAGCAGAGAGAAATTTCCGGCCCCCCGAAACTTACCTTTCATGAAAATAATTCATTACCTTTCTGATCACTTTCAAAACAAGTTCTTATTTGATGATTTGTGCCAAAATTTTATTTCCCTGGCACTAAGTAATAGATAATCAGGTTTATTTTTATTTGATGGTTATTTGATGAGATAATAAAAAAACTATTGAAATAAGGTTTCAAAGATCTTCGGTTAACGATTTATACTAACATAACAAACTAAAATCCCATGCCAGTTCCAGACTCCACTCCACCCAAACCCTTTTGCTTCAACCCCGTGAAAGTCAAAGCTTTCGTGTTGGGCTGCGATCCGACCAACTTTTCCGACAACGGCTGCCGGGCCCCGCTGCATCATGTCTTCGGCATTGGACAGGATCCCCGCTATTTCAAAGACATTCTGGCAAATCTCAACCTGCTGGGTCTGCACCTGGAGGAGCTCTATATCCAAAACCTCATCCCTGAATACCTGGAAGAGGAAACCAGTCATAATAAAAACTGGATGAAAATCGCCGAACAAAATATTACTTCCCGCAAGCTGGAATTCGACGCCATCGATCCGTCTCATACCCTCCCGGTATTGCTCACTTCTGAAATTCTACTGAAGGTGCTGATCAATGCCGACCAAACCCCTCATTCTGCAAAAGAACTCTATGCCAACGAAAATCTTGTCCCGGTCAAAGCTCATGCTAACCGGTTCGAGCGACCGCTCATTCCCCTCTACCGTTACCTCGACTATAGCCTGTCAAAAAAGGAAGAATATAAAAACAGAATCCTCAATCTTTTGAAGTAAAAATACACAACCATGCAACTACCCGTTGGAATATTGATTTACTGGATCGCCCGCTACGATGAAAATCAGGCCGCCCTCTCCGGCATCTGGTATTATCAGGAAATGGGCCTACCGGACTCCGTTGAGGAAAAAAAACAATCCCTCAACCACCTTAAAACCGGACGTTCAACCACGTTAACGATCCACGGTCAATTCGATCAACTATTAGATCTGTTGGGTTTCACCGATCGCTTCCTGGCCGCCGGCCCATCCCAAATCGATCAATATCGGTTGCTCCGCGATCAACTCTCCGCTTACCCCCTTCAAAAAACCTGGCTCTTCGACGACATCCAAAACCTGAAAGGCTCCTCCCTGGCACTCGATACCGTGATCCGGGTGGAGGAAACCATCGAAGAGATCAAAACACAACTGAAAGCCGGCAAAGGCGTCTCCGTCAACCTCCCCGAAAACTGGTCGTTGTCCGCCGATCTGGCAAAAACCATATAAATCTGACAACTCACAAATTATTTTCTAAAGCTATCGGTACGTAAATCGCGTATAAGCCTGTCATTCCCCTATCGAATAAATCGTCAATCGTCTTCCAATAATTATCAGGACGTAAATAGTAAATCCCATCCTCCAATCTTCAACGTCCGTGCCCTCTACGCTAATTTTACATAACAGCTACTTATAGAACAGCCCCGTTCCGCTCCCGCTCCGTGTCCCCAATCCGCCTTCGGCCCCTTCGCAACGGGATCACTCGCTCCGCCCGTTCCCCTTTTGCTCAGGCGCCTCCTGGCGGTTCACTGCCCCTCCGTCGGGCTTATTTGTCGCTCCGCTCCAAAAAAGCCCTCCTCCGGTCGAAATTCCCTGCCAGGGGCCACTTACGCGCTTAATCGCTCCAGGGTCTGTCCTATAACTCCATTATGTAAAATTAGCTTAACGACAGTGCTTCTCGCAGGTCCTACGCATCTGACACGAAGTTCTTCTTCCCCTCCACCGAAAACTGAATTGTAACTCTTCAAACTTATCGCAAATAAAAAGGTAAATTCATAGTAACGCGTCACTCATATACTTAAAAATCATATCTAAGTGTCAGTTTCGAAATGACACTTAGATATGATTCCTAAAGATCTAAACAACTTCAACCGCTTTATATAAAGCTGTGTAATAAACATATACATTATTCCTTCAGATCTTCATTCGCATTATATTATATCCTATGCAGGTAGAACCATCATTCTTTTGCTCTTCTTTTTCTTAAAAAAAACACGTCAATTTTTACTCGTAAAAATCGACGTGTTAATTATCAACTATCAATTATTAATCTACTATTATATTTATTTCATTCGAAGCTATTCCGTTTGCCACGGCCCTAAGAGTAATCTTTCCTGTTCTTATCTCTTTTTTAGGCCGAAGAATTACCAGAGCTTGCCCATGGTAGGTTTTACAAACCGGATTGTTGAAACTTTCCATGTCGTACGGGCAGGCATTTCCTGAACCAGCAATTTCACCAACACCTGATACTGTAAACGTAACAGGGATAGATGCGTCTGGAATCTTATTCCCTTGGGCATCTGTAATTTCAACTTTCACATAGGATAGATCGTTGCGGTCAGCTTTTATGGTCCACCTATCGGCAGTAAGCTTTATTTTAGCAGGAGCACCTGTTGTTTTCAGTTCTTTCGACGCTACTTCAATTCCATTCTTCAGTGCTACAGCTCTTAATATTCCTGGCTCGTAAGGCACTTTAAAGCTCGCAATATATTTAGACTCATCGCCAATGGCTTGTTCAGCTATGATCCTGCCGTTTAGTTCGAGCCTGATGGTTGGATAACTGGAGTATACTCTGACATACATTAGTTTACCTTCATTACCATCCCAGTTCCAACTTGGCATTTCATCAGGCCATCCCCAGTCACTTACCATTTCCCTTTTATCTGCCGGAATGGGGGAATGAACAACCATTTCCAGGTTACTGTTATTCCATACCACATCCCGGTATAACATCGGTGTTTTTTTGAATCCACACAGGTCAATATCTCCACAAAATGAATTAAACCATGTTGGTAGTGACGTGGTCCTTGGAAAACCTCCGCCTACTCGTTTGGTACTGGCTGTATCAACCAACTGTGAATAACCAACTTTTGCCTCTCCGAGATAATCCATGGCCGTCCAGACAAAATCGCCAATTACCCATGAATTCTTTTTTACCTGTTGCCAGTAATCATAAGATTCCTTTGAGAAGGATTCTGTCCCCATCATAATTCTTTCCGGGAATAATGCATGATCCGATTCATATTTATCTCTTCGATAGTTATAACCGCCTACATCCAAATCTGAAAATGATGGTGCGAGAATGTCCCACTTCACTCCTGGTCTATCCCAAAATTCACATATCCCTTCTGTCACCGGACGGGTCTGATCCAATCTCTTGACTTCAGCAACCAATCTTTTCCTTATTTCAAAACCTAATGAATCGGCCCGTTCGGGTATCTCGTTGCCAATACTCCAGAAGATGATCGAAGGATGATTTCTGTCTCGAAGAATGATCGATTCCAAATCTTTCTGCCACCAATCCTTAAAATATAGATGATAATCTTCCGGATTTTTTTCCTTTTCCCACATATCGAAAGCCTCATCGATGACCAGAACACCATGGCGATCACAAGCATCAAGAAATTGTTTTGAGGGTGGATTGTGGCTTGTCCTGATGGCATTATAGCCATACGCTTTCATCAATTCAACCTTCCTTTCCTCAGCCCTGTCAATGGTAGCTGAACCTAAAAATCCATTATCATTGTGCAAACAGCCACCTTTCAAAAGAACGGCCTTCCCATTCAGCAGGAAACCCGTTTTTGCATCAAAATGTATTGTCCTGATCCCAAAAGATACAGAAACCACATCGGTAACTTTTCCATTCGCAATTACCTCTATGTTGGCAACATAAAGATTCGGATTCTCAATTGACCAAAGCTCCGGCTGTGTCACGGTGATAGTCTGATCAAATTCACTCTTCCCACCCTCAATTATTTTTATTGGCGTTTCAAGGCTTTCTGAAACCTTTCCATCGGGTCCAACTATTTTAATTGACAGCTTTACTTCTGAATTTACAGCAGATCTATTCTCCAAAACTGATTCGATCTTCACTTTAGCCGTATTGTCAGATACATTTTCAGTAGTTATAAAGACTCCGTTGATCGGAATATGGACCGTTTGCTTTTTTATTAGCCATACATGACGATAAATACCTGAACCACTGTACCAACGCGAATTCCGGCCATTATTCTTCACCTGAACTGCCAGAACATTCTCTTTTCCCGCAGGATTTAAATAGTTGGTTAAATCATACGAAAACGCTGTGTAACCATAGGGATGATTCCCAAGACGTTTCCCGTTTATCCAAAAATCCGCATTCATGTAAACTCCGTCAAACAAAATTTTTATGATTTTCCCTTCATCCTCTTTATTCAAAGTGAAATGCTTTCTATACCATCCTGTACCTCCTACAACATATCCGGTAGCCTTCTTCCCTTCGCTATTAATGGAAAAAGGACCAATTTGCCCTTCATTGTTTTCTCCCGGCAAATCCAGAATACTCCAGTCATGTGGCAAATCAATAGTATTCCATGTTTCATCTTTCATCGAAAGCTTTTCACCATTTTTAATATCTCCACGAAAAAATTTCCAGTCATCATCAAAAAGAAATTCAGTGCGGGAGGTTTGAGCATAGCCACGCATACCAATTATTAAAAAAAGTAGCAGGAAAAATTTGTAGTTCATTTTTTAGCTATTAAGTAAATTTAGAGAGTTATGAATTCTAGATAAGGGCCTTTAAAAAATCATTGGATTCTCAAAAAGGGAATTAAACAATTTTCGCGGGCCCTCTTTTATAGACAAAATTGAAGGTATTTATTGTTTAGTATTTCCGGTAAATGCCCCGTTCTGAATAATTTCAGGATTTTTGTCAAGTTCTTCTTGCGGGATCGGGAAAAACCACCCAAAATCTCTGTCAAGGTTAAAAACTCTTTTTTCTGCATATTCGGCATACGAAAATTCCCGGGAGATTATAATTTTCCTTAAAGTTTCATCCTTCTTTACCGATCCATCACTGTTCAGGGCGTACGTATAACGGATATTCGCTACATGTGGCGTCGCAAACCTGGAAACCTCTTTCCAACGCAGACAATCAAAGTAATACAAATGTTCAAAACTCAATTCAACTCTGCGTTCTTTCCTGATTTTTGAACGCATCTCCTCCTTCGTTAACCCACTTCGAAGCCCGGGCAATCCCGCCCTTTGCCGAACATCATTAACTGCTCCATAAACTGAATTGTCAGGTCCACTGGCTTCATTTTTGGCCTCCGCATATCCCAATAATACTTCGGCATACCGCATAACAATAACATTGGTCCCTTTTGAAGGAAGTGACGATGCAGCATCATATTTTAAATCCCCTCTCGGATCAATATATTTGCATAGATAATAGCCCGTTTGCGTAACATCATTGTTCTTTTCTGCATCAATGCCTTTCACCAGATTACCATTCCCGTCCAGACCACTTCCTGTTTCCAGGCGTTTCCCAAAATAAACACCCTGATCATGCTGAATGGTTGCATAAAAACGTTTATCCCTGTTTGCATACGGATTCGAAGGATCGTAATATTCAGAACTGGGATCGTTCCATGCTTTTCCATCGAGAAGTTCATACTGATCTACAAGATCTTGCGTCGGATTACCTGCACCCCAACCGTTTTGAGATCCGGGAAGACATTGTGTATTCCCATGATACAGTAACTCGGGATATTTAAATTGAACATCCATTATTACTTCTTTATTGTTTTCATTTTCCTCGAAGAACATTGTTTGATAATTCGGGAAAAGTTCATACGGACGCTCGGTATCATCAATGATCGATTTGTACGTACTTGCTGCATCTGTCCAACGTTCGCTATAAAGTTGAATCCTGCCTTTCAGTGCCTTTGCAGCCCCGCTCGTGGCTCTTCCTACATCTCCACCTGTCCATTTTTTGGGTAAAGCAACAGTCGCTTCATCCAAATCTTTAATCATAAAATCTATACACTGTTTGTAGGTATTCCGTGGAAGATTAACCTCATCATTAATACCCAGTGGAGTGTCCACAATAATAACACCTCCAAAATAGCTGGTTAACACGTGATAAAGATACGCACGTACAAATTTGGCTTCTGCCAATAACTGTTCAAGCCGTACACTCCTTTTATCAATCGCTGTCAGGTTCTTAATCGCATTGTTGCAATCCCTTATTTCCCTGTAGTATAACTCCCATTTGGATGATACTACCCAGGGAGCAGCATGCATGATCGATGCATCCATGGTCCACCCTCGCATTCCTGCATTGGCATCTTCAGCGGTCCATCCTATCTGGGTATATTTACGCGAATTCTCCGACCCCGAACCTACTCCGTTAATGGCATTATTCGTAAACGCCTCCCAATTATGATACGCGTCATCGGGTGTTAAATATTTGTACAATTGATTTATAGCAGTAACAGCCAAATTCGGATCTTTCCAGAAATCAGCATCAGAATATTGATCCAACGGCTTCTTTTCAAGGATATCATCACTACATCCACCCAAAATCAACATAATGGCTATGAAAAGTATATATTGTATTTTTTTCATTTTTTATCCCTCCTTATTATTTAGAATGTAAGGTTAATTCCTGCGGTATAAACTTTTGCCTGCGGATAAAATTGTCCCCATGAGTGATAGGCTTCGGGATCAAACTTGAAAAGATCATCTTTTACCCATGTGAATACATTCTGCCCCGACAAATAGACTCTTAACCCTTTAATATTTAGCTTCGATAGGATTGATCGATCAAAATTATATCCAATCTGGAGTGTCTTCAATCGAAGATAGGTCCCATCCCTTTGCCAATAATTTGAGGTGGTTATATTATTACTCCCTGGCGATGTTGTTAAACGTGGATATCGGGCATTGGCATTATTATTCTCTGTCGTCCATCGTTCTTCCATTTGCCATTTCTGAATATTTCCCCCATTATAAAAGGCATATCCCGCATAATCCGTAAACGTGTAGTTTACATGAGTAGCCCCCTGAAAATTCATGGTCAGATCGAAATTCTTATATTCAGCGCCAATATTAATCCCATAAATAATTTCAGGAACAGTGGAATAACCAATCTTTGTTACATCATAGGCATCGATCACCCCATCAGGCTTCCCTGAAGGACCATTAAAGTCCTTGTACTTGATATCTCCCGGAACAATTCCGCTTCCCTGATAAGGAGAGTTGGCAATCTCTTCCACTGAGGTAAATAATCCTTCAGCGATCTTCCCATAAGATGAATTCAACGGATTTCCCGTTTGTCTCCTGAATGGATCATTCAGTGTCCCTTCGGGTTCTCCTAATTCTATCGCTTTATTTGTCGCATAGGTGTAAACCAGGTTAATATTATATTTAAAATCATTAATGTGATTATTGTGCCCAAGCGTAAACTCTATCCCCTTGTTCTCAACAATCCCAATATTGGCATCAGGTAACGCAATTCCAATTATCGAGGATGTTTTTTGTGTCGGCCTCAGGATACCTTCGGTCCTTTTATAGAAATAGTCAGCCTCAACAGTTAATAGTTTCTTCCATAAGGACCCTTCCAACCCTATATCGGTCAAGTTGGCTACTTCCCAGGTGATATCGGGGTTCGGAAGCCGCGACTCTTTGGCCGCCTGCACCGTTGCTCCCCCTAAGGAATAGGGCGTAGATTGCATGGCATAGGTGGCTAGATACTGATAATCCCCTACACGGTCATTCCCCGCTTTACCCCATGAACCACGCAATTTTAAATTGTCTATAAATTTGAAGTTGTCTTTAATGAAACTCTCCTCAGATAGTCTCCAGGCAAGAGAGAAGGACGGGAAGAACCCCCATCGTTTCCCAGGGGCAAATTTCATCGACCCATCGTAACGGAAATTGACCTCTGCCATATATTTCGAATTGTAATCATAGGTCAACCTGCCAATATATCCAAGCCTCGATCCTTCCGAAGCGCTGCCATTTGTTGACTGCCCGTCTGATGGCCCTGCAAATAATTGATCTATTGATGTGGAAGCATAATTAATTCGCTTTCCTTCCAAATAATTGGAATTCCACTCCGTGCGGTTGAAAACAAACAAACCTCCAAGATTATGCTTTTCTGCAATGGTCTTTTTATAATTTGCATGGAACTCCAGCTGTTTTGTATTCGAAAAACCTGAATATTCATACAACGACGGTTTGGTCGTTGCCGGTATTTCTTCGTAAAGCGAATTTACCCGATCAATTTGTCTCCAGGTTGCATAGGGGGTGAGCCATGTTTTTCTGTGACTAACACCAAAATCGTATACACCAAGCCCTTTAAAGGTAAGTCCCTTTATAAACGAAGGTTTGTATTCAAAAGTCAATGATCCATTAAAATTATTGCCTTTCTCAACGGTGCCTCCCCCATACTCTAGCTCCGCTACAGGGTTATTACATACTGTAGGTTTGACATATTTGCCATCCCCAATTTTTACTGGCCAGGTGTTGGGTATCCTCATCGGAAATTCCAAAAAACTACTGATTGAACTGCTTGGATTATTATCGTTATCGGTGTATCCCATTACATCCAAGGTCACTTTTAAATCCTTGGTGACATTCGCGTCAATATTGGCTCGAACATTATATTTTTTGAAATTTGCTTTGTCAAAATAACCGTCTTGCCGGTAGGCCCCCAATGAAAGATAATAACTTATATTTTCATTGGCCCCCGATACCGAAAGGTTGTGCTGCGTTTGTAATGGATCTCTTTGAATAACCTCATCCCACCAATTTGTGTTCGGATAATCAGGATTGGTCCCTGATGCAAATTTACTTATATCATCGGTGGTGAAAGGTTCCGCCTTCCCTTGGTTCCTGGATGCCTCATTAAACATTCTGGCATAATCAGCCGAACTACAAAACTCTGGCAAACGCGTGGGTTTCGAAATCCCATAATAGACATTATAATTAATAGTCGGCTTCCCTTCCTTCCCCCTTTTGGTGGTAATAAGAATAACTCCGTTTGCCCCTCTCGATCCGTAGGGAGCCACCGCTGAAGCATCCTTCAAAACAGTAACACTTTCTATATCATTAACATCAATTAAGCTTAGATCTCTGTCTGGAATACCGTCCACAACAATCAAAGCATTGTTATTCCCTGTTGTACTTACTCCTCTTACATATATTGTCGAAGCATCGTTACCTGGCTCTGCATTATTATTTCGTACAATTAATCCCGCAGCTTTACCGGAGAGGGTATTCGAAACATCGGCAACAGCATTTCTCTGAATATCATCAGCTTTCACCACTGAAACAGAACTTGTCATCGTCCCTTTCTTTTGTGTGCCGTAGCCAATTGCAACTACCTCATCAAGTCCGATAGTCTCATCGGTCAGTGTTATGTTTATACTTGCTTTCCCGGCAACTCTCACTTCTTGTGTTTTCATCCCAACAAAAGAAATGACCAGAGAAGACTCAGATGGGATGTTCGCAAAACTGAAGTTCCCGTTGGCATCTGTAACGGTCCCTGTGGTTGTACCTTTAACGACGATCGATACCCCGGGTAAAGATATACCTGACGAGTCGGTCACCTTCCCCGATATATTTTTGGGTTGCTGGGTTGCCCCGGATGGTTCCCTTCTTACATTGGAAAATGCGATTATTCGACCATCTATTTTGTAACCGATATTTGTCCCTTTGAATACCTCATCAAGTATTTCAGGAATTAATTTATCTTTTACATCAATATCAACTTTTCTTTTTACATCTACCACTGTGTTACTATACATAAAGTGATAGTCTGTCTTTTCCTCGATTAATTGCAGAATATTCTCAACACTCGTGTTTTTCTCACGTATGCTCAACTTTTGATTCTGTGAAAAAGTTTTTATAGCAAAGGCTTGCGATAAAAAAAATAAACAAATAAAAAGTGTTAATCTCATGATACGCAATATTTTACATTTCCATGCGCACAAAAATATGGAAACTATTGAATAACCATTTTTTTTCATAATTTTGTAATGATTTGAATTAAAGATTCGAATTAGTTATGCCTTAGCTGACTGGTAATTAGAAAAGGCATGAATTTAAGGAAGGGAGATGTTTACATCTCCTTTTTGTTTAGTTCTTACTCACCATAGGCAAATCAATTTTAGTTAGTTTTATTTTTTTTCATTTTTTCCCGATAACAAGTTTGGTCTCACCATTTATTTTGGTTTTCGAATACTTAAATGGAGTGGAATATTGCAACAGCTCTATAATCTGATCTAAATTTTCATTCTCTATGGTCGTGGTGAACGGAAACCGCGTTACAGTCGAATCTTTTATTTCGATGGTCACATTATACCATCTACCCAATTTCTTTAGCACTTCGTCCAAAGGATCATCATTAAATATAAGTTTGCCATTGGTCCACGATGTATATTTATCAGGATAAGTCGAACTTATCGAAAATCCTGCCTTGCCTCTCGTGTAGGCTGCAAGTTGACCTGGTTCTATATACACAAACTCTTTGTTAGGATTATATTCTCCCTCATATAGAGCAACTTTCCCTGTTTTCAAAACAACCTCAATCTGATTTTCATCACTATAATTCATCACATAAAAACTAGTTCCGACAACTCGTAAACCAACTTTCCCAAGATCTACTATAAACGGATGCTTTATATCTTTTGCTACCTCAAAAAAAGCTTCTCCGTTTACTTCAACGTTTCTTGTTTTATCCCCGTTAAAACTTGATGGATAATTGATCGTACTCCCAGACATTAACCAAACGGCCGTTCCGTCTGATAACATCACTTTTTTAACCTTTTCGTTCGAAAGCGATTCTTTATAATAAACCAGTTGTTGTTTCTCCTTCGATGAAATAAAAGTAGTGTAGTAAATAACAGGAAGAATCAAACCCAAAATGAAAATCGCGGCAGCGTTTCTTAACCCAATCAGGTAATGCCTTTTCTTCGATCTCTGCTTTTCTTCGATTTTTGCCTCTATTTTCGAGAACAGTTTCTCAGAATCAATATTTTCAAGAGCTTCTTTATCTTCAATCCATCCCTCGTTGAATAGTTTTTCATACTCCAAATTACCCTTTTCACTATTCAACCAATAAAACAACTCTCTTAATTGCGAATCACTTATTTTCCCCTCTGAGAAATCCTGTAACAACCTTATTTTGTCTTCGAAATGCATATTGTAGCTTTGATATTCATGAATAAATACACATGAACATCCAAAAACTGCCATTCAAAATCAAAAAAAATGAGGAAAAAGATGAAAAAATTATAGGAGTAAAATATTCATCATTAATAGGTGGAACTTTTCAAACTCCTCCTTTACTTGTTTTTTGGCTTTAAATAACTGATGATCAACCGTAATAACAGATATCCCCAGCTTATCGGCTATTTCTTGCCGCGTCAATCCTTCCACTTTCTGTAAAAGAAAAATTTCTTTTTGCTTAGGCGGTAACCCATTCAATATCGTCTCAATAATACTTTGAGTTTCCTCAAACAAAATATATTGGTCAGCCTGACCTTCAGAAACCTCTGTAAAGAAATCAATATGGTCCTCGAAAACTTTACGATTCACTTTTTTCCGTACATAATTTAAAGAACTGTTTCGTGCTATACGAAACAGCAACGATTCAAAAGGATATTCTTCCCAATAACTCTCTCGACTCTCCCATATTTTTAAAAAAGTTTCCTGAACAATTTCTTCTGCATCCTCCTTTGACTTCAATAACCTTAACAAAAAGGAATATAACCGCTTATGATACCGCTCAAAAAGTAATTTGAATGCTTCCGCATCCCCCTTCTTAAAAGCCTTTATAAGTAGTATTTCTGAGTTAGTCAAGTTCACTGTTTTAAAATGAGAAGTTACAAATATCGCATATTATTTTCTTCGCATCAAGATTCAAAAAACTAATTTGTTTTAAACCGCAGCCAGTCCACCGTAAGCATGAATAAGCGATCTTTTTGTTGATCTCACTTAGCTTTATTTCTGAATTAAACATTTATAATCAGTTATTTAAAGAGAATATCTATCGTTTGTCCGAGCAGGACACAGCCGTCAAAAATAAATCTCAACAGCTTTAATACGCTGTTCTGTTTCATCTCACCTTCCTTTTTATATTTTTAATAGGCGTGAGCATTTCACTATTTTGGGTCCTTTTCATTTTATTGTGATACATATGATCAAATTTAAGCTTACCACAAAAAATACCCGATTATCTGATTTAGACCATGCTCGTTTACAATCGTTAAATCACTTACTTTTCATGGGTAAAAAATATCTATTCCTGATGAGGCAACTTCCTAATGTCTCTGTATCCAAACTAATGCAATTTCATCCGTAATCGTACTTGCTCTTGGTGATGCAATAACCTTTATCTACGTTTTCAAACGCCACTTAAGCCCCTACTATCTTGATTTAACTATTCCTGGCGTTTAATCCCGGATTTAATCATTATAGAAGTAAAAGTCTGGTGATTTTGTCCTTCTTTCCCAAAAAAATAAAAAGCAAAACAAAATTAAGGCGGGAGCAACGGCAGCACAATTAATCAACAGTCAAGGTCAAACCCTCCGGGTTTTGACAATTTTTTTGATCTGCGATGGCCTTTACCTCTAGCATCAAAAAAATCGCCAAAAACCTTGACTTTCCCTCCCGCCTTTCCCGTGGCTTTCTTTTTCTTTTTTTTCGGTTTTTTCTCCTTCTTTTGAAATAAAGATTCCATCGTAATCTTTTTCTTATCTTCTAATAACCCTCATCTCTGTAAGTCATGATGTTCTGGACGGATTGATCTCCCCGGCATTCTCTGTATTAAAATAATGTTTTGCGAAAAACAGCGCATTTCAACGCATAACACTCCCGAATTAGACATATTACCATTATGTGGATGTAACTTTAATCCAACCGGTCCAACACCGTACCAAGCCCTTAACAAGTCCGGGCCCTGCACGGTACAAAACCGGGAAAAACCAATGTTAAACCCCTAAAAACTTTTCAAAATGGGAACAATTAAACAAGGTGTGTTAGGTGGATTCTCCGGCAAGGTCGGTAACGTGGTCGGTGGATCCTGGAAGGGCATCGATTACATGCGTATCATGCCCGCCAGCGTGGCAAACCCGCAGACTGAACCTCAAATGGATCAGCGCTCCAAATTTGCCACCGTACTCCGGTTCCTGCAACCCCTCACTCAGTTCCTGAGGACCGGGTTCAAGAACTATGCTATCCGTATGACTGGCTTCAACAATGCCATGTCCTACAACATTAAGAACGCCGTAGCCGGTGCTTATCCGTCCTATGCGATCGATTATCCCAACGTGTTGGTTGCACGAGGAACACTGGACTCCGCACTGAACCCCACCGCAACCTCTACCGTTGCAGCCACCGTCGCATTTGCCTGGCAGGACAATTCCGGTGAGGGAATCGCAAGCGCACTGGACCAGACCCTGCTCGTGGTCTATAATGCATTGAAGAACGAAGCCGTTTGCCATCTGAAACAAACTACCAGGGCCGATCAGGCCGAAACCGTTACGGTTCCTGCCTCTTTCTCCGGCAGTCAGGTTCAATGCTACATTGCCTTTATCTCTGCTGATGGAACGCTGCTTTCCAACAGCAAATTTGCCGGGGCTGTCACCGTGGCTTAGTCGCCGTTTACTTATGTAACCTTAATCCTAACAAAAAAACCGCCCTCCAGTAAGAGCGGTTTTTTTTGTTAATTGCTTTCCCTTGTTGATGATACAATGAAATGTATGTAAATTGTATGCAAGAAAATAAAAAAGCAGTTACAACTCCTTGTAACTGCTTGATCTTGGGGTGGGCCCAGCAGGGCATGATCCTGCGACCCCCTGATTATGAGTCAGATGCTCTAACCGACTGAGCTATAGGCCCGGGAAATCGTTTTGCCGATTTCGGAGTGCAATTTTAGTTAATTGTCCGCTAATCCGCAAATATTTGTTCAATATTTAAATGGTCGGGATGGCTTTTACCAATAGGTTGATGACATTGTGAACATTTTCCTGAAAGACTTTCAGGATATCGTTCCATGAAACCGGGGTTTCATCCTCTTTCCAGCAGTCGTAATCGGTAGCCATCGCGATGGTGGCATAGGGGATTCCCAACTCGTTGGCCAGGACACACTCGGGGGCGGTACTCATATTAACCACATCGGCTCCCCAGGTGCGGTACATACGTGATTCGGCCCGGGTGGAAAAACGGGGACCCTCGATGGTAATCACTGTACCGTGCTGGTGCAGAGGCAGGTGAAGATCATTCCCTGCCAGGATCAGCTTGTCGCGGAGATATTTGTCGAACGGATCGGCCATTGGGGTGTGTTTCAGATCGTTGTGCTGAAACTCCTCGAAATAGGTGACCTTTCGGTGGCGGGTAAAATCGATAAACTGGTCAAGGATCACAAAGTGGCCGCGGTTGATCACGCTGCGAAGGCTTCCGCAGGCGGTAGTGGCCAGGATATGGGTACATCCCAATTCCTTGATCGCCCATAGATTGGCACGGTTGTTGACCTGGCTGGGCGGGATGGAATGGTCGCGGCCATGGCGTGAGAGGATAGCCACATCGGTAAAGCCGATCTTCCCGCAGATAAAATCGGAACTGGGTTCCCCGTAGGGGGTTTCCACATCCACGCTCTCGGGAAATTTAAGAATATCAGGATCTTCCAGGCCCGAGCCTCCGATGATAGCGATACGATTCATTTAAACTATTGCAATTTATGCTATAAATATAATTGAAAAATTTCATTTGCTGCTTCTTCCAATGAAGTTCCGAAAGCGATTAATCCTTCCGGGTGACCTCCCATGACCAGTATTCCTTTGGAGGTGAGCCGGGCTGACTGAATAGTCCTTCCAATTTCCAGGGCCATTTCAGGGGTGCCGTATTCGATGGAGGGAGAAGTCGTGGGCAGTTTCCCGAAAAAAGCTTCCCACAATTTGACAGAATGGATATGGATCACCCCCTTCACTTCCTGCAGGTTTTGATAGATCGCGGCATGGCTCATCGTTTCAGAGGAGGCGTCGATCAGACCCCGGCACCAAACCTGGTTCTTTTCAGAATCACATTGTTCAACCAGAACGAGATGTTGAGAAGTCAGTTCGGGTAAGCCTCCGGTAGCCGATCCGGAGATAAAAAACCGATCATCTCCCGGTGTGCGGACAGAGATATTGCCGAAGCCGATCCCGTTGGGGTAAAGGCCGATCAATCCCATCCCGTATAGGCGGTCGCGCCAGTAAATCAATTCTTTTGAAATCTCCTCAGGAATAAATAGCTCCTGATTCTCACGGTGGCACTGAAATTTGATAGCGCCGTCGGAGGGGTTAGTCAGATTCATCGGAGATCAGGTTCTGATTTTTGATCACAGGAAACAGTTGCTGGTTTTGCATCCGGGATTGGGACGAAATTCAGATTAGTGAATTTCATCCCAATCGGTGAAGTAAAGTATTACTTACGGGTAGTCTTTACCTTTTCCGTAGGTTTATAAAACTTATTGCGAAGTTCCATCCGGTGGATCACATTTTGGGCAAGATCGGCGAAAGCCAGCCCGGTAACGGTGTCGTGGTTCCAGGCGACCGGTTGCCCGTTATCGCCTCCTTCGCGAATGCCCATCACCAGTGGGATCTGTCCCAGTAACGGGATATTCATCTTCTCGGCCAGGTGTTTGCCGCCATCCTTGCCGAAGATATAATACTTGTTTTCGGGCAGCTCGGCCGGGGTAAACCAGGACATGTTCTCGACGATCCCGAGAACAGGGACATCGACCGATTTGCTTTTAAACATAGCCACACCTTTGATCACATCGGCCAGGGCCACCTCCTGCGGGGTGGTGACAATCACCGAAGCAGTGACCGGAACAGTCTGAACCAAGGTGAGGTGAATATCGCTGGTGCCGGGGGGCAGGTCGATCAGCAGGTAGTCGAGCTCTCCCCATAAGCCTTCGGTAATCAATTGTTTCAGCGCGTTGGAGGCTATTGGCCCGCGCCATACCAGGGCGTCGTCCTTCTTGACAAAGAACCCGATCGATAATATCTTAACACCGAACTTTTCTATCGGGACGATCATGTCGCGTCCTTCGATCTTTTCAAACCAGGGACTGGCTTCTTCTTCGCCGAACATCTTGGGGATGGATGGTCCAAAGATATCAGCGTCAATCAGGCCGACCTTCGCCCCTGTTTTGGCGAGTGCAACGGCCAGATTGACCGCGACGGTTGATTTTCCAACGCCACCTTTCCCGGAGGCAACGGCAATGATATTCTTCACTTCCGGCAGGACCGGCATCTTCATCCGGTGAATGCTTTTCGGGGTGATGGTGATATCGTATTCTTCCCCAAGAGTTTTTTCGATCTCCCGGGCACATGTCTCCGACAGGGATTGTATTTCAGGCTCGTTATCGCGCTGAAAGACCAGCGTGAAGCTGATCCTGTTTCCGGTAATCCTGATCTCCTGGACCATGTCCAGCTCTACAACATTCTCTTCCGATCCGGGGAACTTCACGTTCCGCAGGATATCGGTAATGTTTTTAGGTACTAAAGCCATTTCTTTTTTATTTAATCGTGCTAATATAACGTTTCTGACGGTAAGATGATTTTTTGTAGTATCAAGTATCAAGACTTAAGTATCAAGACTTAATATCTGTATCTTGATACTTGATACTTGTGTCTTGATACTCCCTCATCTCCGCCATCGGGTCCCAAAAATACTCCTTAAAATTAACGATCTGATCGTTAACTACCGTGATTCCTTCGTTTTCGAGCAACTCCTGCATCGAAGACGGTGGGTTGAAGTGGATCTTGCCCGTCAGTAAGCCATTCCGGTTAACCACTCGGTGGGCCGGGACATAAACAGGCTGGTGGTGCGAAAGGTTCATGGCCCAGCCGACCATTCTCGAGGATCCCGATGAGCCAAGAAAACGGGCGATGGCCCCGTAACTGGTCACTCTTCCGGGCGGGATCATCCTGACGGTGGCATAAACCTGTTGATAAAAATCGGTCACCTGATCACTCTTCCTTATTGTGTTTTATCTGGCTACGTTGGTTCCGTCCAAAACTTCGGTATTCGTCATGCTCGATCTCAATATCGGGCTCGATCAGTTCTTTGACCTGCGGGATAAATTTGAGGTACTTGATTTTGATGCCCCGGTCGAGCCACTGCTGTTCGTAATAGGTCCGGATGGCCAGTATCTCGTCGGCCATTCCCGAGCTGTACAGATCGTCGGTGAGGACTTCAACTTCGAATCCGTTTTCACTAATCATCGCCGAAGTATATTGAAACAGGAAGTTACTGTCCGTTTTCAGGTGGATGATCCCTCCGGGTTTAAGCATCTCGCAGTAATGGGTGATGAACCTGGTGGAGGTGAGTCGCTTGCGGACTTTCTTCATCTGCGGATCGGGGAAGGTGATCCATATCTCGGCGATCTCGCCGGGGGCAAAGAAAGCGGGCAATAACTCGATGTTGGTGCGCAGGAAAGCCGCATTGTCCAGTCCCAGCGCTTGGGCTTCTTTGGCGCCGGTCCACATTCTTGCTCCTTTGATGTCGATCCCGATGAAATTTTTATCCGGGAACCGTTTGGCCAACCCAACGGTATATTCTCCTTTTCCGCACCCCAGTTCAAGAACGATGGGATGATCGTTGCGAAAGAAGTCGCTGTTCCATCTCCCTTTCAATTCATAATTTCCATCCGATAGTTCGCTGAAGGGGACCTGGATCACATGGCTGAAAGTTCTCATCTCGGCAAATTTTGCCAATTTGTTCTTTCCCATAAATGGTCAATTGATTGATAATGTTGATCGATAATGCTTAATTGGCTCTTTCGAGAGTAACGCCAAAATCACGGATGCCGCTAAGTAGTCCATTGTCGGATCTCATGCCGTGGCGTACTTCTATATTGTAAAACCCCTGGACGGGAAAGAAAATCGCTTGTTTATAGGGATACTTCCGGTCGTAGAGATCGCCCAGTCCGCTGCCCAGCCATTTGCCGGAGGGTTCAGCCAGTATAAGCTCTACCGTATCGTTCAGCACTTTACCTTTCGGGGGAATGATTTTCACGAAAAGCCAAAGATTACTGTAAGGGTATTGACCTTCGTTTCTCACATTCAACGAGAGATTATAGATCCTGGTCGAATCGGGAATATCGAGATAAAACTTCAGAACAGAATCCTGTTGCCATTCGGAACCTTTAATGCGCTGATAACTTTGATAAACGACATTTTTCCGGCAGGAAGCGCAGACGATCAGGATGACGATAACGATGAACGAGGGTACCAGTCTAATTCTCCGGCTCATTTTTCTTTATATTTTTATCGTTATCAGGATGCGGTTTACGGGTCAGCACAGGTTTACGCCGTTTTTTACGCCGGCTTTTTGAGGCTTGATCGAACCGGTCGATGCTATCCTGGCCTACCGCGTTGTGATATCCTTGATTCTCCGTTTCGGCCACGTTGGCGACGGTCTCACCGGTAAGCTGGGCTATCTTACGTCCGCTACGGTTCATTTTGATGATCTCTTTTACTTTATCGACCGAAATGCCGATCATTCCTCCCGGATGGTTCCCTTCGGGGACATACCAGAAAATGCCTTTGAAGATATCGGCTTTCAGGTAGTTGAAGTTACCTTTCTCGGTTTCAATCTGTACATTGGTAGGCGGGAAATCTTTCTGCGCATCAATATAACAGTCGAGCTCGTAGTTCAGGCAGCATTTCAGTTTGCTACACTGGCCGGCCAGTTTCTGAGGATTAAGCGAGATCTCCTGGTAGCGGGCGGCATTGGTGGTGACCGATACAAAGTTAGAGATCCATGAACTGCAGCAGAGTTCGCGACCACAAGGTCCGATGCCCCCAATTCGGCCAGCTTCCTGCCGGGCGCCAATCTGGCGCATCTCGATCCGGATCCTGAAGGTCTCGGCATAAACCTTGATCAACTGACGAAAGTCGACCCTTTCGTCGGCGATATAGTAGAAGATAGCTTTGGTTTTGTCGCCCTGAAACTCCACATCGCCGATCTTCATGTTAAGTCGCAGATCCTCGGCAATCTTGCGGGCCTTGAGCATGGTCTCATGTTCAAGCTGTATCGCCTCTTCCCATTTCTGGAGATCGACCGATTTGGCAATGCGGTAAACTTTGCGCAGGTCGCCATCGACATAAGTAGCCTTATGGCGTTTCATCTGTTTCAGAACCAGGTTGCCAACAAGGGAAACCATGCCGATGTCGTGACCCGGGCTGGCCTCGACGGCCACCATGTCGCCCGGCTTAAGCGCTAATCCGTTGATATTACGGTAATAGTCTTTGCGGGTATTTTTAAACCGAACCTCGATGATCTCGTTCGGATTGATGGTATTTGGAACGTCGTGGAGCCAGTTGTAGACATCGAGCTTGGCACAACTGCCGGCTTTAGGACTGCTGGAACATCCGCGAGCTAATTTTTGATTAGAACTCATATTGTTGATATATATATATTTAGACTGCATTTCCGGTTAACCGGAAGGCAGAGAACAAACCGAATTTGTACAAAAATAGTGATTTAGATCAAACAATATGCGCTCTTTGTTTTCAAGAGGCAATTTTTAGGATCAGATACGGATTAATTTCGATACTTTGATCGATAAATCGGTAAAGACTAACCGGGCATTCCCATTCATGGCGATATCGCGATAGCTCTTCTCAAACTCATTGAAAAGATAGAGCACATTTTTCTCGTTGATGAAAGCGGCAAACTTCTGAGAGAAGCTGTTTTCAGCTTCGTCCATATAAACCAGATCGGGTTCTCTCAGGTTGAGCAGGAAATTCTCGCGCAGAAACTCACCGCAATATTTCAGAAAGCCCATCTGACGGACACGCCCGATAGAGGCCATCTCCTCCGACCAGTTCAGCAGTTCTTCCATCTTACGGGTATAACCTGAACGCATCATCCGGGTAAACTGCTGATGGTTGAATGTGCGGGTCTCATCCTCCTGCATGATTTCCAGTGCCTTGAAATAATTGCCCCGTGCCAGACGGGCTACTGTCGGGGGATTACAATTCCCCAACAATGGATGATTGACCAGTGCAGCTTCCAGATCGGGATCCATGATTTTGGGCACCCGGATAAACTGGCATCTCGACCGGATGGTGCTGAGCAATTTCTCCTCTCCCTCGGAGACCATCAGGAAAACGGTGTTGGCTGGCGGTTCTTCCAGTATCTTCAGGATCTTATTGGCACAGGTGATGTTCATCGTTTCGGGCAGCCAGACAATCGAGACCTTGTAGTCGGCTTCGTAAGCTTTCCGGTTGAGTTTCTGGATCAGGTCGCGCGCCTCGTCGACATAGATGGCTCCCTGCTTATTTTCGTCGGCGATCACCTGCATCCATTTCTCGTATTGCGGATAGGGGTTCTCCAGGAAATAGGTGCGCCATTTCTCAATATAATCGCTGCTGGTGGGTTTGTCGATCGCCGCGGTTTTAATGACGGGCATCGTGAAATAGAGGTCGGGATGGATCAGCCGCGCATACTTTCGGCAGGAGCTGCAGACCCCGCATGAATCATGATCCTGCTTATTGTGACAATTGATATATTGGGCAAATGCGAGCGCCAGGGCAAGTTTCCCGTTCCCGGGAGGGCCGACCAGCAATTGGGCATGAGGAACACGGTCCTCTTCCACCGACTGGATCAGTCGCTGTTTTATTGCTGCTTGTCCGATGACATCTTTAAATTGCATTTTGATCAGATTAAAACTTGACGGCTTACGCGTCTCCAAAAGTAGAAAATAGCCGCGATTTAACAATCGATAGTTTGGACCTTGACCAATTTTTCCGATGATGCCAACTTGGGAAAAGTTATTTTAAACCTTTGACGACCCCTTTTATCCTGTTCTGAATCGGGTTCAAAGAGAGGGACAATGGCTGATAAGCAAACAGGTGAAAGTGAAACAGGTCAATGTTTCCTGCTCTGCGCGCTCTGTTAGCGGAGGCGGTGCCGGGGTGGTTTCATTTATTCAATGCCATCCCCTCCCTTTCGTGCAACAAATAATACCGATTCCTTTCGCGAAACAGAAAAAAACAATGGTGAATAAGCTGTTATAAAACACATTTTCCCTATCTTTGAACCATCAATATTTAAATACCGAAATCAAATGCAGACAATTGAAACTTATGACTTTTCAGGCAAAAAGGCCCTGATCCGGGTTGACTTCAATGTGCCGCTCAACGACAAATTCGAGATTACCGACGATACCCGCATGACTGCCGCGCTTCCTACCATCAAGAAAGTGATTGAAACAGGTGGTGCCGCAATCATCATGTCGCACCTCGGTCGTCCGAAAAAAGGTCCGGAAGATAAATTTTCCATGAAACATTTGGTACCCCATCTTTCTCAGCTTCTTGGCGGGAAAGCGGTTAAAATGGCTCCGGATTGTATCGGTGAAGAAACCAAAAAAATGGCTTCTGAATTGAAACCGGGCGAAGTACTGGTTCTCGAAAACCTTCGTTTTCACAAAGAAGAAGAAGGTGGCGATGTTGAATTCTCCCGTCAGTTATCCGAGTTGGGCGACTGCTGGATCAACGATGCTTTCGGTACCGCTCACCGTGCCCATGCTTCTACTGCAGTGATGGCTCAGTTTTTCCCCAACGACAAGCTGTTCGGTTTCCTTGTTGAAAGCGAAGTCGAAAGCCTTGACAAAGTGCTGAAAGCTCCTAAACGTCCTTTCACCGCCATCATGGGTGGTTCCAAAGTCTCTTCCAAAATTACCATCATTGAAAATCTGCTCAACAGCGTTGATAACCTGATCATCGGTGGCGGTATGACCTATACCTTCATCAAAGCCCAGGGCGGTAACATTGGTAATTCACTTTGTGAAGATGATTACCTGGAATTGGCTAAGAACCTGATGAAAAAGGCAGAAGAAAAAGGTGTAAAAATCATTTTCGGTGTCGATGTTGTTGCTGCTGACGCTTTCTCTGAAACCGCCAACACCAAAGTTGTTCCTTCAAACAATATTGGCGAAGGCTGGTCAGGTCTGGATGTCGGTCCCGATACCATCGCTATGTTCAACAAAGTAATCGGTGAATCGAACACTATCCTTTGGAACGGTCCCGTTGGCGTATTCGAAATGGATAAATTTGCTACCGGAACAAAAGCAATCGGCGATGCTATTGTAGAAGCAACCAAAAAAGGTGCCTTCTCGTTGGTTGGCGGTGGCGACTCTGTTGCTGCTGTAAACAAATTCGGTATTGCTGACAAAGTATCTTACATCTCTACTGCCGGTGGCGCGATGCTCGAATATCTCGAAGGCCGCGTTCTCCCAGGTATTGCTGCGGTAAGAGGATAATCGGAAATTGTTTTTCTATTATATCTGTTAGAGGCTGTCTGAAAAGGCAGCCTCTTTCGTTTTTCTCCGATTGACCGAAATATTGAATGTAACAGCAATGCTTTGCCGGCTCAAAGCTCCGGATGGCTGATTATGTTTTAAAAAGCAGGCTCCGGAGAATTAAAACGGATCGGTTTAGTCTGTCAACCGGTTTTATTTATAACATAAAAACAGACTACGGTACAATTAAATCCCGGCTATTGTTTTCAGGTTGAGATTTCTCACTTCGTAGGAAATGAGATAAAAGCAGGAAGTCGGGGTGCGACTCTGTGCTCACGCCGCGGACAAAAGTTCGTGTCCGGTCGCGCCCCGACTCCAGGTTGCACTCCGACTAACTGCAAGTCTGTTTCTGTTGTTGGTATTGAAGCGAAGCAGAGTAAGAAATCTCAAAGTTAAAGACTATTTGTTACGGCAGGCCTGAAAGGCCGGCATGTGACAGCACAGGGCGTGAGCCCTGTGAAGAAGAGTGATAGAAGAAGTCGGAGGTCTGAAGGACCGGCATGTGTTGACCGGATTTGATGAAATGGTTTTATAACGATTCAATACATGCCGGCCTTACAGGCCTTTAGTGGTCTGTCACTGACCGTTTCCACAGGCTTTGCAGCCTGTGCTTTCACATATCGGACCTTCGGCCCTTTGATTGGTTGGCTGCTCATTATAGGGACTTCTCCTTACTGCCCTAACGCAGAATGCAATACCCAAAA
>CAZWBR010000013.1:0-79675 GCA_964632305.1 uncultured Prolixibacteraceae bacterium
AACACGTCTGATTTTGGTTCAGAAGAGTCCAAGTTCGAGCCTTGGCAGGTCAACTTAATCAAACAAACGTTCTGATCAAGTTGATGGCGACTCAAGTCTTGAATAGCTTTCACTGACAAGGCGGGAAGTTTATCCCGTGACCGTAGGAAAACGGGAAGCCTTGGCAGGTCAACTTAATCAAACAAAAGACATTATTGTCCTGTGGTGTAATTGGCAACACGTCTGATTCTGGATCAGAAGAGTTCAGGTTCGAAACCTGACAGGACAACAAAAACTCAACCACTTTCGATTTGTTTCGGAGGTGGTTTTTTATTGTACCCGGGTCATGGCAGCAATTCTGAGGTTCAATTGATATTTCAGGTGGATTAGAAGATTTCATCCAAAATCCTTACGCTTTGGAAAAGCGTCTTCATCTGAGATCCGGGAGTATTCAAATAAGTGTGCCATTCCCCCGATAGACAGATGTTGTTTCTTGCTGATCTCTTGGGTTCGGTTTAAGATGTTAGGTTTGGTTTATATAAAAAATATGAAGGTTGCTTGATGTGGGCTTTATACTTCTTCGAAGGTCGGAAAAGTTTCAATAAGGTTCTATTCCTTAATTTTTGAATCTCTGCTGTACGGGAAAATGCAGGAAGTTCTTCGCTCCAATCAAACGAGAACCGACTGATTGTTATTTTGAGAACCTACCCCAGGAAAATGGGGCATGATGTGTTAGTGACAGGAAGATATTTAATAGTCGGGGCGCGACCTGGAGTCGCACTCCGACTTAATGCGCTGCTGTCATTGGTATTGACGCAAAGCGGAAAGAGGAATCTCAATTATCTTTTTACTAATGCTGTGAATAGTTCGCTTCCGACTATTCCGGGATGGGAGGCCCTTTTATCCTATGGCCCCCACTATTTCCTTCACCTTATCGGGTCGACTTATTCAGAGGCCATATTTTCAAATATCTTATAGATCTCCACCAGGAGAAAAGTACCGGCCGATGCGGCGAGTGAGACCCAAATCCAGTGTCCGCCAAGCGGTGTGGTATGGAATATCTGGTTCATGAAAGGCACATAGGTCACGAAGACCTGGAGCGCCACCATTGAGCCAACTCCAGGCAATAGCATTGGATTCGATTTGAGGCTCAGATATTTAAAGGCGCTTTTTGTGGAACGGCAACTGAACAGGTAGAAAATACCGCCGCCAACAATCGTGTTCACGACCACGGTACGGGCCGTCTCGATGGTCTCTCCTTCCCATTTGAAAACATATTGATAGAGCAGGAAGGAGGCAACAGTCATTAAGGTGCCCACGAAGACGGTTCGCCAGATTATCTTATTGGAAAGAATAGGGGCGGAACTGTCGCGGGGAGGTCTGTTCATTATGCCGGGAAGCTGTGGCTCGAAAGCCAGCGTTAATCCAAGAACTCCGGCCATGGTCATGTTGATCCAGAGGATCTGGCTGGGCAGGATGGGCAGTTCGAGGTTGAGGAATACCGAGGCCAGGATAACCAGTCCGATGCCGATATTGGTCGGAAGGGTCCACATGATAATCTTGATCAGGTTATCGTAAACGGCGCGTCCCTCCTCGACGGCGGCATAGATGGAGGCGAAATTATCGTCGGTGAGGACGATGTCGGCGGCCTCTTTCGATACATCGGTACCGGTGATGGCCATAGCCACCCCTATGTTGGCTTGTTTGAGCGCGGGGGCATCGTTCACCCCGTCGCCGGTCATGGCTACAATATTCTGTTTTGATTGCAGGAGCCTGACCAGCCTGAATTTTTGTTCAGGGGTAACCCGGGCAAATACTTTAAGGGTAGACAGGTGTTGCAGTAAAGTCTTGTCGTCCATCTCTTCCAGTTCTTTTCCTGAAAGATGGGTCAGCGCGCCGGCTCCGGCCTCGGGATCCATCAGCCCGATCTGTTCGCCGATGGCGACGGCCGTCAGAACATGATCGCCGGTAATCATCTTTACATCGATGCCGGCCTTCTTGCAGTAGGCCACACTCTCGATCACCTCCTGGCGGGGAGGATCGATCATCCCCTGGAGCCCGATAACGGTCAGGTTATTCTCGAGATGCCCGTGATCGAGGCGCGCGATCGTGCCATCCAGCGTTGTGCGGGCGATGGCCAGTACCCTGATCCCTTTACGGGATAGGGAGGCCGCGGCCTCAGTGAGGGCTTTTTTGTCGATCGCGATGGTTTTACCCTCCTCGTCCAGCATCGAGTTACTGCGCTGAAGAACAGCTTCGATCGATCCTTTCACAAAGACAATCTTATGATGGTCCAACTGGTGGAGGGTGGCCATATACTGGTATTGCGATTCGAAAGGAATGGCGTCGGTACGGGGCATCTCTTTCAGCATCTCCCCGTAGGTGAAACCGGCCTTTTGAGCGGCCACAATCAGCGCTCCCTCGGTGGGGTCGCCCTGTATGTCGTGAACTCCGTCGATCTGTACCAACTGACTGTCGTTGCAGAGCAATCCCGCGATAAGGCATTCACGCAGGGCCGGCGAACGGGCTATGTCGATCGTTTTGTTGTCCAAGGTGATATCTCCTTCGGGGAGATAGCCGGTCCCATCCACATCATACATTTGTCCTCCGGCAAAGATATGTTTCACGGTCATCTGGTTCTTGGTGATGGTGCCGGTCTTGTCGGAACAGATTACGGTGGTACTGCCCAGAGTCTCTACAGCGGGGAGCTTCCGAATAATGACCTTACGCCGGGCCATACGCGAAACGCCGATGGCCAGGGTAATGGTTATGGCCGCGGGTAATCCTTCGGGAATAGCGCCCACGGCCAGGGCAATACTCTGTAAAAGCGATTGCTGCGTTAGTTCCCCTTCGCGGAGATAGCCTATGGCAATAGCGACCAGGGCGAAGCCAATGATCACGTAAGTGATGGTCTTGCTGAATTCCTGGAATTTAACCGTCAGAGGGGTGGCCAGCGAATCGGTATGTTTGAGCATTTGGGAGATCTTCCCTATTTCGGTGGTGTCGCCTGTTTCAACGACCACCCCGGTCGCCTGTCCGTAGGTGACCAGCGTGGAGGCATAGACCATGTTGGTCCGGTCGGCTAACTGGGTCTTCTCATCCAGTAATATATCTGCATTTTTTTCAACCGGGGCCGACTCTCCGGTCAATACCCCTTCTACTACCTGGAGGTCACGGTTTTTTACCAACCTCATATCGGCAGGGACTTTCGCCCCTGAGGAGAGCAGGACCACATCGCCGGGAATGAGCTCCCGGGCATCAATCACCTGGGTGGACCCGTCGCGGATCACCGTGGCGTTGGTCACCAAAGATCCGGAGAGCGAGCTGATCGCCTTCTCGGCTTTATCTTCCTGGATAAACCCGATGATGGCATTGATCAGCACCACCCCGTAGATGATGATGGAATCCACGACGCTTCCCATCAGTAAAGCTACCGTGGCCGAGAAGATCAGGATATAGATCAGCGGATTATGGAACTGAAGCAGGAACCTGATCAGGGCGCTCTTCCGTTTGATGGGAGCAATGATGTTTTTCCCGTACTTGGCCTGTCTGTTTATCACTTCCTCGGGGCTAAGTCCTTTCTCCAAATCGATTTGAAGCCTTTCGCAAACCTCTTTGCCGGATATGCTATGCCATGATTGACCAACTGAATTCATGATCTGCTTTTATTTATTGATACGAACAATTTACAACCTGTAAAAATAGTGAATCGGAACGTGAATTCTTCCGTTTTTTGCATTAATCCCGATAGAATTTGTCGCCGGGGATCTTTCCTTTTATCCGGTAGCTGTTACCTTTTGCAAGGATAGGCGCAACGATCGATGCGGAAAGATTACGATCAATGTTTATCGCCCGAAAGGGGACGTCCGGCGATCGGCAAAGGCCTTCAGGCGACCTCCTGTTTTTTGTACCGATTGATTCCGGGCGTAACTCCTGTGTGGGGAATATTTTCTCCGGACTTACCGGTTCGTTTCCGTTACCTTCCTGTTACGTTTCTCTATGGTAGCATACAGGAACCATACAGATACCATAGAGAAACCATACAGAAAGCCTTGACTTGATCCTTCTTTAACAGGTCCCATTCAGGGTAAATAGTCAGTACAATTCTTATGAAAAATCTTTCCGGTCGTTTTTTAATATTGAAGGGAAAGGGTGCGGGATGGGTGAAAGAACGATGGCCGGGAAAGATTATGGGGTCGGGAATTAAAATTGGTCGGATTGTCGTAATTTTAAGGGGCGAAACCCGTGGAATATAATGTTATGCTGCCGAATTTGTCCGATCCGCCGCTGCCCTTTATCTTTAATGCGCTGAAGCATCACTTGCCGGTGATCCGATTGGTGATTGAGCAGGTGCGGAGTGATGCCGCTCTGGCGGAAGAGGCCTTCGGCCTGCTGGAAAACGTCGGGGCGCCGGCCACCGATATTTATACCGGGGCGTTGACCGTGGATCAGATTCGTGAAGAGATTGTCGCTCAGCTTCAGCAGCAGGGACGGTTTGATCTGAAAGGGTATTCGGAATGGTTAGCGGGGTCGGGGAGGGGTTACCGCTTTCTTGATCTCTCCGACGGTTCGCGCTGGCTCTTCAGGTTGGGCGGGAAGCCCGGCCGTTACATCCATTTCCATCCGGCCAAGTATTCGCCGCTTAGCTTCCGGGTCAGGGGATCGACCCTGAAGAGCGCGGTCGCGGTGATGGTTTGTTTCCCTGAGGTGAGGCACTTTAGTCTTGAGCAGATCAACCGGGTCAGGCAGCAGCGGTTGGGACTCTCGCCGGTGAAGTCGGTGGCTGAGGATCGGGGCATCGGCAAGCTGCTGAAGATATTGCAGGACTCTGATGGGACCCTGTGATGGACTTCTGCCTTTCGTGTTATATCCTAACCCTGAAGACGGAAACTTTCCGGGAATCCAACTTTTAGGGCATGATGTGATAATGGCCGAAAAAAAATATGATAGCCGGGGCGCGACCCGGAGACGCACTCCGGGTTACTATAGCCCAAATTCTGTCATCGGTGGGAAGGAGGCTTGCCGACCGTAAAGAGACGACAGGGATATTTCTATTCGATAAAACCCTTTTCCCTTTTTTTTGCCTCATCGGTAAAGAGGGCCATGCCGGTTTTCATCTTGCTGAAAGAGAGTTTGCGGTAAAAATCTTCCTTGCCGGGCGAGGCATAGAGGATAAAATTACAGCCGGGGAGTTGTTGGGTCAGGTTTTGGATAATACGTTTTCCGATCCCCTTTCCCTGGAATTCGGGTTTCACGGCAATGTCGTAGATGGCAGCCTGGCATACCCGGTCGGAGACGGCGCGGCCAAAACCGACCATCGTGCTTTCCTGGAAAATAAAGACGACAGCCTGGCTGTTCTCAAAGATTTTTTGTTCTTTTTCGGCAGGGTGAAAGGCCATGCCAACGGTCTGTAAAGTTCGGGAGACTTCGTCCCAGTCGATGTTTAGTGTGTTTTGCTGAAGGATTAATTCCATAAGACGTTTCTGTTATTCATCACACAAAAATAGGCATAAGAAGCTTATGCCTAATCTTTAAACGGGAGGAGTTTTAATGTAAATTTAATTCTGCGAATGAAGTGCGACGGAATTTCCTTCCGTATCCAGAATAAAGGCAAAGTAGCCGATCTCCGGGTTGATGAGCGTTTTGGGGATTGATATTTTACCACCCGCTTTTTCGACACGGTCCAGGACCAATTGAAGGTCGGGGTTCGCGTTAAAATAGACGACTGTCCCCTTCGCGCTGGGTTCATACGCGGGATGTTTGACCAATGCCCCTGATATCAGGTTTTTTGAACTGTCGGAAGGGAACATGGTCATCAGGCATTCGGGCATTTCCATTGGTTCCATTTTGATTTCGAAGATGGTTTCGTAGAATTTTACGGCCCGCTCCATATCGTTAACCGGGATCTCGAACCAGTTGATCGCGTTGGTTTCACTACTCATCTTGTCCATTGTCATTATTTGTTAGTGCGTAAAATGGGAAAGAAAATGAATCATGCTGGTTTTTACGAAGATTTACCGGCGTCGTTTCTCTTTTTATACTGTTTAAGAACAACTTTTCGGTTATTCAATCGCGATATTGAAACTGTCCCAGAAGCTCTTGTTGAAAGGTTTTTCAGAGTAGTAATCGCGGCTTTTGAGTAGTTCGGGATTGGTGGTATTCGTGTTGGTCGGGATCAGATAGCTTTCGTTTTCCGTTGTTTTGTCCATTCCGGTCAGGGGATCCCTGAGGAGAGTCCGGCTCACCGATTTGATATAGGCCGGAAGGTATTTGCCGTTTATCTTTTTGTAGGTGGTTGTAATTTCATGCTCGGCAGTAGTCTTGGCTGCCGTGGTTTCCGGCGGGGAGGCGATGGTCCATCCCTGGGTGCTCGGGTCAACAGACCTGATCCATAGCTCATTTTTCAGGATGGCATGATCGTTCTTCGAGATATAGAGCTTTCCCTTGTACGATTGAACATGGTAAATGCCGGTACGGTCGAACGATGGGTTGTTCAGCGAATAGTTAATGACCCAAACCGGGACCCCTTCATAGCTTGTGGTCACATCGGACGAGAGATCGTACTCTTTCAGAAAGGCCTTGTCGAGGATGTTACGACGGGTGCGGACGATATCGCAGTTGAGCAGGTTGTCCAACCGGTTGGTGCCGCCGGAGAGTGATTGTATCTCGAAGTTTCTGCGGCTTTCCCGGATGCGGTAATTGCGGTTGATCTGTTCCTTCGCGGGATTTTCGCGATGGTAACCCGAAGCATCGGAGATTTCCACGATGGCCTCGTCGACCCGGAGAGGCTGGTTATTTACGGTCTGCTCGTTTTTGTAGTAAGCGGTCATAGCCAGCGCTTTTTGGGGATAGTTACGGTCGATGGCATCGATGGCGTCTTTGATGGCTTTGAAAAGTACCAGTGAATTGGCGCTTACATCGATCACCCCGATATCATAGGCGGTGGGTTCGATCTCAATTTTCAAGCTCTCCTGCGCAAGGTTTTGCAGGTCGATCCGGAAGCCCTGATAGCCCACTGCCGAAGCAAAGAGAAGGCCGGAAGTCAGGTCGGCAGGTATCTTAAACTCGAAAAAGCCCTCCACATTACTGGCGGCCCCATAGTAAGTCCCCTCAATTCCAACATTGGCATAGGCCACCGGTTCCCCGCTTTTTTTATCGGTCACGCTTCCGCGGATGACTCTTGACTGCTGTGAATAAGATTGAAAAACAATAAACAGCAACGCGAATGAAAGTATGAAGTTCCGTACCATGGCATTAAATTTCCCTAAAGATAGTAAAACGGCTTTTCTTTTTACTGAAAATCCGGTTTTGTGACGAGGGAAAATGCTATATTTGTTAAGTCAGACTTAAAATAATTAAAGATGATTAAGATGAAGTCCGGTGTTTATGTGTTGATAGTCATTGCTTTGATTGTAATGACTTCCTGTGTTTCCAAGAAAAAATATCTGGATATGGAGTCGGCGAAGATTTCTGCTTCCAATCGGGTAGCCCAATTGACCAGGGAGGTGAGTGATCTGAACAAATCAGTCTCCGATCTGAAAGAAGAGTTCAACCGGATGAAAAATGAGCTGCATTTATCGAATGCCCAAAAGGATAGCTATATCGATTCGGTGAACCTGAAGATGACGGAAGTGGCTTCCGATCTTTCCGAACAACATGCTTCGATGAGCGATCAGCTTTATCTGATTCAGTCAGAAAAGCGGCAGTTAACATCGGCCCTTAGCCAGAAACAGGAGCTACTTGATGAGATGGCCGCCCGGATCAGTGAGAAGGAAAACGAGCTTTCAGCCTTAAAGCAAGAGGCCGCCGGATTAAAGTTTGATCTGGATAATATGAAGGAATCGGCCGGGGCAAAGGATAATGAAATAAAAGCCTCGGGGGACCGGTTCGGGAAGCTTCAGGCAGAAGCCGATAAATACAAAAAGGAGATTGCCGCTCTGAAGAAACAGATCGCAACCAAAGATGCTGAGATTGAGAAGTTAAACAATAATGTCAATCTGTTGAAAAAACAGTAGTTGGCCTTATGGTTTGGCGTCGGTTTCCAGCCTAACCGATTCCCGGCAAATTAATCCCGTTGATTTTGCGGTAAAGGTCCAACGCATAGAGATCGGTCATCCCGGAGACAAAATCGACAACCGACTGGAGTTTGGCATAATCGCTCCCGTCGTGTTGCAGGTATTGCTGTGGCATGATGGAGAGCAGTTTCTTGGATAACTCTTCATTTGTGGACATTACCGCCTGGGTGAAGACTTCGAGCAGTGTGCCCAGTATCTTGTGCCCGGCAATCTCGATTTCGACGACGGACCTGTCGTTGTAGATTTTTCTGACCGAGACCTTTTTGATCTTTTCCATGGCCGAGAGGGAGTGTCCCTCCAGTAAATTGATCAGCGATTCGACGGGTTCTCCCGAGATGATTTGTCCGAAATTGTTGATAAACAGGTTGGCACATTCATTGACCAGTTTGCCGATCACCAGGGCCCTCAGGTAGGTGATGCGTTCATTCAGGTCGCTTACCGTTTTGAAATTCTCACTGATGCTGTTCAATGTTTTTTGATCCGGGGCAGGGTCAAAAAAGTCGAGGAACAGTTTTTCCGTCTCCTCGTAGGAGAGGATCTTCAGTTTATGGGCATCCTCTACATCCATGACCTGGTAACAGATGTCGTCGGCAGCTTCGACCAGATAGACCAGAGGGTAGCGGCTGTATTGCAAGGGGTTGGCTGATAATTGCTTTAGCCCTAACTCGTTGGCAATCCGGGTGAAGGTCTCCTTCTCGCTACGGAAAAACCCGAATTTCTGTTTGCTTCCCGGTAAGGACGATTCGTAAGGATATTTAACGATGGAGGCCAGCGTGCTGTAAGTAAGGGTGAAACCGCCGTCGCGCTTGCCTCCGAATTGGTGGCTAAGCAACCGGAATGCATTGGCATTGCCTTCGAACCGGGTGAAATCGCTCTTTAAATCTTCAGGAAGATTCTTCAGATAGGATGCTCCTTTCCCCTGTTTGAAAAAATTGGCGATGGCCGTTTCGCCCGAATGGCCGAAGGGCGGGTTTCCCAGGTCGTGGGCCAGACAGGCGGAGGAGACGATCGCGCCGATTTCGCTGATTAATGGGAAATTTTTGTATTCCTCATTTTTCATCATCCCCGATGCAACGATATTCCCGAGCGACCGGCCCACGCTGGCCACTTCCAACGAGTGGGTCAGTCGGTTATGGACAAAAATACTGCCCGGAAGCGGGAAAACCTGGGTCTTGTTCTGCATTCTCCGAAAAGGCGAGGAGAAGATGATGCGGTCGTAATCGCGTTGAAAAAGGGATCGGATATCGTCGGTTTCGCCATTAGCCCTGTTTTCAAGCCCTAAACGAAGGGGGGAGATCAGTTTTCCTGTATAAGCCATCGGAATGATTCATTGGTTTCGCCTCAAAGTTCCCGGTTTTTTTGCAGAAAGCAAAATCAATTGGTTGGTTATTTAAATATGGATATATTCGCATTTTAATTTTGTTCAGTTATGTTGTCACCAATGCTCGACGGAATGTTGTTTCCTTTATTGGTTGCCATGTTCTTGGGAATCAATATGGGGGGGAGTGGTACATCCCCTTCGTTCGCGACCGCCTATGGTTCAGGGATTATCCGTAAGGATTTGATTCCCGGGCTTTTCGGTGTTTGTGTGATGTTGGGTGCCTTACTGGCCGGGAAAAATACGGCGGTCACCTTGGGAAAGGGGATTCTTCCTTCCGAGAGCCTTGATTATACCCTGACCACGATCATTCTTTTTTCGGTGACCTTGTCTCTTTTGTTCGCCAACCTGCTTGGCGTTCCGCAGTCTACCTCCCAGTCCACCGTGTTTGCATTGGTCGCCCCGGCCTATTATATCGAACAGTTAAACGCTAAGAAGGTCTTTCTGGAGATTGTCCCTACCTGGGTAGTGCTGCCGATTGTCTCGTTTGGGATCATGTATTTTATCGCGAAAGTATTGATCCCGAAGTTTGATCTGAAACATCCCGGCTATTTCTCGACCGATAAGCAACAGAATATCTTCAGGTGGGTGGTGATCGTGACCAGTTGTTATGTGGCCTTCTCCATCGGTTCGAACAACGTGGCCAATGCCTCGGGTCCTGTCTCTTCTATGATTACCAATGAGTTGAATATCAATCCTACCGGTAAGAACTTCCTGCTGATAATGATTCTCTCGACGCTGATAATCGCACCGGCATTCGGGATCGGGAGTTCAATCTTTGGTCGTAAACTGATGGTAAAGACAGGGGTGGAGATCGTTGATATCGGGAAAGTGGAAGCCTCGATGATTTCCTTTATCACGGCCTCTCTTTTATTGAGCGCCTCAGTTGTGAAAGGGATCCCCACTTCGTTAGTTCAGTTGAACACCTTCGCCATCCTGGCCTTGAGCGTGACCAAGAAGGGATGGAAAGGCACCTTCTCGAATAAGGTGGTCAAACGTCTTTGGCTGATATGGCTGATCGCTCCTTTTATAGCGTTTATCATCTCTTATGCTTTGACTGCACTGGCCGATCAGGCCGGATTGTTAAGACTGTAATGGCTCTATCCAAGCCAAATCGCGAATAAGCGATCGGACAATTAAACCTCTTCAGAAAACTGTGGGTTTTAGTTTTCGGACTTCCTTGTCGAGTTGGTCAGCATCGGGGAAGTATTTCCTCATCGTGGTTTTAAACTGAGGGCCATGGTTGGGAATGAGGGTGTGAACCAGTTCGTGAATGATAACAAAATCGATGATCCGGTCGGGAAACCTCATCAGGTGAAGATTGAGATTGATATTGCCAAGGCTGGAGCAACTGCCCCAATTGGTGCTGTTATTTTTGATCGTCACCCGGTTAATCTTAAAGCCCATCGCTGAGGCAAGCTGCCTGGCCCTGACCGGGAGATATTGCCTGGCTTCGAATCTTAATAGCGCCTCAATCATGGAATTGATTTTCTTTCTTAATTCCTCTGAGGCCGGATTGGCATGATCGGGATATTGAATCAAAACGGTCTTCTCCGGTTCGATAAACTTTATTTTTGGGCGTTCAAGCGGGCCTGCCGTGATTCTGTACCGGTAATGACGGGTCGTAAAAAGATCGCCATCGATGAGTTGCCGGGGTGGTATAGCTTTTCGTGCCATTTTTTCACGGGTCTTGATCAGCCAATCCCGGCGCGAATGGAGAAAATCTTCGCCGGAGGCAATCGGGGCATCATCCGGCAGGGTAAGTTTAACTTCTCCCGTGGCATTGACCGAGATTCTGATCCGGCTGGCTCTGGCGCTGCGAAGAACTTTAACTTCGCCTATGCCTTCAAGATGGATGACTTTCCCGCTCATGTAAATTTCCTTCGTGATCAATATTTTCTTCATGGTGATGCCATGAAAAGCTCCTTCTTATCCAAATAGGCAGTAATACGGCCCCAATGATTAGGAATGGATAATAACTGAACAGGCGCCAGATTACTGTCATAAGGCTTGTAAATCCTTGCGGTATAAAAATATCCATATACTCAAGGAAGATCACTTCGGTAAGGCCTGTTCCTCCCGGGGTAGGCATGATTATCATCATGATCCACATGATCAGTTGCCGGGCAAAGATGGTGAAATGGTCGCCTATTGAGAGTAGATGATGTTCCAGTTTACCATTGATCCCAAAGATCAGGGCCAGGATCAGGAAATTGACCACCCAGTAACGGGAAGTCCAGGATAAGAAGGTGGCGCCAAAATTCTTTAGCCAGAATTTGAGGGGTTTATTGGCCAATTCTTTCGAGGCAACTACAATATCCTCTCCCGAATCAATGGCCCCCTGCTTCCAGCGCCGAAGGCCGGGAAGCGAGAAGATCCCGATGATGACCCGTTTAAGGGAATGGGGATTGATAAACAAACCATAGCCCACGACCGATACCAGTGCGATCTTAATCCCGAATCCGATCATGGCGATATAGAAATATTTATTCTGGAATACCGATAATCCATCGCCTGCCGACATTTCGAACAACCGTTCCCATCCCCCGAAAAGAACAATCAGGGGAAATATTATAATAAAATAGAGTTCATCGAGAAATAGGGTTGCCAGTACGATGGCCGTCCCTTTCCCGATCGATAAACCTTCCTTGTAGAGGAACAGAAGGGCCACCGAGGTGCCGCCCACCGAAGAAGGGGTTACCGAGGAGGCAAATTCCCAGAGTAAGGTGATCCTTAAGGCTTGCAATACGGAGAGCTTGTTCTCGGACAGGATTTTTAACCGGTAAGCATAGCCGGCAACCCTGGTGATGGTCATTAACAGGGCCAGGAGAAGAAACCAGGCCACGATCCTCGAAAATTCTATGATGGCAATTGACGAGAAAGGGTCCTCTTTATAGATGATATAAGCCGCTACCCCCACGCCGATCAGTATGGGGAGTATCACCTTCGAGGGGTGAACACTTTTGATGACTTCTTTGGGTTTTATCTTCATCTCTGGTTTCCCGTTTTTAATTCGTCAATTCGTCTAATCGTATTTTATGATTAAACAAATCGCCGCCGTGAATTGTTTTTTATCGTTAAATGTTTTATTTTAATAGCAGGAAACGTCAATAACCAATTTTAAAACTAACGATATGGGCAAATATAAAAAAATTGAAGTATTTGGGATGCTGGGAAAGACGGAAACATTATTTACCATTCATGATAAAACAATCCCCGGCTCGTTGGTTTTCGAATCCCTGGCCCCCTTTCCCGGTTATTATACCGATGTCCCCAACGACACTAAACCGGTTTATCTCTACATGGCTTTAGATAAGGACTATACGGTGTTCGATATCGAGCGGGCCCATAAGGCTGTGAAAGAGGCTTATGATTGGAAATTTGAGGCTGCGAAGGCAAAAATATCGATCTACGATAAACATTATGACGTGGTGCGCCTTCGCCATCTCGATAGTTTCGACCAGCTTGCTCCCATTCAGGAACAGTTTTCAACCTTAGGGTTGAAACCCAAAATCACCTCTGCTCACTGGAAAGGCGATGACGGGTATATCGAATTGCATAAACTTTTCTGCATTCGCAAGGAGGATAAAGGGATTTACCGCGATGCCTCGGAAGATTATCACTCTTATATTCTTTTGCCCCGTAAATTATCCCAGGAAGAATTTAATGAGATAACCCGGCAGGTAAAATACAATGCAAGTTTGTCGAGCTTCGATGCCGCTTCCGGTTGTTTCTTTCTTAAAAGGAAACTGAGGGAGATGGTTCGTATCTATACCAAAAAAGATGATCTTGAGTATTTGAAAGAACTGCAGACGCTCTATCTTTCAAAGATTAAATAAGCTTTATCTGTTCAGTTGAATTGTGAAGGCTGCTTGTGAAAAAGTGGCCTTCTCATTTTATGAAATTAGATGTTTCATTTTTACTTTTACGTCGTACTATTATTCAGAATGAACCCTGTTTTTTAATCAAAACATAGGTCTTATGTCATCGCCGCATCACCATCAGCATCTACCCGATCAAGCGACTAAAAATATTACGGTGGCTTTTTTCCTGAACCTCGTTTTTGCTATTATCGAGCTGATCGGAGGTTTTCTAACCAATAGTATTGCCATTCTGTCGGACGCTCTGCACGACTTTGGCGATTCCGTCGCGTTGGGGATTTCCTGGTATCTGGAAAAAGTTTCCAAACGAGGGCGCGACCGTTTTTATTCCTACGGATACCGGCGATTCTCCCTGCTGGGAGCCGTTTTTATCTCGGTGATCCTGATTATCGGTTCGGTCTTCGTGATCCGCGAATCTGCTCTGCGGTTCTTCTCTCCCGAAGAGACCAACGCTAAGGGGATGTTTCTGCTGGCTTTACTTGGGGTTGGAGTGAATGGATACGCGGTCTATAAACTGAGGAAAGGATCATCGTTCAACGAACGGGCAGTGTCACTGCATCTGTTCGAGGATGTGCTGGGTTGGGTTGCAGTCCTTCTGGTGAGTGTGGTGATGATGTTTGTTCACCTTCCTTTTCTCGATCCGGCACTTTCAGTGCTCATCTCATTTTGGGTCTTGTTTAATGTTTACCGGAACCTGAAGAACACTTTTAAGGTCCTGTTGCAGGAGGTTCCGCAGGATGTCGAATTGGATAGTCTGATAACAAACATATTAAAAATCGATGGGGTTATTTCATTTCATGATCTCCATCTTTGGACCCTTGACGGTGAGAATCATATTATGACCATTCATATCGTTACGGATACTCCGGGGACAGAACATCAACAAAGGATAAAAAAGGAGATCAGGCATTTGTGCCGTCATTTCGGGATAGGACATGCCACCATCGAAATCGATGCCCCCGATGAAAAGTGCGGGTTGGATGGGTGCTAAGCTACTAATCAGTTACTGACATAGGGTACATGGTCGTCCTTTCTTTACTATTTCTTATTCTTAAAAATGAGAAAACCTTCGTGTGATGGGTAAAACTTTATTTATTTTGCAGTCTGGTAAATAATTGATTTTTGAAATCAGTTAAAACGGCTTGCACGAATATTGCGGTGCTGTTTTTGCCGGATTTTTGTAGAACTCAATAAAAAAATAAAACGTGAACATCCTGATTATTGGCTCCGGTGGCCGTGAACATGCTTTCGCCTGGAAATTGAAACAAAGTCCCAAGCTTGGAAAACTATTCATCGCTCCCGGTAATGCCGGGACGGCTGCTTTGGGGACAAACCTTAATGTTGACGTGACTGATCTTGAGAAGATCGGTCAGGCGGTCCTCGAAAATAAGATCGATATGGTCGTGGTTGGCCCCGAAGTCCCGCTGGTAGAGGGTATTCATGATTTCTTCCTGGCCAGCGATCAGCTAAAAAACATTCCGGTGATCGGTCCCGATAAGGCCGGCGCCCGGTTGGAAGGAAGCAAAGATTTTGCCAAGGAGTTCATGGTCAAATACAATATCCCGACTGCAGCTTATTTGTCGGTAACGAAAGATAACGTTGAGGAAGGTGTTGAGTTCCTGAAAAAGCTAAAAGCGCCTTATGTCTTAAAAGCGGATGGTTTGGCTGCCGGTAAAGGGGTGTTAATCCTTGATTACCTGCATGAGGCCGAAAAATCATTGCGTGAGATGCTGAGCGGGATGTTTGGCTCGGCCAGTGCCACCGTCGTGATCGAAGAATTCCTGTCGGGGGTGGAGTGCTCTGTTTTTGTGCTGACCGACGGGAAAAACTACAAAGTCCTTCCTGAGGCCAAGGATTATAAACGGATTGGCGAAGGCGATACCGGCTTGAATACCGGTGGAATGGGGGCTATCTCCCCGGTCCCTTTTGCCAATAAGGAGTTTATGCAGAAGGTTGATCAACGAATCATTCAACCGACCATTGCCGGTCTGCAAAAAGAGAATATCCGTTACAAGGGCTTTGTCTTCTTAGGATTGATGAATTGCGGGGGTGAGCCTTATGTGATTGAGTACAATGTTCGTATGGGCGATCCCGAGACCGAAGCCGTCATGCTGCGAATTGATTCGGATCTCCTCGACCTTTTTGAAGGAGTGGCCAATGAAAATCTGGCCGGCAAGGAGATGATCATTAATGATCAGTCCGCTGTAACAGTGGTGATTGTGGCCGGTGGTTATCCCGGATCCTATGATAAAGGTTTTCCCATTTCAAACCTCCAGCAGGTCGAGGGCAGTATTGTCTTCCATGCAGGGACACAAGAAAAGGACGGAAAGATCCTTACCAACGGAGGCAGGGTATTGGCAGTAAGTTCCATGGGCGAAAATTTTAACGAAGCGCTTCAGAAATCGTATCATAATGCCGAAAAGATCCGTTTCGACAAGATGTATTACCGACGTGATTTGGGCTTTGACCTGCAAGATCTGAAGTAATGTTGTTGTGGATATTCAACAGGAAGAGTATTATTAGCGGGCTGCTGATTCCGGTAGCCGGCTATTTTCTTTGGATGCATAATCTGAGGGTTCCCCATGAATATCTTCCTCCCGTGGGGGAGAGCGGAATGCCATTATTCTCGCTGCTGGCCGGCTATTTTAAGGAGCCCTCTGTTTGGCCGGCCTGGCTGAGTTTTATCCTTGTGGCTATTAATTCATTGATTATTGCCTGGCTGAATATCGGATTCCAATTTCTGCCCAACCGATCGTGGTTGCCTGGGTTGATCTATTTCCTGGCCGTATCTTCCGTGCCGGCGCTTCAGACGATTCATCCGGCCCATCTGGCCGCCCTATTCATCCTGCTGACAATCTATTTTATTTTCGGGACCTATCATAACCGCGATAAAGAGGTCTCATTCACTTTCAATGCCTCTTTCTCCCTGGCCCTGGCGACGCTTTTCTACTTCCCGGCGCTCTTCCTCTTGCCGCTGATCTGGATCAGCATCTTTGTTCTTCAAAAGAGTGATAACTGGCGATTGCTCGTCGTCCCGCTATGGGGATTCTGTGCCCCATGGCTATTGGTCCTGGCCGGGGCATTTCTCAGCGATAACGTATCGAATTTATGGAGCTCCATTACAGATAATCTTACTTCAGTCAATAATAAGTATCTTTTCAATCTCTATTTTCTGATCCTGACCGGAATCGTGGTTTTTCTCACCTTCTTAGGTAGTATTTCTTTAATGTCGAGTTATGGAGTAAAAAAAGTAGCCTCCCGAAAATTCTTTGTCATTTTTGCCTGGGCTCTCGGTCTGGTTATTGCAGCTTTATCTCTGAAATCAACAGGATCCGGTATTATTGCCCTGTTGACTATCCCAACCACTTATTTCATCTCCCACTTTTTTATCATGGGTGAACGAACGTTCTGGCGCGAACTGCTGTTCCTGATTTATGCGGCCGTCATGGTGGCCTCCTTCTTCCTGCAATCCTCCTTGCAGAACTAAAAATGATCCCGTTTATTGGGGTTTAGTCTCCTCGCTTTCCTCTAAAATCAAATGGTCCGGTATGGCTTTCTGTGTCTTGATCCCCAGATCGCGAAGTTTCTCTGCCGTCTTAACTAGGTTCCCGCGTCCGGTATGAAGCTTGTTTAGGGCAAGCTCGTAACTTCCCCGGGCCGAGTCCAGACTCTTCCCCAGTTTCTCCATATCCAGAATAAAATTGACAAACTTATCGTATAATGAGCTGCCCAGATTGGCAATCTCTATGGCATTGCGGGTCTGGTTTTCCTGCTTCCAGATCGAGGCGATGGTACGAAGCGAGGCTAATAATGTTGAGGGGCTGACAATGACCACTTTATTGTCCCAGGCAAAGTTAAAGAGTTCCTGGTCTTCCTGGACCGCTAAACTAAAGGACGCCTCTATTGGGATAAAAAGCAAGACAAAGTCCGGGGTGTTAAGGCTTTTGGCTGTTGAATAATGTTTCTCTGCAAGCCCTTTAATATGGGTGCGTAACGATCGCAGATGTTCCTGGATGAATTGACTCCTTTCCACATCAGTGGTAGCGTTGAACAGGCGTTCATACGAGATCAGGGATACTTTTGAGTCGATAATCAGATGTTTTCTATCCGGTAAATGAATAATCACATCCGGACGGATGGGCTTACCGTCACTGTTCTCATCAACAAACTCCCGCTCATACTCCCGGCCTTTCACTAAGCCGGATCGTTCGAGTACCCGCTCCAAAACGATCTCTCCCCAGTTTCCCTGTTTTTTTACATCCCCCTTCAAGGCCTGGGTCAGGTTTTGTGCTTCGGTGCTGATCCTAAGGTTCAGATCCTGAAGTTTTTTTAGCTCAGCTTTCAGGTCGGTCTGATCTTTTAACCCGTTCACGTAAGTCTCTTCCACCTTTTTTTCAAAATTCACGATCTTCTCCTTTAGCGACGAGAAGATCTCGCTGATATTTTTTTGATTGGTGGTCGTAAATTCGCGTGAATTCTCTTTCAGGATCCGGTTGGCGATATTCTCAAATTCAACAGCAAATTTCTTCCTCAGTTGTTCCATCTCCGAGGCCTGCAGCTCCAGTTTCTCACGGAGATTTGACAGCTCGGTCTGAGAAGTAGCCAGGTCACGGGTGAGCAATTCCGATTTTTCCCGTTCCTGATCAAGTAATGAGAATTGTCTTTTCAGATCTTCTTCAAGGGTTTCAGCCCTCTGGCGGGCCAGTGATTGCTCCTTCTCGGAGGCCGCCAGTTTTTTATACCACTCCTTCTCCTGATCATTGATCATGGTAAGGTGTTGATGCCTAAGTTTGTTCAGCTTACTTTGCCGGGCGAAATAGAGAAGGACTCCGCCGATGAAAACCCCAAGTGAAAAATAGATCAGCTCCATCAGATATTGTTTTTCGATGGATAAAAATAAAAAAAGCGCACCCATTATTTCAATGAATGCGCTTTATATCAGAACATTTTTTTTTACGGTACGCGGTAAACGATTGAATTGATAACCATTCCCGCACCAACTGAGGTAAGAATAATATTTTCCCCTGATTTGATTTCGTGATCGGCCATTTTGTTCTTTAAAATCAAATCCAGCAGCGTCGGTACCGTTGCCGATGAGGAGTTGCCATAATGACGGATGGTCATGGGCATGATATTTTTATCGTAATCTTTCTTGCCGTAGAGCTTGAAAACTCTTGAGAGGATGGCTTCGTCCATCTTCTCATTGGCCTGATGGATCAATACCTTACTGACGTCGTCCAGCCCGAGCCCCGCTTTGTCCAGACTATCTTTAACGACTCCCGGAACGGTAGACAAGGCATAAACATAGACTTTATTCCCTTGCATCCGGATATATTGGTCATCCTTGGGAAAATCAGGTTTCAGGGAGCGTCCCATTTTTAACATACCCTGATCGTTGTCCGTACGGCTGCAATGCGACAGGATCCCTACCGGCGTTTCACTTTCACGGGCTTCAACAATCACGGCACCTGAACCATCGGAAAAAATCATACGGTCGCGGTCGTGCGGATCGGCAACCCGTGAGGTGACATCCGAGCCAATAACCAAGCCACATTGATACATGCCACTGCGGATATAAGCATCGGCAAGGATCATCGCGGTGGTCCAACCCGGACATCCTGATATAACGTCATGGGTCAACACGTAAGGATTCTGGATCCCCAGGGTGGTTTTTACCCTGCTTGAAATAGAGGGCATCGAGTCCGATTTGGCAGTATCAGGAAATATGTCGCCAAAATTGTGAGCTACAATAATAAACTGAAGTTTCTCACGGTCGAATCCTGATGACTCCAATGCATCAAGCGCGGAGAAAACGGCAAGATCACTTGTCGATTGGTCAGGCTCAGCGTATCGGCGTTCTTCAATGTTGGTTATTTCGAAAAATTTGCGGATCACCTCCTCGTTTGGGGTGGTAATCTTTGCACCGGATGGATCATGAAATTCCGCATCGAGAAAATAACTGTTGGGAATTACCATGGGTGGGACATAAGAGCCTGTTCCGGTGATAACTGTATAAACCTTCTTACTCATAGATTTGTATTTATACGAAATTTTCTAAGTGTATCTTTATCAATTTTTTCAATGGTGAATTGATCTCCGTTCCATACGCCGTAACTGAACTCCCTGAACCACTCTCCAAGGGTGATCAATCGACTTTGGTGGCCGAGATCAAAATTCAACGCCAAATGGCGATGTCCGAATACAAAGTAATCGAAATGTTCTTTTAATAGGATATCACGGGCAAAAATAATTTGCTCTTCCTTTTCTTCTCCTAAAAAATCCAATCCATGAACCCCTTTAGCTAACCTGCTCTTTTTCGACCAATGATGAGCCAATCCTAAAGCAAGGTCCGGATGAATCTTCGCGAAGGCCCACTGCGAAAAGCGGTTATTGAAAAAGCCTTTGATTAATTGGTAACCTTTATCTCTCTTCCCTAGATCGTCGCCATGGGCCATGAAAAATTTCTTACCGTTCAGTTCGGTAATAAGACAATCACGGTGGATAATCATCCCAGTCTCATGGGGAAGGTAATCAAAAACCCAGATATCATGATTCCCCGTGAAAAAGTGAACCGGAATTCCGCTGTCGCAGATCTCGGCCAGAGTACCCAAAACCCGGACAAATCCCTTGGGGGCAACCTTCTTATATTCGAACCAAAAGTCGAAAATATCGCCCAACAGAAAAATCATTGAAGCGTCTTGCCTGATACTTTGCAGCCAGTTGACGAACAGAAGCTCCCGTTCCCGGTTATACTTCAAAGCCGGGGCTCCCAGATGAATGTCAGACGCGAAATAGACTTTTTTCACCGAATTCACACAATTTATAAGATGAATCGTTCACCGATTTTCACCGATGCAAAGATAGACCTAAATATACATTCACCAAACGGACCCGGTATTGTTTCGCTGAATCCGTTGTTTCTTTCCCCAATCAATTATTTAATGAATTTGGCTAATGCCTGGGTCAAGGCAGGGCCCTGAAGGTTCTTGCCCACAATATTTCCCTCTTTATCCAGCAAATAATTGCTCGGTATAACCTGAATATTGTAATTGTTAACCGCCTGGAAACTTCCCTTCATATCACCTACATTGATCCAGGGCAGGTTATCTTCCGCGATAACCCTCTTCCAGGCCTCTCCGTCGGTATCGACACTTACCATATAAATCTCAAAACCACGGTTTTTATATTTATCATACAGCTCGGTCAGCACTTCGTTTTGAATTCGTGATGTCCGGTCTTTAGCCGACCAGAATTGAAGCAATACCGTTTTCCCCTGCAAGGAGGATAATCTTCTGGTAATTCCGTTCTGATCCGGCAGATTAATGTCCGGCGAATTAACGGCAGCTTGGGTTATGAACTGGTTTAATTTTTCGTTCTTCTGTCGCTTTAATAGGTCAGCCGCATTATTATACAGAGCTTTGACGTGTTCGTTCTTCGGATAGATCGATAAGAGCGCCGATGCGGCTGTTTTCATAACCTGGAAATCGCTGATCACAAAATTCTCCTCATCCCACTTCTGATAAAGAGCATAAATACTGGCCGGGGAAAAGGGATTTGTCTTGACAAACTCGGTTGCAAAATCAGTATAACTATTGGTCAGCGCTAAATATTCATTATTCCATACTTCAAGATTGGACGAATAGAGGGGATTATTCATGTTCTTTGAATAGAGGCTCCTTAAAGAATCTAATTTCCCTTTGGTCTCATTATACCTGAAGCTCAACCTGTGGACCATTTCCGAGTTAAACGATCCTTCCACGTCATAATTGAAAGCCAAATTTGGATAATGCCCGGTCAAAGTGGCATTCTCAGCTGAATCAAGAACAAGCGTGATAAAATCCCGGTCCGTAAACTTTAACAGATAAAAGGTTGGATCGGAGGCAACTCCTTTCATTTTGAATTTCCCTTTCTTGTCCAGCTTGACCGAATCGACCGGAACCATGGAGTTGAGCTGCAGACGGTTCAGGTAAAGCGTTTTCCCTTCACCACCTTCGATTTGGCCAGAGATGGTAAAGCTGTTTTTGGGCCCGCAGGAGAATAAAATCAGGGCTGAGGCAAGGGCAAGGATGATTTTTTTCACGATCGTTTATTTAAGTAATATTATTATTCTGCAATTAATTTGATTCAGGAAAATTAAACCGCGAAACAAACCTGTTCATTCCCCGATTAATTTTTCATTATTGATCTTGTTGTCAGCAAAAATATAAATTCCTGCCAAATAGTAATAAGATTATTCGAACAACAATTGTAAATGGAAGAGAGGGGCACGATTGCGGACCTCCCCCGTGAATCCGGGCTGATCCCCGGCGGTCTAGCACCTCCTTACCCGGTTTTTAATGAGGAGGTTTCATCGAAGGTGTAATTAATGAGGACCGTTTAGGGCTTAAATTTTCCTACTGCAATCATCGTTTGGTCGGAGAAAAGGGGAAGCCCTTGCCCGAAAGGCTCAAATCGAAGATAATTAATCGTATTGACCCGTCAGGCGATCATGGAGCCTTAATTTTCATTATTTTTGCCTCTTTAAATTTGAATGCGTGAAGGTTCATTACGGATTAGACCATTTTAAAGCGGGAAAACCGGTGGTAACTATCGGAACATTCGATGGGGTCCATCTTGGTCATCGGGAGGTCATTTCAGAATTGCAGCGGTTCAGTAAAGAGTCTGGTGGCGAATCGGTCGTCTTTACTTTCTATCCTCACCCGCGAATGATCGTTTCACCAAACGAGGATTCCCTTCGTTTGATAACGACGAAAGAGGAGAAGATCGCTCTTTTCGAACAGATCGGCATCGACCATCTGGTGATCTATCCTTTCGATAAAGAGTTCTCCGAATTGTCGTACGACGAGTTCGTCTCCCGCATTCTGGTCGAAAAGATGAAGATTCATTGCCTGGTGGTGGGTTACGATCATAAATTCGGCCATGAACGCAAAGGCGATTTCAATGCCCTGAGCCGGTTGTCTGTTGAACTCGGGTTTACCGTCGAAAAGCTCGATAAATTACTGGTCGAGAATGTGGCCGTCAGTTCTACCCATATCCGTAAAGCGCTCGAAAACGGCGACGTTCACCGGGCCAACGAATTTCTGGGTTACCACTATACCCTAACGGGAAGGGTGATCGAGGGAAACCGGTTGGGACGAAAACTGGGCTATCCGACAGCCAATATTGAGACTTTCGATAACCACAAATTAGTGCCCCGCGATGGCGTCTATGCCGTTAATGTTGAGGTTAAAGGGCACTTTTATCGCGGGATGCTGAACGTGGGGACCCGTCCTACCGTTAATTTCAATGTCGATCATCGCAGCATCGAGGTTCATATCATCGATTTTAACGAGGATATCTACAACGAGAACATCACTATTCATTTCGTGCAGAAGATCCGCGACGAACAACGGTTCCCATCGCTCGACCTGCTTCAGGAACAGTTGGGAAGGGACAAGGAAACAGCCATGCGGATTCTTGCGTAAACGATGAAATTAAAATTGAAAACTGAAATATAATGAGTTTACAGGATTACAAAGTCAAAGATATCTCCCTGGCCGATTTTGGTCGGAAAGAGATTGAGATAGCCGAAAAAGAGATGCCGGGGTTGATGTCGCTCCGCCAAAAATACGGGAAGGAAAAACCGTTGGCCGGTGCCCGTATCATGGGATCGCTGCACATGACCATTCAGACTGCCGTGCTGATCGAAACTCTGAAAACGCTGGGTGCCGATGTCCGCTGGGCCTCCTGCAACATCTTCTCCACCCAGGACCATGCCGCGGCAGCCATCGCCCAATCCGGCACCCCGGTCTTTGCCTGGAAAGGCGAAACCCTCGAAGAATATTGGTGGTGCACCGAACGGGCATTGGACTTTGGTAACGGTAAAGGTCCTCAACTGATCGTTGACGATGGGGGCGATGCCACCCTGATGGTCCACCTGGGCGCTGCTGCCGAGAAAGATAGCTCGGTGCTCGACCGTGCCGCCGAAGGCGAAGATGAAATTCAACTGATGAAGGCTCTCCGTAATAGTCTGGCCAAAACGCCAACCCGTTGGACCAACGTGGTGAAGGAGATCAGGGGCGTCTCGGAAGAAACCACCACCGGGGTTCACCGCCTCTACCAGATGATGGAGCGGGGCGAGCTGCTCTTCCCGGCCATTAACGTGAACGATTCCGTTACCAAATCGAAATTCGATAACCTGTACGGCTGCCGCGAATCACTGGCCGACGGGATCAAACGGGCAACCGATGTAATGGTGGCCGGTAAGGTCGTTGTGATCTGCGGATACGGCGACGTCGGTAAAGGATGTGCCCGCTCACTCAGGGGTTATGGCGCCCGGGTCATCGTTACCGAGATCGATCCGATCTGCGCGTTGCAGGCCGCGATGGAAGGCTATGAAGTGGCTACAATCGAAGATGTGGTCAGCGAAGGCAATATTTTCGTAACGACTACCGGAAACAAAGATATCATCACCGCCGAACACATGGCCGCCATGCGCGACCAGGCCATCGTCTGTAATATCGGCCACTTTGACAATGAAATACAGGTGAGCCGTCTGGAAAAATGGTCCGGCATCAAAAAGATTAACATCAAACCGCAGGTCGACAAATATGTCTATCCCGACGGTCATGCCATCTTCCTTTTAGCCGAAGGACGCCTGGTCAACCTGGGCTGTGCTACCGGTCACCCCTCCTTCGTGATGAGTAACTCCTTCACCAATCAGACCCTCGCCCAGATCGATCTTTGGAAGAAAGATTATGCGGTCGATGTTTACCGCCTGCCCAAGTACCTCGACGAAGAGGTGGCCCGCCTGCACCTCGAACAACTCGGCGTTAAGCTTACCCGATTGACGAAGGATCAGGCCGACTATATTGGCGTTCCGCAGGATGGTCCTTACAAACCGGAGCATTACCGCTATTGATACTTCTACACCGGTCGGTTATTTTCGCTTCCGCGGAAATTAGCCCGGCCCGATAGGCAAAGCTTCCGCAAGGTTACAATCCTTACGGAAGCTTTTTTCTTGCCTGACAGCATGTGGATCCGTTTTTCGTTAGGAACCGATAAATGACATTGGATTTTAACGTTCTGTAAATGAAGGATGTAAAGAGTGAGGATGGTTTTTCTCGTCTTCGCGGAAAGAAAACCGGTCCTCCTGATTTGTTCTACCAATAACAGAATTGCATAGCCAATATATTAACCTGAGTTCGATATTGTATTGAGTGCTTAGCGACTGAAATACAATAAGGTAATAAGGTTAGATATACTTGTGTGTAAAATCTCTACGAAGGTTAGGTTCAAAAAATAAGGTTTCAAAACCTTATTGTAACTTTTTTGACCTTCGTAGAAGTTCAAAGTGTACAAAAAAAACCTTATTACCTTATTAATAAACCAATACAATGTATTTTAAGTCGAGCTCAGGTTATTAAGGTTGATTCTGGCAGAATAGGAAGTGTGAAACATAGCAATGATACATGCGACCCCTCTGGGGTCGTGGTTTATTCAATACATTCTTTTCTATATTCATGCAATCCCTCCGGGATTGAGAGACAGGCCAATTGCAGGAATGACTTCGGAGAAGTTGAATGTTAAAGGTAGGCCTCTCCATCTGTCAATCTTGCATCTTGTCACAATTTTTTTGGGGTAGCCTCTCCGTATGACTGAGTGAAAGCCATATCTCAGCCGGGTCTTGTCCGGAGTTTGTTCGTACTTTGTTCGTACTTTCTTCGTACTTTGTTTATATAATAAACGAATAAAGTACGAAGAAAATACATAAATGGATCGGCAAGAATCCGGTCTTGATATAGGGTAAACCCGGGAGTCTTATAGTTAGTGTGTCATTTCCGCTTCGTCCGACGATTTGCCACCAGAGCAAGTTTTATCCCCGATGAGGAAATAATTGGTTAAATACCCGTCTGATCCAGGTGAGGCGATGTTTTTCGGTGAGCCGATATGGGGTAGGGGAGAGAATCGTCCCTAATTGTGGATCCAGAGGCGGTCGCCGACGATCGAGACCTGGTATTGCTTCAGGTTACGGCCCGAAGGTCCTTTGGTGGGGTAGCCCCCTCCGAAAAGATTGTATTGCGATCCGCAACAGGTGCAAGTGGCGATGGGATTGCTGCTGGCATAAGTGCCGGTTTTGTTCGTTTCCGTTTTAACAAGGCAGGTGCCCGTGCCTTCGTAAGGGCAGCAGGCATCGAAAGCATAGTATTGCGATTCGTTGATGCAGATCACGATGAGGCCCGCATAACCCTCTGAGGAAAAAGTTACTGAATTACAGGGGATATAGAGCGTGTTGTAATTGGCCAGGGAGATATACTTATTTACTTTGGCATAGGGGACAAAATTATTCTGGTCGTCGGAACAGTTAGTCGATATAAGAACCAGAAATGTCGCGACAATAATTTGCAGGGCTCTTTTTGTTTGAATGTTCCACATTTTTATTACTTTTATCAGGATGCTAAGATAACGAAAATGCAATTCTTACTATTGAAGATACAAACGGCTGGTGTCGGAGATTATATTTTTCTGATTCTGATTGTGGTAGCCTCACTGATTCAGGCTTTTAACCAAAACAGGAAGAAGGGGAAGATGCAGGAGGAGGAAGAGGAGAGTCCCCGGAAACCTCATCCTTTCGATGATGAAGAGATGGAGCCCTTCCCGCAGCAGCCCCGAAGGGAATCGCCCTACGGCCCTCTCTTCGATCAACTGGACGAGATCCTTGGCGAAGAAGGTGTTCCGTCAGTTGTTGTTGAAAAGCCAAAAGCCAAACCTTTAGTAAGGAGGGAAGAAAAACCGGTTGAAACGATGGCTGCTCAATATTCATCCATGCAAATGAAAGAGATGGCCGATCAACTGAAGGAAGGGCAACGGGTTGTCGATCCTTCGCAAATAACACCAACAGCCGGCACTCTTCCTGTCGGGAAGATCCGATCGAAAATCAACATGCGCCAGGCAGTGATCTATTCGGAAATATTGAATAGAAAGTATTAATAACCAATTATTAAAAAAATTAACAGTTGGTATTGCGAAGTTATTAAGGAATATTTCTACATTTGTCAAGAGTCAAATATTGGAAGAGTTCCGCGAGTCGGAGTTCTTCTGTTTTTTTTATGTCGTACCAGTAAATTTATTATTGAATGGCCAAAGTTACTTATGTTTCTGCCGAAGGGTTCAAAAAGTTAAAAGCTGATTTGGAACACTTGGTTAATATTGAGAGGCCCTCTATTTCGAAACAGATCGGGGAAGCGATCGAAAAGGGGGATATTTCGGAAAATGCCGAGTACGATGCCGCCAAGGATGCCCAGGGAATGTTGGAGGCCAAAATCGCCCTCTTACAAGAGCAGTTGGCCAGCGCGCGTATTATCGACCAGTCGAAAATCGATACCGACGTGGTTCAGATCATGAACAAGGTCACGATCAAGAATGTGAAGAACAATGCCACCATGGCTTACACCATAGTTTCGGAGCACGAATCGGACCTTAAATTGGGTAAGATCAGTGTCAATACCCCGATTGCCAAAGGATTGCTGGGCAAGAAGATTGGCGATGTAGTCGATATTAGGGTCCCGTCGGGCGTGATCCCGTTCGAGATCATCAACATTGAATTGGGAATGTAATTTTAAAAGCATCTGATCATGGCAAGCATCTTTACCAAAATCGTCAACGGAGAGATTCCGGCCTATAAAGTGGCCGAGGATGACAACTATTTGGCTTTCCTCGATATTTTCCCGTTAGCCAAAGGACATGTTTTGGTGATCCCGAAGAAAGAGGTGGACTATCTCTTTGATTTGGACGATGAAACCTATGCCGGATTGACCCTCTTCGCCAAGAAGGTGGCCGAGGCGATAAAGAAGACGATTCCCTGTATTAAGGTGGGGGTCGTTGTTTTGGGATTGGAAGTTCCCCATGCTCATATCCACCTGATCCCGATGAACAGCGAGAAAGACATCAATTTCACGAACCCCAAACTGAAGTTGACGTCTGAAGAGTTTACCCAAATCGCAGAAAATATCAGCAAAGCATTTGTTCGATAGTTAGAAGGAGGCGTTGTTTACAACGCCTTTTTTGTTGGGCGATTAGCTCTTGTTACTCAAATAAATTTAGCTTCGGATAATATTTGTCCTTTGAATATCGGTTTGATCTGTTTCTCACGACAAATGTCAACCGGTAGATGAAATCTTTCTTCTATCTCCTTTTTAATCTTTTCTTCAAACATGCGATCCCAACCGTTCGGGATCGTGCTGATAAATAGGATCCTTTTCTATAAACATATGACCTCTCCGAGGTCATGGCTGCAACTGGTCACTCCAACAATCCCGGAGGGATTGCATGTGGGTAGAAAGATTCCGGTTGAACAAAACCACGACCCCAGCGGGGTCGCATGTCTTACCGCTCGAGTGCCCCACATTCTTTTTCCCGAAGATCCGCCATGATCCGTTGGCTTTGGAATTCTGTCATTGGGAATGGAGCGTAGCGGAATGAGAAATCTCAGCCCGGACTAAAAGGTCAGGTTTTATCGGACAATAATGATTTTTTATGAATCGATAGTGATAAACTTAGATGCCTTTCACCTTGTCGGGATTTTTCCGGATAAATTCGTCCCAGTTCTTGTAAGGTTTTTCGGAGAGGGGGTTCTTCATCTGAAGGTAATGACAAACAGCAGCGGCGAGGGCATCGGTGGCATCGAGGTCGGAGGGCAGGATCTCAAGATTAAACATTTGTTTCAGAAAATAGGCCACCTGTTCCTTTGAGGCCGAGCCACTCCCGGTGATCGCCTGTTTGATGCGCAGCGGGGCATATTCGAAGATCGGGACGTCGCGGTAGAGCGAAGCGGCCATAGCCACCCCCTGGGCCCGTCCCAGTTTGAGCATCGACTGGACATTCTTGCCAAAGAAGGGCGCTTCGAGAGCCGTCTCGTCGGGCTTATACTCATCGACGAGATAGAGGGTGCGTTTGAAGATATGGTTTAGTTTCTGGTAGTGGCCCGTGAAACCGGCTGTCTTAACCACCCCCATGGCCACAATACTGACCTTGTTTTCGTGGACCCGAATCACTCCGTAGCCCATGATGTTGGAGCCGGGATCAATGCCTAATATGGTTTTACTGATGGTCAACTTCTTTTTTTTCCAAACTTAGTGGATTTTTTGCTGACCGGCCAGCGGGGAGATAAAACTTTTCCAAAGTTTCGAACTTTGGAAAAGTTCGCTGCACCGTTACGGTCCCGGACTGATTCCTGCAGGAAGGATCGGGATCTTCAGCTCTTTTTCGACGTACTGGAAATAATAAAACAGCTTGTGTTCAATTTCAAACGGGTACTCCTCCCACGTGTCGTAATTGATGGGTTCGCCGAAAAAACGGGCATAACGGGCGGTCCTCGATTTCAGGTTCCATTCCGTCACATACTGGCGGTTCCAGTTCCGGTAATACTCGATGCTCCGGGCCATCGCCGGGGAGTTTTTCAGCATGTACCACGATTCGAAGCCAGTATCGAAGACGATCAGTTCATATTGGGTGCTGTCGGCATCGGACGCGATCTCCGGTGCAACAGCTTTTTGCTGCGGTTGTTTCACGCTGCAAGCCATCGCGATGATCAGCAGGATGAAGGGCAGCATTCTTCGGATCACTTTTGTTGCCATACCGGTTTGTTCTTTAAGAATTTATACCCCAATTTACTGAAAATAAATAAGATTTGTTTGCGATTCAGGAAGTTTAACGATTCCAGGCTGCACAATTCAAAAAGAATGGCAGCAATTTCAGGAAGTAAAGATCGGGGAAACCTCCACGGTTCGGGTATCCTTTTATTGATTTTCAGGATTAATTCTAAAACAATCTGTTGAGAAACATTGAACGGATGATGGCAGTTATTGTGAAAATCTTATTTTTGCTATAGTCTAAGTTGATTTTAAAATTTAAACTTCTGAAAAAGAGCAGAGAAATAGTAAAGAGCCGGGGAGGGGATACTGACAATTCAGATCGTTATTTCATTGGTAGTTTGGCAAGGAGTTGGACTTTTTGCGGAAGGATCGCCTTGTGGGTGTTTCTCTTGTCGTTTATTCTTTTCGGTAAGGTTAATCTTTCTCAGGCTCAATGTCCCAATGTTGGTCAAAGTCATATTATCGGAATAACTTCAGGCTGTGCTCCGTTTGATTTTTCATTCGATGCTGTTTTTCCCTTGCTCAGCGGAACAAGTTTTCCTGCCGGAGTTAAGTATGAACTGTCCCTTGATTGGGGCGACGAGGCTACCAGCGTTGTTGCGACATCGCAGACGGTTGATGCTTTGGGGCGTCCAACCTTAACGGCTAAACCCACGCATACCTATCCTCAGTTCACTGATCCCAAACAAGGGGAGTGCGTCTATGATGTAAAGATGCGGTTGTTGGTAAATAATGTTGAGTGTCAGGATATAAAGACCGATTTTACCGTTCGGGTTTGGGATACGGATGGGTACCGCGGCGGGGAGCTGGGCATAAATCCTTCTCCGATTTATATCTGCGATGGCAACCCTTTGGATGTCGTTTTTCATGATATCAGTTCCTGGAACTGTACCGGTAACGTGGGAAGCCCCAATATTAGTGCGCGAACCATCCGATGGGATTATGGCGAAAATATATCCGGCACACCGATTGCCGGGGTGAAAGTGGAAAGAAAAGACGCATCAGGCAATGTTCTGGGGTTGGTTGATATGGATCTGAATGATACTATAAGAGGTAGAACCTTTAAGTATGACGATGGTCAATTTATACCGGATTCACGTGGGGATAGCTGGACTGTTAAAATTCCGGCAACCACGGCATCTGATGTCGGAAAGTTGTTTTGGGTCAGGTTGAATAACTGGAACTATTGCAATCCTTACGGGGGGGCTAAAAAGCCGGAAACTGCAACTGCACGAATCGAAATTATTGCGGTTCCTGAACCCCAGTTTGTTACGCCAATAGGCCCATTTTGCAAAGGGGATGCGGCAATAGATCTGGATGCTTATCTGACGTCGAACTTTTTCCCGAATCAATTAGCTTTCCGTGAATTTACCGGAACAGGAGTAAGCTATGATTCAAAGACTCAGAAGTGGTATTTTGATCCTGCCGTAGCTGGAATAGGGTCTCATACCATTGACTATAGAGAGATTAACCGTGGTGGTTGTGAAGGCGTTGATCAGGTTGTTATAACTGTTACGGATGGATCTGTAGCGAAGTTTTCAGTAAATGGAAAGGATGAAAGTTTGGCAACAGCGAAAGTTTGCGGTGCTGCTTCTGTCGTATTTCAGAATTTATCTACTGATGGCGATAGTTATACCTGGGATTTTGGAGACGGAACCATTGAAACGGTTCCTGACAAACAGGATGTTACTCATGTTTTCAGCACGACTTCAGTGCCTATGGTTGTAACACTCACCGCGAACAGATCTACCGGTTGTTCCGATACTGAATCAAAAACAATAACAATCTTTGAACCTGTACAGGCCAGTTTTACAGCCAAACCCGATTACGGGTGTGGAACACTGGATGTAGAATTCAATATTACGTCTACCACTTCGTCGGGTTCACTTTTAAAACATCGTTTCTTCTTTGATGATGGCACTCCTACGGTTAACCCAACCGGGAAAATCGTGAATCATCAGTTTTTGAACTCCGGGACAACCGATGTAACCTATGATGTTCGGCTTGTCTCCTGGTATTCGCAGGGGGGAGAAGTTGCTTGTGCAGACACTACCGATCAGGATTTTAGTCCAATCACGGTTTATGCTCCTCCGACTGCCGGTCTGGATCAAAACATTTGTTATCAGCTTACTGCTGATTTTGATGCCACTACCAGTGGTGGGACCGGTACCTGGACTCAGGTCTCCGGACCGGATAATGCTGTTATTACCAATGTAAACGATCCAAAATCACCCATTTTGGCTCCTTATCCGGGAATCTATAAGTTTAAATGGGAAGTGATCGGAGGTTGTTATGGGATCGATACTGTCGCGGTCAATTTTGTACAGGAACCTAATCCCAATGCTGGATTGGATAACTCCTTATGCGATTTGACCTACGTATTAAGAGCTACCCCGCTGAATGGCATAGAAAAGGGAACCTGGAGCCTTTTATCAGGACCTGGCACCCCTGTTTTTCAAAATCCTTCAGCTAACAATACCCGGGTTACCGTAAGTCAGGAGGGAGTTTATCAGTTCCGCTGGACTGTTGATCCGGGTTACGGTTGTGAGCCAAGGTTTGATGATGTGGAGATTTCATTCGCCAACCCACCGGTTCAACCGTCATATACCTTCACTCCGGTTTCCGGTTGTTCGCCTTTGACTGTTGTCTTTACCAATACAAGTCCGGCGGGAGCTTCCAATTTTGAGTGGGATTTTGGCGATGGCATAACCTTAAAAACGGAAGATAGGACCGTTACTCATACTTTTACAAATGCGACCTCGCTTCCGATTGATTTTGCAGTTCATTTAACCTCGGGAATGAATCAACTTTGTTCCCGTGTATTTAGCGATATTGTCACCGTTGAGCCGGAATTCAGCGCCGGCTATTCGGTCACCTACGAGGGGTGCGGGCCGCTGACCCGAAAGTTTGAGAACGCCTATCCGTGGAATTTTTCGGTCCGGTGGGAGAATGAGAACGGAGAGCTTTTAAGTACCGATATGCAGCCGGAATTAACGTTTACTGCCGTCAACGGTCAGGAGACCACCTATAAGGTTTACCTGGTGGGTGAATCGGCCAACGGATGCACCGACCGGGTGGAGAACACGGTGATTGTCCGGGTTCCGCCGGTGGCCGCCTTTACGACCCAATCGACCAACGACTGTGCGCCAAAGCTGGTTTCCTTTACCAATACCTCATCCCTTGATGCCACCAGCTTCCAGTGGGACTTTGGCGACGGGAGCGAGGTCACCATCTCACCCAATCCGACCCATACGTTTGTCGAAACGACCGGCGCTCAGGGCTCCTTTAATGTGGTACTGACGGCCCGGAACCGCTATGGCTGTGCTTCCACGGCCACGACAACGATCGATGTCCTGCCCACCCCGCAGGCCGATTTCTCCGTGACGCCGCAGGTTCAGACCTTCCCCGACCGTACGGTTCAGGTAACCAATCTTACCCCTCCCGGAGCTTGGACCTATAGCTGGAGCTTCGGCGATAATACCCCGGTGGAGACTGGGAACGTCACCCAACATATTTATACTACTCCCGGGAATTATACCATCACGCTCACCGCGACCGGAACAAGTTGCAGCACCTCAAGAAGTAATGGCATTACTATCTACCCCGGCGCTGCTTTGGCCGATTTTGAACCTGACACCACCGGCTGTGCCCCGCTGACCGTGAAATTCAGAAATAATTCGGTCAATGGGTTCCGCTACCTGTGGGATTTCGGCAACGGAAACCATTCCACCGACTTCGAACCGTCGAATATCTATTACAACGAAGGGACCTATACGGTCCGTTTGGAAACTTACAATCACCAGGGAGAGATGTCGTCGGCCGAACGGACCATTGTCGTTCATCCCAAGCCGAATGCCTTCTTCCGTCCGTTGCCCGACCGGGTGCGGATGCCCGGACAGTCGGTCACCTTTGCCAATTTCTCTACTCATGCCGATAACCTGCTTTGGGATTTCGGCGATGGGACCACTTCCTCCGACGATGAACCGGTTCACCTTTACCAGCAGACCGGCTTTTACGATATTCAGCTAACGGTCTCTTCCATTGAGAATTGTGCCGATACCTTCCTGCTGGCGCAAGGAGTGGAGGTCTATTCTGAAGGGGAACTGATGGTGCCCAATGCTTTTATGCCTTCGAAGGACGGGCCTTCGGGTGGAATCTATACTCCGGGCGATCCGCATAATCCGGTCTTTTATCCAACCGTGGTGGCCGGGGATCTCGAGAAATACGAGCTGCAGATCTATAACCGCTGGGGAAACCTGCTGTTCCAGTCGAACGAACCGGAACGCGGGTGGGACGGCTATTACAACGATCAGCTCTGTCCTCAGGATGTTTATGTCTGGAAAATAAAATGCCGGTTCCTGAACGGGACCGAGGTTACGAAGACGGGCGATGTGACATTGATCCGTTAGATGAAATATTAAAAAAAGAGATGAAAAAGATTGCGTTAGTAATAGGGATTTTTCTTTTGACGCTGAGCTCAGTGGCCCAGGATCCCCATTTCTCGCAATTCTATGCCGCCCCCAATTACCTGAGTCCCTCGCTGGCCGGTTCCTCGGGCGGGACCCGCTTCGTGGCCAACTACCGTAACCAGTGGCCCGGCATCACGAAGACCTATCAGACCTATGCTTTCGCGATGGATATGTACCTGAACAAATACCGGAGCGGCTTCGGGCTGCTGGCGCTCTCCGATAAAGCCGGATCGGCCAGTCTGACCACTTCGTTATTGGGATTGCAATATTCCTACCGGGTGCAGTTGGGTGAGAAATGGCAGTTTGTGCCGGGATTGCAGTTTACAATGGGGCAACGGAGCATCGACCGCACCAAGCTGGTTTTCCCCGATGAGGTGCAGAGCGGTTATCCTTCCGCCGGGCAGGCTTACCTGACCGACACCAAAGCCCAGTACGTCGATTTTGCCACGTCGCTCTTTCTCTATTCGCCCCGATTCTGGTTTGGCCTGGGGGCCGATCATATGCTGAACCCCAATTATACCTTTATGGATGAGAAGGCGACGCTGCCGCTGAAGATCGTCCAGTTTGGCGGGATCAATTTCTGGCGCGAAAACTCGAAACGACTGGAAGAACCCCGTACCGCTTCGCTCTGTTACCGGTTTGAATATCAGAACTCCTTCAAGCAGCTCGATTTGGGCGCTTACTGGTATGGCCGGGCCCTCGATTTCGGCGCCTGGTACCGCGGGTTGCCGGTCTTCAATAATGAGAACGGGGGCGATCGTATGTTCGATACCGATGCGGTGGTCCTGATGGTGGGCTATTCAACCGGCTCCTTCCGGATCGGTTACAGCTACGATATTCAGCTCTCCTCCCTGGCTGCCTATGGGGGCGGGGCTCATGAAGTTTCGATCATGTTCGAGATGGGGGAACTCTTCGGTTGCGGCGCAAAGTATTTTGATTGCTTTTCCCGTCGCACCGGCCTGCAGTTCGATAAGGAGAGTCCGCGTAAGCTGAAAATATTCTAATAACGGTATAGTTCCCAATAAATTTCCGGAAATCTTCATTGTACGGGTAGTTTATACAAGCATCATAGTTATTCCAATCCTTCAACGGACCATTCCCTGCACAAGTATCGTATCGCAATCGGCAGCCTTCAACCGGTGTTTCAGAATCTGCTGATAATCGTCGGAATGGTACCATCTTTCAAAATCCTCCCTGCTGTCGAACCGGATCAGCACACTCCTGGAATAGTCCCAATTCCCTTCCAACAGCTGAGGATGGCTGTCCACGGCCAGGTATTCCCCGTTGAATTTCGCGAAAACTTCCCCGGCATGGTCCAGGTATTTTTGATACTCCTCCGGATCGTTGATTCGGATTTGTGCGATAAAATAATAGCTCATCGGTCGTACTGTTAATTGAAGAACAACTTGCGGAATTCAGAAAGCACTGCTCTTTCGGTTGTAGTGCACAATTGGCAAATCCTTTTAAGCAGGTCTTCCATTCCTCCAATAATGACCATAAAATTATAGAATAAATCCTTAAATCAGTACCGGATAAGACGAATATCGTCAATAGGTCAACGTCAGATTTTAAGAGAAATATCAGTGTATTTTTTATGTACTTACTGTGTTATTTATACACACAAAATATACAGATACTACACAGAAACAACACAGAAACCCTTGCTTTGAACCGGTGGTGTTTCGGCGGAAACAGAGATCGGGCAATCGGTGGAATATATTGCTGAAAGGAAATATTATATTTAAAATGATTGAAGACAAAAGAGGTAATCCTGGATCAGAAAGGCAGATTTTTCAGATCGACGTTGCCTCCGGAGAGGATAATGCCGATTCTTTTCCCGTCTGAATCCGCTTTCTTTTCCAACAGGGCGGCTAACGGGACCGCGCTGGAGGGTTCGATAATGATCTTCATTCGTTCCCATACCAATCGCATGGCCGCGATAATCGCTTCCTCGGAAACCGTGACGATATCATCCACATTTTTTTGGATGATCGCAAAATTAATCTCGCCCAGCGAGGTGAGCAGTCCGTCGGCGATGGTTTTGGGATTGACGGACGGGATGATTCTTCCTTCGCGGAATGAGCGACAGGCATCGTCGGCGCCGGCCGGTTCGGCAGCAATCACCTTACATTGGGGCAACAACGCTTTTGTGGATAGGGCTGTTCCCGATAATAATCCGCCCCCGCCGACGGGGCACATCACAATATCCAGCTCACCTATCTCTTCGATCAGTTCCACAGTGGCAGTTCCCTGGCCGGCAATGACCTTGAAGTTGTTGTAGGGATGAACGACGGTCACCCCTTCTTTATCGACGATCTGTTGCAGGGTCGATTCCCTGGCCTGGAGGGTGGGTTCGCAGAAGGTGATTTCGGCCCCGTAGCCGGCAACGGCGATTTTTTTAATTTCAGGGGCGTTGGAGGGCATGACTATATGGGCTTTGATCCCGCGGAGCCGGGCGGCCAGGGCCAGCGCTGCCGCATGATTCCCCGAGGAGTGGGTGCCCACCCCATGCGAAGCTTCCTCGTCGGTCAGCGAGAAGACGGAGTTGCAGGCCCCGCGAAATTTGAATGCCCCTACTTTCTGGAGGTTCTCGCATTTAAAAAAGAGCTCGGCGCCGGCAATTCGGTTGATGCTTTTACAGGTCATGACCGGGGTCCAGTGAATATAGGCTGAAATCAGTTGTTGAGCGGCTTGAATATCTTGAAATTCGGGGAGTATCATTTGGTTGAAAATAAAATTCAGGAATCAATATTATCTTGGGATCTCTTTATTCGTTATTTGAGCCATCCTGATTTGCCCCTGGTGCCTCCTTATCTTTCTTGTATTGATCGAAAATAGCACGGACCATCACCTCTACTTCGTAGGTTGAAGCGCTGTAATGCAGTGTGTTATTGGCGTTGCAATAGACCATGAAATCGTCGAGGGCATCGCCGGTCAGGCCGGTAATCCGTTGCAGGACATCTTTGTTGTAGACCAGGGAGAATATGGTCCATTCGCGATCGGTGCGCATGGCGGCTAGCGTGGCCCGTTTCTCTTTCTCGCTTTTGCTGAACTTGTAATAGAGGAAGGAGGTGGGGTTGAAAACGGCCGTGAGAGCGGTTGGCTTTTTCGAGAAATCACTACGTAATTCGGCAGGAATCTGACTGGGTTGCTTTTGGGGAGTCATCCCGCTCATGTTGACTTTGAGCCCTTCGGCGGTGACGTCGACCTGGTCGATCAAATAGCGGATAGAAGAGAGGAAAACAACGGCGCTGTCCTGATTCTGGGCGAGGATATTGCTGACCGGCACTTTCAATTCTTTATATCCTAATGATTTGAAAGTGAGTGTGTCGGTCGGGTCGGCCTGGAGCGAGAATAATCCATTGGCATCGGTCATGGTTCCGCCCCGTATCCTTTGATTGATTACGTTGGCATAAGGGATGGCCTCTTTGGTGACCTGATCGATCAGACGGGCCGAGACTTGGACCATGTCCTCCGGAAAGTAGAGTTGTGCCACGGACTTTTGGAGCATGGCAAAGGTCAGGGTAATCAGGAGGACCGAGGCTCTGAACAGGAACAATACTTTCTGATTCATCATGGGCAGTTAATAGTTCGATGTTGAATTGACAGTATTTGTTGTCCGATCGTGAAAAAGCAATCGGGCAACAATACAAAGATGCTTAATTTAAGCCAAAAGTTGTATTGTTGCCCGAAAGAATGAGTAATCCGCTTAGAATTTCAGGTTGCGGATACGGTCCATGGCCTTCAGCACGTTTTCGCGTTCAGCGAAAGCGGAGAAACGGAAGTAACCTTCGCCCGAGGGACCGAAACCGGAGCCGGGGGTTCCCACGACGTTGGCTTCGCTGAGCAGTTTATCGAAGAAGTCCCAGGAGCTCATGCCGTTTTTGGTTTTCACCCAGACATAGGGGGCGTTGACTCCGCCAAAGACGGTATAGCCTAACTCTTTCAGGCTCTCGCGCATGATGCGGGCGTTCTCGAGATAATAAGCGATAATGGCTTTGATTTCCTTACTGCCTTTTTCGGTATAGATGGCTGCCGCAGCTTTTTGAACCGGGTAGGAGACTCCGTTAAACTTGGTGGTATGGCGGCGCATCCACAATGGTTTGACCGAATGAGCCTTTCCTTTACTGTCGTAAGCCATTACCTCATTGGGGATCACGGTAAAGGCGCAGCGGGTTCCGGTAAAGCCGGCGGTCTTGGAGAAGCTGCGGAATTCTATGGCCACGCTTTTAGCCCCTTCGATCTCGTAGATGGAGTGAGGGATGGCCGGATCGGTGATATAGGCTTCGTAAGCCGCATCGTAAAGGATGATACATTTGTTGGCGATGGCATAATCGACCCATTTCTTCAGCACTTCCTTGCTGGCCACGGTGCCGGTGGGGTTATTGGGGAAGCAGAGGAAGATCAGGTCGGGGCGTTCCTGGGGAAGCTCGGGGGTAAAGCCGTTTTCTTCGGTGCAGGGCATATAAACGATCCCTTCGAAATAACCGTTGTCTTTTATGTATCCTGTTTTGCCCGACATCACGGTGGTGTCGGCATAGACGGGATAGACCGGATCGCAGATGGCGATTATGTTGTTATGACCGAAGATTTCCTGGATATTCCCGGTATCGCATTTCGATCCGTCGGAGACGAAGATATCGTCGGCTGAGATGTCGACGCCGCGGGAGTGATAGTCGTTGGTGGCAATGGCTTCGCGAAGGAAGTCGTATCCCTGTTCGGGGCCGTATCCTTTGAAGGTTTCACTTTTGCCCATCTCCTCAACCCCTTCATGAAAGGCTCTCAGGATGGTGGGGGGCAGGGGCTGGGTCACGTCGCCGATCCCCATGCGGATGATCTCTTTTCCCGGGTTGGCGGCAGCAAATTCGCGGACCCTGCGGCCAATTTCGGGGAACAGATAACCTGCTTTCAGCTTTAAATAATTCTCGTTAATTAATGCCATAATATTCTGTTTAATTGTAATTTCATGATTCTTTTCTGGAAAGCAAAGATACGAAATAAATTATTGGGTACTTTTACCGTCGAACATAACTTAAGCAACACAGACAATGGAACAGAATTTTTTTGTAAAGGCTCACGGGCTGGGAAATGAGTATATTACATTGGATCAGGAGAATATAAATTTTAAGCTGACCAAGGAAAAGATTATTCAGTTGTGCAATATCCATTTCGGGATTGGTACGGACGGGGTATTACTGAAGGTGCCCAGTGAAAAGGCCGATTTCGGGGTCCGCATCCTGAATCCTGACGGGTCGGAGGCAGAAAAGAGCGGGAATGGCTTGCGGATTTTTGCCAAGTATATCTTTGATTGGGGTTTTACCCAAAAGGAACATTTCACGATTGAGACTTTAGGGGGCATTGTGACGGCTCATATCATCGAGAAGCGAAACGGTAAAGCGTTTATGATCAAGGTTGATATGGGGAAAGCCATCTTTCAGTCCGATCTGATCCCGGTTAAGTTTCCGAAGGAGGAGTGTTTCGGGGAGATCCTGAAGATTGAAGATAAAGAGTTTTTGATGCATTGCGTTTCGGTAGGAAACCCGCATTGCGTGATCTTAAAGGATGACCTGGATGAAGCCGAGATAAAGAAATACGGGACTTTTATCGAGAATCACCCGATGTTTCCGAACCGGATCAACGTCCAGTTTGTTAAGGTGTTGTCCAGGAATGAAGTTCAGGTGCTGATCTGGGAGCGGGGGGCCGGGTTCACGCTGGCTTCGGGCAGCTCGTCGAGCGCGGTGGCCTGTGCCATGGTTAAGAAAGGGTTGACCGACCGGAACCTGACCGTAAAAATGCCGGGCGGAGAATTGAAGCTGGAGATTGACGAGAACTGGGACATCCGCATGACCGGTGAGGTTAGGGAAGTAGCTTACGGAAAGTTGAGCGATGAACTGTTTGTTCCCTGAAAACTTTTTCTAAAAATCGTTAACTTTGCAGCTCCTTAAAAATTAGTGTTATGACTGAGAAGAAACTTCCTTTTACCAAAGAAGAATTAGAGAAGATCATCGAGCAATACCCTACCCCATTTCATATTTACGACGAAAAAGGGATGCGCGAATATGCCAGACGTTTTATAAAGGCATTTTCATGGAACCCCGGTTTTAAAGAATATTACGCCATTAAGGCAGCCCCGAACCCCTATCTGATGAAGATCCTTCGCAACGAAGGATTCGGGATCGACTGCAGTTCTGTTGCAGAATTGGAACTGGCCGAGAGGGTTGGAATGCGCGGAGAGGAAATCATGTTTACCTCGAACGATACTCCTGATTATGAGTTTCAAAAAGCCATTGAACTGGGAGCAATCATCAATCTGGATGATATTGCCCATATCGATTATCTTGAGAAATGTGCCGGGTTGCCGGAACTGGTTTGTTTCCGTTATAACCCCGGTGCGCTGAAAGAGGGTAACGCGATTATCGGTCATCCTGAAGAGGCCAAATATGGTTTTACCCGTGAGCAGCTTTTTGAGGGTTACCGTACCTTAATGGCGAAAGGGGTTAAGCGGTTCGGTATTCATACGATGGTGGCATCGAATGAACTGGATCCTGAATATTTTGTTGAGACAGCCCACATCCTTTTTGATTTGATCGTGGAATTAAATCAAAAACTGGGTATCCGTTTCGAGTTTGCCAACCTTGGAGGAGGTATTGGCATTCCTTATAAACCCGATCAGACCGCGGTCGATTTGGAGAGGATGAGCGCCGGAATCCAGGAGGTTTACAATAAACTGATCGTTGGCAACGGTCTCGATCCGCTGAAAATCTTTTTTGAGTCAGGTCGTGCCATTACCGGGCCTTACGGGTTTCTGGTCTCGAAAGTCCTTCATATAAAAAATACTTATAAGAAATACGCTGGCCTCGATTCGTGCATGGCCAACCTGATGCGTCCGGCGCTGTACGGATCGTATCATCATATCTCAATACCCGGTAAAGAAGGGGAGACGGTTAAGATCATGTATGATGTCACGGGTTCTTTGTGTGAGAACAACGATAAGTTTGCCATTAACCGGGTGCTTCCCAAATTAGCGCCGGGGGATATTGTGGTTATTCATGATGCCGGGGCTCACGGTCATGCCATGGGATTTAACTACAATGGGAAACTTCGTTCGGCCGAGCTGCTTCGTCGCGAAAACGGAGAAGTGGTCGAGATCCGTCGGGCTGAGACACTGGAAGATTATTTCGCCACCCTCGATTTTAACGGGATAGGAAATTTTACAGTTTAACTCAATCAACGATTGCCATGGAATTTACGAATGATCTGAATAAAGCACTGGAAGTGCTTCGCACGGGAGGTGTTTTACTTTACCCCACCGATACGATTTGGGGGATTGGCTGTGATGCAACCAATGCAGAAGCTGTTGCGCGGATTTATAGGATCAAACAGCGTGAAGATTCCAAGAGCATGTTGGTATTGCTTGAAAATCCCAACCTGTTGAATTCTTATGTCGATGAGGTCCCGGAGATTGCCTGGCAGTTGATCGATGTGGCGGATAAGCCGATGACCATCATCTATCCCGGGGCAAAAAATCTGGCCCCGAACCTGATTGCCGCCGATAGAAGTATAGGCATCCGGATTACGGCTGAGCCGTTTACCGAAGAGCTGATCCGGCGTTTTCGCAAGCCTATTGTTTCGACCTCGGCCAATATCAGCGGACAACCTTCGCCTCAGAATTTCTCAGAGATAAGTGAGGAGATCAGGAAGGCGGTCGATTATATCGTTGAATACCGGCAGGACGAAATGGGGAAGGCTCATCCCTCAAGTATCCTAAAGGTCGGAACGGGAGGAGAGATCGAAATAATCAGAAAATAGAAATAAAAAAAGCCCGCCGAGAGACGGGCTTTTCTGTTTCTATGCCGGATATTAACGTTCTTCTTTTACGCTGCCCGAACCGGCAACGCTTGAATCGACACTGGGGTTTCCGCGGTAGATGACATTACCTGAGCCGGCAATCTTAGCGGTCAGGTTTTCGGTAGCTTGCACGTAGCAGTTACCTGAACCGGCAATTTTTACATCAACTTTTTTGGCGGGGAAGTCAATGGCCTTGACATTTCCCGAGCCTGAGACGATCGCTTTAAGTTCTGCCGCCGGCTGTTTCCCGGCAATATTGACGCTCCCCGATCCTGAAAGGGTTGCTGAGAATTTTTCAGTCTGGAGCTCTCCAATCTTAACTGAACCACTTCCGCTTAAGGCGACCTCTAGAATCAATGTTTCTATCTTGCTGTCGGCAATGATAGAGCCTGATCCCGACAGGGACAATCCGTCGATTTGCGGCATGGTGATATAGACTTCAACCTCTCCCGGGTTCCAATTGTTTTTAAACCACGATTCGCTTGGATAGCGGATAATCAATTTCCGGTCCTTAACCTCGGTAATCAGTTTTTCGAGGGTGCTTTCCTTGGCCTTAACAGAAACGGACGGGGTTTTCCCCTGGGTTAATATGACTTTAGCGTCATTCCGGAGGGAAACTTCCGTGAAAGCGGAGACATCGCGTTTTTCCGTCTTCTGGGCTAATGCAAATTGTTGCCCAAAAAAGAGGAGCATGATCAACATCGGGATAATACGTATTTTCATCATTTGAGATTTTAGTTTCTTGATACAATGACGAACAACTCTATCAAAAGTTGCACCAAAAATGTTTTTTATTCCAGATAAAGCTCGATTAGTCCTTCCGGACAGTCAAGGAATAATTCCTGTTTATCTTCATTGATTTGTTCTATAATGTTGTCCGACAGTGGAATTAGTATTTCGGAGCGGGGATGGTTTACCGTAATGACAATATTGCCGGCATAATCGTCGATTCCGACTACAGGGCCCAGTTTCCCCATTTTTTTATCAAAGACCATGAAGCCGTCCAGGTAGGAAAGGGGGTTCATTTCCTCCGGTTCGATGATCTCCTCATTGGGAATATATACTTTACATCCGATCAATTCTTTGACCTTATCCTGACTCTCAAGATCTTCAAACAGGATGATGGCGCTGTCGGAAGTACGGAACCGGAGGCCATCCTCCCCGATAAAGAAAGGAACGAGGCCACCTTCGATTTCCACGAATAGTATTTCAGCCTCTTCGAGGGATTCTTCGAGGTTTTCGTCGTAAAGCAGGATGATTTCACCTTTTAATCCATGGGGTTTCTGAATCGTGCCGATCGGTGTAAAGTCTTTTTTTTCAATTGGTTTCATTGGACATTTCTTAATGCGGGTCTTTGTACAAAGATATAAAGATAAATAAAAAGGCGGTGGTTATTCAACCATCGCCTTTTATGATCTTCGACCCGTTGAAATAGCGGGACCCAAGAAGGTGATTTTTTATGCTTCAGTGGTTTCTTCAGCAGCTTCTGCTTCACCGGCAGCTTCTTCTTTTGCAGCGACAGCTTCAGCAGCGGCGGCAGCGTTTTTCTTGGCAATTTCTGCCAAACGGTCTTCATTGACTTTAGCTTCAGCTTTCAGTCGTGCTTTTTTCTCTTCAGCAGAGGTAGCCGACAAGCTGTCTTTCTTAGCCTGGATCTTAGCTTCTTTTGAAGTCAACCAAGCCTGGAATCTCTTTTCAGCTTCTGCTTCGTCGAATGCTCCTTTTTTAACTCCTTCCAAAAGGTGTTTTTTCATCATCACGCCCTTGGTCGATAAAATCGTACGGGCAGTGTCTGTGGGTTGAGCACCTTTGTTGAGCCAGCTTAAGGCTTTCTCGAAGTCAAGATCGATGGTAGCAGGATTAGTGTTGGGATTGAATGAACCGATCCTTTCAATAAACCTACCATCTCGTGGTGCCCTGCTGTTTGCTACCACGATGTGGTAGTAGGCATGTTGTTTGCGGCCATGCCTTGCCAAGCGAATCTTTACTGGCATAACGTTTTACTGTTATTAATTGATAAAATAAAATTTTGCGCTGCAAATTTACAATATTAATTCAGATAAAAAAGAATAGTTTTGCATTTTAAACTGCATAGAATCAATTCGTCGGGGGGAAGGGCGTGCAAATAGTTTTTTTTGCAAAAATAATATTCAAAGCGCAACCTTTCCTATGAAGTTTCCGTCTTAAACTTTTGGGACGTTTATCGATTGTTTGATTCAGGCCTGAGATTAATTACGAACCATTATATTAACTATAAAGAAAGATTATGAGAAAGATTACTTTGAAACTGGGATTTTTTATTGTGTCAACTGCCTTATTACTATCCGGATGTAACAAAGATGATGATTCGATACAGATGTATGGAGATACTTTTGTCCGTTCAGTCATGGTGGATGGGGCTGTGGCTTACGGGGTTATTCAGAATGTTGTGAGTACCAGTGCGATTGATACCGCTACAGTGACATGCGCTGAAGGGATATTGGGATTGAAAAGATATGACGTTTCGAGATTATCTTATTACAATGAGCCCGCTTTGGGAGAATATGAATCACTTCCGCCATCAGCAGGTACTTATTCGTACAACGTTAAATTCACCGATGGCAGGGAGATAACGACTTCAAACAGTATCACTCCCCCTTTTGTATTGCCGGCCCAGAATGTGCAGGTCTCCTATGTGGTCGTAGACAGTACGCCAAAGATCAAACTGGTTTGGGATGCCGTGGATAATGTGGATGCTTACACAATCAAGGTAACCAGTGGGTCTACGGTTATTTACACAACAACGGGTACAATTGATGAGGGAGAAGACGGGGAATTATTGTACCCCATTGCGATATTTTCTGCGTATACCCCGGGAACGGTAGACTTTGAGATTATGGCTGTTGATTATGAATCGACAAGCTATAATATTAATTCAATCAGCGTAGCAACAACTTCACTGCAGTTGGATTAATTTTACAGGGTTTTTTTATAAAAGAAAAGGCATCCTTCGGGATGCCTTTTCTTTTTCTGTGAGGTGATTAAGCCGGTTTTAGGTTGGGAAAGGTGCCTTTGTTGATAAAAATTAATTTGTGCGGAAAACTCTAAATACTATCTTTAACGTTGCTTCTTTTTTATTGAGAGAGGTCGTTTTTGATCATTAAGTCAACAGGTTTTAATATGACACCCTTTATCCATTTACATGTTCACAGTCAATATTCGATTCTTGACGGCGCCGCCAGCGTCCCCGGCTTGGTAAAAAAAGCCAAGGGGGATGGCATGACCGCGATCGCGCTCACCGATCATGGTTCCATGTTCGGGATCAAGGAGTTTCACGAGACCTGTAAGAAGAACGGGGTGAAACCTATTCTTGGGGTAGAGACCTATGTGGCTGCCCGAGGGATTCATTTTAAAGACAAGAACGAAAAAGATGACCGTTCGGGCGATCACCTGATCCTGTTGGCCAAAAACGAGAAGGGCTACCGCAACCTGCTGAAGCTGGTCTCTATTGCCAACACCGAAGGCTTTTATTACAAGCCCAGGATCGATAAATCATTGTTGGAAAAATATAACGAAGGGCTTATTGTTTCCTCGGCCTGTCTGGGAGGGGAAATTCCCCAGTTGATCATGAAGGGTGATATCACGGCAGCTGAGGAGGCTGTTCTGTGGTACAAAAATATTTTCGGTGACGATTATTATTTGGAATTGCAACGTCATAAGGCGGAAGATCCCCAGCAAAGAGCTGAGATTTACGATAATCAGGTGTTGGTGAATAGTGCGATCCTGAAGCTAGCCGCAAAGTATCAGGTAAAAGTAATCGCCACCAACGACGTGCATTTTATCAATGAGGAGGATGCCGAGGCGCACGACCTGTTGATCTGCCTCAATACCGGCAAAGATCTGGACGATCCGACCCGGATGCGTTATACGCGTCAGGAATGGTTTAAGACCACCGGCGAGATGAACGATCTCTTCTCGGATATCCCGGAAGCGTTGTCCAATACCAATGAGATTGTTGATAAGGTTGAGTTCTATGAACTGGATACGACCCCGATCATGCCGGAGTTCCCCATCCCGGCTGAATTCGGGACGATGGATGAGTACCTCGAAAAATATGACGAAGCCTCACTGATCGAAGAGTTTGGCGAGAAGAAATTTCATGACCTGGGAGGCTATTCCAAGGTTCTGCGGATCAAATACGAGGCCGATTATTTACAATCGTTGGTCTATAAGGGGGCTAAGGAACGATATGGCGACCAGTTTAGTGGCGATGTGCAGGAACGCATCGACTTCGAGCTGAATGTGATTAAAACCATGGGTTTCCCCGGATACTTCCTTATCGTCCAGGATTTTATTAACGCGGCCCGTGCGATGGGCGTAATTGTAGGCCCGGGGCGTGGATCGGCGGCCGGTTCAGCGGTGGCCTATTCGAGCGGGATCACCAATGTCGATCCCATCAAGTACGATCTGCTGTTCGAACGTTTCCTTAATCCCGACCGTATCTCGATGCCCGATATTGATATCGACTTCGATGATGATGGCCGGCAGATGGTCCTGGATTGGGTAAAGGAGAAATACGGGCGTGATAAAGTGGCCCATATCTGTACTTTCGGAACGATGGCCGCCAAGATGGCCATCCGCGATGTGGCCCGTGTGCTGCGACTACCTTTGCCCGAAGCCGACCGGCTGGCTAAGATGGTCCCCGAAACCCCTAAAATTACCCTCGAAAAAGCATATAAGGAAAATCCGGAGTTAGAGAACGAGAAAAAGTCGGGCAATCCTTTGATTGTTAAGACGATGAAGTTGGCTGAGACACTCGAGGGTTGTGTCCGCCAGTATGGTGTTCATGCCTGCGGGGTCCTTATCGGACGCGATCCATTGGATATGCATATCCCGCTGATGCCAACCAAAGATGAAGATCTGCTGACTACCCAATACGACGGCCACTTCGTTGAGGCCATCGGGTTGTTGAAGATGGACTTCCTCGGATTGAAAACCCTTTCCATTATCAAGGAGTGTCTGGAGAATATCCGTCTCTCCCGTAAGATAGACCTCGATATCAATAAAGTCCCGGTCGACGATGAAGAGACCTTCAAGCTCTTCAGCCGCGGAGACACCACCGCCATCTTCCAGTTCGAATCGCCCGGGATGAAAAAATGGTTACGCCTGCTGCAACCTAACCGGTTCGAAGACCTGGTGGCCATGAATGCCCTCTACCGTCCGGGGCCGATGGACTATATCCCCAATTACGTTAACCGTAAGCATGGCCGCGAAGAGATTATCTACGATCACCCGATGATGGAGACCTATCTTAAGGACACCTACGGGATTACGGTCTTCCAGGAGCAGGTGATGTTACTCTCCCGGTCGCTCGGTCTCTTTACCCGCGGCGAATCGGATACCCTTCGTAAGGCTATGGGTAAGAAGAATATCCAGTTGATGGAGAAGCTGAAAGCCCAATTCGTCACCGGTTGTAAATCGAACCCCGAATTTATGGAAGGGTGCAAGGGGGGCGGTAAAGTAGCCGACGGACTTATCGATAAGATATGGAAAGACTGGGAAGCCTTTGCCTCCTATGCCTTCAATAAATCGCATTCGGTCTGCTACGCCTATGTCGCCTACCAGACCGGTTATCTGAAAGCCCACTATCCGTCCGAGTTCATGGCGGCAGTGTTAAGTTGCAACCTCTCCAATTCCGATAAGATCTCCATCTTTATGGACGAATGTAACCAGATGGGGCTCCAGGTCCTGGGACCTGACGTGAATGAATCGCGTTCGAAGTTCTTCGTCAACAAGAGCGGGGGATTACGTTTCGGGATGGCGGCTATCAAGGGTGTCGGGGCGGGGGCCGTGGAGGATATACTGAAAGAACGCGACCTGAATGGCGAGTATAAATCGATCTTCGATTTTGTCGAACGGGTCAACCTGCAGTCGGCCAATAAGAAAAACCTTGAAGCGCTGGCTATGGCCGGGGCGTTCGATGGTTTCAATACGATTCACCGGGCCCAGTATTTTGCCGATAACGGCGATGGTTCTACTTTTATTGAATCCTTGATCCGGTATGGGAATAAGGTACAGGCCGAAAAAGCTTCCTCAATGGCTACCCTTTTCGGCGGAAGCCAAAGCATTGAGGTAAAGCTTCCGGCTATTCCCAATGTGGCCGAATGGCCCAAGATTGTGATGCTCGAAAAGGAGAAAAACCTGATCGGGATCTACCTCTCGGCCCATCCGCTGGATGATTACCGGTTGGAAATAAATAGCTTGTGTACCAAAGATGTATCCTTGTCCGATCTGAACGAGGATATCCGCAAGATGATGAACCGCGATTTAACCTTCGCGGGAATCGTTACCGAGGCGCAGGAAGGGATCAGTAAAAACGGGAAACCCTATGCTGTGATGGTCTTGACCGATTACAACGCCTCCTGTAAAATGATGTTCTTCGGAAATGACTTTGTTTCCTTCGGGAAATATTGCCGTAAGGGACTCTTCCTGTTGGTCAAAGGGCGGGTGGCCGAGAAATGGCGGGGCAGTAATGACCTCGAGTTTAAACCGGCCAAGATAGAATTGCTTCAGGAGATAGCCGAGAAGGCCGAATCGGCCCTGATCGAGATTGAAACAGAAGCGATATCCCCCGAATTGATCGAGGAGTTGGATCTGAAGTTAGGTCGCTCTCAGGGAAATACGGCTATCCGCTTTCTCGTTTCCGATAAGGAGTCAAGCATCAAGCTGAAGCTCTTTTCCCGAACCCGGCGAATCATGCTGACCTCTGAGATAAAAGCATATTTGCAAAATCATCCGGACATAGCATTTAGTATTAATTAATTTGTAATTTTGTTTTTCTGAAAATTCGACTTTATACAAACATTTAAAAAATATTTGTCATGACTATTGAAGTTACTGATGCAAATTTCGAAGAGATTGTTCTTCAATCTGACAAGCCTGTTTTGGTTGATTTTTGGGCAGAATGGTGTGGCCCGTGCCGCATGATTGGTCCACTGGTCGCCGAGCTTTCCGAAGACTATCAGGATAGGGCGCTGGTCACGAAAATGGATGTTGATTCAAATCCGGGAACTGCCGCCAAATTTGGGATCCGCAACATCCCGACGATCCTCTTCTTCAAGAACGGAGAGATTGCTGACAAACAGGTGGGAGCTGTTCCTAAAACCATTTTGGCTTCCAAGATTGATGCACTTTTATAGAAAGATAACTGTTCGACATTAAAAAAGGCTCGGGATGATCAACTCCCGGGCCTTTTTTATCAACTGCCCCCCTGAATTCTGTTTCACCCCCATTCTCCTCTGTCGCGATTCCAAAAGCGGAAATCGTATTATCATCTACTGACCATCCCCCTGTTTTCACCGTTTATTCTCCGTACTTTAAAGGTACTTTGTTCGTTCATTATACCTATGAAGTACGAACAAAGTACGAACAAACTACGAACAAAGTCCGGAGTTGACCCCTGCAAGGGCTGTTGAAGAGACTGGTTGGTGGAGGGACCAAGGTGAGAATTAAATTGATTGGCTGACCGGGGAGAGTTTTTATTCCTTAAGGGTGCAGCAGACCGGGAAGTGGTCGGAGTATTTAACCTTTTCGCGTTTGTAATTCACCGATTTGAATCGTTCGTCGTGAAAGATATAGTCGATGCGGAGGGTGGGCAGGATTCCGTCGTAGCTGTTGGAAATCCCGGATCCCGATTCGACGAACGAATCTTTGAGCCCGCTCCTTACGGTCCGGTAGGTATAGGAAACCGGGGTGTCGTTGAAATCTCCGCAGACAATGACCGGGTAGGGGCATTGGGCCATGTGTTCGGCCACTTTACGGGCTTGTTCGGCCCGGACCGAAAAGGCCCGTTTCAATTTTCCCCCCAACTCACGGGCTTCCCCTAATTGGCGCCGGCCCAGATCGGCATCCTGCGGATTGATGATCGAGTAGCGGCCCGGGATGATGTTATACGATTGAAAATGGCAGTTGTAAACCCTTATGATTTTGTTCTCGCCGATCCTGAGGTCGGAGAAGAGCACCATATTGGAGCTTCGCTTGAACCGGATCTCTCCCATGCTGACGATCGGATATTTGGAAAAGGTGACCGGTCCCGAGTAGGATGATCCATGGGCCAACTGGTAATGCTTGATTTGGGGAAGGGCATCCCTGATTTCCTTTGGATTTAACCGTCCTTTTGCCGAGATGCTCGCTTCCTGGAGGCAGATAATTTCGGCTCCTGTCTTTTTCAGGTAATTGATGATGTCGATCTCTTCCGTTTTTTTCTTTCCCCTATCGTAACTGAAGTTATGGACGTTGTAGGTGAGGACCTTGATGCCTTCAGCCTGAGCTTCGCGGTCGGGAATGATCTGGATGAATCCGGACAAGTGGTTGTAGCCGATCAGGATGGCCACTACCGGGATCAACAGGAACTTCGAGCGGATCAGAATATAATAGACCAGGAAGACCAGGTTAAGCAGTAGGATATAGGGGTAGGCCAGGCCAAAGAAGGAGAGGGGCCAGAATTTGTCGGGCGGAGTAAACGGGGCTAGGTAAGCCAGCATCAGTAATCCCGCGGACCCGGTTGCGAGAACCAAACCGAAGCGGCTAAAGAACTTTTTTATCCCTGTCGTTTTCATTTTTTACTGCCCATCTTAAACAACATCTCCTTTTCGTCGGAGGTCAGGCTGTCGTAACCCGATTTGCTGATTTTGTCAAGAATACGGTTGACCTCTTCCTGTTGCCGGGTTTTGGACCGGTTGTAGTCATAATCGGGATTGGCCGAGTTGCTGTATTTTACTTTTAGATGTCTTCGGGGTCTTCTCCAGATGAAGAGCCGGTCGACGAATTGGTTGAACCCGGCCGAGATGTCATGTCCGGCCATCAGGCGCGACATGTAGATCCATCCCCATAAGGCCCCTCCCAGATGGGCGAAATTACCGCCGGCATTCTCGCCCGACAATCCTACGATATAGATAAGAATCGATACGATGGAGATCCATTTGATTTTTACCGGTCCCAGGAATAAGAGATGGATCAGGTGGTTGGGCACATAGACCGATATCGCGATGACAATGGCAATCACCGAGGCCGAGGCCCCGAGTAATTGGGTATTTTCAACTGACTCCCGGAACAGCGGGAAGAAGTTATAGGCCAGCATAAAGAAGATCCCTCCCAGAAAGCCGCCCAGCAGGTAGAGGCTGAGTAATCGCTGAGGATTATGGTATTCAAGGAATATTTTGCCGAACCAATAGAGCCACAGTGAATTGAAGAGGATGTGGAAAAAATCGAAATGGAGGAACATATAGGTCACGATGGTCCAGGGTCTCGAAAGGAAGGTTTCGAAGGAAGCGGGCAGCGCTAACCAATTGAGGATGGACAATTCGTCGGAACCGCTGAGCTTATACCCCACGAAAATGATGCGGATCACCAGCCAGACTGCCACGTTGATGTGAATCAGTTTGGTGAGGTACGATCCGTTTTTAAACGAGAGCCTTATTTCGTCGACGATCCCCATGGTTTGCTTAATAGAAGTTTTTAGTGGTTTTATTCCAGTAACGGATCAAGATAAATCCAAATATCATACCCCCGAGGTGGGCAAAGTGGGCCACATTGCTGTTCGACTGGGTAATGCCAAGGTATAGTTCGATCAAACCATAAGCGGTGACAAAGTATTTGGCTTTTATCGGAACGGGCGGGAATAGAAGCATCAATTCGGTATTGGGGAAAAGCATCCCGAAAGCCAGCAGGATTCCGAAAACCGCGCCCGAAGCCCCGACAGTGGGGATATTAATCCGTTCGGCAAAAACCCTTTGGACCAGTTCGGTCCCTTGCTGAATGTAGGTCGGGTTTTCCGGCGATTCGTACCAGGCATTGATAAAGTCGTTGACCCAGGTGGCCGGATGATTGATATTGGCTTTAATGAACGACGCCATCAGGTCGGGCGACGGGGTATTGACAAAAGCGGTGACTGTTTTTTCGAGCGATGAAATTTCGAGGTAATTGACAAAAAGGTGCAGGGAGGCTGCCCCCAGGCCGGTGACGAAATAATAGAACAGAAAACGTTTGGGTCCCCACACCGTTTCCAGTATTTTCCCGAACATGTATAGTGCAAACATGTTGAACAGCAGGTGGGTAAAGCCTCCGTGCATAAAGAGATGGGTGACCAGTTGATAAGGCCTGAAGTTTGGCGATCCGGGATAATAGAGCCCGAGGGTGGCGGTCAGGTCAATCCCGACACTTTTCAAGGACCAGGTTGCGATCAGCATGACTATGTTGATCATGATCAGGTTTTTCACAACCGGAGGCATCGAGAATGGTGAAGTGGGTCGATATTGTATCATAGTAATTATTCTAATGACTGTTTACAAAAATAGGGATAATGCAGATATTCCCCACTATTTTAAGAGTTTTTCAAAATCCTGCAATGCAACAATTGAAACAATTTTTTTCCCGGAAGGGGAGAAGTTGGGGGTTTGGCAGGCGAACAGATTGTTGAATAGCGCCGTAATCTCATCCGGTTTTAACGAGGTCCCGTAATCAATGGCGGAAGTCTGGGCAAGGATGATGGCCAACCCCTCTTTCATTTCGTCCAACGCATCGATGGGGCGGCTCTTGAAAGCCTCCAGCGTTTTCTCGACCAGTTGTCGCGCATCGAGATGGCTTAACGAGCCGGGGATGCCATCGATGAAGAAGGTTCCGTTGTTGCCCTGCCTGATCTCGAACCCAAAGGCTTTGAGTTCGCTGCTCATGGCCTTCAGTATTTCAGCATCGGCTGCATTCAGCTCTATCTGTTCGGGGAAGAGCATTCGCTGACTGATCGAAATATTTGAATCGATCACCTGCATGAAATGTTCGAAAAGGATGCGCTCATGGGCCCGACGCTGGTCGATGACCATTAATCCCGATTTTACGGGAGTGATAATGTATTTGTTTTTTAGCTGAAGGAAATTAGACTGGCAACTGTCCGGTTTTCCTTCGTGGGAGATAGTTTGCTGAATAGCTTCTTCCTCTTCCTCCTCTTCGGAGAAGAAATTATCGGAAGCGGGGTAGGATTGATGGTCGGAGGTCCGTTCGAAATCGTTGTAGAGACTCTCCCAATTGTTCAGATTGTCTTTTTCCCGGGGAGAAGAGGTCACCGGAGGGTAATGGACGGAGTCGAAAGGGTTATAATGGGGGTTGATCCGGATTTCAGGTTCCGGGACGCGGGTTCCCCAATCAGGGGCCAGCGGTATATTTATCGCGCCCTGCTGATCGAAATCGATGGAAGGCATCAGGTTAAATTTCCCGATCGATTCCCTCAGGCAGGCGAAGATAATTTGCCAGGCCGCCCGTTCGTCTTCAAACTTAATCTCCGTCTTGGTGGGATGGATGTTGATGTCGATGGTTGAGGGATCAACGTCGAAATAGAGGAAATAGGAGGGGAAGGTTTCCGGTGGCAGGATCCGTTCGTAAGCCTGGAGAACTGCTTTATGAAAGAAGGGATGTTTCATAAACCTTCCGTTCACAAAGAAGAATTGTTCGCCAAGGGTCTTACGGGCATATTTGGGTTGTCCGATAAAACCGGATATTTTGATCACGGAGGTTTCCGTATCGACCGGGATTAAGCTTTGATTGATGCCCTTTCCAAAGAGGCTGACAATCCGTTTCCTCCGGTTTTCGGAAGGTAATTCGTAAATAGCAGAGCCGTTATGGTAAAGCGACAGGGCGAGTTCGGGATTAGCCAGGGCTACCCGCTGGATCTCAGTAATGATATGTTTCAGCTCGGTGCTGTTCGATTTCAGAAATTTCCGGCGTGCCGGGACGTTAAAGAAAAGGTTTTTTACCTGGAAGTTGGTCCCTTCAGGGCAACTGTCCTCCATCTGTTTTTGTAAGGAAGAACCCAGTATATGGATATAGGTTCCCAGCTCCTCGCCTTTTTTGCGGGTCCTCAGTTCCACATCGGCTACCGCGGCAATCGATGCGAGCGCTTCGCCCCGGAAGCCCATTGTCCGGATGGCAAAAAGGTCGGAGGCTTCGCGGATCTTTGAGGTGGCATGGCGTTCGAACGACATACGCGCATCGGTGGGAGACATGCCAATGCCATTATCGATAATCTGAACCAGTGTTCGCCCCGAATCTTTCAGGTTGACAGTGACCGAGGTGGCCCCGGCATCAATGGCATTTTCAACAAGCTCTTTAACAATCGAGGCAGGCCGCTGGATCACTTCGCCGGCTGCAATCTGATTGGCTACTGAATCGGGTAATAGCTGGATAATATCCGCCACGTTCTGTAAGGATTGGTTATCGTAAAAATAGGTAGGCCAGCATAGCCAGGATGAAGACCCATAACAACACCTTGACGGTCCTGTTGTTTTTAAGGCTCTCATGCATAGCCCCTGAACCGCGGTGCCCCCTGAACGATCCCTTGATCGTAGACCGGTAATCACCCAGGGTTCTGATCCCTCGTTCCTCGTCAATTTCTTTTCGGATGCGAGCTTCGCGCGCATCTCTCTTTTCCTGTTCGGGATCGTAAAACCGGTAGGGAATATTGAATTGCCGCTGCGGTTTCTTCAGATATTTAAAAAAGGTGAGTGCCATCTCTTTTCTTTTCTTGATTGGTTACAAATATAAGGGTTATTTTTTCGCCTTCTTAATTCATATTGCCAAATTCCGAGCCATATCCTGTTTTTTGTTTTGCTTTCTCCTTCTCATAAAGATTGTTATGCCGGAAATTGATTGAAGTTTTACTTTATGTCAGAGAAAAAACTTATCTTTAAAGGATGAACTGAAAAATCCTGTCCTGACTTTTGCCATGCTTGTAAAAACCTACGGAAGCGCTGTTCATGGGATCGATGCGACCACCATAATAATCGAGACGGATGTTTCGAGGGGAATCAGGTATAATATGGTCGGTTTGCCCGACAACGCGGTACGAGAAAGTCAGCAGCGTATCGATTCGGCCTTACGTTTCAACAACTACAAGCTCCCCGGCAAAAAGATCGTGATTAATATGGCGCCTGCCGATATTCGGAAAGAAGGGTCGGCCTATGATCTGCCTATCGCGATGGGCATCCTGGCCGCTTCGGAACAGATTTACGCGCCCGAGATCCACCGTTATGTCATGATGGGAGAACTGTCGCTCGACGGGGGTCTCCAGCCGGTAAAAGGGGTCTTACCCATAGCCGTCCGTGCAAGGGAAGAGGGGTTCGAAGGATTTATCGTTCCGAAGCAGAATGCCAGGGAGGCCGCCGTGGTCGATCGTTTAAAGATATATGGCGTTGAAAACATCAAAGAGGTTATCGATTTTTTTACTGGTCAGAGATCGATAGAACAGACCATTGTCGATACCCGTCAGGAGTTTAATGCAAAGGTCAATACGTTCGATATTGATTTCTCGGATGTAAAGGGACAGGAAAATGTCAAACGGGCTCTTGAGATTGCCGCGGCAGGCTCCCATAACCTGATCATGATCGGTCCCCCGGGCGCCGGTAAAACGATGCTGGCAAAAAGAATTCCCACGATCCTTCCCCCGTTTACACTGCGGGAGGCATTGGAAACGACAAAGATCCATTCCGTAGCCGGGAAGATCGAACGGGATACCTCACTGATGGTCAGACGTCCGTTCCGAAGTCCGCACCATACTATTTCGGATGTTGCCCTTGTAGGCGGGGGGACCTTCCCCCAACCCGGGGAGATATCGCTGGCTCATAACGGCGTTCTGTTCCTGGATGAATTGCCGGAATTTAAGCGTGCGGTTCTGGAAGTGATGCGGCAACCGCTGGAGGATCGACAGATCACGGTTTCACGGGCTAAGTTTTCAGTCGAATATCCTGCCAGCTTTATGTTGGTGGCCTCGATGAATCCCTGCCCCTGCGGGTTTTACAACCACCCGACCAAACAGTGTGTCTGTGCCCCCGGGATGGTCCAGAAATACCTGAACCGCATCTCAGGGCCTCTGCTCGACCGGATTGATATTCACCTGGAGGTGGTCCCGGTCCCCTTTAATAAACTGGCTGAGATGAAGCCTGGTGAAACGAGTTCCGCGATACGGGAAAGGGTCATCAAAGCCCGCGATATACAGCGTGAACGGTTTGCCGATAGCGGCATCTATGCCAATGCGCAGATGAGTTCCCGAATGCTCAGGAAATACTGTAACCCGGATGAGGCTGGCCATGCCATCCTGAAAAACGCCATGGAGAAGCTGGGACTATCGGCACGGGCTTATGACCGGATATTAAAGGTGGCCCGAACGATCGCCGATCTCGAAGGGGCTGAATCAATCCTGGCTTCCCACTTGGGAGAGGCTATTCAATACCGCAGTCTCGACAGGGAAGGATGGGGGGCTTGAGGTTGTTGGGCTGGTGATACTATTTCGGAAGTGATAGCTATTTTTTATTGTGATGCGATGGTTTATAGTAACTTATAGCGTTTTATATCAAAGGCTAAATAAACTTTTAAAACCGGATTTTTAGTCGTGCAGCATTAATAAAAACTTAATTGAGGCGGTTGAAATTGTTGGTTTTTATGTAATATTGTAAGGCTAATGATAACCTGCTTGTTCTTTGTGATGATGAAAAAAATGAATTGAGTCAAAGATTATCCCACACATGTTTTTTTGAGAAGGCTTTACAGAGAGATGTTTATTCAAAGAAGCTATTCTTTGATAAGAATAGCTATTGATACAATCTCCGCAATGTTTTAAGTTAATTGGTTCAATGGCAATCCGGTTTTTTGGCAATTTGATCATGAACTTCAAGGATTAAAGAGATCCGTGATCCGGTTTAATAATTTTGGAAGTATCTGTCTGTCTGAAGGAAAGAATTGCTCTTCGGTTTTTGGTGCAGGAATATTGAGGATTCTATTTTGTAGTATAAATAAAACTTAATGACTTATGAAGAAAACGTTTACTCTTTCTTTTGCAGTTTTTTTGGTTGCATCACTCGTGTCGTGCAGCTCAAACCCAACTCCTCCGCCCGCACAAGCGGAGGTTAAAAAAACGCTTGTCCCAACCGTGACCATTCCCGCGCCCGCCGGATCGAAAGGATTTGGTATGCCTCAAACTCCTGTGGCAGGACAAGCCGCACCAGCCCCCGCCCCCAGAAGAGCGGGAGGTGCCAGTGTGACCGAAGAGCGGGAAATCAAGACCATGCCTATTGATTCGATGAGCATGAGTGATCCGTATATCCTTGCTGATGAGGCGACGAAAACCTATTTCATGACCGGCAGCGGCGGCGGTATTTATAAAAGTACTGACCTGAAAAACTGGACTGGGCCTTACGGCGCTTACGATACCCGAGGAACCTGGATGGAAGGGATCAATTTTGTGGCTGCCGCTGAAATCCATAAGGTTAATGGCAAATACTATTATGCGGCTTCTTTTGGCGACCGCAATGAATTAGTTGATGTTGTTCCCCGCCGGTACAATATTTACCGTCATCAAACCATGATACTGGAATCGGACAAGCCGGATGGACCTTTCAAACTGGCCAATACTGATCCTAACTACGACTATCTTCCGCATCACATGGATATTATCGACGGATCGATCTGGTATGAAGACGGGATCCCCTATTTCGTTTTTGTTAATGAATGGATGCAAACCGTTGATGGAACGATGGAATATGTGAAGCTTTCACCCGATTTGAGCAAAACCATTAGCGATCGTACCTTGCTTTTCCATGCCAGCGAAGCTCCCTGGGCTCTCGAAATGGTCGGGAACCAGGAGATGACTTATGGCTTGAAGCTTAACGGTTGGGTAACCGACGGGCCTGAGCTTTTCAGAACCAAAACCGGTAAGTTGGGGATGTTATGGTCAAGCTGGGGCGTAGGCCGCTATAATCAGGGGGTATGTTACTCAGAGTCCGGTACCATTGACGGGCCTTGGATTCAGGAGGAAAAGCCTTTTGTTGGGGATAACTCCGGACACGGAATGTTGTTTACCACCTTTGACGGGAAACGACTGCTCGTCATTCATCATGCCGAAGGTGACGGACCTCGCAAACCACGTTATTATGAAATCGATGATTCAGGCGATAAACTGGTTCTTGGACCAAGATATAATCCCTGATTAGTTAGGGTTTAGTTGTTATTTTTAATTCTAAAACATTAATTATGAAGAAAATTATTTCCTTGATTGCTGCAGTTATGGTTTGTGGTGTGGCTTCTGCCCAGTTCGCCGGAATCATGCAGCGCGGCGCGCAGGTTGAAATACTTCCTGAGGGTTATAAACCCAATGCCTGCAATATTTTCCTTAACCAGTACCCGGCGGTCAATGCTCAGACCCGTCAGGTGATGTTCAGAGTAGCGGCACCTACTGCTCAGAAGGTTCAGATCGATCTGGCCAACAAAAAATACGACATGACAAAGGACGACAAGGGGAATTGGACCTGTACGACAGATCCTCAGGTCGTTGGTTTCCATTACTATGCTGTTGTTATTGACGGTGTGTCAGTAATGGATCGCAATACGGAAGCCTATTTTGGCAGTAACTGGGAATCATCGGGCATTGAAATTCCCGAAGGACCGGAAGGTAACTACTACCGCTTCAATAAAAGCATCCCTCACGGACACGTCCGCTCCATCAATTACTGGTCAGAAATCAACGGTATGGAACGTCACATTAATGTCTATGTGCCTGCCGAATATGACCAGAACCCGACCAAGAAGTATCCGGTGCTTTACCTGCTTCACGGATGGGGTGAAGATGAAAACGGATGGTCCAATCAAGGTCACATGGACAATATCATGGATGGTCTGATCGCTTCGGGCAAGGCTGTTCCAATGATTGTAGTTATGGAATGCGGCGACGTTAAAGCCAGCCCCGATGTGCGCAAACCTTCTGTTGACGTGACCCAGATTTTTGCCACAGATTTGATTCCTTATATTGATAAAGCTTTCCGCACCAAGGCTGACAAGCAGAACCGCGCTATGGCCGGCTTATCCAGAGGGGGCGGACAGACTACCAGCACGGTCTTTGCCAATATGGATAAATTTGCCTGGATGGGTACTTTCAGCGGATTCTTCATGGGCGGAATGGGCAGGAATACCGGAGGCGCTGCAAGCACCCCGGCGAACATGATTGAAACGGCTTTCAACGGTGTGTTCAAAGATGCTGCTACTTTTGATAAACAGATGAACCTGTTATTCATCAGTACCGGTACTGAAGAAAACAGCCCGAAGGCTTCTGTTGATGCCCTTAAGGCTCATGGCATCAAGAATATTGTTTACCACGAATCACAGGGAACAGCCCATGAATGGCTGACCTGGCGCAGGGCGCTTAATGATTTTGCCCCAAGATTATTCAAGAAATAAAAAAGCTATATATTGCTTTTCGTGAATCCCTGCACAAAAAATGCAGGGATTCTTTTTGGCATGTCCTTAACAATGTTTCAGGTATTCTCTAAAAATTGATTTAATCAGGGTAATGCGGTCATATCCAAAGTATGTGCCCTGAATATATTAATGCGTTCCGAAAACAAATTATGGCTAAAGATTCGGACTTTTTGAATTTTGAGCCTGATACGAAATGCTATAATTTAAAAAATGATTATTGAGTCTTATATAGCGATCGTGTTTTTATCGATATTTGCAGCCGTAACCGAAAAAGAATTGCTTTAGCCTGGTTCTATCATAGATGTCGGTCGGCGATTGATCTGATTCGAAATGAAGAACCACCGGTCGGGATGAAGTAATTTGATTGTAAAAATCTTTAACTTGCATAAAAACAATTAACATGACAGATAAATTTTCCGATCCTATTGGCCGATTAATGGGACTTCGATATAAATCGCACCCGTGGCATGGTGTATTTATTGGCCATCAGGCGCCTGAAAAAGTGACGGCTTTTATCGAAGTGGTTCCCACCGATACCGTCAAATACGAAGTGGATAAAGATACCGGCTACCTGAAAATCGACCGGCCGCAACAGTATTCCAATGTTGTTCCGGCGCTCTACGGATTTATCCCTCAAACTTACTGCGGGAAGAAAGTGGGCGAATATTGTATGGATAAAACCGGTAGGACCAGCATTAAAGGTGATGGTGACCCCATTGATATTGTTGTCCTTACCGAGAAAACCATTCACCACGGCGACCTTTTGGTTACGGCCAAACCGATTGGCGGATTGCGCATGATCGATGGCAACGAGGCTGACGATAAGATTATTGCCGTGTTGAACAATGATTTCGTTTACGGCGATTTCACCTCCTTAAAGGATGTCCCAGAAACGATTATTACCCGTTTGCGCCATTATTTCCTGACCTATAAAGATATACCTGGTGAGGCAAGGCATACCGTGATTGAAGCCGTCTACGATCGCGAAGAGGCATTAGAAGTGATTAACGCTTCAATTGAGGATTACACCAACCGTTTCGACAATCTGGGCAAGATGCTCCTGCTCGATGACTGAGAAATGTTGAGTATTCCAAATAAAAAGAGATCGGGTGATTCGTATAGATTTATAGAATCACCCGATCTCTTTTTATTTGTTTATTTCCTGCCGCTTGAATGATCCGGTTCTTATTTATTCCCTCGTCAGGTTCAGGTACGAGTAGTTGAATCCGTTCTTTTCATCGCGATGCTCTTCACGCGATTCCTCGGTCCATTCTTCGTAATTGATGGATGGGAAGAAGGTGTCAGCCTCGAAATCCCGGTGGACCAACGTGAGGTAAAGCTTTCCTGCCAGTGGATAGAACTGCCGGTAAATCATGCCGCCTCCTATGATAAAGGCCTCTTTTTCGTTGGCTACCATCTCTACGGCTTCATCGATCGAATAGGCTGTTTCACATCCGGGGAAAGTCTCACCCGGAAGGTCCGTAATCACGATATTACGTCGATTGGGCAACGGGCCGTTCGGAAGTGAAAAGAGTGTCCGTTTTCCCATAATGACGGCACATCCCGAGGTTATCTTCTTAAATCTTTTCAGATCGTTCGGCAGATGGAACAACAGATCATTATCTTTCCCTATGGCGAAATTTTGCGCGATGGCAACAATTATGGAGATATTCTTGTGGATCATTCGTTGGATTTGTAAAGAGCTTAATACTTAATGAAATCTGTACGTCTTTCCTGATGATGGACAGGCAGGTTGATGATTGGAATATAATACCAACTGTCGTCCTGTTTTTTATACCGACACTTCCCCTTTGATGTGCGGATGGGCCTCATAATCGACCAACGTGAAATCGTCGTATTTGAAATCGAAGATGGAGGTGACATCCGGATTGATCATCATCTTTGGAAGCGGATAGGGCTCCCGGCTAAGCTGAAGTTTTACCTGTTCGATATGGTTGTTGTAGATGTGGGCATCGCCAAACGTATGGACAAAATCACCCGGTTTAAGCCCGGTTACTTGGGCCACCATCATGGTTAACAGGGCGTAAGAAGCAATATTGAAGGGCACTCCAAGGAAGATGTCGGCGCTGCGCTGGTACAACTGGCACGACAGCTTCCCGTTGTTCACATAAAACTGGAACAACAGGTGACAGGGTGGGAGATTCATCTTGTCCAGTTCCCCCACATTCCACGCACTGACGATCAGTCTCCGCGAAGTGGGGTTATTCCTGATGTCGTGGATCAGTTGCGAGATCTGATCGATATGCCCTCCGTCAGGGGTTGGCCACGAACGCCATTGATAGCCGTAGATATGACCAAGGTCCCCGTTGGCATCAGCCCATTCATTCCAGATTCGCACCCCGTGGTCGGTGAGATATTTATTGTTGGTGTCGCCAGCCAAAAACCATAGAAGTTCATGGATGATCGATTTCAGGTGAAGCTTTTTGGTGGTCAGTGCAGGGAATCCCTCTTCAAGGTTGAAGCGCATCTGATAACCGAAAACGCTGATGGTTCCCGTTCCGGTCCGGTCGGCACGTGCTTCCCCGTGATCGAGTACATGCTGTAAGAGATTGAGATATTGTTTCATAGTGATATTTTTATCCTGAATAGTCCCGATCGACACCGGGAGAATCAAAAGCACGAAGTTAATAATTGTGGCCGGATCAATCTTAATCCTGGAGATCTTCGTCCTTAAAAATTTAGCGGGCCGTACTAAAGTGTTCTCACCCAAGTATGGCGCCGACAATTGTTGCCGACATCAGCGAAGCAATCGATCCGGCCAGCAGAGCCCGCATCCCGAATTGCGACAACCATACCCTGCGCGTTGGGGCTAATGAACCGATCCCGCCAATCTGGATCCCTATGGAGCTGAAATTGGCAAAGCCGCATAGCATGTAAGTGGCCATGATGATCGACTTCATCTCGGCAAACGAGCCGGATGTCTTCAGCGAGGCCAGACTGGTGTACCCGATAAACTCGTTGACTATTATCTTCTCGCCCATCAGCCGGCCCAACAGGGTGATATCTTCCTTGCAGACCCCAATCAGCCACATCAGCGGCGAAAACAGGTAGCCTAAGATAAATTTAAGGTCAAACACCTTGTATTGCCCGTCTGATATCGCATTGACCCAATCGTTGAGCCCGGTATACTGACCGATAAATCCGCCAAGGATATAGTTGATAAAAGCCATGAAGGCAATGAAGACGAGTAACATTCCCGCCACGTTCAGGGCCAGTTTAAGACCTTGTGCCGTCCCGTTGGAGATGGCATCCAGAACATCGGCCCCCACTTTTTCCTTGGTGATATTGATATTCGATTCGATGGCTTCGGTTTGTGGCATCAGGATCTTGGCAATAACCACTGCCCCCGGCGCTGCCATTACAGAGGCTGAGAGCAGATGCTTGGCGAACAGCAACCGTTGAGCCGGATCTCCTCCTCCCAAAAAGTCGATATAAGCAGCCAGCACCCCGCCTGCCAGCGTGGCCATCCCCCCGGTCATAACCAGGAAGATCTCTGACCGGTTCATCTTCTCCAAATACTCCTTGATCATCAGCGGCGCTTCGGTCTGCCCAAGGAAAATATTTCCGGCAACCGAGAGACTCTCTGCTCCCGAGATCCGTAAGGCTTTGGTCAGGAGCCAGGCCAAACCAAAAACGATCTTTTGAATAATACCCAGGTAAAAAAGCAGACTGGTCAGCGCGGAAAAGAATATGATGGTTGGGAGGATCTGAAAAGCAAAGATGTAGCCGTACGATTCCTGATTCATCAGATCGCCAAGCAGAAAGGTGCTCCCGTCACGGGTAAAGTCGAGGATCTTGACAAAGACCTTACCGAAAAATTCGAAGAAACCCTGAACAAAAGGGATATACAGGACCCCTGCAGCCAATACGATCTGGATGAGCAACCCGATTCCAACCCCGCGCCAGTCGATGGCCCTGCGGTTCTGACTGAAAATCCAGCCAATAAAGAGCAGGCAAGCCATTCCAATCATCCCGCGAAAGAATGATCCAAAGGTAAGGTTGGTCTGAAGTACCGTATCGAGGGTATGTCTGACCGGGACTTCGCTTCCGGGCATAACAGCACCAGTGCCGGTGAGTGTATCGGCAGTCTGAGCCCAAATGTCTGAAGGTAAGAGCAACAGCAGTATCGGTAGCGCTAAGGGGCGAAGTTTGTTCATGCGACAATCAGGTTTTATCGCTTTTTCTTCTGTTGATCTCGTCGCGGATCTCCGACGCTTTTTCATAATCCTCATCCGATATCGCGGCAGAGAGCAGTTCGTTCAGCTCCTCCAGCGAGAAATCATCATAATGCGGATTTGTTGACGATCCTTCCACTTTCCCTTCTTTTTCCGATTCGTTTTTATCGCCTTCCGATTCGTCAAATTCAAGGATGATCCCTGCTTTTTCAATAATCTCGTCGGTAGTATAGATTGGACATTCAAAACGAAGAGCAAGCGCAATGGCGTCTGAAGTCCGGGAGTCAATTTTTATGCGATGGTTATCTTGTTGGCAACTCAGCTCAGCATAGAATATTCCTTCTTCAAGTTTATGGATGAACACTTCCGTAATCTCGATATTAAACGCTACCGCAACATTCAAAAACAGATCGTGCGTCAGCGGGCGGGGAGGTTTTAGCCCTTCCAGTTGGATGGCAATGGCCTGGGCTTCGACTGCGCCAATAATAATCGGGATCCTTCTGTTGCCGTCGGCCTCCGACAGGACCAGCGCGTAAGCTCCGGTCTGGGTCTGGCTGTACGACAATCCAAGGATGTTCAGTTTGACTTTTTTCATTACGAAAAAAATAGAATATTAGATATGTGAACAAATATAAAAAATTGTTTCACAGGGTGGGTGAATTTGATCGAAGAAAACTTCTGTTTTCAACCCGATTGGAACAATCTTTTTTAAGACCGGAGAGAATTTAATCATTTTACAACCGGTTTGAACTCCCGCAGGTTAACGAAAAGCAGAAAAGCACAAACAATGGAAAGGATATTAAAAGTTGGGATGATAAATATGACCGGGATGACATTAACCCCGGCTAAAGCCATCGCGATAATTTTGGCCGTGAGGGCAGTCGTCAGGATCGACAGGAAGACCATGTAAGTGGTGGTAAACAAATAACCCAGCGCTCTTTTCTTCAGGAAGAGAATGGCCGAAACAAAGGCCATTGGCAAGAATAAGCCCAGGTCGAATCCCTGAACAATCAGGGTGGTATAATGCTCGACGCCCACCGGGTAAATGGTCCCGTCGATCAGGGGCGGAACGACGATGCTGAGCCATAACAGCGCGATCGCGCAAACGTTGAAGATCAGAAATCCTCCGATAAACCTTACCGGTGTCCTTTCGTTGAAAAGATTCGGTAATTGATTGGCATCGAAGGATAAAAGGGTGGCGATAAGTCCGAAAAACGAAAGAGCCAGCAAGACGGAATAAGCCAGGAACATCTTGTTGTACATCGCCATCGCTAAGTACAGGAGATAGGTGACGAAAAAATAGCCCAGTGTGCCGGCCAGCAAAAATCGTCCTTTCACCGAACCCCGCGAAGCCCAAAAGAGGGAGATCAGCAATAACGGGTTCCCGATCAGCAGGGTTACCACATCCTGTGCAATTCCCTGGATGGCCACTTCGGCCGACATGTGTTGGTAAAGACCATTCCCATAGATGGTCACCTCCTGGCCCCTGATGGTCCTGTAATTGTAGTTTCCCTCACCTCCTTTCGAAAAGATGCCAATGGAGGTGGTCATCACCGAAATAAGGACGATAAACAGGACTAAAACCACGATGTTTTTATTCCCGCTCATCCTTTTATTATTTTTCGGCCAGTTGAAGGGTATGACGGATCAGTTCGGGGCCTCCGAAATCCCCGTGGCCGGGAATCACCACCCGGGCGGAGGAATACTTCTCCAGCAATTTCCGAATGGTTGAGGGATAAGCTTTCAGATCCCCGTCAGCCGTATTGCCCAGTGAGGTCGATTTCATCTCTTTGACCATGCAACCGGCAAACAGGATCTTTTCAGACGGAATCCAAACAATGATGTTGTCCAGCGAGTGGGCTGCCCCCAGGTATTCGCAAAAAATCAGTTTGTTATTGATCTTAAGTTGTTTGGAGCCGGTGAATCCTTTCCGGGGCAGTGGTAGCTGATGCGAACGGGCAATATCGATGGTCATTTGATGAGCATATGAAGGGATCCCCAACCGATGCAGGTAATTCAATCCTCCCATGCAGTCCTCATGCCAGTGGTTAGGAACAAAACCGACTATTTTGACCTTCAGCGAATCCTCGATCCAGGTGACCAACTCTTTGGTAAGATCATCAGACGATGGGGTGTCGAAGAGAAAGGCTTTGTTTTTATCTTTGAAAATAAACCCGTTGGATGCGACCTTCCCGTAAGGGGCAATTTCACTGTACGAAACATGGACATAGCTGTTTTCTGAGATCTGATAAATATCCAGATTATCAGATACTTTGATTTTTTTACTTTGCGATTGCTGAGCTGAGGCCGTGAGCTGGATCAACACTAAAAACAATAAGATAAGTCTTGCTTTCATCTATACAATTCTTTCGGGATTACAGGTACTAAAATAGAAATTTCAACCGAAACTTCCGATGCCAAATCATTCTGCCAACTATAATGTCTTTTTACCGTTGCCTTTCAATCGTTACCGAGGCGAAGCTCCGGTTGATTCCTTTCGAATAATGGACGTCAGGAATCCCGAAAATAACAAAGATCCCCTCCTGGCTCGGGTTTTTTATGCCGTGAATATCCCTGAATAGTTTGGCGCTGCTTCCTCTCTGGAGGAAGGGATGGATAGAGCCAATCATGCAGGTTCCCAGTCCAAGCGATTCGGCCGCCAGCATCGCGTAGGTAGCCGCTACGATCGGGTCGGCAGGATCGGAATAAGGCGATCCGTAGAAATAGATGGCCAGAGGGGCATCGTATGTGACCAGGTTTATCCCGTCTTCGGCATTTTTGGTAAAGAGGTGAAGCATCGGCCTGAGGAATTTGCGAAACAGTTCATCGTTTGCCGTACCCCAGAATGGTCGCATCAGGGTGGTAAACCATCGGGAGACCATCCATCTCATCCCTTTCAGATAGTTGCAAAAATCGACCGTAAAAGCATTGACTTTTTCTTTCGAATCGAAGACCAAAACATTCACATCCGATGGCGGCAATCCCATGGGAGCGGTGCGGGCCGCCTTCAGTATTTTGTCGGTGATCTCCCAGGGAATAGGAATATCCTTAAACTCCCGGATGCTCCTTCGGCGCTTCATTACCCCGGTCATCTGGTCATAATCGGCTGTACTTTCAAGGGGCGGTAGCTCAAAAAGATCCTCGGGGGAGATTTCACGCCCATGTATTTCGATGGCCCCTGTCGGACAGATAGCCATACAGTGTCCGCAGCCCAAACAGCCAAAGACGGCATGATCGGATACCTGTGCCTTCCCGTCGGCAATCTCCAGCCCGAAATCTTTGCACACTTTGACACATAAACCACAGCCGGTACAAAGCTCGCTGTTGATCTTTATTTCAGCATTATCTTTAGCTCGCGTTGTTGGTACTGCCATTGGGTAGATTTCAATAGTTTGTTGTCGGGTAGTCCTGTCTAACAAAAATGGCGAACTTATTTAATAATTCAAAGGGAAAAACAAATTGTCTTTTATGTTTTTTAAGTGCTGTTGCCCGGATAAGTCCTGACGGTAGATTTGGGTTCTCTCCCTGTATTCAAAGGATCTTCAGTGTTGTTTCCATAGTTCTTCTGTGCTATTAGAGCACAGAAGATGCACAGAAGATGCACAGAAGATGCACAGAAAGTCCGAAGAAGAGTCTGTTTGTGGGTAAAAAAAAGACTCCGCCGGAGAGGGCGGAGTCTTCAATATTTTTCGGGAGGATTATCCCTGATAGGTATTGATCCCGGCAGTAGTCATTGCACGGTCGACCTTTTTAACCAATCCCTGAAGTACCTGGCCAGGACCTACTTCGGTGAAGGAGGTACAACCGTCGGCAATCATATTCTTGACGGTCTGGGTCCATTTTACCGGGGCAGTCAGTTGGGCGATCAGGTTTTCCTTGATCACGGCCGGATCGCTCACCGGCGATGCGTTGACATTCTGGTAGATGGGGCAGCTGGGTTTATTGAAGATGGTGGCGTTGATGGCTTCGGCCAGCTCGGCGCGGGCAGGCTCCATCAGGGGGGAGTGGAAGGCTCCGCCAACCATCAGCTTGAGGGCACGTTTGGCGCCCAGTTCGGTCAGTTTGGCGCAGGCCTGATCGACCCCGTTCAATGAGCCGGAGATGACCAACTGTCCGGGACAGTTGTAATTGGCCGGAACGACGATTTCGTCGATTTCGGCGCAGGCTTTTTCGACTACTTCATCATCGAGACCGACGATAGCGGCCATCGTGGACGGTTCGGCTTCGCAGGCTTTCTGCATCGCCATGGCACGTTTTGAAACCAGGACCAGACCGTCTTCGAAAGAGAGTGCCCCGCTGGCGACTAAAGCCGAAAATTCACCTAATGAGTGACCGGCCACCATGTCGGGTTGAAAGTTTGCGCCCAGTGTTTTAGCCAACAGGACAGAATGAAGGAAGATGGCCGGTTGGGTAACCTTAGTCTGTTTCAGGTCTTCGTCCGTTCCGCTGAACATCAGGTCGGTAATGCGGAAACCAAGTATTTCGTTGGCTTTCTCAAAGAGTTCTTTTGCTAAAGGTGAGTTCTCGTAAAGATCTTTGCCCATCCCTACAAATTGGGCTCCTTGTCCGGGAAATACGTATGCTTTCATAATTAATTAAATTGCTTTGAAATTTTCGGGTACAAATATAATAAATGTGGCAATGAAAAATGGTGATCCAATTTCCTTTGCGGAAGGTTACGACAGATCGGAGCTGATCAGCCGGATAAATTCTTCGCGTGTGGCTACTTTTTCGAAGGCCCCGGTAAAGTCGGAAGTGGTGGTTACCGAGTTCTGTTTCTCGATTCCCCTCATGGTCATACACATGTGCTTGGCTTCGATGACTACTGCTACTCCAAGCGGCGAGAGAGTATTCTGAATGGCTTCCTTGATCTGGGTGGTCAACCGTTCCTGCACCTGCAGGCGTCGGGAGTAAGCTTCCACCACGCGGGCAATCTTGCTCAGACCGGTGATATAGCCGTTGGGGATATAGGCCACGTGGGCTTTCCCGAAGAACGGGAGCATGTGATGCTCGCAGAGCGAATAGATCTCGATGTCCTTGACGATCACCATCTGGCGGTAATCTTCCTTGAACATGGCCGATCGCAGGATCTTTTCAGGATCCATATTATACCCTTGCGTGAGGAACTGCATCGCTTTGGCCACCCGCATCGGCGATTTCAATAACCCTTCCCGTTCAGGATTTTCACCCAACAGTTCAAGGATTTGCCGATAGTGTTCAGCCAGTTTCAGTACAGTATCATCGTGGTAATGTTCCACTTTGCTGTACCCTTCGTTGTCTTTTTTGTTTAAGGAAAACTTCACGGTTCGGTATTTGAAATATTTGGCAAACTAACAAACCATTCTTCGATTTGGCAAATTATCCGTAAGGATTTTACTCCTAAAGTGTTCTGTTTAATTAAACCAAGTACAAATTAATCACTTTTTTTAACTTTTTTCGAAAAATCGAGTATGAATGTTTAAAGATAAAACATCCGGTTGTTTTACCTTTGTTTCACTAAATTATTCATTTCATAAAATTGGCAAATGAGAATCCTTTTCGTGGGGGCTACCTGCTTTGAATTGTACCAGTTTTTCGAGAACCTGAAACAGGTTGAAGGAAACGAACGGTTTGTGTCGCGTTACCAGTGGTACGATTTGGAGATAGACCTGATCATTTCGGGAGTGGGGATGACCTTTACCACTTATCATCTGACCAGAGCGCTTGCCCGTAATAAATATGACCTGGTGATCAATGCCGGTATTGCCGGGAGTTTTCGCGATGAGCTGGCCATCGGGAGCGTGGTGAATGTGACCCGCGAAGAGATCTGCGACCTGGGGATTGAACTTCCCGAGGGGGCGATCTCCCTGTTCGAGGCCGGGTTTATGGAGCCGAACGAATTCCCTTTTCAGGATGGTAAGTTGATCAATCCGCATAAATTCAGCGGGATGGATTTACCTTCAGTCAGCGCGGTCTCAGGTAACCTGAGCCACGGCAACCCCGACAGCATCGCGAAGATTGTTGCAACCTACGATCCGGATATCGAATCAATGGAAGGAGGGGCCCTTTTTTATGTCTGCCTGCAGGAGAAAGTACCATTTTTAGAGATCAGGGCTATCTCGAATTATGTCGAACTGAGGGACACCACCAAGTGGGATATCCCGCTGGCCATTGAGAACCTGACCGACGAGCTCTACCGCTTCCTTCGCAAATTTGCCAAAATCAAACAGCTTTCGTAATGAAATTGACTTTAGGTTTTTCTACCTGCCCCAACGATACCTTTATTTTCGATGCGATGGTTCACGACCGGATCGATGCCGAAGGGCTTAGTTTTGAACTGATTCTCTCTGATGTCGAAGAACTGAACCGTCTGGCTTTTGCCGGTGAGATCGATGTGACCAAACTAAGCTATCACGCGTTTGCTTATATCACGGATAAATATCAGCTTCTCACTTCCGGCAGCGCCTTGGGCTATAAAAACGGCCCGATGCTGATCAGCCGTCACAAGATCTATCCCGACGAGGTAAACGATCTGCGAATCGCCGTTCCCGGGAAATATACCACCGCGAATCTGTTGCTCAGCGTGGCTTACCCCAAAGTTAAGGAGAAAAAGGAATACCTCTTCTCCGATATTGAGGAGGCTGTCCTCTCGGGAGAGATGGATGCGGGATTAATCATTCATGAGAATCGTTTTACCTATCAGTCTAAGGGATTAAAGAAGATTGTCGATCTGGGCGAGTATTGGGAGACCCTGACCGGGAAACCGATCCCGCTGGGCGGAATCGTGGTAAACCGGAATCTGCCGTTGGCCATCCGTCAGAAGATGAACCGGGTGATGAAACGGAGTGTGGAATATGCCTTTGCCAATCCTAATGATTCATATCCCTTTGTGAAACAGTATGCCCAGGAGATGGCCGATGAGGTGATGCGGAGCCATATCGAACTTTACGTGAATGAATTTACCCGGGAACTGGGCCCCGACGGAAGGGGAGCCATCGAGACTTTATACTCCGAGGCGACCAAACACGGGATCATTACCGGGATTGGCGATGATCTCTTTGTTGAAGGTTGAATCGGGAGCTCCCGGTTAATCGGCCTCCAGGGTGTAATCTTTGCTGAAACGGATCTTTCCGCTTTTCCCTTTGCGGATCAGTTGCTCCAGTTGATTGTCGGTCAGTTTTTTTCCGGCGAATTCGAAGGGTACCCTCAATTGACAACCATTCCGGTAATTACTGCAGCCCCAGGCGGTATTGCCTTTGATGATGGTCCCGTTCCCGCAGCGAGGGCATTTTAAAGGTCCGGCCTCCTTCTCTTCAAGTAGCAGATGGAAGTTCTGATCCAGGAGCAAGATCCCGTCAATCTTTTGTCCTTCTTTTTCAAAACCCTTTAATTCAGCGGTCTTTCTTTTTGTGCAGAGCGATTTGATGTTGGCTTCGGTCAGTTTCTTTCCGGCGAATTCGAAAGGGAGCCTGAAATCGCAGCCGTCGCGGAAACCGGTACAGCCCCAGGCCTGTTTCCCCTGGATAATCTCTCCTTTCCCGCACTTGGGGCAGGTTGTCTTCGCCTTGGCCTCTTTGTCGACAGCCGTTTTTTTCTTCGCTTCAGTGGTTTTTGCCTCCTCTTTTGCCGGGCCTTTGCCTTCGGCTTCGCTCTTTTCATCGGGCAGGACGGTGATGGTCCTGCGCGGTGACCGCTTCACCTGATCGACGATCTCGATCACCATCTCCTTCAGCTCTTTCATGAAATCGGCCACATCGTAAGCACCGGCTTCGATCTGGCGCAGCTTCCTTTCCCAGAGACCGGTCAGTTCTGCCGATTTGAGCAGCTCGTTTTCGATGGTCCCGATCAGCTCGATCCCGGTAGGAGTGGCGATAATATTTTTCTTATTCCGGACGATATATCTTCGCCGGAAGAGGGTTTCAATGATATTGGCCCGGGTGGACGGACGCCCGATCCCGTTCTCCTTCATCAGTTGCCGCAGCTCTTCATCCTCCACGTTTTTGCCGGAGGTCTCCATTGCCCGGAGCAGGGTCGCCTCGGTATAGGGCTTGGGCGGTTGGGTCATCTTTTCGGCCAGATCGGGTTCATGGGGGCCATGCTCCCCTTTCTCAAATACGGGCAGCAGGTTCTCGTCGGCCGAAGCCTTGCCTGCATCATCTTTATAAACGACCCGCCAGCCCGGTTCGAGGATCTGTTTTCCGGTCGCCTTGAACTCCACCCCGTTGGTCTCCCCGAGCACGGTGGTATTGGCAATCTTACAGTCGGGGTAGAAGACCGAGATAAAGCGGCGGGCCACCATGTCGTAAACCCGTTTTTCGTCGGCGTTGAGGCTGATGGAGATGATGCCTGTCGGGATGATGGCATGGTGGTCGGTGATCTTCTTATCGTCGAAAATCTTCGGCGATTTCTTGATCTTGGCTGCCAGCAGCGGGGCCGTTAAATCTTTGTACGGAGTTAATTTTCCGAGAATATCGGGTACTTTTTTGAAGAGATCTTCCGAGAGATAGGTCGTGTCGACGCGCGGGTAGGTGGTCAGCTTTTTCTCGTAAAGACTTTGGATCAGGCGTAAAGTATCTTCGGCCGAGAATCCAAACTTACGGTTACATTCTACCTGGAGCGAGGTCAGGTCGAAGAGGCGCGGGGCACTTTCGCTTCCGGCTTTTTTCTCGTAGGAGACGATCGTGAATTCGTGACCGATAATCTGTTCGAGCTGTTTCTCGGCCTCTTCCTTGATCAGGTATTTTCCTGAGGTGGCTGAAAAGATGGTCTCGCGGTATTTGGTCTTCAGTTCCCAGTAGGGTTCCGGTTTGAAATTATCGATCTCCAGTTGTCGTTTGACGATCAGCGAGAGTGTGGGGGTTTGGACCCTGCCGATCGAGAGCACCTGCTTGTTCTGCCCGTATTTGAGGGTGTAAAGCCGGGTGGCATTCATGCCCAGCAGCCAGTCGCCGATGGCACGGGCGCTTCCGGCGGCGTAAAGCTTTTCAAAGTCGCTTCCCTCGCGCAGTTTCTCAAATCCTTCTTTAATGGCCTCCTCGGTCAGTGAGGAGATCCAGAGCCGTTTCATCGGTTTGGTGTAACCGGCCTTGGCAAGCACCCACCGCTGGATCAGTTCTCCTTCCTGGCCGGCGTCACCGCAGTTAATCACATATTCGGCTTGCTGAACCAGCTTCTCGATAGTGGCGAACTGTTTTTTGACCCCATTGTCTTCAATCACCTTGATGCCGAACTTCTCTGGAAGCATGGGCAGCGAGGCCATGTTCCACTGTTTCCAGCGGTTGGTATAGTCGTGAGGTTCTTTTAGGGTACAGAGGTGGCCGAAGGTCCAGGTTACCTGATAACCGTTTCCTTCGAAATAGCCTTCGCGGCGGCTGTTGGCCCCGATAATCTGGGCAATTTCCTTTGCTACACTGGGTTTTTCGGCGATACAAACTCTCACGGTTACGATGTTCTGATTGGAGGACAAAATTAGCAGAGTTTATGAGGTGGTGCAATAAAATATTTCTGTCACCCCGCCTTTTCGCCTTATCAAGTAGTGATAATTATTCAATAACAGTCGATTATTTATTGCCCAGGTAACTATGTTTCAGTTTGAATTTGATAAATTCGCAAATCAATAGACTAACGTCCGAATGTAGTATCCAATTTATATAACTTACAAACTGCCAATGAAAACTATAAGACTTCTTTTTGTCTTATCTCTTCTTGCCACTCAGCTTTTTGCGCAGAAGAACGAAATGAAATTTTTATTTCAGGATCCCAATCTGCCCCTGGAGCAACGGGTCGAAGATCTGGTTTCCCGGATGACCCTGAAGGAGAAAATAGGCCAGATGGTTTATACCGCTCCTGCCATCGAACGGTTGGGGATACCTGCTTATAACTGGTGGAACGAAAGTCTCCACGGGGTGGCCCGCGCCGGTTATGCCACCGTCTTCCCTCAATCCATTACGATTGCAGGATCGTGGGACAAAAAATTAATCCTCGATGTGGCCACCGCTATTTCCGATGAAGCCCGCGCCAAGTACAATAACTGGGTTAGTCAGGGGAAACGCGGGATCTATCAGGGATTGACCTTCTGGTCGCCCAATATTAATATCTTCCGCGATCCGCGCTGGGGTCGGGGCCATGAGACTTACGGCGAGGATCCTTACCTCACCGGACAGATGGGTATGCAGTTCGTGAAAGGGCTTCAGGGCGACGATCCCAACTACCTGAAGGTGGTCGCTACTGCCAAGCATTACGCCGTTCACTCCGGTCCCGAGACTCTGCGCCATTCGTTCGATGCCAACATCAGCGATCGCGATTTAAGGGAGACTTACCTCCCTGCTTTCCGCACCCTTATCAAAGATGCACAGGTCTATTCCGTGATGGGCGCTTACAATCTATTCCGCGGCAAGCCTTGCTGCGCCAATCCCTATCTCTATTCCATCCTGCGTGATGAGTGGGGTTTTCAAGGGTATATTGTCTCAGACTGTTGGGCTGTCAATGATTTCTTTACGGCCCAGAAAACAGCCAAGGATGCTGCTGAAGCAGCGGCTATGGCCGTTCGTGCGGGAACGGAACTGGAATGCGGCGATGCCTATCCTCATTTGATGGAGGCGGTCGAACGTGGTTTGATCACCGAAAAAGAGCTCGATCAGGCCGTTTCCAGACTGTTTGTAGCCCGTTTTAAACTGGGGATGTTTGATCCTGAGGATAAAGTTCCGTTCAATAAAATACCTTTCAGTGTCAACTGTTCCGATGAACATGATTATCTGGCCAGGGAAGCGGCCCGGAAAAGCATCGTCCTATTAAAGAACGACAAACAGACGTTGCCGTTGAGTAAGAACCTGAAGAAGATCGCGGTCATCGGCCCGAATGCGGACAACTGGGAAGCCTTGATCGGTAATTATAACGGGATTCCAAAGAATCCGATAACCGTATTGGAAGGTATCCGTAAGAAAGTTGAACCGGGAACAGAGATTCTGTTTGCTGAAGGGAGCGACCTGGCTGACGGGGTCCACAATCTTGAAGTGATTCCATCGCGGTATCTTCAAACCGAGGCAGGGGAGCAAGGCATTACCGGCGAATATTTCGATAATGCAAAGTTGGACGGGAAGCCGACCTTCACCCGTATCGACGATCAGATCAATTTCTACTGGGAGTCGGGATCTCCTTCACCCAAACTGCCCGATGATAATTTCTCTGTTCGCTGGACCGGATACCTGGTTCCTCCCGTTACCGGGACCTATCATTTGGGGACCTGGGCCTTGCCAACGCTGGATCTCTATTTCGAGGGGGAAAAATTAATTACTGACAATAACGAACATCTGGCTTTCCATAACGAAAAGCCAGTCAGGCTGGAAGCCGGGAAACGTTATAAGATCGTTTATGAGTATAAAAACTGGACCGGGGATGGTGATGCCAAACTGAAATGGGCCATGCCTAAACCCAATATGCTTGAAGACGCGGTTAAGCTGGCTAATCAGTCCGATGCCGTGGTGTTGGTTCTTGGTTTATCGCAACGACTTGAAGGAGAAGAGATGCCGATCAAGGTGGATGGCTTCTCCGGGGGCGACCGTACCCACCTGAACCTTCCGAAAACTCAGGAAGCATTGATGGAAGCGATCAAGAAAACCGGTAAACCGGTTGTGGTGGTATTATTGAATGGCAGTGCCCTCTCGATTAATTATGCCGCTGAAAATGCAGAGGCCATCCTTACTGCCGGTTATGCAGGCCAACAGGGGGGAAATGCCGTGGCAGATGTTCTCTTCGGCGATTACAATCCGGCAGGACGTTTGCCGGTCACCTATTACAAGTCGGTCGAACAGCTTCCTGCTTTCGAAAACTACGATATGGCCGGTCGCACCTACCGTTATTTCACCGGCGAGCCGCTCTATCCGTTTGGTTACGGATTGAGCTATACCACTTTCGGCTATTCCGATCTGATCCTCCCCGCAGAGATTAAAATCGGTGAGAAGATGACGGTTTCCGTTAAAGTGACCAATACCGGTAAAGTTAATGGCGAAGAGGTTGTTCAGCTCTATCTGACCGATGATAAGGCTTCCACCCCTCGTCCGATCCGTCAGTTGGAAGGCTACGACCGTATCAGCCTGAAAGCTGGCGAGAGTAAAGTGGTCAGCTTCGAGCTGAAACCCGAGCAGCTTTCGATGATCAACAAACAGAATCTGAAGGTGATTGAACCGGGAGCCTTTACTGTTGCTGTTGGCGGAAAACAACCCGGGTTTACCGGTCGTGCCGATGCCGCTACCACGCAGGTGGTTCAGGGTAAATTCAAAGTGACCGGAAAAACGTTAAAGCTCGATTTTTAACAAAAATCCGATAGAAAGATAAAGGGTCCGGCCAGGTGTCGGGCCCTTATTGCTTTAATTCGAGCCTGTTCCCCGGGATTTATCAATCAAAGACCAGGGTTCAGTCTCTTACTCCGGTTTACATTCTGACTCCAATGATGGATTTGCCGATGTCAGGGATGGAGCTGCCCGATTCAATACTCAGACTGATAAGATAGACAATGAATACAGTTGTGTATGGAATAAATTCTTTTTGGTGATCCCCGTTTGTGTAATATTTTTCTTTTCCTGAAAAGACTATCTCGTATTCCGTGATGGTAGGGTAAGGCATGATCGAAGAGCCTGTTTATTCAATACCGATTTTCCTTTGGGACAAATGGATTTTATTTAAATTTGTCGGTCTGACATGGGAAAACTGAAAAGATTATATAAGGAGAATATCTATGGGATAATGGCCACTCTCACGTTTCATCTGATCGTGCTGAGCATCCTGCTGTTTGTCGATATCAATTCTCATTTTGATCCGCCGATGGAGGATATCATCATTGATTTTGAAACCGAAGAGATCAAACTGCCGGAGCCGGAGCCCAAGCCGGAGGAGAAGACCCTGGTCCCATTGGATCCGGCCAACTATCAACCCCGCGAACTGGCTTCGAACCGTGCGGTGAACGAGGCTGCTAAGGAGGCTTCCAACTCGCGTGACCCGTTCTTCGACAAGGATTATCGCGATGAAGTGGCCGCGGCAAAGAAACTGGCCAGCGATGTGAACCGTAACCTGGCCCAAAAGATCCCCGAGATTGGCGATGTCAAAATGCCGGAGGAGAATACCGAAGGGATGACCCCGGAAGAGATCAAAAACGCGTCGTTCAAAGGGAAATCAAATATCAAATATTACCTCGAGGACCGTTACCATGTCCGGTTGCCCATACCGGTCTACCTGGCCCAGGGCGGCGGGGAGGTGGTGGTCGATATTGTGGTAAATCGCGATGGCAGAGTTATTAGTGCCACTCCCCGGCCAAATCCCCGCATCAGCGATATGACCATCTTTGCCTATGCCAAACAGGCGGCCGAGAAGACCCGTTTCAACGACGATTCCTCCGCTCCCGAACAGCAGCGCGGGACGATTACTTATGTCTTTGTTCAACAGTAGTATCCCCTGATCAGAATTTATAGGCGAGACCAACCCCAAGGATCTGTTTAAATTGGGTGCGCGGCCCGTGCTTGTTTCCTTCACTGTCGATGAATTTAATGTCGTTGTCGTACCGAAGGTTTGTTGCGAAGGTGGCCGACAGATATTTATTGATCTTCATGTCGAATTTCATCTCCCAGTTGATGTCTATATTTTGCGGATCCTTCAGGTAATTGGAGAAGAGATCGAGCTTGGTCTCAAAATCGACATTGGTGAGCAGCGATTTCTTCTGGAAAACACTTTTAATATAGGCGCCCATCTCGGCCCTGAACTGTTTTCCCGGATCAACCCCAAAAGCTCCCTGATCGGAGAGATAATCATCCATCACGAAGGTGAATTTTGAGCCTAACGGCGATAACATCACCGAGAAATTGTCGTTCGGCTTGTAGTCGAAACCCAAAGCAAGGTTAAGGTAACCCGGGGCCATCAGCTTCGAGATATAATCATCGGTATTCGGGTAATTATAGCCGTTGGCAAACTGCGTCTTAAAGTCCAGCAGGGTGGAGAAGTACCAGGGCTTCCCTATATCGTAACCATATTTGGAGGAGAGGTTTAATTTATCGACGCTCTTCCTCAAGCCCTGGCTCTGGCTTTTGACCAATCCGTATTCTGCGGCAAAACTGTTGTCCCAGTAATGCTTGTCTTTTTTCTGGTTGGCGTTGAGGCCAAAGAGAAAAGTCCCCGAAACCGATCCGTCGCCCCCTTCGGCCCAGTTGGTCAGTGAGACCTGGGAGAAATTGAGGGAGCTGCTTCCACTAACCGTCCAGATCTTAGTGGTATCGGCAGCCTCTTGTGCAATGGACTGACTGGTGAAAATCATAGCGAGCGAAAACAGTACTGCCTCCTGGAGAATTTTAATCGCGGTGTTTTTCATGATTAAGGTTTTTCGTTTAACCATCTTTATTTAAGAAAATCTGGTGCAATGCAGGATAATTGCCTGTATTAAAATGTTTTTCCCGTTTTTTTGAAAGCGTCAATAAAACGGGGGTAATTGTTATCTTTTGACATTTGATCTCGTATGTATAAATATATCGATATTTTTGGATATTTTTTATAGATTATGACGGATATTTTAAGGGACTATATTAAAGAGTTTTGGATGCTATTCAACGAGATGGCATTTTACCTGTTGCTGGGATTCCTCTTTGCCGGGATTCTGCATGTCTTTATCCGAAAGGAGAGGGTCGGCCATTACCTTGGAAGCAACAATCTTCGGGCTGTAACAAACGCCTCGCTGTTTGGCGTTCCCTTACCGCTGTGTTCATGCGGGGTCATTCCGGCGGGGTTGTCTTTCCGCAAAAACGGGGCCTCCAAGGGAGCTACGGTCTCTTTCCTGATCTCTACCCCCCAAACCGGCATCGATTCGATGATGGTCACCTATTCCCTGTTGGGATTGCCAATGGCCATAGTCCGACCCATCGTCGCATTTCTTACCGGTATAGCCGGTGGTCTGCTGACAAATAAGATGGGAAACAGGAAAAAAGAGAAGGAAACGATTTTCCCCGAAGAGAAAGCAATACCGCAATCATTGATCGGACGGGTTGGTGAGGTTTTTCGCTACGGGTTCGTGGATTTTCTGCAGGATATCTCCAAATGGTTATTGATTGGATTGGCTGCTGCCGCATTGTTGTCGCTGCTTATCCCGGACAATTTTTTTACCACCTACCTCGATCACCCCTTGCTGAATATGTTACTGGTCTTGGCCGCTTCGGTCCCGCTCTATGTCTGTGCCACCGGTTCGGTTCCCATTGCGGCGGTTTTAATGATGAAAGGGTTGTCTCCGGGGGCAGCCCTGGTCTTTCTGATGGCCGGTCCGGCCACCAATATCGCCACGATTGCTGTTTTGGAACGATCGCTGGGCAAAAGGGCAACCATGATTTATTTGCTGACCATTATCGGCGGGGCTATCCTCTCAGGATTGTTTATCGATACTTTCCTGCCGGCACAATGGTTTACCGGGATGATGGATCATTCGCATCACCTGCATGGCGACTCCGGTTGGATTTATACAGGATCCTCGGTGTTGCTGATCCTTTTGTTAGTCAATGGAATATATTTGAGTTTCAAACAAAAACTTATTGAGAATAAACGCGTAATAAAAGTGAATAATATGAATGTCAGAACTTATATTGTAGTGGGCATGACCTGCAAGAATTGCAAAGCCCATGTGGAAAATGATATCCGTAATCTGGAAGGTGTTGAAGAGGTTATTGCCGATCTGGCTACCGGCGAAGTAAAGGTCTCCGGGAATTCGCTGGATCCCGATAAAATCAAAAATGCGGTTGAACAGGGAGGATACAATTTTATGGGGGAGAAAAAAACGGAGACCCCCAGCGGTTCAGAACATTGGCTAAGCTAAAGCTATTTAGCTAATCCGATCGGATAATTAATCTTTAGATCGGGAAACACGGTGGCAGAAAAGAAAGCTGATTATTCAGCCTCTTTTTCTGCCATTTTTTCTGTATATTTAAGGATGGCTCTGTCAATATTTCCTAATTATCAATTGTTTAGTGTCAATAAGTCTTTGTTGGATCTGTGGCAGATGTTTTGAAGAATGACGGTAATGAAATTTGAGATCCGAAACATAAAACATCAGATATGAACTTTAACAATTTTACCATTAAAGCACAGGAAGCCGTTCAGCAGGCAATCCAGATCGCTGCCGGCAATAATCAGCAGGCCATCGAAACGGGTCACCTGTTGAAAGGGCTCCTGGTGGAAGCCGAAAATGTGACTGGTTTCCTGCTGAAAAAACTGGGGGTCAATACTGCAATTTTTACTCAGGCTTTGGACCGGATCGTGCAGGGTTACCCCAAAGTGACCGGAGGAGAACCCTATCTTTCCTCAGCTTCAAACAGTGTCGTTCAAAAAGCGGTAGCCCTCTCTCAAAAGATGGGCGATCAGTTCGTTTCGGTCGAGCATCTGCTGATCTCTTTGCTCGATGCCGGCGATACGGTAAGCCGTTTGATGAAGGATAGCGGAATCAACCGAAAGGAGTTGGAAGAGGCGGTCCGTGAATTGCGCAAAGGATCAAAGGTCGATAGCCAGACCGCGGAGGATACTTTCAATTCGCTGAACAGGTTTGCGATTAACCTGAACGAACGGGCCCGCTCCGGTAAGCTCGACCCCGTGATAGGCCGCGATGAGGAGATTCGCCGGGTGTTGCAGATCCTTTCGCGTCGTACCAAAAATAATCCGATCCTGATCGGCGAACCGGGAACGGGGAAAACAGCCATCGCCGAAGGATTGGCCCACCGGATCGTTCGCGGCGACGTCCCTGAAAACCTGAAGAGCAAGCAGATCTTCTCCCTCGATATGGGGGCGCTGATCGCCGGGGCTAAATACAAGGGTGAGTTTGAAGAGCGACTGAAAGCGGTGGTTAACGAAGTGGTTCAGGCCGAAGGAGAAGTGATCCTTTTTATTGATGAGATACACACTTTGGTAGGTGCCGGAAAGAGTGAAGGGGCCATGGATGCGGCCAATATCCT
>CAZWBR010000014.1:0-78297 GCA_964632305.1 uncultured Prolixibacteraceae bacterium
GCCAAATTTGTTTAATTTTTAATAACGTCCCAATTTTAATGGGACACTAGTGAAAATGTTTTATTAATTAATTTAATCATGACCAACGAAGAAAATATCAAACATGTCTGGCAAACGCCGGAAATTATTGATCTGGATGTAGATAAAACCAGTGGGAAGACTGTTTTTCCAGATGAGTCGTTCACCACCGGTGTGGGTCCTTCCTGATATCGGGATATAACCTGTTGCGATATAAGACAGATTGTTATGCTTAGCGCTTTTTGTGGCGTACACGGGAAAGTCGGTAATATCAATGACGTGAGTGGGGATTTTTTCTCTAAATAATTTTTATTCCTGCCCTTTAAGTTTTGTACTAAATTTTTAAATCATGAGCAACGAAGAAAATATCAAACAAGTCTGGCAGACGCCGGAAATTATTGATCTGGATATGGATAAAACCAGAGGAAAGGATGTTGAGTTTTCATCTGAGATCACCGCCGGTGCGGGAGTTTCCTGATATCGGGATATAACCTGTTGCGATAAAAGACAGATTGTTATCCTTAGCGCTTTTTATGGCGTACACGGGAAAGTTGGTAATATCAATGACGTGAGCGGGGATTTTTTCTCTAAATTATTTTTATTCCTGCCCTTTAAGTTTTGTACTAAATTTTTAATTCATGAGCAACGAAGAAAATAATAAAAAAGTCTGGCAGACGCCGGAAATTTTTGACCTGGATGTGGATAAAACCAGTGGGAAGTTTTTTTACCCAATTGAGTCGTCCACCAGCAGTTTGGGTGCTTCCTGATATCGGGATATAAGCTGTTGCGATATAAGACAGATTGTTAGCCTTAACGCTTTTTATGGCGCACACGGGAAAGTCGGTAAATATCAATGACGTGGGCTGCGATCCGGCAGTTGCGCTTAAAACGTTGAGATGATTTAGGCGTAACTGCAATTGGGTCTTTGTCCTGCACCAAAGTATTATGTCGATTTATACCTGTTCGCTAATCCTATTCCTAACCGGATATAGGTTAAGAGATAATGAATGAGACTTCATCGTCCCGGATAATTGCCTTAGATGTAAACTTCCGGGAAAAAATTTGTGTTGGATTTTGAAAAGTACTACGTGAATCAGATTGGAAAATTGGAATTTTGAAAAACGGTTGGGAGATATCAAGCTAATACATATATCGGAACCGTTACCACTCAATATATGTTTAGATTGCGAAGAATAAAACCGTTTTTTAGGCGTACAACGCCTTATGCCATATTAAGCTGGCGTTATTTGTTGCCTGGACAGAGCGCTGCCGTCCGTTTGCATAAGTTGGTTTTTTTACATGCTTTTCCCGGTAAACCGCGGGTCGTATGGTTTGCTATGGCGTTGCTTAGCTATACAAAGTGGTTTGCTTTCCAGGGGCTGATTCAACTCTGGAAAACATGGAAGAAATACAGTCTGGTGCTCCAGGAGGAAACCGGCATATCGCGTAATAAACAATTTGCCGATTTACTGAAACTGGTTTTTCTGCAAACAACCCCACCGTATTTTTATTACCGCTACAGGCTTTATCGTTATACGACATTGGAGTGGTTCAACTTTGTCTATACCCACGAGCTACCCAACTGGCATCTTGTCATGTCTCCTGACCTTAGTCAAAAAACGACGAATCTTTTATCAGACAAAGCAGCCTTTGCACAGGAAATGCAAAGACAAGGCTTTCCTGTTATTGAGGGAATTGTTATTCATAAAGGAGATCAGCGAACCAATGAGCAACTTTTTCAGCAAAAATCGTTATTTCTAAAACCCTTGTGTGGTAATCGTAAAATTGGCGCTTACGAATTGGCGTATCATTCATCAACAGACAGTTATTCTTTGTTTGTGTCTGAGAATAATACAATAGACAACAGAGAAGAAATAGTCTCTTTTTTCCAATCATTAACCGAAAAACAGGACTACCTTATACAACCGCTTCTGCTTAATCATCCCGATTTGCAAAAACTTACGGATTGTCATAGTTTGATTACCTTTCGGGTGATAACGGTTTGGACGAATAATGAAGCGTTGGTAGTTTCAGCTATTGCTGAATTTCCGGTGAGTAACTGCTCCGAATATATTTATCCGCTTCCTGTTGACCTGAAAAGCGGAACAATACTGGCAGTAAAAGAAAAAGGGGTTACCATAAAAAAAGGTATTGAACCAAAGTTTGAATATGTTCCCGGGAATCAGGTTATACACTGGCAGGAGTTGGTGGATATTGCAAAAAAAGCACATGCTTTTTTCCCAGATATGTTTGGCATCGGATGGGATTTGGCCGTTACGCCGGAGGGCGTTCGTCTTATTGAAGGCAACATTAATTGGGGGGTTGACCTACACCAGGTTAATGAACCGGTTCTTATGCCTGCTCACATATCATATGCCAGACAGGACTTATTAAAAAACAGAACGAATCAGAGAATATGAGTACCATTCATTGCTGTTTTCAGCCTAAAGTTCCTCTTAATGAGGATATCATGTCCGACATGCTTAAAGCATCCGACTATTGGAAGCCCGATGCCGTCAGCCAGGCACACAACAGGAACAGCACCTGCCATCTTGCCAAAGCGAACCTGTTTAATACGGCACTGTCAAAGAGTGATTTTGTTTATACCGATAGTCAAACGGGTTCTATCGTCAGCGCCAATGCCCGTCTGGACAACCGTACGCAACTGCTGCAACAGTTAAACCTGAATAGGGAAACAATAACCGATGGGGAACTGATTTTACATGCTTATCTGCGATGGGGCAGGGAGTGTCCCAAATACTTATTAGGTGATTTTGCATTCATCATATGGGATGAGACAGACCAGAAAGTATTTTGTGCAAGAGACCATTTTGGGGTAAAACTGCTGCTTTACAGCCGCACGGATAAAGGGGTTATGCTCTCCAATGAACCAAATGCTTTTTTTACGTCCGGATGGCTTCAGAAAAAAATAAAAGAGTCATGGCTGGTCAAGCAGTTATGGAATTTAGGATCAAATCCTGTCGCAACGGCATATGGGGGGCTGGAATTAGTTCCTGCCGGACATTTTGTTGAAGTTGATTCCAAAGAGACTATCATTACTGAGCCATATTGGAAGCTTACCGATAATGCACAGTGGGAAACCATGGGCGATGAAGATTTATTATCAGAGTTAAAGAGTCGGTTCCATCATGCCGTTGAAGTACGTTTAGAGAGTGATTATCCTTTGGCATGTGAGTTAAGCGAAGGCCTGGATTCCAACGGAATTGCCGGTTATGCTGCAAAAATAAAACCGAAAGAAATCATTCATACTCTCTCCTATGACTGTACTGAATTGACAGAGGAGACTCGCTCTGTTTGGGAGAAAACCTATCAGGATATTTTCAAAATGCTGGAAATGCACGATAATTTGCAGCCTATTTGGACTCGGGAGCAAGCGCCCCTTGACGATAAGGCCAATCTGGTTAAAAACACCGGAGGCGCTTTTGCTTTACGGGGAGCATGGTTGTGGCATTGCAGGCTGGCTCACCAAAAGGATGCCCGCGTATTGTTGTCGGGCTGGGGCGGCGATCACTGCGTTTCCACTTATGGCGATTTTTACGAAAGCGAACTATTTAGCGGCTTAAAATGGCGCAAGGCACACCAGTTATTAAACGATAAATACAAACGAGGCCGTGGGGCCCGGCCTGTCAAGGCATGGATATTTCTGCTAATGAAACATCTTACGCCTCAATTATCCCGGTGGTATGCCCGGAAACGCGGGAGACTGGAGCGTGTGCTGTGGAAACGAAGGTCATACAATTTGCTAAAAGATGAGTATATAAAACATTACCGTTTATTATCACAATTGAAAACCTTTACCGATGGCTATCACCATTATTATTCCACCAAAGCCCATCACCGCCGTGAGTTGTTCGATATTGGTGTTGAGCAACGGCTGATTGACTCGGAGCTAAGCGCCCGGATGTTCCGGGTCGAATTCCGTTACCCAATGCTGGACGTGCCATTGGTTGAGTTCGCATATAACCTGCCTTCGCACCTGAAAATTTTTAACGGGATTGAACGCTACGCATTTCGGAAGATATTAGAAGGAGTAACCACCGGGCGTATCCAATGGCGGTTAAAAGCAGATGTCGACCATCCTAATAAAGAGCTTTTCCTTTTATCCGAACTTGAAAAGATGGAATTACAGGGTTTGCTACGCACCCCCCTGCTTCAAATGTATTGCCATAACAAGACGCTTGATATGCAGAATATTGAAGCAAGATTCATGGTGTACCAGCTTAAGCTTTTTTCATCTTTATATCGTTATTTTGCCGACAACAGCATACCGATTAAAAAAAGTATTATATTTATTAAAAAATTAAACAGATAGTATGAATAAAGAAGATAACCAACTAAAAGAGTGGCAAACCCCTGAAATTATCGATTTGGATGTTGATAAAACGGAAGGCAAATTTACCAGTCCACCTGAAACTGATGTTTTCTGTGGTGTCTCTTAGGAAGTTTTTACTTTTTTGTAATAGCCTTATTTACCCTTAGTATTTGGCGGGGGCAGTTTTTTCAGCTATAGAAAAGGTATTGTAATTCCGGATGTAGTATACCACCGGTTAATTATGGGTGGAGCATGTACAACAATGGTGACAGTAATTGGCATTGAAAGCTGGCTCATCAAAAGAATGTCTGCATATAGTTGCCGGGATGAGAGGGATAATTGCCTGTTTCCCTTCAGCAAATTTTACAAAAGAAAACTAAATATCAGAAATCAGAATAAATTTACATTATTCATCCGGTATGCTATGCTGGTGTGAAATATTTAATTTAATTCATTGATGTCAAATACTTTATTGGAAGAACATATCCTACCCGAGTCATTTCTGGTGACCCGCAGGCAACGCGAAGAACTTAACGGACAGAAATCATTTGTTATATGGCTGACAGGACTTTCAGGCGCAGGCAAATCGACTATCGCGCGTAATCTGGAACTAATCCTGTTTCAATCTGGAATCCGCGCATTGATATTGGACGGCGATAATACCCGGAAAAGCATTAATCGCGATTTAGACTTTTCTCCGGAAGGCCGGAGGGAGAATATCCGGAGGGTGGCAGAAATCGCCCGCCTGCTAAATGATGCGGGAGTGGTTGTGATAACGGCATTTATTTCTCCGTTTGTCTCCGATCGGGAGATGGCCAAATCGATTATTGGAAAAGATTGTTTTGTTGAGGTCTTCGTGGATACCCCTTTGAAAGTATGTATAGAAAGGGATACCAAGGGATTATATCAAAAAGCACTGAATGGCGAACTAAACGATTTCACAGGGATCAATAGTCCTTATGAACCTCCTGTTCTGCCTTCGTTGACCGTCCAGACACAAGATCAATTGCCCAAAGGCACAGTTACAGAGATTGTTTCCTGGCTTGTGAATAACCAATATATCCGGTCAGTAGTGCAGAATGCCGATTAATTCAATAGTTTTTGTATATGACTGATCCTCTGAAAAACAGGGCCTATCTCCATGAACGGCATCGCCTCAGCCACCAGCAAATTGACCGTTTGCTGGGTGAAAACCATGCAAAGGAATTCCTCCCTGAAAAATTAAAACAACTGGAGGCAGTAAAAAAATTTCTCTATGTAACCGACCTACTGACTGAAAACGGTATTACATACACCTGTCTCAAAGGGCCACTATTATCATTTCGTATCTACAACGACCCGACAGTGCGTATTTCCCACGATATTGACCTGCTGATTGACAAAAAATCCATCAGCAAGGTTGTCGCTGTCCTTTCAGAGAATAACTTTCAATTTACAGAAGGATTTTTTTGGCCACAAAAGGAAATGCAGCAGAAATTATTTGCCGGAACCACCCATCATCTGAGTTTTTATAACCAGGAACTGAACATATGCGTCGAAATTCATTGGGTTTTGATGCATGAATTACCGGTCACTCAAAAGAAACTACAGACCATTATTACAGAAAATATTACTGAAATCAAATTCTCCGGGCGAACATTTACGGTTTTCTCTCTCGAGTTTGAATTATTATACCTGCTAATTCACGGTGCCAGGCATGGTTGGAACCGATTGAAATGGCTAATGGACATTCGTGACTATCCATTTTCACAAATTGACAGGCAGATATTCAGTAAATTGACAGATCAATTCCATGCATGGCGAATTATCAGCCAAACCAACTTATTGCTAAAGCACTTCCTGCATTTCGGGATGCCTTTCGTGTCCAACAAACGGATTCCTGAATATTTCAGAAAATATGCTTTTAAATCTATTGAGAATGATGAATCACAACGACTTTTAGCCCGCGAAATATTTCTCTACTTCCGGTATCTGTGGTATTTATTTCCCTCACTCTTGTTTAAAGCCAACATTTTGACAAGCAATCTTATCCGTCTTGGTGATATAACAAAAATCGATTCTTCATTCCGTATTGTATATTTACTGTACCGTCCGTACAGCTTCATCAGAAGGAGGGTTCTGCATGTCTGAAAACCGTTTCATCATAAACAGTTTCAGCCTGTTTTTCAGGTATAAGCCCTTGAAGGTAATTCTTCTGTTTATTATCACGCTTATTTTAGGTTTTTCTCAGGGAATAACTATCGTTCTGCTTATTCCTTTACTTGGCTTACTCGAACCTGAACAAACAACTGTCCCTTCCAATAAATGGGCTGATTTTGCCAATGTGGTTTTCGGGAAACTGGGAATTGAAGTGAACCTGACATTAATCCTCGCCGTTTTTGCGTTCTGCCTGGTATCAATAGCCATACTTAACTATTTTCTGACCACCATTCAGTCAGCTTACCAACAGGAATTCTCGTACCATATTCGTAAACGGCTGTTTAAGAAACTCATAAACAGTGATTGGTCTTTCCTGAACGGGAAGAGCAAACACAACCACATACAGGTGCTTACGAACGAAATTCCAAAGATGACGACATATTATTACTTCTATCTGGGATTAACTTCGAAAGCAATTTTCATTCTTACTCATGTGTTTTTGGCGGCGATTATATCACTGAAATTTACATTTTTTGTTGTGGTTTCTGCCTTACTCGTCTTTGTTTTTTTGCGGAAATACCTGAAGGATGCGATCTTGCTTGGCGCCGTCAATATCCAATCGTTCAGGAAGATGCTGAAACAAATAGACGATTTCTGGATGACCGTAAAAATGGCAAAAGTTCATAACTCGGAGGAATTCTATTTCAGGAAGTTTGAAGAAGCCAATACTCAGATACTGGAATACCAGTACAAACAGATGAAAAATAGGGCCATCCCCCAGTTCCTGTTTACTATTGCCGGGATAGCTGCACTCATTCTTGTTGTTTACTTCGCTTTTCATGTGGTCCGACTTCCACTGGTTTCCCTGTTTGTGCTCATCCTGCTTTTTGGCCGTATATTCCCGCAGTTTTCAGGGTTGAATAATGACCTGAACATGCTCGTGTCTAATATCGGGTCGGTTAAAATGGTGCTCAATATGGACAGGGAGATGCAAGAAGGTGAGTTCGGCAGGAGGGAAAACGGAACAATAAACCTAAAGCATAAGATCGAAATTAAAAACCTGCATTTTGGTTATGATCCCGAAAATCCCATTTTCAAAGATTTCTCGGCAATAATTCCGGCTAACCAGATAACCGGTGTGATCGGACGATCGGGAGGCGGAAAAACCAGCCTGATCGATATTGTTGCAGGTTTGCAGAAAACTGCTCCCGGAGTACTTCTTGTTGATGGACAAAATCTGACAGACGAACAGTTCCCTTCCTGGAAAAATTCATTGGGTTACCTCCCCCAGGATTCATTCTTTATTGACGGGACCATCCGCGAAAACCTGGTATGGGATTCCGGCAAAAAACCAACCGACGAACAACTGTTTGAGGTATTGAAACAGGTCGATGCCGACAAATTGGTTCGGTACCAGAAATCGGGACTGGATACCGTTGTTGTCAATTATGCCTATCATTTTTCAGGGGGAGAAAGACAACGGCTGGCATTGGCCCGTGTACTTATCCGTACCCCTCATTTGTTGCTGCTCGATGAGGCTACCTCAGCATTAGACCCAACAACTGAATCACATATAATGGATTGTCTGGTCGGGCTGAAGAAAAACATGACCATTGTTTTTGTAACCCACAGGCATACACTGAAACCTTATTTTGATCGAATTATCGATCTCGACCGAGATCAAAATATTGAATAACAATACCTGAAACAGGCCGCATTTGCTGCAATAAATTCAGTACAGGATAGCTGACCGAAATACAATACTGCTGATATGTAAACATCAGAATTTTTTTCTGGTAGCCTGCTATTTGCAATGAATTGTTTCTCTGCCTTTTTCGTTGACTTCACCTTCCGGGATGTTTTTTCGTCCGGCTACTCTTTTCAGAACAACCGACTTCGGAGGTTGATTTTCCCCATGCGGGCAAGTATCTTATAATCCCTCAAAACACAACATGCAGTGTGCCAGTGCGCACCTTTTTTGGCGCTGGAATTGTTAAAGGTTATATCGGACCATAACCTGACGATTTTGCAATCAGTTTTAATTGTTTTTGATGGGGTACGACACTGTTGTGGAAATAAAACATCGAATTTAATTTAGGAACAGTTGGCCGGTATTAACGATTGGTGCCGGAATAGATGTTTGATCTTTCAGTGGCTATCGGAGATCCGGAACCTCCATCGTTTAGGTGTGGTCCCGGCAACCAGGATGGGGCATTTTAGCGGTATAAAAATCGGGGGTGGGGGCGCTTTTCCCTTTCTTCAAACAATTACCCTGCTGTTGGACCATAAGAAGGAGTATCGCCCTCCGGGGGCAGGGCCGCGGAGCGTTGATGACGGTTTAAATGTTTTTCCCGCCATCAGAACCCTCCATGCGACCTGTCATCGCCGGGGGTATTGCATGGTTTGTCTATGCTTTCTGTTAGGTTTCTGTATCCGGGCATACAGGAACCTTGGAGGAACCATACAGGAACCATAGAGAAACCCCGGAGTTGGTACGGGTAAAACGTAGCTTTATCCGGATTAAAGCTTCCTGTGACGAGGCAGCCGAATTTAGGCCGGGGAGCTATTAAACTTCACCCTGAGAATCAGGGATTTTTGCTTTCATTGGTTTTTACTGATTAGTGGGGATCAATTGAAAATGAAGTGAAGGTCACCACCGACAGGTATCCCTTTTCCCGATAGTTGCCCGTTTTTTCGGGAAGCTGTCCGTTCCGGTTGGGGTAGGCAGGGCGCCAAAGCCGGTTCATCCCTTAACGAAAAAGCACCTCAGTCGTTGGACTGAAGTGCTTTAGCGATAATGATATCGATTTTTGGTAGTCCCACCGGGACTAATCGTTTTAATTATATATGTGTTCATGTGTTTAATTATTTTGTAAAAATAGACATTAAAGGATTGAAAAACAAATATAAAGTAATAATTAGATTACATTTCATATTTATTGATTAAATTAAAAAATGTATGTATATTTGAATTGTTACATACAGAAATTAAAATGAAATATACCATCAAGTTTTACCCGGAAAAAAGAAAAGGAATTATTCAAAATGTCCCGGTTATGATGTCGGTTACATTTTCCGGCAACAGGTTGTTTTATTATACTGGTAAACGATGCAATTTAAACCAATGGGATTTAGGTTCTGATCCTGAAAACAACCCTGATTATTCACTAAATCGGTTGAAGAGGAACCAAATAACCTCAAGCGGTGAAACCTCAACAGCTTTTAACAGCGACCTGAATAAAATAAAATTGGCCGTTGATGAGTTATTCAAAGCCTATGAGGTAAATAATACAGTCCCGAAAATTGAGCAGCTCAGGGATGATTTAAAAACCAAGTTAGGGAGGGAGGTTAAAAAAGTTGAGGCCACAGGCTTTTTTGACCGATACGACCAATATATAAAAGAGGGATTATTCAGCCCTAACCGAAAAAAGAAACTACAAACAACCCTAAACAAGTTAAAAAAATGGCGTCCAAATACACAGTTTAATACTTTAGATGTTCAATATTTAACCGATTTTCAAAATCATTTATTAAACGACTGCGATTTAAGCCGCAACGCTGCAATATCTGAAATAAAGTGTCTAAGGTCATTTTTGAATTATGCCGTTAAACATGGTTGGGCTACAAATTACCCTTTTGATAGTTTTAGTATTGATGCCGAAACTTACGGGGATCCGGTCTTTATCACTATCGACGAAAGGGATAAACTGTTTGGTGCATATATCCCAAATGCCAGCCTTTCACGTGTCCGGGATATGTTCGTTTTTCAGTGCCTGATTGGTTGCCGTGTTGGGGATTTGATTAAGCTAAAAAAATCAAATATTGTTAACGGGTGCATTGAGTACATTGCCGGAAAAACAAAGGATCACAAGTCCCGTATTGCCCGGGTACCATTAACCGAGAAAGCCAAAGCCATTTTATCAAAATATGACCTACCCAATGGCGATTTATTGCCCTATATATCAGATGTTAAATATAACAAGTATATCAAAGATCTTTTCCGCTGTGTGGAAATAAACCGAATAGTTACAACCGTTGACCCAAAGACAAGGGAAAACATACAAAAGCCTATTTGTGAAATTGCCAGTAGCCACATGGCACGGCGGGTTTTTGTTGGCGGTCTATATTCCAAAGGGGTAAAGAATGAAATAATCGGGAGCATGAGCGGCCACGTCGAAGGATCGAAAGCGTTTAGTCGTTATTACAATATTGATATAAAAGACCAACAGTCTGCAATAAATTTAATTGATTAATATGGAAGATTTTAAGTTTTTCTTTCAATCAATACGGTCATTCAGAAAAACAACAGCAAAGGAGGCTACTTCTGCAATGTTAGATATTCCGGTTGGTGAACGTAAAGAAAGAATAAAGGATGTTTGTAACATATACAACCGTTACACCTTTTTTTTGGCAAATTACCGGGGACTAAATGATATTGACCTTAATAATGAAATACAGGTTTTTAAATTTAGATCGTTAATAGGATGGTCATTTAATACGGAGGCATACGGAGCTACCGAAATAACCAAAGAAATTTATACTGATGCCTTAAGTACAGCGGTAACAAATAGTAACAATATACATTCTGAATTTTCAAAATTAGTAGACTGGAAGCCTACCCCGAAAGCTGAAATAATCCCGGATTGGTTGCCGCCGTTGACTCAAAAACTATTTGCGCCAACTGATACACGTTTGATTTTTGATGATCAAATTTTGTTTAATCTATACAGAGAATGTAATGGGGTTTTTATCAACCCGGTTGATATTGATACGTTCAAAAATTATTTCCGTGTGATACCATTGGGAAAACCTACATTCAAAAAAGGAGGTATGACTGAATTTTGCGGATTGTTGGGGATGGTTGAGGAAAAAAGAAAAGAGGGTTTAATACCAAATTTTGATAATTGGATTAAACAGATTGGAATCAATACTTATAAAACTTTGAAGTCCCGTAAAAATAAATGATGTTATTTTTTGTATACGTGTACACCTGAATTATTGAAGTGTACAAAAAAAATTTGAACGTGCTATATATTAATAATATAGCGCGTTTTTTTGTTATGTACACCCCATTGAAGTATACATCGTTCAGGCCGATTTTTGGAGTATAACAAATTCAAAAAATATGCTTGAAATTACATTTAACAAGAAAGAACTGGCCGACGTAGTCCGCCAAGCGGTTGCGGAAGCTTTATCGCAAACAACCCCGACCCCGGAACCTAAAAGCAGAATTTTGCATTCAATCCGTGAACTGGCCGATTTTATCGGATGCTCCATCGTAACCGCTCAGAGGTATAAAAATGAGAAAAGAATACCGTTTCGGCAGATTGGCCGTAAGGTTTTATTTGATACGGAAGAGGTATTAAAAGCGATGAACCAAAGAAAGGGCTAAAATTATGATTAAATCACAAAATAGCCCTAATTCCTTGAATACCACCGACGGTAAAGATAGTAAAAATATCTTTACAAATGACTTTAAATTCAGCGGTAGAATAATTTATGAGGGTAAGAATTACACCTTTCATATTCTCAATTTCCGCCGGGATAAGTTCGCCGTTTTTATTCATTTCAAGGGGAAGCAAATAAATTACATTGACTTTGCCGTTAATTATGGGAAGCTGGACAACAGAGGAGCAAGATCATTGGTCAAAACCTTTTTTTCACTTACTAACCGCCAGCCAAATGGGAAATAATAAATCTGAACAGAGAATTGCAATTGCCAAAATCTATTTGTCCCGTGGCTTGTCTGTCATTCCTGTTTGGGAGAATAAAAAACCGGCAATGGGCTGGAAACAATTCCAATCTAACCGGATGGCCGTTGAGGATGTTAATCTAAATTTCAAAGGCCAAGACGTCACTGGAATCGCTCTCATTTGCGGCCAAGTTAGTGGCAATCTGGAAGTTATCGACGTCGATGTTAAACATGATGCCAGCGGAACCCTTTGGGCTGATTTATCGGGACTGATCCGGGATAATTTGCCCGACTTGTGGGAACGGTTCGTAATCGCTCAAACGGTATCGGGAGGTTACCATATCTACTACCGTTGTCCAAAAATTGAAGGAAATAAAAAGCTTGCTTTTAATTCAGAAAATGAGGTAATAATAGAAACAAGAGGGGAGGGCGGCTACGTGTGTGCATTGCCCCAGCCGGGTTACAGCTTCATTCAAAATAAAACAGATCAAATCCCGGAGATTACCCCGGAGGATCGAAATTATCTGTTTGCAATTTGTCGCTCTTTGTCTGTTGAGGCAACCCCGGAGAGTAAAAAGCAACCCACAACCTCAACAAGCGGCCAAAACAACCCGTTTAACGGGCTAAGTCCCTTTGATGATTACAACCAACGGGCTGATATTGTGGCCTTGCTTAAATTGCATGGCTGGAGCTTTGTAAAACAATCGGGAACCCGAATACATTTGAAACGCCCGGGAGATAGCAAGGCAGAAACCTCCGCAAACTTTGATACAACCCGGCGATTATTCTATGTGTGGAGTAGCTCGACAATGTTTGAGCCCGGGAAGGCTTTTAACCCGGTGCAGGTATTCACAGCGTTGGAGTGTAACGGCGATTTTTCCGAAGCTTCCCGGCGGTTGTATTCTGATGGTTACGGCGACAGGTACGAACGCCCGGAAACCTCAACGAAGGCCGGAATATTTCCCGAAAATCGGACGTTGCCCGATGTTGAGAATATTCACCCTTTGCCATTTGAAACCCCGGCAGAAACGCCCCTTCTGCCCATTAATGGGATGCCTGATTTTATCCGGGAATTTATTGAAACGTGTGCAGATGTTTACAAAACGCCAGTTGATTATTGGACAGGAGCGGCAATAATGGCCACAGCGTTGGCGATCGGTACGAAGATTGAATTAAAGACCAAATATTCAAACGTCCCAATCCTTTGGATGGCCTTAATTGGCGACGTATCAGCTGGAAAAACCGAGGCCCAGGACTTTTGTTTAAGGCCGTTTGAAGAGCTGGACAGCGAAGCCGCCAAGAAGTTCAAAGAGGATTATAAGACCTTTGAGGAAATCGAAGGGATGAGCAACAAAGAAAGAGCCGCCGCCGGATTGGAGAGGATCCCAAAACCGGAGCTATTCCAGTACATCGTAAAAGATGCCACGCCGGAAGCCCTGACGATGGTACACAGCGTTAATCAAAGAGGTTTGTTAATTAGCCGGGATGAGCTAAAAGGTTGGCTGGATGACTTTGGGAGGTATTCAAAGAGTGGTGAACAATCAAATATGTTGAGCTCTTTTAACCGTGTCCGCATGGTCACAAATAGAAAAGGCGGAGGATTAAACAGCGTTTTGGATATTCCAAAGCCGTGTATTTTAGTCTTTGGCGGTCTTCAACCCGATTTACTTCCTACACTTGCAGCAGACAACCGGCAGGAAAATGGTTTTTTAGCCCGTTTTTGTTGCGTGTGGCCTGGCCATTCAGCGAAGCCAGCATATTGTAAAAAGACTGTCCCGGAAGACTTTAAAAAGCAATGGGCTGATTTTATTAAACGGTTGGTTAATATTCCCGGTGAATTAAAAATCACCCTAAGCGATGAAGCCGAAAACCTTTATTTGGATTGGTTCGAAAAAAACAGAACCCAATCAAATAGCACAGAATCGGGCTATTTAAAAGGAGTGTTCGGCAAGCTCGATATAATCGCCTTGAGGGTTGCGGTTGTTGTTTTTGGGATGTATTACGGAACTGGAACCCGGGAACAAACCCTAAGCGGCGAAGTGATGGCCACAGCGTTGGAGATTACAGAATATTTCCGAGCTACCGGGATGAAGGTTTATAATAAGCTTTTCGCTGAACCTCAACAACCGGAGAAAAAGGATCTGATTAAAACCCTGTCAAAAATGGGAGCAAGCCAAAATAAAATCGCTGATGCTTTGGGAGTGACCCAGCAGTATGTTTCTAAGATATTAAAAAAATAAAAAAGCAAACGGTTGGTTGTAGGTTGTATTCTTTGTTAAAGTGCAGATATACAGTTAATAAAGGGTACAACCTGAATACAACCAAATAGAAAAACGGTTTTTTGTGTTGGTTGTACTTTGGTTGTATGGCTAAATATGTGAAATACAGTATAATAAATCAAAATACAACCTACAACCACACAACTAATAAAAAAATAAAATTACGGTTTTGAATTAATTGTTAATAGCAACTAAATAACAAAAAAATGTTCGTAAAAGGAATGAGCGGCAACCCACAGGGAAGAACCCCGGGAGCCAAAGACAAATCCACTAAAGAAATCCGGGAGCGGTTTAATGATCTGTTGGAAAATAATCTTTCCAATATCGAAAAATGGCTGACAGCCACAGCGGAGAAAGACCCGGCCAAAGCATTGGATCTACTTTTAAAATTGTCTGAATTTGTGGTACCGAAATTAAAAGCAGCAGATTTAAACCTCAACAGCGGCCAAGATATGGTAATTACTGTAATACCGCCAAAGTTTGATTAAGAGGGAAAGGGAAGGGATTTTACAGCAGCCCGGCAGATTAATTTTTGCCGGGTTTTTTGTTGAAGATTTTTTGGCGGTCACTACGTGCGTATGATGTCCGCATATTTTTACTTAAAAGTTGAAAAGTGTATGGTTTTTTGTATGTAGGCTGCTGTAATTGTTTGATATACAATTAGAATTGTAGTCCCACCGGGAATCGAACCCAGATTTACAGTTTAGGAAACTGTCGTTCTATCCGTTGAACTATGAGACCATACGCTGCCGGAGCAGTGCAAAAATAAACTTTTTCTGCTATCTGTCAAAAAGCAGTGAGATCGAACCTTAAATTACGCGAGAGGCTCCTGTTTGGCTACCCTTTTAAGGCGGAAAGCTGCTTCTTCGAGTACATGATTTGGTTTGGCAAAGCAGACGCGCACCATCTGGTTCTTAATCTTCTCATGGTGGAAGGCCGAGAAGGGAACGGTAGCCACCCCATATTCCCTGGCCAGCCTGATTGCGAAATCGACATCCGGTTCGTCGGAGATCTTGCTGTAATCGAGAAGCTGGTAGAAGGTTGAAGCGGTGGGTACCACTTCGAAGTTGCTTTGACCTAACAGTTCTATGAAATAGTCGCGTTTGCTCTGGTAGAAGGCGGTAATTTCCTTGAGGTTTTGTCCTGATTGAAGGAAATCGGCCAGGGCATACTGGGCTGGTGTATTCACACTAAACCCTTGGTATTGTTGGATTTTTCGGAATTCGCTCATCGGTTTTTCAGGACCAAGGATAAAGCCGATGCCCCATCCGTTGATGTTGAAGAGGGGGCCGAAAGAAGAGACGATAAGGCTCTTGGCGGCCAGTTCCGGTACCGAGGCGATGCTTCTGAATTTGTGGGTATCGAAGACAATTTGGTTATATACTTCGTTGCACAGGATTACAATCCGGGTCCCGTTGGTCATTCGTTTCAACTGATCGATATCATCATCGGAGAAGAGACGGCCAATCGGATTTTGCGGGTTATTGATCATGATCATCTTGGTCTTGGAAGTGACCAGTTTTTTCACTTCTTCCCAGTCGATACGATAATCGGGATGCTTAAGATTCACGAAGATCGGGCGTCCACCGGTCATTTCGATAAATGGGGCATAGGATTCCTGAACAGGCTCGAAGATGATCACTTCATCACCTTCTTTAATAAAGGTGCTGATGGCCGTGGTCATAGCCTGAGCCGGACCTGCCGTGATGGTAATGTCGGTGGAAGGATTATAAGCGGTGCCGTATTGTTCATTTATAGCTGAAACGATCTGTTCGCGCAGGGAGTTTACCCCTTCGTTGGGCGAAAAATCGTTATTGCCGAGTCGCATATGCTTGGCAACCAAGTCAATCAAGCCTTCGGGGCAGGAGATGTCGGAAGTCGGAAGGACCAGGTTGATGGCCTTTTCTTCTTCAGCAATTTCTATCATTGTCGCGAAGGGACTTTTCTTCGTTGTCGGAATTTTCGATATAACCATGTTTAGTAAAAATAGGTATCGGCAAAAGTAGTAATAAAATTTTTTCCGGCAATCGTTAATCTATGATTCGTTGGAAAAAAAGGGTTGAATCGGGTTAAGGATCAGATATATTGTTGGTTTTAGAGGAAGAGCTCCCGCAACACCTCCAATGATTTTATGTTTAGCTTAATGCCAAGGTGAAGGCTGTAATAATCTACAATTAAGTTTAGTAAACAGTGTTTTTTTTCTTTGCTGATATGGATATTGTGGCAGTTCTGGTAATTGATATTGATAAGTCCAGAGAAGATGAGGCTCTCTTCGCGGTCCATAAAATGGGGATGTGACGGGGGCGACGAGGTGAAACTACCGGCTACTAAATCGAAGAAAGGAGTGCTCCCGGAATAGTTTTCGGCAGGGCCGAAGCCAAGGTATCGCGACAGTTGGATCAGGAAAACGAGATGAAAGTTGGTTTTCCCTTCGCCGATCAGGTCGAGGATCTGGAATGAGTTGATCAGGAATTCGAAGAGCTCGGGCCGGGCCTCTTCCTCTTTAAGTACTTTGTAAAGAATCTCGGAGAGGAAGAGCGCTTGAGTGGATTTAACGATTTCGAAAGGGATGGTGGAATAGGGCAGGGCGATCTTCATCTCTTTTACCCGTTGAAGATCGCGGTCGGGCTTATGATCGACCACGAGCTCCAGCAGGAAGAGGGGTTGTATCAGGTTTCCCCTCCTGGGCGATTTTTTGCTTCTGACGCCTTGCATCAGGAACGATATCCGCCCGAAGGCTTCGGTGTAAAGCGTGACGACCAGCCCTGAATCGCCGTATTTCAGGCTGTGGAGTACTATCCCTTTCGTTTTGTGGAGCATGGGTTGTCGCGGTTATTTTTCCTTCAGATATTTGGCGAGTTTTTCGAAGGCATTACCGCGATGGCTGATGTTGTTTTTTTCGTCAGGCGCCATTTCGGCAAAGGTGTGAGAATGGCCGTTGGGAACGAAGATGGGATCGTAGCCGAAGCCGGTCGATCCGCGCCGTTCATCGATTATTTTTCCATTCACCACGCCCTCGAACTGTGTCTCTTTTCCGTTGACTATAAGTGATATGACGCAGCGGAAACGGGCATTGCGATTGGTCATCCCTTCCATTTTCTCAAGCACCTTTTCGACATTGGCCTCGGCGCTCTTGCTTTCGCCGGCATAACGGGCTGAATAAACACCTGGTTCATTGTTGAGGGCTTCAATTTCGAGGCCGGTATCATCGGCGAAACAGTCGATGGCATACTTGTTCCAGATGTAGGATGATTTTTGGGTGGCATTGGTTTCGAGGGTTTCACCGGTTTCGGGGATCTCGTCCAGGCAGCCGATATCATTGAGGCTCAACAGTTCGAATTCACCGGAGAGCATCTCGTTGATTTCCCTGAGCTTATGGGCATTATTGGTGGCAAAGACCAGTTTTTTCATTTTGTTGCTGAATATTTTCGGGATACAAAAATAGAATGAAATTCACTATTTCGGAAAGGGGGCCATCGTTAAGAGGGCACACAGGCTAAAGCATGGAAGCGGCCTCATCGTCGAGCAACCAGATTGTTTTGGAGCGGTCGACCATCTTGGCCGGGTAACCGGCGGAGTTGCGGTCGAAGGAGATAATCTGTTCCACTTTTTCAGCTTTCGCCTTGCCCGTGATCAGGAAGATGATCAGCCGTGAACTATTGATAGATTTTCCGGTCAGGGTGATGCGTGGCTGTCCGGTGAGGGGGTGATGGCCGATGGCGCAGATCTCCGGTGATTTCCAGAGGCCGATCTCGTGGGGGAAGATAGAGGCGATATGGCCATCGTCACCCATTCCCAGCAGGGTGAGGTCGAAAACGGGCCATCCACCCCGGAGCGGAACCTCGTTTTTTATCTGTTCGGTATAGTCGTGAAGGGCAGCCTCGGGCGACAGCTCTCCTTTCACGCGGAAAACATTACCTTGCGGGAGGCCGACTTTTGACAACAGATGGTCGTTGGCCATCCGGTAATTGCTTTCGGAGTCGGATGGGTCGACACACCGTTCGTCGGCCCAAAAGATTTTCAGCTTTTTCCAATCGATGCTCTCGCAGAACTCCCCGGCCAGCAGGTCGAAGATGGCCTGAGGGGTTGATCCTCCTGAAAGGGCTATGTGTAATGGTCCTTGCTGTTGGGTCAAGCGGGTCAGTATCTGTCCCAGATGGCGGGCTAGTTCGGTGGTGTCTTCGAAAACATGGATTTCCTGGCTCATAAAAAAAGATTAAATATCAGGTAAACTTCCAAAGAATCCGACTGAAATGCAAGTCGAATTTGAGATAATTATTACTTTTAAGAAACAAATCAAATATTTGCTGAAAGGTAGGTCATTATGGAAGATCCCGGGAAACATCGTGTTGAACTGACCTTGACTGAATATCTGGCCGTTGATCGGAATAGTATGGCCAACGAGCGGACCTTGCTGGCTTACCTGCGGACCGCGTTGACGTTTGTGGTGGCGGGGGTGTCGCTGATCCAGTTTTTTCAGTACCGGATCATCGTGATGGCGGGGTATCTGTTAATACCCGCGGCTCTGTGTATCCTGATTATTGGTTATGTCAGGTTCCTGATGATGAGAAAGAGCATCCGGGAGGCGCTCCGAAACGGGGTTAGCGGGTATAAGGTGCAATACAAGGGTAAATAATCGCGGTGGTTTGTTGCCCGGAAGGAGATTAGAAAAACCGTTTATTGATGAACTCCTGAAATTTTTCTTTGTACTGATCGCTGACCGGGATATAGTTTTTCCCGAAAACGATGCGACTCCTTTCGATCGTCTCCACCTTGTCGAGATTGACAATAAATGAGCGGTGGATCCTCATGAACCGTTCTTCGGGTAGTTTTTGCTCGATCATTTTCAGAGAATTGAGTGAGAGGATCGGTTTTTCCTCGTTGTCCAGGAATATTTTGATGTAATCTTTCAATCCTTCGATGTAGAGGATATCTTCGAAGTTGATACGTTTGATTTTATAATCCGATTTCAGGAAGAGAAACTGGGTATTGGTTTCTATGGAAGGAACGGCGTTTGTTTCCAGTTCACAAAGTTTGCGTGCTTTTTGTACGGCTTTCAGAAATTCCTCGTAGCTGAAGGGTTTGAGCAGATAATCGAGGGCGTTCAGTTTAAAACCTTCGAGCGCATATTTTTCATAGGCGGTGGTGAAGATGATCTTAGCTCCGGATTCGAGGGTGCGGACGAACTCAGTGCCTGTTAAGTCGGGCATCTGGATGTCGACAAGGATCAGGTCGACTGTTGTATCGGCGAGGAAATCGATGGCATCGAGCGGATTATCGAAGGTGCCGGACAGTTCGAGGAAAGGGGTTTTCTGGATATAATCGGCCACCAGTTTTAAGGCCAGTGGCTCATCATCGATCGCGATGGTTTTTAGTTTCATGGTTTAAATAATTGGGTCTGAATGGAAAGATTGACCTGAAATAACTGATCCTCTTCCTTTATTTCCAACTGGTGCCGGTCGGGGAAAAGCAGCATTAATCTTTTCCTTACGTTTTCAAGGCCGATGCCGGAGTTTAGTGTGTCGGTCGGATTGTTGTTTTTACCAATACTGTTGCTGATGGAGAAGTCGATAGTTCCCTTTTCAGCAGTCATTTTGATTCTGATAAAGGCTTTTCCGCGGTAGCTGATGCCGTGTTTGAAGGCATTCTCGATAAAAGGGATAAAAAGCAGGGGTTCGATTTCCATATCATTAACCTGTTGAGGGAAATCGACGGATAATTCGACTTTCGGGCTTAGCCGAAGGCGCATCAGGTCGATATAATTATTCATGAAATCGATCTCATGGCTCAGGAGGGTATTGCCGCGTTCGGATTCGTAAAGCAGGTAGCGCATCATCTTAGAAAGCTTCAGAACCGATTCCCTGGCGGTTTTGGTATCCAGATCGATCAGTGAATAGATGTTGTTCAGCGTGTTGAAAAAGAAATGGGGGCTGATCTGGTTTTTCAGGAAAGCCAGCTCCGAGTTGAGTTTTTCCTTTTCAAGTTCCTTTTGTTTTTTTTCGTTCTGTTTAAGCTTCTCGATAACACCCAGTCCCAGGGCAAAACCGGAGATCAGGACCGAGGTGACAATATGGTTATAAATGAGGAAGGCTTTCCCGGCGAAGGGGGGAGGGAGATGGCCTTTACCCCTGTTCATTTTTTCCATCGCTTCTCTGAACATCTCATCCCCTATTGGATCAAAGAAGATATATCTGAATGAAAATTCGGTCAGAAGGTGGGTGGCGATAATCAATCCTGTTAAGATAATGAAGTAAGTGGCGTACTTCTCTTTTAAGAAGAATTTCGGGACCAGCCAGAAATATCCGGCATAGAAAATGATCCCGGCCGAGAGGGTATGAACATAAAACTGAACAACCCGCTGAATGCTCCCGCCGCCGAAGGCGTTGACCATGTAAAGAGGGATGACAATGATGATGATCCAGGCGATGGTGTGAAGGGCCCATTGGATTTTCTTGTCGGATACAGAAGCGATTTTAACCATCGATAATCTTTTTTATCAAAGATAATACTTTCAGTAATTTTGGTGGAATGGGGTATGTAAAAATTAAGAGGCTGCCGGAACAATGATGAAAAGTGATCAAAAGTTTATCGTTCCCTCACGAACTACTAACCATTATTTAACTACTAACTACCAACTACAGTCATCAAACGTGGGAACTTAAACCTTGCGCATGGACTTACACAAGTTGTTCCTGGCAGCCTCTGTCTTTTTATACAGTCATTGATGGTCATTGATTGTCATTGATGGTCATTGATGGTCATTTGTGGTCATTTGTGGTCATTGATGGTCGTCACCAACAATGACTCCAAATGACTCTTAATGACAATCAATGATTCTTAATGACTTACTGTGTTTATCCATAACCCTCATTTACCCTTTATTTCGTATTATTCGTAACGCAGCGCATCAATCGGGTTGAGGCTTGCGGCTTTACGGGCGGGGTACCATCCGAAGAAGATACCGATAGCGGAACAGACCAGAAATGCGGCGACGACTGATTGGGTCATGACAGCCGTGGGCCATTCCATTATTGAGCCGACGACAGAGCTGGCCAGGTAGCCCAACAGGATGCCGATTAATCCTCCGATGACACTTAAAAGGGTTGATTCGATCAGGAATTGAAGCAGGATATCGCTGCCTTTTCCGCCGATCGACATTCGCAGCCCTATTTCCCTGGTACGTTCGGTAACGGAGACATACATGATGTTCATGATGCCGATGCCGCCTACCAGCAACGAGATTCCGGCGATAGCGCCTAACAGGGCGGTCAGAATATCGCTTACCGAGGAGATGGTACTCACCAGTTCAGCCTGGGACATTACCCGAAAGTCGTCGTCCTCGCCTTCTTTGATCTGATGCTGCTTACGCAGAGCCGAAGTTACTTCTGCTATTGCAGCTTCTGATTTTTCTTCGCTGACTGCCGACATTTGGATACTTTGGATGTAATCGACCGCCAGGATTCGGCGTTGCACGGTGGTGTAAGGGGCGATCAGCAAGTCATCCTGATCCTGCCCCATGGCGTTGTCGCCTTTATCGGCCAGAACTCCGATCACTTTAAGCGGGATATTTTTAAAGCGTATCGTCTGCCCGATAGGATCTATATTTTTGCCAAACAGGTTTTCGATAACGGTTTGCCCCACGATACAGACTTTAGACATTGTTTTAATTTCACTTTCAGTGAATAACCTTCCGCTCTCCAGTTTCAGAGATTTGATGGAGAGGTATTGGTGATTTCCGCCATAGACGGTGGTCGGCCAGTTCGAGTTGCCAAAAACGACCTGTCCGCTGGCTCTCACTTCCGGTGAGATCTCGGCAATGGTGGTGACATTATCTTTTATGGCATCAATATCGGACATCTTCAGATTTTGGGCATTGCTGTTACCCATCATTACTCCGCCCCGTTGTTCCGATCCTGGCATTACGAATACCATATTGGATCCCATTGTGGAGATTTGGCTCCTGATGCTTTCTTTGGATCCTTGTCCAATGGCGATCATTGTAATAACAGAAGATACTCCAATGATAATCCCAAGCATGGTGAGGAAAGCCCTGAATTTATTCCTCATCAGGGCATTCTTCGCGATCTTTAACAAGTTGATGTAATTCATCGTACTAATTTTTAAAATTCTTCCTGTTCTACCGGAAGCAAATTCAGCATATCGAGTGAGCGGATCTGTTCTTCGACGAAGAGTTCCTTGATCACATGTCCATCGCGGAAGACGATGTTACGGGTGGTCTGTTTGGCGATATCGGGTTCGTGAGTGACGAAGACAATGGTTTTGCCTTTTTCATTCAATCGTTGAAACAGATCCATGATCTCGTAGGAGGTTCGTGTGTCGAGGTTGCCGGTCGCTTCATCGGCCAGGATCACGACGGGGTCGTTGACCAGGGAGCGGGCGATCGCCACGCGTTGTTGCTGTCCACCCGAGAGCTGGTTGGGCATATGGTGCATCCTATCGACCAGACCAACGGCCTCCAGGGCATTAATGGCTCTTTCGCGCCGTTCTTTCGACTTGACCTGGTTGTTATAGTACAAAGGGAGCTCAACATTCTCGAGGGCTGTTGTACGCGGCAATAAGTTGTAGGATTGGAAAACAAATCCTAATTTGCTGTTTCTCAGTTGAGCCAATTGATTTCTGTTAAGATCGGAAACGCTTATTCCATCCAGTTTGTAATCCCCGGCAGTTGGTTTGTCGAGACAACCAAGAATGTTGAGCATCGTTGATTTTCCTGATCCGCTTGTTCCCATGATGGCCACAAATTCACCTTCCCTGATTTGAAGGTTAATCCCTTTAAGGGCGTGAACGGTGACATCCCCGACATGGAAATCCTTTTTCAGGTGATTGACCTCTATGATTATTTTATTCATCTTCTTTCAAACTTTTTACTGTTAAAAAAGTGTGTTGACCGGTATGGGGTTCCCGGAGGAAACCCGATTGAGAGTTTACATTCTTGGTCCACCACCCGGACGTTGTGGCATGAATGGGCTGGCTGAGGCTTTTTTGGTTTCTTCCACCTTATTAAGGGTCATTGAAGTAATTACTTCGTCGCCCTCTTTTAGTCCGGATAACACTTCATAGTTGATTCCATCGGACTCACCCGTTTCAATGTTTACCGGAAGGAGTCTGGCATCTTTTTTTACCCAGATTGTTTGGCTGTTCGTTTTTGTTTTATCTGTATTGGCCATGGGTTGCATCGCTGGCATTGCTTCCTGTGGTGCCTTGAATTCTCCTTCGGGGAGCGATTTCATGTAAGCTTTCATCGTGTTCTGATCCATTTCAAACCGTGCAGCCTTTCCCGGAAGTACCAGAATATCTGTTTTCTCGTTTACGAAGATGGTGGTGCTGGCGGTCATTCCCGGCATCAGCTTTTTTTCGGGGTTCGGAGCCTGTATAATAACCGTGTAGGTGATCACATTATTGGTCTGAACCGGTTGTAAGCGAACCTGGGTAATTGTACCATCAAATTTCATGTCGGGGTAGGAGTCGACGGTAAATTCGACACGTTGACCCAACTTAACCTGACCTATATCGGCTTCATCAATGCTTGCTTCCACTTCCATCTGAGTAAGGTCATTGGCGATGGTAAAGAGGGTAGGAGTGTTGAAGCTTGCCGCCACTGTCTGTCCTTCTTCGACCGCACGTTCAAGGATGATCCCGTCGATTGGTGAATAGATGAAGGCGTAATCGAGGTTGATCTTGTTCTTATCGTAGACCGATTTCGCGTTGGCCAGCGATGCCTTAGCCTTATTGTAGTTATAAACCACCAGGTCATAATCGGATTGTGCGATTAATTTCTTCTCTGCCAGAATTTTGTTTCTCTCGTAATTGGCTTTTTGATAGTCAACCTCAGCCTGGGCCTGATCGACCGAAGCTTTGCTTTGTTCAAGCTGGGCTTTCAGCGGAGTCTCGTCCAACTGGGCCAGGAGTTGTCCTTTCTTTACTTCAGAATTGAAATCGACATAGATTTTCTGGATCACGCCGGAGACCTGAGTACCAACCTCAACGGTGGTAATTGCTTCTAGGGTACCGGAGGCGGTTACGGTATTGCTGATGCTTCCTTTACTGATTTTGACTGTTTCGAAATTGAAACTCTGCTCAGCACTTCTGAAAGATCTCAGGACGAAGAAACCTACGAGGATTACTCCTGCCAGGATCGCGATGTATGTTACTTTCTTTTTCATAGCTGTTACTATTATGCTTATTGTTGTTTATAATGTTAACGGGATACCTTTGTAGAAATCGAGGATTTTATAGCTGAAAATCAAGTTGAATTTTGATTGCAGTAGTTTACTTTCTGAAGAGATCAGGTTGGTTTTTTCGAACAGGTAATCGACAGAATTCATTAATCCCAGTTTGAATTTCTCGGTGGATACCTGGTAGGATTCATCGATGGCTTCCATCTGATCGAGGCTTGCTGAATATTCAATCTGGGCTGAGATTACGTCCTGGCAAGCTTGCTCAATGTTTTTCCTTAATTCGTTTTTGGTATTGATCTCGTCCAATTCGGCATCGGACATTCCTATTTTAGCCAGCTCGATATTTGTTTTGACCTGTTTTTTCTGGAATATCGGGATAGACAAGGCGATTCCCAAAGAGGGGCTGATTTTGTTGCTTAACTGTTCTCCATAGCTAAAGGTGTTGCCCTGGCTGGAGTAATCGTAATTATAACTGTTCTTCAGTTTTTGATATCCGGTCGAAAGGCTTCCGTCCATTGAGATTGTAGGCAACAAATCGGCTTTGGCGATCTTCTCGTCGAGCAATGCACTTTGTTTATTCAGTTCGGCATTTTTGATCTGCGGTTTGATTCCCAGCGCGAGGTTAAAGATCTCCTGAGCATCGGGTTGAATGTTGAGGTTTAGCATCTCTTTTAAATCGGGTGATGCGATATCAAAGTTATCATCGACCGGTAGTTCCATCAGTTGCATCAGGTTGACTTTGGCGATGGCGAGTTGGCTTTGGCTATTGGCCAGGGAGAGCTTTTCAGAGGCTAATTCCGATTTAATTTGCAGATAATCGGACTGAGATATGACACTAAGGGCCAAACGTTCGGAGGCCAGGCTCATCTGTTCGGTCGTGGCTTCAATTTGTTTTTCGGCATTGGTGACCTGTTCTTTTGCGTACAATACCTGAAGGAATGCATTAAGAATGTTTAATCCAACCGATTCTTTCACTGTCTCAGAATTGTATTTCCCGCTTTCGTAATCCAACTCAGCTTGTTTGATTTTGTTGCTCAGTTTAAGTCCGTTGAAGAGAGAAACACTGGAACTAAGAGAGTAGTTGGTGCTGTTTGATCCGAACAGTTCACTGGTGTAGGTCTGTGTCTCGGGAACAAGGTTTTTGCTCCAGTTGAAGTTTTGCCTGACTGATGCATTGAGTGAGGGGAGCCTGTTGGCTTTCGACTGCTCGGCATTCAGTTGGTTCCGGTCGTTGGTCAGATTTGTTTTTTGCACCTGTACATTCTTGCTTAAAGCATAATTAATGCATTTATCAAGCGTCCATGCCTCTTGTGCAATGGTTCTGCTTGCCGGAACGAGAAGCAGAAGACAGAAGGTAACTAGAAGGATGTTTTTCGCTTTCATACTCTTTGTAATGAATTTCAACCTAAAAGTAAGGTGCTCATTACGGGAGCGAAAATGAAATAGATGTTTGGCTTTCTTTTACCGATGGAATCGATTTATTTACCTCTTTTTGGGGGCAGGCAGGAAAAGGAAAACCGGGAAAGAGGATGCTCTTTCCCGGTTTTCCGGCAGAAGGATAAGACTGCTTTACAGCAGGGCTTTAGCGATCTGACGCGTATTGTCGGTGATGCCGTAAGTGTAAACATGAAGACAAGGCACCTTATGAGCGATAAGATCGCGGGCTTGCATGATAGCCCATTCCGTTCCTACCTGGCGGGCGTCATCGTTGTTATCGCATTTACGAACTTCCCTGGCGAAATCCTCAGGAATGTCAATGCTGAAGATCTTGGGCAGAACCGTGATTTGGTTCATCAAGGCCAACGGTTTAATCCCGGGGATAATGGGGACCGTAATGCCAACAGCGCGGCATCTATCGACGAAATCGTAATATTTCTGATTGTCGAAGAACATTTGTGTGACAATATAATCGGCCCCGGCATCAACTTTTTGTTTCAGGTACTGGAGGTCGATATCCACGTTTGGGGCTTCGGCATGTTTTTCGGGGTAACCGGCCACTCCGATGCAAAAATCAAGAGGAGTATTGTTCTTTAATTCAGGATCGAGATATTTTCCTTCCCGAAGGCTGACAATCTGGCCGACCAGCTCGTTGGCATGACTATGGCCTTCAGGTTCAGGCCGGAAGACGCTTTCCGATTTTAATCCGTCACCCCGCAGAGCCAATACATTATTGATGTTAAGAAAATTGAGGTCGAGAAGCATGTTCTCAGTCTCCTCCTTGGTGAATCCTCCGCACACAATATGGGGAACAACCGGGACTCCGTACTTATGCTGAATAGAGGCAGCAATGGCAACGGTTCCGGGACGTTTGCGAACGACTCTTTTTTCCATCAACCCGTTGGGTAGATTCCGAAACTCCACCTCATCGCGGTGAGCCGTTAAATTGATGTATTGGGGTTTGAACTCAAGCAACTCCTCAATGGTTTGATAAAGCTTGTCGGCATTTTGGCCTTTAAGCGGAGGGAGAAGTTCAAAAGAAAAGAGTGTTTTGTCGGATTTTTTAATAATATCGATAACTTTCATTGCACTACTCAGTATTGAATTACCGGATAAAACTGAAAAAGAATAATTGTCACAAAGATAAGCATTTTTAAGGCTTTTTTAAAATTCGGGGGTGTCGGGGTTTGGAATTTGTCATTTTATTGATGTTTAGCGTGTCAAAATAACCGATAGATTTCTTTGTTGAATAATCTTTGTCCCCAAACCACCTAATCTTGAAAAATAAACATTATCTTCATTTCCATAAAAATCAAAGTTATGGCAAAGAAGAAAAATAAAAAAGCCTTGAGTTTCAATAAGGCAGGATTGAAAAAGGCGATTCTTTCCGTGTTTTATGAAAATGTCAACAAATCATATAATTACAAGCAGCTTTCTGCCATGATAGGGGCAAAGGATGTTATGGCACAACAGTTGGTTAATGTCGCTTTGCAGGAACTACACGATGTGGAAGCCTTGGACGAGGTGGCCCGCGGAAAATACCAGTTGAAAGAAAAGGGTGGAACCATCATGGGGATCATGGAGATGAATCCCAAAGGCTTCGGACAGGTCATCTGTGATGAAGTTGAAGAACCGGTATTTATCTCAGCCGCCAATATGAATCATGCCCTCGATGGGGATAAGGTTAATGTACGGCTTTATGCAAGGCGAAAAAAGAGTACTCCTGAAGGTGAAGTGATAGAAGTGATCGAGAGGGCGAAAACAACTTTTGTCGGGACGGTAGAGATTTCACAATTTACAGCATTCCTGATCCCCAGTAAAAAAACTCCTTTCGATCTGTTTATTCCCAAAGATAAGTTGAAAGGGGCACAAAACGGTCAGAAAGCCATAGCCCGAATACTTGACTGGCCTGAAAAAGCCAGAAACCCGTTTGCCGAAATCATTGATGTGTTAGGCAATGCAGGCGATAATACTACAGAAATGCACGCGATCCTGGCCGAATATGATCTCCCGTATAAATATCCGGAGAGGGTTGATCAGGCTGCCAATAAGATTCCGATGGAAATCCCTGAAGAGGAGATTAAGAGAAGGCGTGATTTTCGAAAGATAACCACTTTTACCATCGACCCTGCTGATGCAAAGGATTTTGACGATGCACTTTCGATCCGAAAACTTGACAACGGCCTGTGGGAAGTTGGCGTTCATATTGCCGATGTGACACATTATGTGCAACCAAATTCGCTGATCGAAGAGGAGGCCTATAACCGGGCTACTTCGGTCTACCTGGTCGATCGTGTGGTTCCCATGTTGCCAGAGCGGTTGTCGAACGGAGTTTGTTCGTTGAGGCCAAATGAGGAGAAGCTATGTTTTTCTGCTGTATTCCAGATCGATGAAGAGAGTAATGTTCGTCATGAATGGTTTGGGCGAACGGTTATCTATTCCGACCGCAGGTTTACTTATGAAGAAGCACAGGAGATTATCGAAACCGGGGAAGGGGATTTGAAGGATGAGTTACTAACTCTTAACCGTCTGGCAAAAAAACTACGGGAGAAAAGGTTTGGTAACGGATCGATCGCTTTTGACCGTATTGAAGTGAAATTTGAGATCGATGCCGAAGGAAATCCGCTGAGTGTATTCTTTAAGGAGTCCAAAGATTCAAATAAGTTGATAGAAGAGTTTATGCTACTTGCCAACAAGTATGTTGCCGAGTTCATCGGGAAGCCAGGACCGCATAAAAAAGAACGCACCTTTGTTTATCGTATTCACGATAAACCTGATTCGGATAAACTGGATAACTTCAACCATTTTATCAAACGTTTCGGGTATGGCATCATGACCAATTCTCCTAGGGCGGTAGCCGATTCGATGAATAAGCTGATCGATCACGTTGCCGGGAAGAAAGAGCAGAATGTTATTGAGACCCTGGCTATCCGAACGATGGCTAAAGCCGAATACTCTACCCGTAATATTGGCCATTATGGATTAGCTTTCGATTATTATACCCATTTTACTTCCCCTATACGGCGTTACCCCGACATGATGGTACACCGGCTTCTGGCGCGCTATTTGGAAAACGGGCGATCGGTCCCGTCACAGAAATGGGAAGAGATGTGTAAACACTCCTCTGAAATGGAAACCCGTGCAGCTAATGCAGAAAGATCATCGGTCAAATATAAACAGGTTGAATTTATGTCCGATAAAGTTGGAGAACAGTTTAAAGGAGTAATCTCGGGGGTTACCGATTGGGGTATTTATGTTGAGCTGGAGGAGAATAAATGTGAAGGAATGATTCCACTTCATGAGTTAACCGATGATTTTTACGAATTTGATGAGCGGAACTATTGCATTATCGGGAAACGGACCCATAAACGGTATCAACTGGGCGATGAACTCGAAGTAGAGATTGTCCGTGCAAATTTGGAGAAGAAGCAGCTTGATTTCAGATTGGCAGGTGATCAACCAAAGAGTTCATCTCAAAGAAGCGGGGCTAGATCGGCGAGGGGAAAAAGAAGCGGGAGGCGATCGGGAAAAGGATCGCGCCGTTGATCATAGTCCTCTGTTTTTTCGTAAATCATCGTCGAACCATTAGCTTAAGTTTGTTAATTTTATAAAATGTTTAAATTTGACCTCGATTGTATTAAAAACATCTTATGAATACAGAAGTCGGTAGCACTAAAAGAGATGCTGTTCGTGAGAATATCCTAACGATAGCTCAGGAGATCTTTAGTAAATTTGGGTACAAAAAAACAACGCTTGACGATATTGCAAATGCGGTCAGGAAGGGGAAAAGCTCGCTATACTATTACTTTAGCAGTAAGGAAGATTTATTTCAGGAAGTTATTCAGAAAGAGGCCGATATATTGCGTGAGGAGCTTTCAAAAGTACTTCAAAAGGATATCGATCCTGCAGAGAAACTGCGTGATTACGTAATGACCAAGATTACCACTTTCCGTCAGTTGGCCAATTTCTACAATGCGATTGAGAATGATACTGCTGCGGTCGAGTTTATCGATAAGATAAAATCGCAATACGATCAGGAAGAAATCAGGATGATGAAGCGGATCTTATTGGAAGGTGCCCGCCAACGAAAATTCGTGGTTAAAGATTTTACGCTCGTGGCTATAGGGATTACTACTGCGATCAGGGGTCTGGAAATGCCCCTGTCGGCCGGGCCTTATAAATCGAACGATTTAAGTAAGAGCGTCGATGCGATTGTGAAGATTATCTGCTACGGCATAATGAAGCGTGATTAAAACAACAAAATCCATTAATAACGGAATAAGCCCCGGAGAGGTCAACCATCTCCGGGGCTTATTGTTTTCAGTCTACTTAAAACTAACGTTTCCCCCACTGGATGAAGAAGAATCCCTTTCTTTGGGATTTCCGTAAACATTGACATGTCCTCCACTGCTGGCTTCACATCGGACTTTTTCTGAAGCATAGACCGATATTCCTCCCCCGCTGGAGGCATCTGCTTTACCTGTTTCGCAAATCAAGTCGGTGGCATTGATATCAGCCCCGCTTGAAGAAGAGGCTTCAATCGATTGAGCTTTCCCTATGATTTTGAGATGACCTCCGCTACTCGCGTCGGCGACGATTTCCTCGCTGTTAAGCCCGATCTTGACGTCAGAGCCGCTTGATGCCGAAACCGATAATCGTTCAAGGTTTAAGGCCGAAGCCGTTTCAACTTCTGCCCCCGCACTACCCGATAAGGAGTGAATATTCTTTAAGGTTACATAGACCTTCTTTTCAGAGGCATGGAAGATATTTTTCTCGCAATAAATCTTTAGTTCACCGCCACGGACTTCCGTAATTATTATATCCTGCAGATTCTCATCCGCTTCGACGATTACTTTTTCGACAGAATCCTGCGAAAGATAAAGGTCAAGTCCCGTACTTACCGAAATGGCGTCGAAACCTGAAAGGTGGCGGTCGCTTTTTACCACATTTCCATTGCCTCTGATTCCGTTCCAGCAGGAAACGGCGGTCAGGGAGATGGTCAGTAATGTAACCAGTACAATCGCTGAAAACACTTTTTTATTCATGGTCTTAATTTATTTTAAGGATGTTTCAGTTAATGTTCATTGTCAAACCAGATATTATTGGATTTGACGCTCAATTCATAATTGCGGTTACTGAAATTTACAAAAAAAATACCGGATTCCTCCCGGACCGGTATTTTTTTTGTTTTCAACAATTATGATCAGCTTTGTTTGCCAATCGAATCTATATTTTCGGGAAGTGGTTCTCCAATATTGTACATCTGGTTGATCTTGTCATTGATATTTTGGTCGGAAAACCGGAGTGAATAGATCATTGCTTCCACCTGACGCAGATAATCCCTTTTATCGTATTTTGGTGAATAAATGAACCCTTCAACAGTCACTACCCTTTTTCGGACGGCATCCAGGGTTGAAATACTGACAAATGGTCCTCCCATAAAATCACCTTCAACTCTCCATAATCCCCGAAGTTCAACCGCGTAATTCCCGTTTAGTTTAAAGGGTTGTGTCAAAATCGGCACCTGATGCTCGGTCGTCATATAGGAGCCTTTCGCAGGACCATTGACATAGAGCTTAAGCACGGAATCCCGTTTTTGGATTAGATAATTGGTTGTGAATGCGCTGTCTGATTCGTACGGGAATGAGTAGGCCAGAACAGCCTGGGTGGTTAATGGCGATTCGTATTTGATCCATACAAAATCGGTGGTATCCGTTACCAGGGCATAATCCTTGGTAATATTGAGGGTGAATTTATGTTTTTTGCTCAGTTTCTCGGCAAGGGGTTCATTCTTATATTTCTTTTGAGCATACATCTCCATTAGCCGCCTCTTTTCAGTGGAGAGGATCGTGCCAATAATTCTGTCGGATTCCTTGCAGAAAATATTAATAAATGAAGCTGTGTCGGGGGCCTGAACCGATATGACTAATTGTGATTTAGCGTAAACTTCGCGTTGAACGGTCACCGAAGGCTCACTTATCGTAGGGGATATTTTTGTGAGGATGATGTTTCTCGATGTTTCAAATGCTTTAAATGCATCCGGTGGAATATCGGTAAGGGAAAGAATTGGCTCTTGCTGAGGTAATCCCAACTGCGGCTGGAGAAGGTAATGGGCAATAGTATCCCCGATCTTACCCTCCCAATACTCTCTGGCGATAACTATAATGGTTTCTCCGGCCTTGCCCGTGGGGTTTCGCATTAATACCGTTCCATCGCTGCAGGAGAATAAAAGCCATATGGCTGAAAACAGTGTAACAAATAGGGAAATCCTTCTTTTCATGATTCATCTTTTATTTGACCACTCCGAATTTACGCATAAATCATTAAAATACAAAAACCTTGATTCGGTCTGCAAATCAAGGTTCCTGTATTAATGTATATTACTGAATTACTCCTTCAGCGACTCCTTTTTCTTGTCGTTGGGCTCTTCAGCAGGTTCGTCCTCTTTCATTGCTTTTTTGAATTCCTTCATTCCTTTCCCAAGCCCCTGCATCAGTTCCGGAATTTTCTTGCCTCCAAAAAAAAGTAACCCTGCCGCAATGATAAGGACAATTTGCCATGGGCCAATTACTCCAGCTATGATAAATGCGTTCATTTTTTGTGTTTTAATCGTTCAATTGCAAATATATAAATCTTTTTATAAGGATATTCTTCGATCACTTAAATAATTTAATGATATCATTCCCATTGGCAAAGATCAAGAGGGCAAACAGAAGGGCCATCCCGGCTATTTGCGCGTATTCCAGAAATTTATCGCTGGGTTTCCTGCCGGTAATCATTTCAAAAATGAGGAATAACACATGCCCGCCATCCAGAGCGGGGATCGGAAGAATATTCATCACTGCCAGGATGATGGATAGGAAAGCCGTTAAATCCCAAAAAGCTTGCCAGTTCCATTCGCCGGGGAAAATATTGCCGATCGCGATGAATCCCCCCAATGATTCATAGGCTTTGGTCTCGGGGGCAAACAATAATTTGAATTGCTTCAGATAATTGTTGATTGTTCGGTATCCTTTTGAAATGCCGGCCGGGATTGATTCGAAGAACCCATACTTTATCGTCTTAAACTCAAAAACGCCTTCAAGATCATATTCCCGAACAATTCCAAGCATCCCTTTTTCGTCCATCTTAACGGGGACATCCATTTCCGAGCCGGAACGTCTGATTTTCAATACGATTTGCTGTCCTTTCGATACGGCAAGTTTCTCCGTAAACTGATCGTAAAACTCAAAGGTGGTACTGTCAATCGCAAGGATTTCATCACCTATCGTTAACCCGGCATCGCGGGCCGGAGAGTCGCTCCCAAACGATTCGATCTTACATGAATATGGGATCCTCACCCCAATAATGCTTTTCTCTTTCAGTAGTTTGGGGATAATATCTTTGCTGATCGGGACTTCAATCTGTTCCCCGTTACGGTCAACCTCTATTTTCTTAACCTCGTTGAGGACGATGGTCGGGATAATTTTATTGAAATCTTCGATTTCAGACCCGTCAATCCGTAATATTTTATCTCCGTTCTGGAGGCCCATTTCCTGTCCGGTTTGCGATACCACAATACCGTATTTCACATTCTTGGTCGGCAGATACTCTTCACCCCAGGTAAACAGAACCATTGAATAGATGAACAGGGCAAAAATAAGATTAAAGAATACCCCCCCAATCATGATCAGCAATCGTTGCCAGGATGGTTTAGAGCGAAATTCCCAGGATTGTGGCGGTAACTTCATCTGTTCCTTATCCATCGATTCATCAATCATCCCGGAAATTTTCACGTATCCGCCAAGAGGCAACCAGCCGACGCCATACTCGGTCTCGCCTTTGTTGATCTTAAAGAGCGAAAACCAGGGGTCAAAAAAGAGGTAAAACTTCTCTACGCGGCATTTGAAAATCTTGGCAAAGATGAAATGTCCAAACTCGTGAAGAATAACCAATATCGAAAGGCTCAGGATCAACTGCGCCGCCTTAACCAATACAACCATTTTATTACAATATTATCATATGAATTTATCAACCAATACTTTTGCTCTTGACCGTGCATCACAATCCGTCGCGATATAATCCTCAAGACATGGATCTTTCTGGAAGTCGGTTTGCTGCATCACATTCTCATTAATCCGGGAAATATCCATAAACGAGATCTTACCGGAAAGGAACGCATCAACGACAACTTCGTTTGAAGCGTTTAACGCACAGGCTAAATTGCCTCCTTTGTTCAATGCCTCATACGAAAGTACAAGATTACGAAAATTTTTGATATCCGGTTGAGCAAATGTGAGAGTAGGATAGTCTGTGAAATTCATCCTCGGGAAGTTGCCGGACAACCTTTTCGGATATCCCAAGGCATATTGAATGGGGATTCGCATATCGGGCAATCCGAGCTGTGCTTTTATGGAGCCATCGCAAAACTGAACCATGGAATGGATTATACTTTGAGGATGTATAACCACATCGATCTGCCCGGGTTTAAGTCCAAACAACCATTTGGCTTCGATGACTTCAAATCCCTTGTTCATCAGGGTGGCCGAATCAATGGTAATCTTCGCCCCCATATCCCAGTTGGGGTGTTTTAAGGCATGGGCGGGGGTAACTTTTTCGAGATAGACAGCATCTTTTCCATGGAAAGGCCCTCCCGAACAGGTCAGGATCACCTTCTCAACCGGATTGCCATCTTCTCCGGCCAGACATTGAAAAATGGCCGAATGTTCCGAATCGACAGGTAATATCTTAATCCCTCTTTCTGTTGCCAGTCTTGTCACCAGGTCTCCGGCGACTACCAGGGTTTCCTTATTGGCCAACGCGATCTGTTTACCCGACTTGATGGCGTTGATCGTGGGCAATAATCCCGAATAGCCAACCATGGCAGTCAATACCAGGTCGATAGAACCCATTTCAACGACCTGACTAATGGCGTTCTTTCCGGCATAGACCTTGATGGGCTCCCGCGATAAGGCGTTCTTGATTTCCTGGTATTTTTCCTCGTTCCCGATGACCACTACATTGGGTTTGAACTTCAACGCCTGCTCAATCAACAGGCTAACGTTGTTGAAGGCCGTCAATACTTCAACGGTAAATTCATCCGGGTGTTGGCCAATCACATCCAGCGTCTGTTGCCCGATTGAACCTGTAGATCCTAGTATTGCTATATTTTTCATTTGTTCTGTCTCCGTAGATAGCGTCTGTCGAATAGCGATTTTTTTGTTGTATTTGTGAAAGTTAGTCGGCAGAATGATTAAAAACTGATATACTCCTCAGGATCCAGGGCAGAGCCGTTCATCCAGATTTCGAAATGGAGGTGCGGCCCGGTGGTCTCTTTTCCTGAGTTGCCCATTATTGCGATGGCTTCCCCGGCCCTAACCCTGTCGCCCTGTTTTTTAAGCAACTCCGAGTTGTGTTTGTAGCAGGTGGTTATGTTTTGGGCGTGTTGGATTACAATCACATAGCCTGTTTCCATGGTCCACTCCGAAAATATAACGGTCCCGTCCAGTGCTGAGGATATCCGTGAATTGGGTTTACCCACTATATCGATCCCATAATGGCCGGCGGCTGTATTCATTTTTCCGGTGATCAACCCTTTCATCGGGGGGAAGAACAATAAATCGTCAATTCCCTGGCGAGGTGCAGCTCCCGTGTTTCCCGAGTAATTGAATTGTTCCTGCTGCAATTCCTCTTTGAACAGGCTGTCAGAATTACTCCGGCTTAATTTGGTAAGATCAGGTTTTACTACTGAATCATGTTTGGCGGTCAATTGGGTGGGATTCTCGCCGGTCAGCATCGCTCTGAAATCCTGAAAATAGCGATCGTAAGTCTGAATTTTTTGCTCCAGCGAATCAACGACCAACGCGTTATTGATCAATCTTTGCCTCAGCTTCCCCGAAGGATAACCGGGAATATATTCCCGCAAAGGGGTAAAGGCGATCAAAACCGTTACTGCAATGATGATAAGGATTACGGCACCTGTTAAGCCCAATACCATAGTGCGGGCATTAAACCTTACCTGTTTGATGATGTGTAGGTTAGTGTCGTTAAAAACCACTATCCGGTAAGGGTTTCTGAACAGTTTTTTTATTTTTTCTTTTATGCTTTCAATCGACATTTCTTCATCTTTCAAGAAGGTTCAAACTTACATGAAATTCATTCGATCCCCAAAAAGATTTCTCTTTTATGAGATATTTTTCACCGGAAAAAATCTTAAAAAAGTTTAAATATGAGAAGATTACCTCAGTGGTCGCTTTCTTCGCGGCTTTTTGTATCGCTCCCGCGAGGTAATTATTTCAGATATTTTCATTTCCGGTCTTGTTTTTAATAAAAAGATGCCTATATTTGCACCCGCTAAAGCAGCAAACGTTCTGATAAAAATTAAATAAAGATATATTGCGGGATAGAGCAGTTGGCAGCTCGTCGGGCTCATAACCCGGAGGTCACAGGTTCGAGTCCTGTTCCCGCTACAAAGAAAAAGCCTTTCCAATCCTGGAGAGGCTTTTTTGTTGATACCCGGTAAAAGTTTATTCTGAAAGAAACTAAAATAACCGCATTTGCTCCAAATGCCGAATGCCGGGTCTTTCCCCGAAAACCCGGCTGCATCTTCTGTATCCCTTAATCACTCGGAAAAAAATAAAAAATCCCAATGCGGCAGGCACTGGGGAAAGATCATGTTCAGGAACCGAAGCAGAACGATTCTTGTCGGTGTTTATCCCATTGTTGCCCATTTCTCCCCGATAAATTCTATAAAGGGAGAAATGGGTTAATGGGCCGTTGATTACATCTTCAGTTACTTTTTAACAGAAAATCGGTAGATGGTTCTTGATTTGAATTTTTCTCCCGGATTTAATACCGTTGAAGGGAAACTGGCCTGATTGGGGCTGTCGGGGAAATGCTGGGTTTCGAGGGCAAAGCCTGATCTGGTATTAACGGGTTTGGCATTGCTCTCCAGTGATCTTTTCCACATCATTCCGTTGCCCGAGTAGAATTGCATCCCTGGCTCATCTGTGATTACTTCAAGGGTACGACCGCTGGTGGGGTCATAAACTAATGCATCAACCTCCTTTTTATTGTCAAGGACATAATTGTGGTCATACCCATTGAATGGGGCATCTTCGTAGGTCTCCCCGATTTTTTTACCAATAGTCTGAGCAACGGTGAAATCGAATGGCGTTCCTTTCACGGGGCGGATCTCTCCGGTGGGGATCTGAGTTTTATCGACCGGGGTATAGGCTGAAGCGTTCAGGGTGAGAAGATGATCGAAGATATAGCCGTTTCCGGTCCCGTGAAGATTGAAATACGCGTGATTGGTCACATTTATCACGGTCTTCTTGTCTGTTTTGGCAGCATAATCGATGATGATCTCATTTTTATCAGTCCAGGTGTAAGTCACATCAATCGTCAGGGTGCCGGGAAAACCTTCTTCCATGTCGGGACTAACATAGGAGAAGACCACAGCCGGGTATTTTGATTTTTCAGGAATCCGGGCGTCCCACACTTTGTTATACCATCCGTTGGGCCCACCGTGCAGCGTGTTTGGCTTATTGTTGACCGGTAAATTATATTCTTTACCATCGAGTGTGAATTTTGCATTCGCAATCCGGTTGGCGAACCTTCCTACTGTGGCGCCTCCAAACAGATCCCCTTTTACAATCGATTCAAGTTTTTCTGACCCGTTGGTAACATTGGCTTTTTCTCCGTTTTTATCGGGGACAATGATCGTGACAATTTTAGCGCCGAAATTGGTTACCTTCAATACATTCCCGCCCTTGTTGGTCAAGGTGAAAAGAGATACTTCACTTCCCTTGTGATCACCCAATACCTCTTTATTTACCGGGGTTATGCCTTTGCCGTTCAGGTTGCCTGCAATGGCCAGTAATGAAAGAATAATCAATGATAAGAATTTTAAGCTTTTCATATAGTCTGATTGTTTTTTAGTGCATTATGGTCGTCAAAATTAGCAGATAAATAAGAACTTACAACAATATCAGGTTAAAAAATCGATCCTGATTTTTTAGATAAAGGCTTGGCGTACAACCGACCTGTTGTTTTTATTCGTTGATTGACCGAGGCTTACACCGAATACCCATACGATAGGATATTATTGTTTATTGATTATTTGACGAAAATAATTTTTAACTTCAGGCCGGGAAAATTTAAGATTTATCCGGCTATACCTTAATAAAATTTGCAGTTCTTATTTTTGTAAAATCAATATAATAACCAGTTTTAATTACATGAAAAAGATAATCTGTTTTAGTTTATTGTTTATTGCGATTTGCAGCAGTTGCCTCGCGGCTACGATCACCCCCGATGAGGATTGTATGAAGGATGTCAAGGACAAGAGGGGAGTTATGAAGCCTTGGAAAAAAGGGGCATGGGAAACGGGTAAATATCGTAACGTGTTCCTTGATGCAGGATATAAAAAGGCGGATATCGATGCGAAGCTGGCCAAAGCCTATTCTGATCTCTTTGAAGGGCCCAACAAAGTCTACTTCGAAGTAGGTGATTCAATGGCTTATGTGTCGGATATTAAAAACCATGATGCCCGTACCGAGGGTCTTTCCTATGGGTTGATGGTGGCCGTGCAGTTGGACAAAAAGGAGGTCTTCGACCGTTTGTGGCGCTGGACACAAAAATACATGCAACACCAGGGCGGCGATCGCGATGCCTATTTTGCATGGAGTGTAAAACCGGAGAGCGGAAAACAAAATTCTCCCGGATCTGCTTCCGACGGAGAATTGTATTTTGTGACCAGTCTTTTATTCGCTTCCAACCGGTGGGGTAATGATACCGGAATCAATTATTATGCCGAAGCCCGACGTATTCTGGATGCCATGTGGAGTAAAAACGGGGCCAGCGGTCAAAGGAACGTGATCAATGTCGAACATAAACAGATCACCTTCGTACCCGACAGATCAGGTTACGACTGGACCGACCCGTCCTATCACCTGCCGGCCTTCTTTGAGGTATGGGCTGAATATGCAAAAGATGGTCATGAACAGTTCTACCGCGATTGCGCCGATACTGCCCGGGTGTTCCTTCATAGGGCCACTCATCCGGTCACTGGCCTGAACCCCGATTACGCTGAGTTTAGCGGCGCCCCCAAATCGAGAGGCCGTATGGGAGAAGCGTTCCGTTATGATTCATGGAGGGTGCCTATGAACATCGCGATGGATTATTCATGGTATGGTAAAGACCAGAAATGGCAGAAAGAATATGGGAAGAAGTTCCAAAACTTTCTTTTCTGCAGAGGCATAGATACTTTCGAAGATCAGTTTAATATCGACGGTACTCTGCCAAGCTTTATCCTTCAGGCCGGCGGGTATCAGAAACTACGCCACTCCCTTGGTTTGGTCTCCACCTCCGCGGCGGCATCCATCATGGGTACACAGGCTAAAAGCTGGAAATTCGTGGACGCCGTGTGGAATGCTAAACTGGAACCTTACGAGGATGGATATTTCGACCCTTATTATGATGGATTACTCTATCTGTTCAGCTTAATGCATCTGAGCGGTAATTACCGGATCATCACTCCCGCTTCGAACTGATCCTGTTATCCGGGGGAGGATTGATCATTTTTATCATCCCGGTGATGTATTGAAATACGATGATGCAGGGTGGACGTGAGGTCCTGGCCGGTTTTTCTTTAGGAGAAGATCCCGGAACAGGGTTCGCCGCACCGAATGATAGACTTGTTCGTATCGTCTTGCCGGTTGAATATTTACAACATTTGATAGAAATAGCAAAGGGTTGTCTCATTCGTGAGGCAACCCTTTTTTGTTGTTTACCCTTGCCGGTTATTTGGATTGAATGAATCCGCAAATACTTCCGTAAAAGTTATGAATTACATATTCAGTTGATTAACTTTGTTTGTTCCCGGGCGATGGGGAAGAATACGGATCAATAAACAAAGGCCATGAACCGAAGAAATTTCATCATCAGCAATAGTATGGTGGTCGGGGGTTTTAGTGTAGCCCCTTTCAGCTCCTTTGCCCAATCGGTTGATTATGTCTCCCAAAGGCCAGCGGTACGCGATCGCAGGTTTATCAGTGAATCGGTCGGGAGGCTGATTGCCACGGTGAAGCCGTTGATTGCCGATCCTGAAATCGCCTGGATGTTCGAAAATTGCTTCCCCAACACCCTTGATACCACGGTCGATTATGAGATGATTGACGGGAGACCCGACACCTTCATTATCACCGGTGATATTCGTGCCATGGGGCCTGGCGACTCCACAGCCCAGGTATGGCCTTATCTGCCGCTGATGCGTGAGGATGAGAAGCTGAAACTGATGGTGAAGGGGCTGATCAACCGTCAGGTGAGATGTATCCTGCTCGATCCTTATGCCAACGCCTTTTATAAGGATCAACCCAAAGAATCGGAATCGATGGCTGAGGAGAGTGTCGTGAAGCCCGGCGTTCACGAACGTAAATGGACGATCGACTCGCTTTGCTACCCCGTCAGGCTGGCCAGTGAATACTACAAGATCACCGGCGATGCGACCATCTTCGATGAAGTATGGGATAAAGCCATGCGCCTGTTGGTGAAAACGCTGAGGATCGAACAGTGCAAAGACGGAAAGTCGCCCTACTCTTTCTTTACCACCAACAGCGCGGTGCTCCATAACCCTTCCTCCAACGGAACGGGGCATCCCGTTCAACCGGTCGGCCTGATCTGCTCGATGTTCCGTCCCTCGGGCGAGGCGACTCTCTTCCCATTTCTCATTCCATCCAATATCTTCGCGGTATTATCATTGAGGCAACTCGCTCAGATCTATCGCGATGTGCTGAGAAATAATGTGATGGTTGCTGAGTGTGTCAATTTTGCCGATGAGGTCGATGCCGCAATCAAAAAATACGCCGTGACCGAACATCTCAGCTTTGGCATGATCTACTGCTACGAAGCCGATGGTTTTGGTAACCGCGTTTTCATGGACGATGCCACTATCCCGTCCCTGATGTCGCTGGCCTATCTGGGGGCTCATGCCCCGACTGACGAGCTTTATTTAAATACCCGTAAATTCCTGTTAAGCGATTCGAATCCATACTATCTGAAGGGCCAGGCGGCCCGGGGGCAGGGAAGCCCCCGCACCGGCAGAGACGCAATCTGGCCCATGGGCATTATCCTGTGGGCCCTCACCAGCACCGACGATCGTGAAATTGCCCAATGTCTCACTATGCTGAAGAAGACCCATGCCGCGACCGGATTTATGCACGAGAGTTTCGATAAGGATGAAGCCGGAAACTTTACCCGTAAATGGTTCCCCCGGGCCAATACCCTTTTCGGGGAATTGATCCTGCGGATCTATCAGGAACGAAAGGCGTTACTCGCCGCACAATATTGATTTAACAAAAATTAGCAAAGATTTAATTCACCGGTTAGGATATAATAAATAATAATTCCGTTACTTGTAATTCAATCGTAACGCGCCACGGCCCCATTAAAGGCCATGGTGCAGGGAGATGTTCTTGTTAAATCAAAGACCATATGGTTTTCATAAAGCTGACAAATATGGAATGAACATGATTGGCTGAATCACCAATCGGATTGATTACTGACCATCATGCGAATTACATGCCGCGATTAAAGAATAATTAACGCATGAGATAGCCATCATCCGGCAAACACCAACCGGGAGTGATAATACTACTTCAGTCATGGCTGTTTCATTTGACCTTTAAAAAAAATATTGTTTACCTATGAAATACATCGATATTTTTCATGAACTCAGGTCCAAAATCAATTACGAGGACGATCGTTTGCCGATCGACGATCAGACTGTTCTGCATAACTTTCCCTTTGTGTCAAAAAGTGTCGGGATCCTTCCCGGAGAAGCCGGGTATTACTGCCCGAAGCACCAATATCATTCCGATGATTGTTCGGCATACCATTACGATGCCGGCATAACCAATACGACCCTCGATATCCACGATTCGCAGATCAGCGAAAACCGCGAATTCCGTTACCACGTCTTTGCCCCACGGGGTGCAGAAAAAGTGAAGGAGGTGGTGATCCTCTTCCATGGTTTCAACGAAAAATACTGGACCAAATACCTCCCCTGGGCCAAACGGATCATGGAGCTGACGGGAAAGACCATCGTCCTTTTCCCGATCGCTTTTCATATGAACCGCGCCCCCCAGCACTGGAGCGATAAACGGGAGATGAACAAGATCAGTGAGATACGTCGCCAGCTTTACCCCGATGTTCTCTCTTCAACGCTTTCGAACGTGGCCATCAGTACCCGGCTCCATACCCGCCCGCAACGGTTTTTCTGGTCGGGACTGCAAACTTATCATGATGTTATCCAGTTGATTAATGGCATTAAGGAGGGGGAGCACCCGCTGATCGACAAGTCGGCCCACTTCGATTTCTTCGCCTATTCCATCGGGAGCCTGTTGGCCCAGATCTTGCTGATGAGTAACTATAAAGGTTATTTCAGCCGTTCCAAACTCTGCATGTTTTGCGGAGGGGCGGTCTTCAACCGGTTATCGCCCGTTTCGAAGTTTATCCTCGACAGCGAAGCCAATGTAGCCCTCTATTCCTTCGTGATCGAGCACCTCGAGAGCCACCTGAAAAAAGACCATCGCCTGCACCATTACCTGCGCGAGGACCATCCCGAAGGCGCTAACTTCCTGAGCATGATCAATTACAAGCTGATGTACGAACACCGTGAAAAAGCCTTCCGGTCGATGAGCGACCGGATGATGGCCATCACGCTGCTTCAGGACTCGATCATTCCGCCCTATGAGGTGATGAACACCTTACAGGGCATCCGCCGCGATATCCCCATCCCCGTCGAGATCATCGATTTTCCGTATCATTACCGGCACGAAGATCCTTTCCCCGCCGTCGAGAAACTCACCGACCAGGTCGACGAAGCCTTTAATAAGGTCTTTGAAAGGGTAGGGGAATTTCTGAAATAAGCGGGACAAGCCCCCTTGTCCATACCCCTGATTTTACTGCAATAGCCGATCAGACAGGGATTATACGGTCCGGGGAATCCTTATCAGGATGATTTTTGCGGGAATGAAACCTCAGGGGATACCCAGTATCTTCACCTGATAAGGGAGCTGTTATTGTCAGGAAAGAATGCTATGACTCCTCCAAAGCCGGAATTGTGACAGGCCATCACCGTATCTTCTGCGGTTATTCTGCGGATATTGTGCGGTTATTATGCGGTTCTTCTGCGGTTATATATCGCAGAAGAACCGTAGAAGAATTACCTAAGCAACGTTGAATGTACGGCGCAAAGGGGGATGAGGTCTCTTTTGTAATGGTTAGGGTTAAATTGGAAACGGTAATAAATGGTGATGCGGAATTAGTCCCGGAAAGGAGCGGATCCGGGTTGTTAGTCGATTATTGGACGATTGAAAAAATAGAAAGAGGTTGTCAGCAACGACAACCTCTTTCCCTGATGATTCAGTTTTTATTTTCCAAATCCCAGGTTGATCCCGCCAAAAACGGTGGTTCCCGGCATGGTGTAATAGCGATTGACCGCATATTCCTGGTCGAGCAGGTTCTCTCCGCTGACGAAAAGCTGGATCATCCGGTTGGCCTGGTAGTTCAGCTTGGCATTGACCGAGGTGTAACTCTCCAGGTTCACGGCAGCCGTGACGTCGTTATCGAGGTCGGCGATCCGTTGCACATTGCAGTTCAGCGTGAAGCGGTCCAGGTGATAGGTGCCGCCCACGAAGAGATTGTGTTTCGGTGTGGCCACAACCGGGGTTTTCATATCGGTGTAGCTGTAGGAAAGGTTTAGCTCCAGATTCTTTGACGGGCGACCATTGAGGGCCAGTTCAATCCCTTTATTCTCGATTGTTCCGCTGTTGTAGAGCTTGCCCATTGCCCCTGACACGATCATGTTGTCGCCCTTCACGTAGAAGCCGGTCAGCTCGACATTCAGCTTGTTTTGACAGAACGAACGGGACAGTCCGGTCTCGTAGTTCATGATCTTTTCGGGGCTCAGTTCTGGATTGTGGTTCCACATGAAGAGCTCACGGATTGTGGGACTGCGGAAGCCCTTCGAGATATTGCCTTTCCAGGTGGTTTGCGGGGCGATCTTCCAGGCGAATCCACCGGAAGGGATCCATTCGCCGCCGTAGATCTTGTGGTTCTGCCAGCGGAGACCGGCGTTTAAGGTGATATTGGTGGCCAATTCCTGTTGGATAAAGCCGTAGAGCCCGGTCTCGTAGAGGGTCGTATCGATAAAGATCATCCCATTCCCGCCCATTGCTTTCACGTTCTCGGCCATCCCGCCATAGTTGATATAGTCGGCCCCGAGGGTAAGGCTGTTGCCTTTGAACAGTTTGAGGGCCTGGAAGAAGTTCACGCCCCAGTTGGCATCGGTCGAATGAAAGCCGTCGGTGATGTCGTGTTCGCCAAAATTGTAAAAGAACCTGGCTGATCCTGAGATCTTATCGTATTCATTATCAACTGACACAGACCAATAGCCGCGGGTAATATCGATCCCGCTGCCGGGCACGGCATTAAGGGTATCGGGTCCCGGATCGGTGGCTTCAAACTTTGCCAGGCTGAAATCGGCGGTGGCATTGAGATGTTCGTTGAAGCGATATCCGGTTTTAAGGTATCCGTTGGTGATTTTGAAATCGGAATTATCGCGGTGCCCATCGGTCTGGTCGTGGTTGATTGAGCCGAAGATGCTGAACGCGTCTTTTTTATAGCCGGCCGATCCGCTGTATTTCTGAGTGTTGTAGGAGCCGTACAGCACCTTGGCGTTGCCGTTGAACCCCTCCTGTTTCTGCTGGCGGGTGATGATATTGATCACTCCCCCCATGGCGTTCGAGCCGTAGAGGATAGACCCGGGGCCGCGGATCACTTCGACACGTTCCACGTCGGAAGCCACATAGCTGTCGGGTAGCGGGTGGCCCATGATCCCCATAAACTGGGGATGGCCGTCAATCAGCATCAGTACCCCGGTGGTGGGGCTACCGCCGATCCCGCGGATCGAGATTTGTCCGGCTGAACCTGTGGAGACGCCAAAGCCGGTTATTCCCCTTTCGGTGACGAAGAGTCCGGGAACACGGCCGCTCAACAGGGGCAGTAAGGCCGATTCGTTACTTTGGGCGATCTGGTCGCGGCTGACAACCGAGATGGCCATCGGGATATTGTTACGGTTTATCTTTACCGGAGAGCCGGTGACCACGACCTCTTCGATATTGATGGTATCTTTTAATGTTTGGGTCGGTGGCTGAGCCATGGCCAGGGTAAAAGACAGAAGCAGAATCATTAACGTGCTTATTTTTCTCATATTTCTTGTTTGTGGTGTTACGATCGAGACAAATAGTGTTACTTGGTATTTAAAAAAATTTAACCGACTTTACTCATGATTAGTTTCCCATGTTCTATTCCCTTGATACTGATCAGCAAATCGGAAAGCTCGGTCAGTTTTCGGGCTGATCCCTTTACGGAGATGATCTCCAGGCAATGGTCATTTTCGAGAAAATAGCGCTGCGACGAGAGGATGATATCGGTGTATTTACATTGAAGCTCATACGATCTGTTCCAGACATCTTTCTTGTTATTGCTGTGGACCAGGACAATGGCGCCGGCTACGGTATTGTTGCACTGCCACTTCTTCTCGACCAGGTTTCGTTCGATCAGGGCGCGGATCGCCTGCGACCGGTTCGGGAACTTGTTGTCGTTCACGAAACTATCGAGCGCTTCAAGCAACTCCTCTTCCAACGAAACACTAAATCTTGATACAGCCATGCAGTAATACTATTATTAATAAACGTGTGTAAATATAGAAATATCCGGTTATTGTTGTACAGGAAGAATACTATTTTTTCATTCTTCAGGAAACGGACCTTAATGAGGATTTGTCTTTAGATCAGGGGCCGTAAGTTGCAGAAGTTATCTGGCCAGCAGGCTGGTCCGGATTACCATTCCCGATTTAATCACACCCCATAATACGACCAGAGAGAAGATAATCGCGGCCCCGGAAGGAATATCGCCGATATAGGAGAAGACCAATCCGATGACCGACCCAATGAATCCAAAAGCAATGGAATACCCTATCATATGATCGAACCGCCGGGTGAAGAGGTTGGCAATAGCCTGTGGGATCGTGAGCAGCGACATCACCAGGATGATCCCCACGACTCTGATGTTCAGGACGATGGTTAGCGCCACGAGGCTGATCAGTATCGCGTTAAAGAGACGGACCGGGGCATTGTTGGTGAGGGCGAACTCCTCGTCGAAAGCCACGAAGAGGATCATACGGTAGAAGAAGAGGAAGAATCCGGCAATGAAGATGGTGAGCAAGAGTAAGAATATCAGGTCGGTAACCGATACGGTAAGGATATTTCCGAAGAGATAACTCATCAGGTTGGGGGCATAACCCGGGGTGAGGAAGATAAAGATGATCCCTAACGCCATTCCCAGCGCCCATAGCATCGCAATAGCGGAGTCTTCGCGAAGGTCCGCTTTTTTGGTAAAGAATTCGATTCCCAGCGCCGACAGGATCCCGAAGATCACCGCGCCGAAGATGGGGTCAAAACCGAGGTAATAGCCCATTCCGATACCCCCGAAGGAGGCGTGGGTAATTCCTCCGCTGATGAAGACGATGCGGCGCGAGACGATATAGGAGCCGATAATGCCGCAGGCAATACTGGCCAGCAGGGCTGCCAGCAGGGCATTGCGGAAGAAGCTGAGATCGAGAAGGGTATTTATTAGTTCCATTACGATTCGTGATTATAAAGAACGGTATGCGGAACGGCTCCGTGGGTTATGATTTTGATCGGGCACTCATAAGCCTCGAGCAGCTCGGGGGTGATTTTATTATCGGGATGGTAATGCAGCGACCGATTGACGCAGGCGATCGATTTGACATAGGCCGAAATCATTCCCAAATCGTGTGAAACCAAAAGAATGGAGATATCCTTGTTCAGTTTACGCAGTTTTTCATACAACTCTTTTTCGAAACGGTTGTCCACGTAAGTATTGGGTTCATCGAGCACCAGCAGTTTGGGGCGGTTGACCAGTGCCCGGCACAGCAGGGTCCGCTGAATCTGCCCCCCCGAGAGATCGCCGATCGCTTTGTTTCGCGATTCGTAGATCCCCATTTGATTGAGTAGTTCAAGGGCGTAATCCACCTCTTCGGAAGAATAATTACTGAATAACCGTTGCTGTGACATCAGTCCCGATTTAACGACGTCGAAGACTGTGATCGGAAATTTGCGGTCGATATTGTTGATCTGTGGAAGATAGCCGATCCGGTGTAGGTTACCCTTAGTCATTTCTTCACTAAAACTGATCTCCCCTTTGATTGGTTTCAGCAAGCCCAGCAACGCTTTGAGCAGGGTGGTCTTTCCTCCGCCGTTGGGGCCGATCACGCCTATGAAATCCTGATCGTTGATATCAAGATTGACATCGCGCAGGATAATGTTGCTTCCGTAGCCTACCGTTAAATCGCGAACTTGTATTAATGAAGCCATATTCCAACTTAATCGTTGATCAAAATGCTAATTTAACATTTAATTTCCTGATTGCTTCAACTTTCGGGCAATAGAAATCAGTTGTTCGCTCCAGTGATAGTCGAGCGGATCGATCTCCGCTATTTTAATGCCGGTCTCACGGGCGATGATTTGGGCATTTTCTTTGTCAAACTCTTTCTGAATAAGGATAGTCCCGATATTCTCATTTCGGACTTGCTCAATAATATCCTGCATATGTTTCGGGGTCGGGTCCTTTCCCTCGAATTCGATGGAGAGTTGTTCGAGGTTGTAATCCCTGGCGAAATAACCGAGGGCGGGGTGGAAGATCAGAAATTTACGGGTTGGAAGATCGGTCATAAGCTCTGATATCACCTGATCAGTGCTGTCGATCTCGGATAGGAGGGCTTCAAGATTTTCACTGAAGAGTTGCCGGTTGTCGGGATCTATTTTGGCGAATCCGTTGAAGATATTTCGGGCAATAATTCGGGCCGATTTGGGCGAAGACCAGGTGTGTGGATCGATTCCGTGAAGGTGAAGATGCCCTTCATGTTCTGCTTCTTCACTCCCGATCAGTTCCGTTCCTTCCGAAGTATTGACCATCTCCAGGGTCGGGTTGACCGATATGAAGTTATCAAGCCAGGTCTCCTCAAAGGCCAGATGTCCGGAGGCAAAGTAAGCTCCGGCGCTTGCCATGGCGGTCATCTGTTTCGGGGTAGGGGAGTAGGTCTCCGGTCCCACCCCTGGCGGAACAGTTACCTCGACTTTATAAGTGTTGCCGCTGATCTTGTCGGCAAAATATTTCAGCGGTAAGATGCTCACGAAAACGACCTTTTCTTTGGCCGGCTTAGGTGCCGAATTGCAGGAAGCCAGCAGGAGAGATAATCCAACTATAAATAATACTACACTTTTCATTATTTCTTTGTCTTTAAAATGCGAAACGAAATCTTTGTTCCTTTTGGAGGAACGGGATCATAGCCGTGAGTTCCCCAGGGATGGCAGCGAAGAAAGCGGTGAATGGCCAGATAGAGACCTTTGACCGGTCCGTGAATTTTCAATGCTTCCACCGCGTATTGGGAACAGGTTGGAACGTGACGGCAGGTAGCCGGCTTAAGCGGGGAAATGGCATTCTGGTAAAAATATACCGGGATCAACAGCAGTTGAATCACGAACCATCTGAGCGCTTTTACTATTCTTTTCATTCTTCTTTCTTACACTTCCCGTTGAAACCTATTGGCGAAGATATTTAAATAACCATTAATAACCCCAATTTAAGGATTATCGAATTATTACGTTTAATTCTCCCTAATTGTTCTGTTAATGTTATAAATTTATCTGAAAATAAAGATTGCCAAGAACTTTCATGCCTTTTTTTCTGTTTTACTGTAAAAATAAATTATGGCGAAAGCAGATCAAAGTATAAAACCGGAGCATCAGCTCTGCCCGGTCAGGGTGACGGGCAACCGTGAAATAGCGCACAATGTCTTCGTCCTCTCATGGAAGAGGGAGGGGCATTTTATTCCCGGGCAGGTGGTTAAGCTGGCTGTCGATATCGATCATCCTCCCCGTATCTATAGTCTTTGCAGCGGGAACACGGACGATGAGTTGCAGGTGCTCTTTAATATTAAGGGAGAAGGGTTTTTAACTCCCCGTCTTGCCTCTGTTTCAGCGGGGGATACAATTTTTGCCTCGGCTCCCTATGGCAGTTTTTCAGGAGATCAGTCTCCCGCCTATTGGATTGCTACGGGGACAGGCATTTCACCATTCCTCAGTATGTTTCGTTCCGGATTGGGGAATAATAAGATATTAATTCATGGCGCCCGTTATCTGAATCAGTTTTATTTCGAAGATGAACTAAACGATTCCCTGGGGGAAAGATATATCCGTTGTTGTTCGAGGGAAGAGGATGGAAATGTTTTTCACGGGAGGATTACGGCTTACCTGTCAAAGATAAATGATCTGCCGAAGGATTATAAGTATTACCTTTGCGGTCAGGCCTTGATGGTGGTTGAGGTTCGGGATCTGCTCATTGAGAAGGGCATTCCCTATGAAAACATTATTGCAGAGATCTTTTTTTGAGGCGGTATGCCATATGAAAATCATGGAAGGTCTATCACAGAAGAAAATTGGTTGAGATGAAAGATTATCTTTTCGGGAAAGATTTAAATGAGTTACAGCAGATCAGTCTGTCGCTGGGACTCCCGAAGTTTACAGGGAAGCAGTTGGCCGACTGGCTTTACAAGAAGGAAATCTCCTCGATCGACGAGATGAGCAACCTTTCAAAGAAGGCCCGTGAACTGCTCAGCGAGAAGTTTGAGTATGGGCTGATTAAACCAGCCAAAGTTCAGGAGAGCATCGACGGGACCAGGAAATATCTCTTTCCGACGGTTCACAATCAATTTATTGAAACGGCAATGATTCCTGATGAAGAGCGGAAGACCGTTTGTGTCTCCTCACAAGTCGGGTGCAAGATGGGCTGTCTGTTTTGTATGACCGGGAAGCAGGGCTTTCAGGGGCAGTTGACCGCCGGAGAGATCGTTAATCAGATTCGCAGTATCGATGAATTTGGTGAGGTAACCAACATTGTTTACATGGGGATGGGCGAGCCGTTCGATAATCTGGAGGAGGTGATGAAGAGTTTGGCAATTCTGACCTCCGACTGGGGATATGCGATGAGCCCCCGGCGGATCACAGTCTCTTCTATCGGGATAATCCCGGCGATGATTCGTTTTCTTAGCGAGAGTGAAGCCCATCTGGCGATAAGTCTTCACACGCCGTTCGATGAAGAACGAAAGAAACTGATGCCGGTCCAGATCGCATATCCGATCTCGGAGGTGGTGCGGGAAATCAAGAGTTGGGATTTGGGGCGACAAAGGCGGGTCTCGTTCGAGTATATTCTTTTTAAGGGATTGAACGATACTCCTTACCATGTTCGTGAGCTGGCCCGTTTGCTTAGCGGTATTCGTTGCCGGATCAATCTGATCCGTTTTCATCCGGTTCCCGGTACTCCATTGGTTAGCCCTGATGACGAGGTAGTCAACCATTTCAAAGATATGCTGAACGAGAAAGGGATACTTACAACCATAAGGGCTTCGCGGGGTCAGGACATCTTTGCTGCCTGTGGGCTTCTTTCAACTAAAGAGTTGCTTAAAAAGGAGTAAAGAGGCAGTCGTTTATCGTATATTTTATCGTCTGTTTTCGAAAAAATCCTTCATCAGTTGTTCACATTCGTTACGAAGGACTCCTCCTGTAACCGTTGTTTTAGGGTGGAGCGACTGGGGGGCATATTTCTGGAATCCACGTTTCTCGTCATAGGCGCCAAAGACAATCCGGTCGATCTGGGCCCAGCCCAATGCTCCGGCACACATCACGCAAGGTTCAACGGTCACGAAGAGGGTACAGCCGGTAAGATATTTACCGCCTAACAGATTAGCCGCCGAAGTGATGGCCAGCATCTCGGCATGAGCGGTTACGTCGGTCAACTTCTCGGTCTGGTTGTGGGCCCGTGCAATGATTTTGTCCTGGCAAACAATGACCGCGCCTACCGGGATCTCTCCTTCTGAGAAGGCCTGTTCAGCCTCGGCGAAGGCTCTCTTCATAAAAGATTCATCATTGAAAGGTGATTCCATTGAGTTTTGTTTTACGACAAAGTTAAAAAGTTTGTGCTCAGCAGAAAAATTCAGGTGGTTTGATTAAACTGATGAGCAGCCATTTTTTCTCTTCGCGATATCTGTTACTTTTGTAATTTAGCATTTTAAAAACAAATTCCGATATAAGATGTACAGAAACCAAACATGCGGCGAGCTTCGTGCCGCTAATATAGGGCAAGAAGCCGTTCTGGCCGGGTGGGTACAACGGATCCGGAACCTGGGAGCCATGACTTTTGTCGATTTACGCGACCGGTACGGTATCACCCAATTGGTGGCAGACGAAAATGCTGCGGCCGAAATTAAAGAAGCCGTTAACAAATTAGGCCGGGAATACGTGATCCAGGTCAAAGGAAAGGTTCGCGAGAGAGCCAGTAAGAATGCAAAAATCCCCACAGGTGATATTGAAGTGGAGATTGCTCAGTTGACCATTCTGAATGAAGCGGTCGTCCCTCCCTTTACGATCCAGGATGATACCGATGGCGGGGATGAGATCCGGATGAAATACCGTTATCTCGATCTTCGCCGCGAATGTGTGCGTAAAAACCTGGAGCTGCGTGCCCGGATGGCTCATGTGGTGAGGAGTTACCTGAACGAACAGGATTTTATCGAGACCGAGACTCCGGTGTTGATTAAATCGACTCCTGAAGGTGCCCGCGACTTTGTGGTTCCCTCACGAATGAATCCCAATCAATTCTACGCGTTGCCTCAATCGCCCCAACAGTTTAAGCAGTTGTTGATGGTGGCCGGGTTTGACCGTTACTATCAGATCGTGAAGTGTTTCCGCGATGAAGATCTGAGAGCCGACCGTCAGCCTGAGTTTACACAGATCGATTGTGAAATGTCCTATGTTGAGCAGGAAGATGTGTTGAATATGTTCGAGGGTCTGACCCGTTTTCTCTTCAGGGAGATCAAAGGAATCGATCCGGGAGCGTTCCCAAGGATGCCTTTCACCGATGCCATGGAAAATTATGGCAACGATAAACCGGATATCCGCTTCGAAATGAAGATCAAGAACCTGACCGATCTGGTGAAGGGGAAAGAGTTTAAAGTTTTCGATGAAGCCGAATATATTGGTGGTATCTGTGCCGCCGGTTGTGGCGAATATACCCGCAAACAGCTCGATGTATTGACCGATTTCGTGAAAAGGCCGCAGGTTGGAGCCAAAGGGTTGGTCTATGCCAAAATCAATGCTGACGGAACCGTTAAATCGTCGGTCGATAAATTCTATACCAACCAGGATCTGGTTAAATGGGCCGAACGCTTGGATGCCAAGCCTGGCGATCTGATGTTGATCTTATCGGGAGATAAAGATAAAACCTTGCCCGCCCTTTCGGCTTTACGTCTCGAAATGGGCCGTTTGTGCGGACTGATGGACAAAGAGGTGTTCCGCCCGTTATGGGTGGTCGATTTCCCCTTATTGGAATGGGACGAAGAGTCCAACCGTTTCCATGCCATGCACCATCCATTTACCTCCCCGAAACCGGAAGATATCCCGTTACTTGACACCAATCCCAGGGCAGTAAAGGCAAATGCCTATGACCTGGTGATTAACGGGGTGGAGATTGGCGGAGGCTCAGTCCGTATCTTCGACAGTGGCCTTCAGGCTAAAATGTTCAAAACCCTTGGTTTCACGAAAGAAGAGGCTGAAAACCAATTCGGATTCCTGATGAATGCCTTTAAATACGGGGCGCCGCCACATGCCGGTATCGCTTTTGGATTCGACCGTCTGGTTTCGATGTTCGCCGGGCTCGATTCGATTCGTGATGTCATTGCCTTCCCGAAGAACAATTCAGGTCGCGATGTCATGATTGATTCTCCTTCTGAAATTGCCAAGGCTCAACTCGATGAGTTGTACCTTAATTTGGTTGTTCCGCAATAAGAAATAGAAAACTCCGGCCTTCGACCGGAGTTTATTTCATTAAAAAGGGCTGGTGAAAACCAGCCCTTTTTAAATTATTTCAATTCAACTATTATTTTTCTGTTTTCTTTCTTGCAGAATAGTTGATGTGCAAAGCTTGTGCTTGTCTGAGTTCTTCTTTCACTTCAGTGATGATTTTCATCTTGGTGTACTCATCAGCTTTGATCGAGGTAACCATTGACGGAATCTCCGATTCATCGCGGGCATTACGCTCAGCAGTGATGAAGTTCAGAATATCACTGGGGTTGGCAAACTGGTCGTTCAACTGGATCCGCGGTTCAGTACCAATCATTTTCTGGTATTGCGGTGTTGGCTGACCAATATAAATGTAACTCACCAATGATTTCTTTTCCAGTTTATTCAGTTCAGTAGCTTCCGGAACTTTTACCTTCACTTTCAGTGTCACTTCACGCATGGAAGTTACCACCATGAAGAAACAAAGGATCATAAACACAATATCAGGAAGAGAGGCAGTGGATGGCTGCGGACATTCCTTGGTATAGTCGTCTTTTTTAAATCTTGACATTATTTACTCCTCCTTTATTATAGTTTGACTCCAACCTTTTTCGGTTCTGCTTCGGAGATCTTCTGTGGATAAATTTCTTTGACGGCATCCTGTTGTTCAACAGAAAGGTCTTTGAATTTTTTGCTCCACTTCTGCATCGAAATTTCGTCCCTCAGTTCATTTACTGCGGCGACCAATTCATTTTGAACTAAAAGATAGGTGCCATAAGTGGTTCCAAAGTCATTTCTTAACGAAATTACCGCATTCTTGCAAACTTCCATCTGTCCGAACAAAGGAACTTCCTTCATTTCTTTTTCAGGTAAAGTCTCCAGGTTTGCAGGATTGTCTAAGAATTCTTTGGCTTTTTCACGCAAATCTTTCACGTTGATGAATTCGTTCTCACACAATATTTGATCCTGAGCATTGACCAAAACGACAAAAATGTTACGTTCTTTTACGTTCGTACTGGTATTCTCTGTCTGATTTGGATCCATAGGCGGAGGTAAACGTCTTTCAAGACCTGTATCTGTATCCATTGTCGTGGTGATAAGGAAGAAGATCAGGATCATGAAGGCAATATCTGCCATCGATGCATTTGGTATTTCAGGAACTTTTTTTGCCATTTTGCTATTTTTTTCAAAGAGGGCTTCATCCCCTTTAGGTTTTGCAAATTACTTCCAGAGGCGGGCTACTGAAGAAAAGATCAGTGATAAGAATGCGACACCAGCCAGGATATATACCGAAATAAGGCCGGTATCTACCATCTTGGAAACTTTAGGGGTCAGCGATCCTTCATCGATTAATTTCTGTACGCCGTAAAACTGGGGAAGTTCAGATGATGACATCATGGAAGCCAATAAGAAGACCACCAGCAATCCTACTAAGGGAATAATGCTCTTCTTGGCGTTATCCTTTGATCCAAATGTTTGTACTATAGAATACAACAGAATGGCAGCGGCTCCAAATCCAATCAGGATATAAGCCCAATAGAAGCTGGTATCCAAGGCAGATGATAACTTGGCCGGATTATCCATGTTTGACACCAGGTTCAAAATCAGAATAACCGTTACACCAAGCATGATCCAAAGGCCAATATTTAAATATTTGATTACTTTGGTACTCATGGGAGTAGTTTAAATTTTGTTAATTATTTCTTCAAATTGTGTTTTACCAACAGGTCCATCAATGAGATGGAGGCATCTTCCATATTGTTGGTAATACCGTCGATCTTAACCAGGAAGTAGTTGTAGAAAACCTGGAGGATCATAGCAACGATCAAACCGAATACGGTAGTGATCAACGCAATTTTCATACCACCTGCTACAAGGGTAGGGCTGATGTCACCGGCTGCTTCAATCGAGTCGAATGCAATAACAAGACCAATAACTGTTCCCAAGAATCCCATCATCGGGCCTAAAGCGATACAAAGACCGATCCAACTCAATCCTTTTTCCAACAGTGCAGTCTGTACACCACCGTAAGAAACGATTGATTTTTCAACTACATCCAACCCTTCATGATGACGGTCAAGTCCCTGATAGAATATGGAAGCTACCGGGCCGCGCGTATTGCGACATACCTCTTTTGCAGCTTCAATACCGCCATTGTTCAATGCATCTTCTACATTGGCCAACAATTTTTTGGTGTTAGTGGTCGACATGTTCAGGTAAAGAACACGTTCGATGCTGATAGCCAAACCAAGGATGAGGATCAAAAGGATTGCACTCATGAAGCCAGGTCCACCCTGAATAAATTTTTCTTTCAATGCACTGTGTAAAGACTGGCCTGATTCAGCCTGAGTTGCGGCTTGTTCAACTGGGTCAGCGGTTAAATCACTAGCTTTAGCCTGCTCGGTAGCTGGTTGCTCCTGAGCTCTGGTTACCTGAACAGCACCAAAACTAAGCATCCCAAAAACTGCAATTAGCGCAAATAGCTTTTTCATAACTGGTTTTGAATTTTTGATTAATAAAATTGTTTTTACTATTGTTTCAGTTTACTATTTAAATGTTTGCAATAAACTCAATTCAAAAATAGGTTTTTTTTTATACCCATTGATAGTGTAAAAAAAAAATCCAAAAAAAATTAAATATTATCTCGTTTCTATCCCCTGATAGCTCAAAAAAATGAGGAGCGAAAATTACAAAAAGAAATAATACAAAACAACTCAATTTTAAATTTCACCGTTCAGGCTTTGTCCGAGATGCGTTTTTATCTCCTCCGGGGTGAGATCCTGCCCCAGTAAATACATTAATTTGGTAATCGCTGCTTCTACCGTTATATCCTGTCCGCTGACCACTCCCGCCTTGATCAGTTCATAGCTGGTTTCATATTGCCCCATCTGTACTTTCCCTCCCGGACACTGGGATACATTCATCAGGATCTTTCCCTTTTTGGTGGCTTTCTTTATCGCATTCAGCATCCAGGGAAAGGTGGGCATATTTCCTGATCCATAGGATTCAAGCACGATGCCCCGGATATCCGGCAGTTCGAGAACCCCTTCGAAATAGTGGCGGTTGATCCCGGGAAACAACCTTAATACGATGACCCGGTCATCGATTTCGGTATTTATCTTTAAGATCCCTTTCCCCCTGGGGTAATTGATCTTCTCGGTATTATATATTATATCGACCCCGGCAGTGGCCAGCGGGGGATAATGCTTCGAGGTAAAGGCGCTGAATTTCTCGGAATCCTCCTTCGAGGTGCGGTTCCCCCTGAAAAGCTGTGAACTGAAATAGATACAGACTTCGGGGACCATGGCCTTCCCATCCCGGTATTCGGCCGCGATTTGGACCGCGGTGATCAGGTTCTCCTTCCCGTCGGTCCGCAACACCCCTATGGGAAGCTGCGACCCGGTCATGACGATTGGTTTATCCAGATTGTCAAACATGTAGCTCAGGGCGGAAGCCGTATAGGCCATCGTGTCGGTCCCGTGAAGAATCACAAATCCGTCGTATTTCGAGTAGTTGCTCTTGATCGTCCGGGCTATCTGCCCCCAGATGGCGGGAGTCATGTTGGCTGAATCGATCGGTGGATTAAAGGTGATGGAGGATATTTGATAGCCCAGTTTGTGCAGTTCCGGTATCTCATCCTGAAGCAGTTCAAATTTCATCGGGGCCAAGGTCTTGGTGATCGGGTCTTCCCGCATTCCTATCGTACCCCCTGTATAGATGATCAGGATCGAAGGTTTTTCTGAAGTCACTTTTGCAATTGTTTTGGATTCAGGAATAAATATTCCCCAAAAATACAAAACAACAATTAAATTAAGTGCTTAAAACCTGAATAATTCTTGTGCGTTTTGTGTGGTGATCCTGGCAATTTCCTGGGTCGTCACATTGTGTAAAGAAGCCAGTTTATCGGCCACGCTCGTCAGATAGGAACATTCGTTCCGGCGGCCACGATGAGGGGAGGGGGCTAACCAGGGTGAGTCAGTCTCAATCAGCAGATGTTTCGGATCGATTTGTTGAATCACTCCTTCAATCCCTGAATTTTTGAAGGTTAATATGCCATTAACCCCTATTTTAAATCCCAGATCGATCACTTGCCGGGCTTGTTCGATATCCCCGGTAAAGCTGTGGAAAACACCTTTCATTTCAGGGGTATGTTCTTTGTGCAGTACCTCATAAACCTCTTTGAAAGAGTCGCGGACATGGATCACCAACGGAAGGTTCCGCTGTTTGGCCCAGCCAATCTGGATCCGGAAAGCTTCGGTCTGTTCCTCGATAAAAGCTTTGTCCCAGTAAAGGTCGATCCCAATCTCGCCGATGCCGTAAAATTTTCGTTTCCCCAACCAATACTCCAGGATCTGAAGCTCGTTCCTGAAATCTTCCTTGACCGAAGTGGGATGAAGCCCGATCAACGGATAGAAGAGGCCCGGCACCGAATCGGTCAGATCGAGCATCGGCTTAACTGATGAACTGTCGATATTGGGAAGGACAATGCGTTCGATACCCACCCCTAAGGCCCTGGTGATGACTTCGTCGCGGTCGAGACTGAATTCTGTCGAGTAAATATGCGAATGGGTATCTACGAACATTTTTTTTTAATTTCATGCAAAGATATAACAGGGACAATTGCTGAGCGTTAAGAAAATGTTATCTGTGTCTGAATAAAAAAGGAGCCTTTGCTGGCCCCTTTTCTATTTTAAAATATTGCTGCTGAGTGATTTTATACCAATCCCTGGGCCAGCATGGCATCGGCCACCTTAACAAAGCCCCCGACATTGGCACCTTTCACATAATTGATATAGTCGCCTTCCCGGCCATATTTCTGGCAGGTATGATGGATATCCTGCATGATCAGGTGCAGACGGGCATCCACCTCTTCGCGGGTCCAGTTGTAACGCATACTGTTTTGCGACATCTCCAGCCCCGAAACGGCAACCCCTCCGGCATTCACGGCCTTGCCCGGGGCAAAAGTTACCTTGTTGCGGATAAAATAGTTGACGGCATCGGCGGTACATCCCATGTTCGAAACCTCGCCGATCAGGAAGCACCCGTTGTTCACCAACATCCGGGCATCGGTTTCGTTCAACTCGTTTTCGCAGGCACACGGCAGAGCGATATCCACTTTTTGCTGCCAGGGCTTAACCCCCGGGAAAAACTGTGCCCCAAATTCTTCGGCATAGGGTTCCACTACATCATTGTTGGTGGCACGTAGTTCGAGCAGATAATCGATCTTTGCACCGGTAATCCCTTCCGGGTCATAGATATAGCCATCGGGGCCTGAGATCGTGACCACCTTCCCGCCTAATTCATCAATCTTGGTAACCGCTCCCCAGGCCACATTGCCAAAACCCGATACCCCGAAAGTTTGGCCTTTAATCTCTTTTCCCATCTCCTTCAACATGTGCTGAACGAAATAGACAGCACCGAAACCGGTGGCCTCGGGCCGGATCAGCGAGCCGCCCCAGCCTAATCCCTTTCCGGTGAGCACGCCGGTAAACTCATTGCGGATCCTTTTATACTGACCGAACAGGTACCCGATCTCACGACCGCCCACCCCGATATCACCGGCCGGCACATCGGTGTTGGGACCGATATGGCGATAGAGCTCAGTCATGAACGATTGGCAGAAACGCATGATCTCATTGTCGCTCCGTCCCTTGGCACTAAAATCGGATCCTCCCTTGCCCCCGCCCATCGGCAGGGTGGTCAGACTGTTCTTAAAGGTCTGCTCAAATCCTAAAAACTTCAGAATACTCAGATTAACACTCTTGTGAAAACGGAGGCCTCCCTTGTAGGGGCCAAGGGCACTGTTGAATTCGATCCGGTAGCCCCGGTTGATCTCCACTTCGCCCCGGTCGTTCATCCACGGAACACGAAACATCACCACCCGCTCCGGCTCTGCCATCCGTTCCAGTATCCGGGCCTGTTTGTAGCGGGGATTCGAATCATATACATCCCATACGGTTTCGACTACTTCCAGTACTGCCTGATGAAACTCCTGCTCCCCGGGTGTCCGGGACTTGAGTTCCTCCATGAATTTATTTATCCCTGCATTCATAATGTTAGTTTTTTAAGTCGATAACTTATAATTATCTTAAACCAAAAGTAAGACAATTCTTTTTGAAATACATGATTTTTGACCGGTTTTGTTGATTTAAGACGTGGATAATCAAAGTTTTATCAGATCTGTAACGAATAATGAAATTTCTATTTATTCCCTCTGTTTTTGCTTTCATTCTGTAACGGAATATTCACTTTTGGTTCAATTTTTATTTCTTATATTTCCTTTCGGATGAAGAAATATTTCGAATGTTCTGATCTGAAAGGGAATAAAACCGTATTTTCGCACCATAAAAGCAAAGAGTATTTAAAATTTTCAAAACCGATGGATTACAATTTCAAAGAGATTGAAGCCAAGTGGCAGCAATACTGGGCCGATAAAAAGATTTTTAAGACGGAAGACGACTTTTCCAAGCCGAAATATTATTGTCTCGATATGTTCCCTTACCCGTCAGGGGCAGGATTGCACGTTGGCCATCCGGAAGGTTATACGGCTACCGATATCATTTGCCGTTACAAGAGGAGTAAAGGCTTCAATGTGCTTCACCCGATGGGTTGGGATGCTTTCGGCCTTCCTGCCGAACAGTACGCCATCCAGACCGGGACCCATCCAGCCATTACCACCCAAAAGAACTGCGACAACTTCCGCCGCCAGATCCAATCACTGGGATTGAGCTACGACTGGGACCGCGAGATCAATACCACCGATCCCAACTATTTCAAATGGACCCAATGGATCTTTATCCGCCTCTACAATACCTGGTTCGATGCCGATCAGAAAAAGGGCCGTCACATCAGTGAACTGGAAATCCCCGCCGAAGTGGCTGCCGAGGGAAAAGAAGCGGTAAAAAAATATACCGACAGCAAACGTCTGGCTTATTACGATAATGCCCAGGTTTGGTACTGCCGCAACTGTAAAACGGTGTGTGCCAACGAAGAGGTGCTTAACGACGGTTCGCACGAGAAGTGCGGGACCAAAGAGGTGGAGCGCCGCTTCCTGAAACAGTGGATGTTGCGCATCCCGCACTATGCCGAGCGTCTGCTCGAAGGGCTCGATAACCTCGACTGGCCCGAAGGTGTGAAGGACATGCAGCGCAACTGGATCGGTCGCTCTACCGGCGCCGAAGTCGATTTTCAGCTCGACGGATCCGGTAAGATGTTGCGCGTTTATACCACCCGCCCCGATACTTTGTTTGGCGCAACCTATATGGTTGTAGCTCCTGAACACGAACTGGTCGGTGAGCTCACCACCCCCGTACAGAAAGTAGCGGTGGAAACCTATGTCCGTAACGCGGCGCTGAAAAGCGACCTCGACCGTACCGACCTGGCTAAGGAAAAAACCGGCGTCTTCACCGGGACCTATGCCATCAACCCCATCAACGGGGCGAAGATCCCGGTCTGGGTGGCCGATTATGTGCTGATGGGCTACGGAACAGGAGCTATCATGGCCGTTCCGGCTCACGATACGCGTGACTTCGAGTTCGCCGAAACCTTCAATATCCCGATCATCTGCATCCTCGATCCAAAGGAAGCCGATGAAGCGCACCGCGAAAAGGTGCTGGCCGGCAAAGCTTGCTGGACCGAAGACGGGGCCTATATTAATTCAGCCAATCCCCATTCTGGAATCGATATCAATGGCCTCTCGAAAGAGGAGGGGATCCGCACGGTGACCGAATGGCTCGAAAAGAATGATCTCGGTAAAGCTACCGTCAACTATAAGATCCGCGACTGGTTGTTCAGTCGCCAGCGTTACTGGGGTGAACCGTTCCCGGTGATCCACTGGGAAGATGGCGAGGTAAGCGTGTTGAACGATACCGAGCTTCCGCTCACCCTGCCCGAGGTAGAGAAATACCAACCGGGCGAGACGGGCGAATCGCCCCTCTCCAATGCCGGCGAATGGCTTTATGTCGCCGACGCGCAGGGACGAAAAGGACGCCGCGAAACCAATACGATGCCCCAATGGGCCGGATCGTGCTGGTATTACCTCCGCTTTATCGATCCGAAAAACGACGAGTCGCCTTTCGATACGGTGAAAGAAAACTACTGGATGCCGGTCGACCTCTATGTCGGGGGAGCCGAACATGCCGTACTTCACCTGCTCTACAGCCGTTTCTGGCATAAGGTGCTCTTCGATCTTGGCGTGGTCTCGACCGACGAACCGTTCAAGAAACTGTTCAATCAGGGGATGATCCTGGCTTTCGCTTATGAGACAGCCTCCGGATCGAAAGTCCCTTCCGATAAGGTCGAGGATCGTGACGGCAAATACTTCAGCACCGAAACCGGTGAGGAGTTGCGTCAGATCGTGGCCAAGATGTCGAAGTCGCTGAAAAACGTGGTCAACCCCGACGATGTGGTGATCCGTTACGGAGCCGACTCGCTGCGCCTCTACGAGATGTTTATCGGACCGCTTGACGCGACGAAACCGTGGACCGAGAACGGCGTGAAAGGGGTCTATAACTTCCTTCGCCGCGTGGTCGCCTTCTTTGGTGATACGAACAACCTCACCGATGGCGAGGAGAGCCGCGAAACCATGAAGGCGCTTCACCAGACCATCCGCAAGGTGGGCGACAATATCGAGGAGATGAAGTTCAATACCGCGATCTCCCAGATGATGATCTTCACCAACCAGTGTTACAAGGTGGGCAAGGTGACCAAAGCGACCGCCGAGACCTTCTTTAAAGTACTGGCCCCGTTCGCCCCGCACCTGGCTGAGGAACTCTGGGAACTTTACGGTAACGAACCAAGCGTGAGCCGCCAGCCCTGGCCCGGGTTCAATGCCGAATACCTGGTCGAGAATGTCTTCGAATACCCGGTCTCGTTCAACGGAAAAGTACGTTTCAAACTGGCCCTGCCGGTGGATACTGCTGTCGCCGAAATCGAAAAAGAGGTGCTGGCCCATGACCATACTTCCAAATGGATCGAAGGTAAGACGATCGGCAAGATCATCGTCGTCCCGAACAAGATCATCAATGTCGTTGTGAAATAATTTATTTTCACCATAATATTTTCATTTTAGGTAAGGAAATGCGGTAGGTTTTACAGAACTGATAATTGAGATTAAGGAGAAATTGATGATAGAAATGGCATCAGACTTTAATGTCCATGATCACCTATTTAAATCACTTACAATATGTAAATAATATGATGGATCCCACTCTTACATTAAATAGTCATCATAAATTAATTCAGGATATTTATGCAAATGAAGGATTGAAATGTTTACGAGGTGAGAAAGATGATGATTATCATTTGAATGGGAAGAATATAATATCATGGCATTATGATGCTTGCAATTGTCTTAATGATAGTAGTTTTAATTCAAATGACAGTTTAGATAATTTGCTGTTTTATTCTGATGAAATATTGTTTTTTACGGCCAATCTCTATCTTTTAGTGCCTTATCTTAATGATCCTACTTTAAATGCGATAAAATACAATGGCATAGAGATATATCCATTTGATCAAGGATTTGCAGATAAGCGATTTAATATGTTTGCGGAAATAATCTATGAAAAGCTCTACAGTTATTGGTCACAATTGGCGTTGCTTTTAAAAGCTAAATTTATGCCAAATGTTAAGAATTACGATGTCAATTTCTCAAAAATAATTGAAAAATTGAGCAAGCAAAATATAAATTCTGAAAATCTCAATTGGTTAATAAGCTTCAAAGAGAAGCATTATAAGGATTTAAATAATGACAGAAATAAAATTGTTCATATAAAATCTTTGGACACTAAATTTAAAACTGATTATATTGCTAGTGCATTTAATTCAAGTGATATGCGTAATTTGATTAAGAAAAGAGCCGATCTTCCAGCATATTTTAAAGGTCATATTGACTTTACCTTAATGGGTTTTGAAAAAACCCTTAATCTTATCTTAGAATCGTAAAGTAAAATGAGAATAAAAATAAGGGGAAAATAGTTATTAGTGAAGAATATTTCCTTAGTGTTTTTAAATTACACATATATTAAATGAAAACGAGAGCACCTTTCTTAATTCATATTAAAGCAAAGGATTTGTAATTGATTGAATTTCGGATTTATGTAATTATTCTATTTTGTAATATGGGTTGCCGAATGTAAAAGTCTTGAGACCATCAGTTTGGTGTTGAAATAATTTTTTCAGCATAACTGACCCAAAAATCCCGATCCGCTTGCCGGACGGGATTTTTTTATGGGCTATCGACGAACGAAAGCTTGTGAATCGCCTCCGAAAGGAAAAATCAGGATTGAGTATCCTTTTCCGCGATCGCGGCTGGTTTTCGGAAACGGGAAAACTTTACCGGATATAAACCGGGCCTTCGCCGTATTTGCCGTATTTCTTATATGGTTCTTCCGAGGTATTTCTGTGGTTAATAACCGCAGGATAACCGCACAATAAGCACAGAATAACCGCACAATATCCGAAGAAGATACGGCGATGGTCAGGTCGGTACCAGGAAAAGGAGCGATTTGGAAGGGGAAGTTTGTTCACGGCTCAAGGGCTGAACCCGGTTAAAGGGGATTCAATCCAAATGGATACTGCTGCCGGAGGAGGAAGGATCTTTATGACCGAACCGGCCGGCCACAGTAGGGGTAAACCCTGGTTATGCTCCTTGGCTGGTTCGGAACACAGGAAACAGACACGGGTTATCTTTCCTGAACGAATGGGTTGCAGAGGTATATTTAACGAGGATTACTGTGCTGAAAATTAGGATTCATGGGCCATTTTTAGTATATTTCTATTGGCAATTGCGGGGATAAAATAAATTCTAATTCAAAATGGGAGAAGCCATGGAAAAGAAAATCGGTATTTGGCTTGACAGCGAAAAGGCCTTTTTAATTGCTCTTACCAACGATGGTGAAACGGTTTCCAGAATTGAATCGGATGTGGAACATCGGCTCCGGTTTCAGGGAGAGGGGAAGACGACCCACCGAATTGCGACATTAAGCGGGAATCCTGAAAACAAACATGAAGAAAGGAAGAAACATCAATTGGCAGATTATTTCGAGCGAATCCTGAAAAATATTAAAGATGCCGATCAGGTTTTTCTGTTTGGCCCTTCACAGACCAAAGATTGGCTGGGAAAAGAGTTTAAGACCAATCACCTGATGGAGTCCAAGTTGATAGGCATGGCAAATGCTGATCTGATTACCGAACGGCAGATGATTGCCCGAACGAGGGAGTTCTTCACGGATTATGAAAAAAATAAGAAGCACCATTAGTCCTTTGAATAATCCTGACGCACCGGGTAAGTTAGGGTTTGGAAATGACCGATGCCGTAGGTAACGCCCTTATTGATGGTTTGATCTGCGGTCGGAATTTTCGGGATAGCGAAGGAACTTGACCCTACCGGGTAATGGCAACAGGGCGATAAAGTGATTTTGAAAAATGAGAATCCACCTTAAAAATTCCTATTTGTCTTGAAATAATGGGTTTTAAGGTGGATTTTATCGTTATCCGTTCAACCTGTCGTTATAGTTCCGAAGGGATGGGAGATGGTTGTATCAGCTTTGTTTTTTTACCGTGATGGCTTTTCCATTGTAAGTGATGCTTATGGCCGGCTTAGCTTTTAAGTCGAAGCTTTCGGGATGCTCTCTTGAAATCCATACGATGTTGAAGGTCCGGGAGGTGATCATTCCTTCGAAAGAGCCTTCGCGTTTGCCGATGGTCAGTTCGCCGGTGCGCTGGTTCCAGGAGAGAGGGATAACACTGTATTTTCCCTTTTCATAATTGTAATTCACCGCCTCATCTTCATAGAGATTGAAAGTAGCGTCCTTGCCGGTGTAGACATAAAGGGTGAGCGTTCCGTCGGTTTTCTCCGTGGTGTACTGTATCTCAGGACCAAAAGGAATAATTGAGCCTTCGCGGACAAATAACGGCAGCCGCTCATAGGGGGCATCGACCATCTGTTTCTGACCTCCGTCAATGTGTTTTCCGGAATAGAAGTCGTACCAGCCGGCAGAGGCGGGGAAATAGACTTCGCGGGTGCGGGCCTTGTATTGGTAAACCGGGGCCACCATGATGGAAGGGCCGAAGAGATACTGGTCGCCGATATTGTTCACGTTGGTGTCGCTGCCGAAATCCATCACCATGGCCCGCATGATGGTATAATCGTTGAACCAGGTCATCCCGGCCAGCGAATAGATGTAGGGCATCAGGCGGTAACGCAGTTTATTGTAATAGACCATGCTGTTGTAAGCGGGATGGTTTTCGGGGGCCATGTTGTAGATTTCCCGGTAGGGGAACTGGCCATGGCTGCGGAACAACGGACAGAACGACCCGAACTGGTACCAGCGTGAGTTAAGCTCGCGCCATTCGTTCAGGTCTTCCGATCCCTCCCTGGCCCTCGTGTAACGGTTCTCGACGCAGAAGCCGCCGATATCCATGGTCCAGTAAGGGATGCCGGAGAGGGCATAGTTCAGTCCGGCGGAGATCTGGGCTTTCATATCTTCCCAGCGGGTGCCGATATCGCCGCTCCAGGTGGCGGTGGAGTAACGCTGCAGGCCGGCAAAGCCGGAGCGGGTGAGCAGGAAGACCCGCTTGTCGGGATCGACGCCGCGCTGACCGTTGTAGATCGCTTCAGCATTCATCAGCGCGTAGGCGTTGAAATATTTGGTCGACGGCCCTAAAGCCGTTGGCGTGGAGAGCTGTTTGCGGTATTCCATGCTGGCATTGGAGAGGATGTCGGGTTCGGAGGCATCCATCCACCAGGCATCGAAGCCTTTCGTGTAGATATGCTCGCGGATCTGTTCCCAGAACAGTTTACGGGCTTCGGGACTGTAGGCATCGTAAAAAGAACCGATATAACCTTTCCCGATCCAGTCGCGAACGCTGTCTTTCACCGCCTGCCGGTACATCCACCCTTTGGAATCGAATTCCTTATAATGATCGGTGGTGTGATAAAATTTTGGCCACACCGAGATCATGATTCGGGCATTCAGATCGTGGACCTCTTTCACCATCGCGGCCGGGTCGGCGAAATTCGCGGGATCGAACTCGTGGGAACCCCACGCGTCGACGGGCCAGTAGCTCCAGTCGAGGACGATATTGTCGATCGGGATATCGCGTTTGCGGTATTCTTTCACGACATCGATCAGTTCGTCGCGGTTTTTGTAACGTTCGCGGCTCTGCCAGTAACCCATCGCCCATTTGGGCATGATAGGCGCTTTGCCGGTGAGGGTGCGGTATCCGCTGATCACTTCGTCCATGTTGTTGCCGCGAATGAAATAATAATCGATCTGGTCGCCCATCTCGGAGGTGAGCGACAGGGCGTTTTGGTCGGCGGGGTTAACCGGGCTCAGCGCTTTCAAACCGATATAGGAGACCCCGCCATCGGGTTTCCACTCCAGTCGGACAGAATAGCGTTTGCCCTGCTCCAAATCTTTCGCGAACTTATAGGTGTTGGGGTTCCACGCGGTTCGCCAACGCTCGGGTACGATCAGTTCATCGTCGATGAAGAGTTTGGTATACCCGGCATAATAGAGTTTGAAATGGAAGAGGCCGCTCTCTTTCGGTTCAATCGTTCCTTTCCATACGATGGTGGAACGGTTGAAAGGGAATTTCTCCGGGAATTTTTTGATGGTGGTCAGGTTCTCGTAATCGATGGCTGACTCTTTTCGTTGTTCGAAGATTTTGGTGGTGTCCGATCCGATATAATAGGTGGCTGTTAATCCGCCCTTTTCCCCCCTGGCATCGTAAAGATTGAAGAGGTTCAGGTCGGAATAGTCGCGCGGATCGCCAAATTTGGTCAGGGAATAGTTATCCCACAGAATGCCGTAGTTCTTGTTGGAGACGATCAACGGGACCGACACTTTTGTATTGTACTGATAGAGGCTTTCGTTCTTTCCCTTGTAGTTGAACTCGTCGGACTGGTGCTGGCCAAGGCCGTAGAACGCTTCGTCGCCGGGCGAGTCGAACACCTGGCGGAAGGTATAGCCGCTGGTCCCTTCGACGGTGATCGGGGCAAACGATTTGCCGTTCTCCCGTTCGCGGGTGATCAGCCGGCCATTCTCGTCACAGAAGATCACCCGGCCGGTTTTCAGCGCTACCTTGGCTCGCAGTTTCGCCGTAGAGACGGTGAGGGTATCGCCGGCCTCGGCAACCTTAAACTGCGGGGGAGCCGGTTGGCCGATCACACTCAGGCTCTTGACCGTCGCAAACCGGCCAGTGGGGGAGGCCACAAGGCGGATGATCCGGTCGTTGATTACCTCCAGTTTCAGGACTTTGGCACTGGCTTCGGATTTTTGTACAGGATGGATAATCACTCCGTTACCGGTTCGTTCCCATATCTTTTGGGAACTGGCCGTGAGGATTATCAACAGGATCAATGGGAAGAACAATCTTCTCATTTGCAAGATTTTATATTTGTATTCTTTCTATTTGGCAGCAAGTTTGCTGATTGTCACGGCAGGGGTCAAAGCCTTGCTCACCTTACCCGCGTTCAGCTCTTTGCTGATCGTGAAATGACCGGTTTGTTTTATGGCCGCTGAAGAAGCCCCGATCTTAACCGTATAATCGCCTGCCTCGGCAATCCAGGAAGAGGATGCCTCATCGAATGAGGCGATATCTTTCGTTTCGAGGGTAAAGGATAGGGTTTGTGATTCTCCGGGTTTCAGTAGTTTGGTTTTCCCAAAGGCAGTAAGCGCTTCAGCCGGTTTTTGCAGTTTCCCTGAAGGAGAACTTACGTAAACCTGGACCACCTCTTTCCCTGCTGTCTTTCCGCTGTTTTTTACCTCGACCGAAAAGGTCAGCTTGCCGTTAAAAACCTTTGATTTTAGTTTAAGGTTGCTGTATTCAAAGTTGGTATAGGAGAGGCCATATCCAAACTCGTAAGCCACCGGGACCTTAAAGGAGCTGTAATAGCGATAGCCCACATAAATATCCTCTTCATAGGTTATTTCCCATGGGACCCTTCGCCGGAAGGAGAAGCCTGAAAGGTCGGGAGCATTATCTGTGGCCTCCGATTTCACCGCGTTGCCCGGGAAATTTTTCGCAGTAGGGGTATCGTTGTACGAAACGGGGAAGGTCACGGCCAGTTTTCCTGACGGATTAACTTTCCCGCTCAGAACATCAATCACCGAATTACCTGCCTCCTGACCGGGTTGCCAGGCCAAAAGGATGGCATCGGGGATCTCCCGCCAGCTTGCCGTCTCCACCACTCCGGCGATGTTTAAGATGACAATCGTCTTTTTCCCTTTGGCACGGAAAGCCTCCGACACATTTTTGATGAGCTCTTTCTCGGTAGAGTTGAGGTAAAAATCACCTTCAGTGGCGGTGCGGTCTCTCCCTTCGCCGGCATTACGGCCAATGGTGATCAGGGCAAGATCAGCCTTTTGGGCCATCTTTTCAGCAAGGTTTGCCGGGACGGCCATCTCGGCGACCGGCGTTTTACCCCTAAACATCGGTGAAGGCGCATTGGTTGGGCTCTGAACACTTTTTGATTGACGGAGATAAGATTCATAGACCTGAGTGAGTTCCTGGTCGTTGGTGTATCCTCCATTGGTCAGCCCCTCGATCAGGGAGATGGTATAGGCTTCATTGACATCGCCACTGCCGGTACCTCCCGAAATAAAATCGTAGGAGGTATTGCCAAAGGCGGCCACCGATTTCACGGAGGATGGGATTGGCAGTGTATTAGTGCTGTTTTTCAGTAATACCATCCCATCGGTGGCGGCCTGACGGGTCACCTCGGCATGGGCTTTCAGATTGGGATTAGAGGAATAATTGTACTTGTTGTAACGGGGTGTCTTCAGCATGACCTTCAGAATCCTTGAAATATTTCCATCGAGGATGCTCTCTTCCAGTTTGCCCTCTTTTACTGCCGCAATCAAATCATTAAACTGTTGGAGCTGCCCCGGCTGAATCATATCATTGCCCGCCTTCATCTGATTGACGACATCGCTGCCGCCACCCCAGTCGGTCATTACATATCCTTTAAAACCCCAGTCATTACGAAGGATTTTGGTCAGCAAATCGTAGCTTTCGGAAGTGTAAACCCCGTTTATTTTATTGTACGACGACATGACGGTCCAGGGTTGGGCTTCTTTCACGGCAATCTCGAATCCTTTCAGGTAGATTTCGCGCAAGGCCCGTTCGCTGACCATCGTATTAACCGACATTCGGTTGGTTTCGGAGTTGTTCGCCGCAAAGTGTTTGACTGAAGTTCCCACACCATTCGATTGAACCCCTTTAACCATTGCAGCCGCTATTTTTCCTGTAACCAAAGGATCTTCGGAATAATATTCAAAATTTCGTCCACAGAGCGGATCCCGTTGGATGTTAAGGGCAGGTGCCAGTAATATATCCGATCCATATTCTTTTACCTCGTTACCCATGGCTTGTCCGACACGGTAAACCAGATCGGTATCCCATGATGAAGCTAAGACCGTCGCGATCGGGAAAGCCGTGCAGTAATAGGTCTTTGATTCCTCATCACGTTTCGGTTGGATCCGCAGGCCGGCAGGTCCATCGCTCAATACCTGGGTTGTGATGCCTAATTCCGGGAACTCTGCCGAGTTGCCGGCGGCTCCGGGCAGGTATTTGCGTATTTTGCGGACCATCGCGGCGTAGATATTCTCTGCCGAACCGGAAGGTGATTTTGCCTTTGACGTATCCGGACGATCAACAAACATCCCGGTGCCAATGACCAACTGAGCCTTTTGTTCGAGGGTCATCTTTGCAATGATCCCCTTGATTAATTGCTCATCATCCGGTTTTTGACTGGCCTGACACTGATCAGGAAAGGAGAAGGCAATGGACAATAAAAGAACAATACCGAACGAGGTAATGCGGCGACAGATATTTTTCATGTTTTTAGTTTAGAGGTAAGATAATCAGTTGTTATAGCAGCACAAGGACCGTCTTTACATTATGGAATTCATCGTATTAACCCCTTTAGAATGATAATCAGAAACAATGGTTCTGTGATTAATGGTAAACTTCGGTTAAAATTGTTGGCCGGGATGATTACTTTACGGATTGCAGGATTTCCTTTCCGAAAGCCATACACTCCGGACGTTTCAGATTATCGTATTCGGGCATGTTAAACCCCTTGATCATTTTTTGGGATTCGGAGTCCATCAAGCCATAGGTTATCCTGCCAAGAAATACTTTTGAGGGGACAGATGAAACGCCCACATTTTAGCCAGGTGATTGTCAATCATGGCGGTTTTTTGTTCCGGGCCCACCGGTCGCATCCCGTTCCCGCATACAGCAAAGAGTCCCCGAACCTTATTTTTCAGGGTAGTCCTGTTTTTTTCGAGATAGGATTGAAGCTGTTCCGATACTTTACCGCTTCTGATAGCGCCGCCAATTATGATATGATCATACATGGACAAGTCGGGGTTTTCGCGGACATCGAAGACGTTGGCTATGCCATCCATCCCCTCCGAGATCCAGACTCCCGCATCGCGTGAGGAGCCACACCAGGTGCCGTAAAGAACCGCCCATTTCTTCTCCGATTTATTGGGGTAATACTCCAATGCTGCTGATTTCCGGGTTGAGAGGGTCAATGCCCCTATGCCCACGATGCCGATCTTTAAGAATTGTCGTTTTTCCATGATTCAGAAATATTATTTAATATAAGCCGGGTTATAAACTATGTTGGCCGAACCTTTGGTCGCAATCATCGCTTTGCTTCCCCCGGAGGAGAAATTCTTAGAGAAAGGTTTGGCATCCTTTACCGTTCCGTTATCGATGGCTTCGGCTAATTCGCGCATGGCGGTGATGTAGCTTTTATCATATGCTTTTTTGACATAAGGATAATGGCCGCAGTAAACATTTTTAATCCCGTTATCCATTAATTTCTCCATTATTTTGCAGGAATTGATATAGGTCTTTATTGGAGCTGATGGCTGGAGCTGCAGCCATACCTGGCCCGATCCGAATGAATCGCCGGAATAACAATTGCCGGTTTTGCGATCGAGAAGTATAATTGAACCCGGGGTGTGAGCCGGGGTGTGCACCACCTCCAATTGGGTACCCCCAAGGTCGAAGATTTGTCCGTCTTTCAGGTAGTGGATTGTTCCCTTATAGGGTTGTAACAACTCTTTATCAAAGGGGTGGAGCCATATCTCTTTGAAGTAGTTGATATTTCCTGCATGGTCCTGATGGGCATGAGTTAAAACTACTTCCAACGGTTTGGTCGTTATTTTTTGGATTACCTCATCCAGGTTTTTGCATCGGGTGCCGGTGTCGATCAGCATGGCCTTTTTTGTTCCTTCGATGATGTACATGGTGGTGCTGTCGGATGTTTCGACGACCCACATATTCGCTTCGAGTTTTGTGATTGTTAAATCATTATTCTTAAAGACCTGAGCGAGACCATTGAAACTGCAGGCCAGAAACAAGAACATGATTGCGGCAAAAAGATTAGACTTCATTTTACTGATTTATTTTTAGTTAAGGATAATAATCGTTTTTCAGACTTTGTGAATGTTTTCTCCCGTGAAAAAATCTCAGAAATAAACATGGGAAGATATTGATTCCGTTCAGACTTAATCAGAAGAAAGATTCCAATTCGTATTCGACAGGAAAATTATCTCCTTTTTAGGGGATTATCAAATATTTTGCAGAAAATATAAATTGAAAAATCCCGGACAAAGAGCCGTTAACTACTGATGTTCGGATGGTTGTATGCTTTTTAAATCTATCCAGCCAATTCCCTGGTACGGAATTAACGTGTTGCCTATCGGTTGCCAACTATTCAGTTTAAAGCCGAACTCCGGTAGTTGGTTAATGTTTTAATGTATATCTGTTTGTTGCATAGCGACTTTTGTTGCAGATGGGCGTAATCAGTGACTTAGTTGTTTCCGGGGTTTTACTGTGGAATTACTTTGCTGTCTGGTTGAAATACAAGGGTGGTTTACAATACTTATTTTGTTATTCGCTTATAAATTGGGGGGTATAACCATTTTGATCGATAACTGCCCATGCTTTCACAAAACTCTTCTCGTCGGTGATAGCGATATGTTCATTTCGCAGAAGTTTGCGGATTTCTTTCTTCTCCTGTTTGGTGAATTGTAAATACAACGAGCCCCTTTTTGGCCGAATTCGGCAGTCTCTGCCTTCTTTGGAGTAAAGATAGAATTTGTTAGTTCTGCTGTAAATCTGGTTCACTAGCGATTTGGTGATATCATGGTAATAGGGAGAACACTGGAGCAATTCGACTCTTCGGTAGGAGAGCAGCGAAGTATTGCCATCGTAGAGTACTTCATAGAAATGGTTTCCGTGAGCGAGGTGGTCGGAGTCTTGCCTGCGGAATTCATGGTGAAGGCCATCACCCGTTTCGAGGGAGAAACTTTCGATGCTTTCTTTGTCAATAGTTATCATTGCATTCAGATCGCTGTTGAAGTAGATGAGCTCATCGGCATAGGAGCTGTATTTCAGAAAAAGGCTGTCAAGGGTCTCCCCATTGGTAAACCTTATCTTGCCCGGTTCCCATTCCGGGTTGTAAAATGGATCACCATCGTACATGCGATAAGGGATAAAGCGTTCACCCCTTATTTTTTCTTCAAACCATTTTGAAGGTGTTTTGTCCTGTGCCGATACAAAACCCGACCCAAGCCAAAGTACTACTGCAATTAATAGAATGTAATTATGTCGTGCCATCCGGTTTTATTTTACTTCGAAAAACTGTTCATGAATAAATTGTTCGCCCGATTTTGTCGTTCCGCAAACAACAAGTCGGAAAGTCCCTTTTATTTCGGAGGTTTGGAAGTTCAGGGCGATGTTTTTTGCCGGAGGTATTGAAGGGTTCCAAAGAAGGGTTTGCCTGATATCCGGGATATTGGGAGCCGATTTAGTGTATTGTGATAGATTAAAACCGGGTTGTTTGGCTTCAATCTCGGTCACCACCAACCGGTCGCTTTCACGGATAGGTCTGTTTTCGCTTGTTTTGGTGTACAACGCAACGATCCCCGGGAATTGCAGATTGCCATAAAAACGTTCCGTTAAGCTGTAATCGACCCGGTCCAATGAGCTGGTACCCATATCTTTTATTAATTCGACATTGGATATTGGAATGCCATCGACCAAAATCAAAGGTTGTTCCTGAAAATAGGATTTTGCAGGGAGGTTGAGGACCCTCAACTGAGGGCCATTCCGGGTATTTCTGAATCTGACGCTGGGCAGCAGCTCTCTGGATATCTCGTTAAAGTCGGGCAGATCATAAAAAAGATCAGGATCAACTGTTTTGGTTGGTCGTCCGTAATAGGGGTAATTCAGGGCTGTATCATTGGTTTGCTCAACATTATTGATGAGTTCCTGTTCAAACAATATTTTCATCAATCGTGCATCGGCTGTTTTTTCAACGAATTGTACGATCTCAGCAGGAACAGAGGTTTGTTCTGTTTTAGGTTGCGGACTTTGTATGTTGAATTTCTTTTCGAGTATTATTTTGGCTGGTTGGGCATTCTCATGGTCAAAGCATTGGATCACCAAGGGGATCCTTCCGGAGCGATCCTTGATCAGGAAAGAAAACTTTCCATCAGCACCTGTGTTATAGTATTGGAAATAGGGTATTGAATCGGGGATGGTCAGAAATATAGTTGCATTTTCAATTGGTCTTGAGCTGGTTGTGTTGACAACAGTGCCGTTAATAACGATCCCCTTGTCTTCAGGAATACCAGACTCATTGTTTACCGCGTTTAACTGAATTTGCGGCAAATCAAATCGTGGTACCACCTCGGAAACACTAACCAAAAGGTTGCCATTGATTTCACTCAGTAGTTTGTCGGAGATCGCGATTTCCGTTTTTATCGCGGCCGATGGTTGATATTCCTTCATTAGCCCAGTGATATTAAGCCCATCAGGTTGAATAGCGCTAATTTCTTTTTCGGTTATTCGGGGGAAGTCATTCATCCGGGTCAGCTTGTCGAAGCGATTAGCCACGAGGATTTCCTGGGCAGCAAATGTTTTCGAATCAATTTCGTTGACAAAAACCCGTACGAGATAAGCTGCAGTTTCGAGAGAGTCGGGCAATTCTATATAAACCGCTGCCTGATGATCGGTTGCTTCGGTGGTTACCCCGGTAATATGTTCTCCTGAAAGGGAGGCGATATCAGCATAGACAATTTTCGATTGCTCCCTGAATGGTAGATACAATTTGGCCAATACCGTTTCGCCGCTCACGTAAACCTCCCTATCGGTGATAATCCTGAAGGCTGATCGGTCCTGGGCCAGGGTTGTATCCCAAATTCCCGTAAGGATTAGTATTATACTGAATATGCGTATCATTTTATTGTGAATCAGTATTAATCGCATTTGTAATCTTAATTTGATAGTCAGTCATATTGAATGCAGTCATTCATTAGTTCTTAATATACCCAGAAATAGGGTGCGGTTCCGGTAGTCACTCCGTTATCAAGGATAAATGTCACTCTGTTGATTTCATGTTGATATATAACCTTGGAGTTTTTTTGTGCGTTTACGAAATAACGATAGTGTTTGTAAGAACAGAGGTTGAAATTTCCTAAAACAACTTTTCCCGGATTGGTTGTGCAATGAATATTTCCATAAATCTGCGAATAAACCGGATCGAACAACTGCCCGCTGGCCGTAAGCTGGTCGTTTATTTTATCATAGAAAGTGTAACTTTTTTCGGAAATACTAAGCTGATCGATCATTATGATCCATCCGCTCGGTACCATTGCCAGAGAATCGAGGTAGGTCAAGGAGTTCGTGCTTCTGTAGAGCAGGGTGTGATTCTTAATCCGGTCGGTGTTGGAATACTCTTTAGGACCTGCAATGTTGAAGGTTTCGTTTTTGCTGTAATAGGATTTCCATCCGTAAGTTGTCTCAGCACCGATTTCCAGGGGGGTATATTTCCACTGGAGCACAGCACGCCAATTAAACAGGTAGTATCGGTTGTCCGCTGAGATGGGCGCATCAATCTTTAATTCAAATCCATTATCATAAACAGATGATGGTTTTCCGGAGGAGTTGGTAATATAGGTTAATTTGCTGGCTTTTACCGCATAAATTGAGTCGAAAGTTGTCTCGGCGGGCATGGTTTCAAAGTCCGATTCATAGGTTTCGGATTCAACGTTTACCTGGAGCTTATATTTTGATCCGGCAGTCGGGATGACCGGAAAAGCAAAATTACCGGCGGATTGTTCATACCCTTCGATGGTTTCACCCTCTGAGGAGATCAGAAAACAATTCGCGCCGGAAAGAGGATTCTCGGTGTAGTAATTATTGAAGTTGGCTGTCTTGCTGACTTTTACATAGCTTTGGTTGGGGTCATTGCATATTTGGGCCTGAATAACAACCACGTTTTTCATCCTATCCAAATCAGGATGATAATACTCTTCGCACGAGGTAAAGAGTATCAGGCCTCCAATAAAACTGATTATTAGTCTGATCATCAGAATTTAAAATTATAGGTTATTGATGGGACAGGAACCCCGATCACCGAGAGTTTATACAATGCATTGGGTTCTTTGTCGGCGAGTTGGATTGACGGATCCTGGCGATAGAATACCGAGTAGGGGTTTTTCCGTCCGTAAGCGTTATAAACGGAAAATGTCCAGCTTCCTTTCCACATTCTCTTCTTACGAAGGTTTTCATCGAAGGTGATGGAAAGGTCCAGACGGTGATAGGGTGGCATCCGGTATTTGTTCCGGTCGGAATAATAAACAATTTGTCTGCCGTCGTAACCGTATTTCAGTTCGGGTAATGTTACCGGTCGTCCTGAGGAGAGCACAAAATTACCGGAGAACCTCCAGCGGCGGCTTATCTTGTAATTCATTACCGCTGTCAGGTCGTGTGGTTTGTCATAAGCCGATGGATAATATTTCCCGTTATTGATTTTTTCTTCATCATACTCACCGGTTGTTTTTCGCATGGTGCGTGAATAGGTATAACTCAACCATCCGTTTAATCTTCCTTCAGTTTTTTTCGCATAAAGTTCGAGCCCGTAAGCATAGCCATTCGCCTGAATGATGTCGGTTTCGGGATGTTGGTTCATTATAAGTGTAGCCCCATTTTTATATTCGGTCAGGTTTTTCAGGTTTTTGTAATAAAGCTCAGCTGAAATCTCGTATATCCCGTTCTTCAGGTTGCTGAAATAGCCTAAAGCCACCTGGTTACTAACCAGCGGTTTGACGTAATAATCACTTGATTTCCAGAAATCGGCAGGGGAAGCCACCGATGTGTTTGACAATTGATTGACATACTGGTGCATTCGTTGCAGACTAAGTCTTACGGAACTTTTAGGATCGAGCATATATTTCAGGGCGATACGCGGTTCGAAACCCTGGTAAGTTTTAATTCTCTTCCCGGATGAGAAACTGATTGAATCGGTAATGGACAGCGGATTTTTTGTTTGTCCGGGTTCATAGAGATAAACCATCGAAGGACCTTTAACCGCGAAATTGGAATATCGCACTCCCATGCTAAGTGCTAAAATTTCAGTGACATCAAAATCGTCTTCAAGGAATACGCCCATTTCAACCGAACTTTCTTTAGGGACGTACTGGAATATGATATTCGTTGTGTCGGAAGCAGGGGCAATCTTTCCCGGATTGATGCGGTAACCCATTCGTTGAAAACCTCCCGTGATTCGGTGTGCATCGTTTGGAAGCCAGGCAAGTGAATACTTTATGCTATTGTAAGTAAGGCTGGTTTTCAGAATATAGTCATCTGCTTTATAATCATTGTCTTTTTGGTCCAACTTGAAATTGTAGGCGCTGTAAGCGAGATTCAGGGCTGAAACTAATTTCTCAGTAATATTCATTTGCCAGTTGGCCGATCCGATCCTGTTGGCATAGTTATACAAGGAGCTTGAGTTAAGGTTAAACTTGTCTGAGCTTATGTATCCCATCAATTTAAGATGGTTATTTGTACCAAAGACAAGGTCTGTATTTCCGTTGATATCATAAAAATTGGCCACACTGTTGAGGAATTGCTCATTTTTGGTTTGTCTGAGTATCCAATCGGAATAGGTCGATCGTCCTCCGATAAGAAAAGTGCTTTTCTTTTCTTTTTTATAAGGACCTTCGAGGGTAAACCTGCTGTTAATTATTCCTAACCCTCCGTAAAATTTAAGGTTTCGCTGATTTCCTTCTTTGGACTGGACATCAACGATCGAAGCTACCCGCTCCCCGTAACTGGCAGGCATTCCTCCTTTGAACAGAGTGACGTCGCGCACGGCATCCGGATTGATCATGGAAAAGAATCCGAAGAGATGTGACGTGTTGAAAACCGGGGCGCCATCGAGGAGTACAAGGTTTTGATCGGTGTTACCTCCCCGAACGTTGAATCCGGAAGACATTTCTCCAACGCTTTGTATGCCAGGCATCATGACCATGGCTTTTATCAGGTCTGGTTCACCCATCATGACGGGGAGCTCTTTCAGTGTTTTAGAGTTCAGCTTTACGATGCTCATCTGAGCCCTGGTCACATTACTTTTATCCCCAAGAATAGTCACTTCTTCCAAATCGTGGGTTTGTTGGAAAAGCTCAAAATTGGCTGTTCCGTCTTCGATCAGTTTGATTTTCTGGTATATGGGTTCGTATCCCATCAGGTTTAACTGGAGGGTGTAATTGCCCGTAGGTAATTCCAGGTTAAAACTCCCTTTGCTATTCGTTGAAACCGTATTTTTTGTTCCTAATGGATTGATAAGCACACCAACCAACGGCATGTCATCCTGTCCGTCGGTTATCTTTCCTATTATATGCGCTTTTTTGAATCTTCCTTCGTTAATGGGATCACCGATAATTAAAAGCTGCGACTCATCACCTATTCCCCGACGACCATCTTCGCCTTTAGGGAAAATGATTACTCCATTGTCCTGGAAGAACCGGAAACTCAGCGTTTGATCCTTGAACAGGGAATTTAGGACCTGTATCAAGGGCTGGTCGTTAATCGTTTGATTAACCATATACTTTACCACCCATTCTTCCTTGAAATAAAAACGGATGTTATTTTCTTTTCCTACTTGATCGAGAAAATTCTTTAATGTCATGTTGGAAAAAGTACCACTGATCATTTTTTCCTGAACAGTTTGGCTATACAAAGAGGGGTGGAGTGTAAGCAGAAATAGTATAACCAGCACTATGGATCGTCGGTTGAAAGGCATTGTTATTATTGTTAGTCGGAGTTGTCAAAAAAGTATTTGAGCAATTCCATCGATTAGATGTATATTCAGTTTCATTACTGTCCCATTAAAATCTAAAAAAGTTCTTTGAAAAGCTTGAAATTT
>CAZWBR010000015.1:0-77882 GCA_964632305.1 uncultured Prolixibacteraceae bacterium
TGACGACCCCGAGATTACAAATCACGTGCTCTGGCCAACTGAGCTAATCCGGCAAGTGGGTAAGCTACCTACATCGCACCGCTACGACCGTTTACCCTTGCTGTCTTCCGACCCTGGGGGAGTTCAACAGGAGCTGGTCGTGCAGGACTTACCCGGCGCAAAAGTATGAAAAATTCATTTTGTACCAAACAAAAATAGGGATCCGGGCGTTTTTTTTAGTCAAGTTTTGGTATCTGGTTGTTTGTCAGTGTGGTTTGGACTGAAAAATGTTTGTCAATATTTCTGGATATGGATTGCAAGCGCTCATGGGGGGCTTCTCCAACTGGTTTACTGCCGTCGGACAGCCATGTTTTCTACTGGGAAACCAATTTCCAAAGTTCTGTCGGCAGGTTGGCCCAAGTTCAATAAAATACAATATATTTGTTCTTAATTTTATCATAAGCTTATACGTCTATGGATAATCAACCTAATTCAGTATCAAAAGCGGCAATGACTTATGGCCTTTACCTAGGAATTGCCCTGGTATTAAATACTGTAATCTTCTATGTTGTTGGGAAACCTTTCGCCGAAGTTTCGGGTTATCTCTCTTATGCCATCATCATCGGGGGCATTGGCTGGGCTATGAAGAGCTACAGTCAGGCCAATCCGGAAGAGGGTATGCCCTACAATCGTGCCTTAGGCCTTGGAACGTTGCAGTCGTTGTTTGCCTCGATCATCCTCGGATTCTTTACTTATATCCTTTATAAATTCATTGACCCGACCCTGGTCGATAAGTTGATGGCTTTTACCGAGGAGACGTTGCTTTCGCGCGGGATGAGCGAAGACCAGGTGGAATCGATGGTCAATATGTCGAAAACGATGATGACCCCTATGCTGATGGCCATCTCGCAGCTTTTCAGCCTGACGCTGATGGGATTTATCTTTTCATTGATCCTGGCGCTGATTTTCAAGAAGAATCCTTCCAACCCGTTTCACGAGGTGGAAGGCGATAACATAGATTAGAAAGAATAATTTTCGAATGGATATTTCTGTTGTAATTCCCCTCTATAATGAAGTCGAATCATTGCCCGAGCTGCATGATTGGATCAAAAGAGTCATGCAGGCCAACGGCTTTACCTATGAATTACTTTTTGTCGACGATGGAAGCTCCGACGGTTCGTGGCAATGGATCGAGCAGCAATCCTCGTCCGATCCCAATGTGAAGGGGGTCCGGTTCAGAAGGAATTACGGCAAGTCGGCTGCCCTGCATACCGGCTTCGAGGCTGCTCAGGGCGATGTGGTGATTACGATGGATGCCGACCTCCAGGATAGTCCCGACGAGATCCCAGGCCTGTTCAGTATGATTAAGGAGGAGGGGTATGATATGGTTTCGGGTTGGAAAAAGAAACGTTTCGATCCGATCTCGAAAACCTTACCCAGTAAGTTATACAATGCCACGGCCAGCCGCTTCACCGGGATCAAGCTTCATGACTTTAATTGCGGGTTGAAGGCCTATAAGCTGGATGTGGTTAAAAGTATCGAGGTTTACGGTGAGATGCACCGCTATATTCCTTATATGGCCAAGAAAGCCGGCTTCACGAAGATCGGTGAGAAGGTAGTGCAACATCAGGCCCGGAAATACGGGGTGACTAAATTCGGGTTGAGCCGTTTCATTTATGGCTATCTCGATCTGATGTCGATCACTTTTATCTCCCGTTTTGGTAAAAGACCGATGCACCTTTTCGGAACTTTGGGAACGCTGATGTTCCTGTTGGGTTTCCTGTCGGCTTTATGGTTGGGCGCCTACAAACTCTATAACCTGTTTCAGGGGGTACTGGTCGAACGGGTGACCGAAAGCCCTTACTTCTTCCTGGCGCTGGCCTTGATGATAATCGGGGTTCAGCTCTTTGTTGCCGGATTCATCGGCGAACTGGTTTCCCGTACAGCGACGGAACGTAATGTTTACCTGATCGATAAACAGGTAAATATTTAACTGTTGCCGGTAATCAGCAACAGTTAAATATTTACTATTTGATTTGGTCTCTTTATTTCTCTTTGATCCCGGCCACAACGGTGGTCATTGATTCGGGATCGAGATAAATCCGGGCAAGTTCCAGGATTTGTTGCGGGGTGATGGTTTTGATCGTATCGATCAGTCGGTCGAAATAGCTAAAATCGAGTCCCCCTTCGCGCATTGAGGCAAAGCTTTGGGCACGGGCAAAGGGGCCGTCGAACTCTTCCAGTATTCTTCCCAACATATAATTGCGCAGCGGCTGTAATTCCTCTTCCGGGACCAGCTCATTGCGTAATTTCTCCATTTCGCGGAAGACTTCCCTAACCGCTTCATCCGTTTTGTCCGCGGCCACTTCGGCATGGATCATAAATAGTCCTTGTCGGATAAACGAGATAGCAGAGGCGTGAATCGAATAGGTCAATCCTTTCTCTTCCCTTAGGTTGGTCATCAGGCGTGAGCCAAAATAACCACCCAGTACGGTAACCAGTACTTTGATGCCAGGTGAATCGGGGTGATGCTGAGTGGGAAAGCGTTTGCCGATGGTCATGGCATTTTGATTGGCTCCCGGTTTTTCCAGGAAGATATAGCGTTCAGGATTGTTCTGTCCGATTGTTACCGTTCTTTCCTGAGATTGAGCTCCTCCCCAGGACTTTCCGAAATTTTCACGGATCATCTCTTTCACCTGCTGGTCGATATGACCCGAGCCAACGATACTCAAGCGTTCCGACCCGTAATTGTTCCGATAATGGGCTTTCACCCCTTCGCAGGTGACCTCGTCATAGGCATCAGCAGAGAGGACCGGGGCATAGGGATGGTTTTCGCCGAACATCTCCCTCAGGAAGCGGCGCTGGGCGATGAGCCCCACCCGTTCGGCATCGACCAGGGCGCGTTGTTTCCGTTTCTGACGGATGATCTCGAACTCGTTTTCCGGGAAGACCGAATCCTGCATCATGGCTGCAATCAACGGCAGCAATTGAGGAAGATGGCGCTTGAGTGTTACTAAAGACAAGTAATTATTGTCGTAATAAGGGATAGAGCTGAACTGCGCTCCGTAGAAGTCGATCTTATCGGCAATCTCCGAAGCTTTCATCGTCGAGGTTCCCTCGGTAAGCATAGCCGCTGTCATCAGGCTCTCCAGCTTGTTTTGCTCGTACCAACTCCCGGCTTTCACCGAAAAATCGAGTTTTACCACTTCCTGTTCGCCGCCGTTCATCACGAAGAATGAGGTGCCTCCAGGGAGTTGGATCTCCTCCGGGTAGTGATATTCAATATGGTTGACCTCGTTTACAGGAGGTTGATTTTTACGATTGACTGTCATGACTGGCTTTTTTTGAGGAGAGATAATTGAGGGTGTTGCGGTTTCCCGGACGGAAAATCTCCTGCGCGACTTTCAGCAAATCTTCCACAGTAATGTCGCGGTAGAGTTCGGCCTGCTGATTGATCAGCGCCGCATCGCCAAGGATTTCGTAGGAGGCTAACTGCATTGCCTTTTCGAGATACCCAATCTCGTTGAACAAAAGGTCGGCTTCGACCTTGTTTTTTACCTTTTCCAGTTCGTAATCGGTGATCCTGGTCTCGGCAGTACTGATCACCTCCTCGATCAAAGCCTTTTGGGCAAAATCGAAATCTATACCGGTATTGGCCTTTCCGGTGGTCACAAAAAGTCCCGGATCGTTTTCCCCGCTCAGGTAGGCATCGGCCTCGGTAAAGAGTTTCTTTTCTTTTACCAGTTTCTCTTCCAGACGGGAAGATTTCCCGTTGGAGAGAATATCGGAGAGCAGGTCGGCGGCATAGAAACTTCGGTCGGTGCGCGCCCCCATGTGCCAGGTAATATAGAAGGTGTCGACCGGGACGTCGCGATAGACGGTAAGGGCGCGGTCTTCGGTTTGCTCTGGTTCGGCGAGGATAATTGAATCGGCGATTGTTCTGGAGGGGATATCGGCGAACCATTTTTCGGCCAACCGGAATCCCTCGTCGCAGCCAATGTTTCCGCTGATAACCAGCACCGCATTATTGGGGGCATAATGTTGAAAGAAAAAATCTTTCACCTCCTGCAGCGTCGCTTTTTCGATATGTTTCGGGGTCAGCCCGATCGTGGGCCAGCGGTAAGGGTGAACTTTGTAGGAGAGGTCGCGCAACAGGTGCCACACATCACCGTAAGGCTTGTTCAGGTTACGTTGCCGAAACTCTTCGATCACCACTTTTCGCTGAACTTCAAGTCCTTTTTTAGAGAAGTTGGGGCCGATCATACGGTCGGATTCGAGCCACAGCGCGGTCTCGATATTTTTATCGGGAACGGTGATATAATAATTGGTGATATCGTTGGTGGTAAAGGCATTGTTGTTGCCCCCGGCTTGTTGGGTCGGGCCATCGAAGTCGGGGATATTCTGTGAACCCCCGAAGGTAAGGTGCTCAAACAGGTGGGCAAATCCGGTCCGTCCGGGATTCTCGTGCTTAGCCCCCACGTTATAGCAGACATTCACTGCCACAAAAGGTGTCGTTTTGTCCTCATGTACGATCACGCGAAGTCCGTTTCGCAGCGTTATTTTTTCGAATCTGATCATTTTACTGGTATCAAGTATCAAGCGATAAGTATCAGGACTGGTTTATTTTATTCAACCCTTAAATACTATTGGCATTTAATTAAAAATTAGAACCGGAATGACGGATTACCGGAAAGGTCATTTAGCGCCTCCCGGTATTCACCGATCAGCTTTTTCATAATCTCCTCTACCGGTTGTACCGAATCGATCAGCGAGGCCACCTGCCCGATTTCCAGTTCACCTTCATCGAGATCGCCCTCGAACATCCCTTTTTTCGCACGGCCGCGACCGAGCAGCGTTTGCAGTTCTTCGGTTGAGGCACCCCGTTTTTCGGCTTCCTGCACCTGGTCAAAGAACCTATTCTTCAGCAGCCGCACCGGAGAGAGTTTTTTCAGCGACAGAAAGGTATCGCCTTCGCCGGACTGAACCACCATCTTTTTGAATGCCGGATGGGCAGACGACTCTTCTGCTGCCGCGAATCTTGAACCAATCTGAACCCCTTCGGCCCCTAATGCCATGGCCGCCAGTATGGCGCGGCCTGAGGCAATGCCGCCTGCCGCCATCAACGGGAGGGAGGTCGCCCTTCTGACCGAAGGGATCAGCGCCAGGGTCGTGGTTTCGTCGCGGCCATTATGGCCACCGGCTTCGAACCCTTCGGCTACCACCGCATCGACGCCTGCTTCTTCGCATTTCACGGCGAACTGGGCCGAAGCAATCACATGGGCTACGGTGATCCCGTGATCGTGAAAGAACGAGGTGTATTTTTTGGGCGATCCAGCCGAGGTAAAGACAATTTTCACCTTCTCGTTGACGATGATTTTCAGGATGCGCTCCATCTCCGGGTAGAAGAGGGGGATGTTGACCCCGAAGGGTTTGTCAGTCGCAGCTTTGGTTTTACGGATATGTTCTTCGAGCGTCTCGGGGTGCATCGAACCTGCGCCAAGCAAGCCCAGACCACCGTGGTTGCTTACTGCTGAAGCCAGCCGCCATCCGGCACACCAGACCATTCCCCCCTGAATCACCGGGTATCTGATCCCGAAAAGCTGACATATCCTGTTTCCCGATTCCATAGCTTACAAATTTTTGCCAAAGATAACGAATCATTTGCGAACGGGGGAATCGAATATCAATGGAGCTGGATTCATTCTGCGAAGGGAACAAGGATCGGCGGTTGATCCCGAAAAACAGTTAAGATATTATGCGCTATAATAAAATATAAAATCATGTGTTGAAAACGGTTATCTCCTTACGGAAACAGGTGATTTTTCTTACCGGCAGGACTTTCGGGGCAGAATCTTTTTCCCTTACTCTTGCCGGTCTCTATTTTTCAATTAATTTTAAGATTTATAAATACAGTTATTATGACCAATTTCGATACAAGGGCCAAAGAATGGGACAACGATCCGGTTAAGACGGAGCGGGCCAGGGCTATGGCCGATAAGATCAGGGCGATTATTCATCCCGCACCGCCGCAAAGGGGATTTGAGTTTGGCTGCGGGACCGGGATGCTGAGTTTTGAGTTGAAAGATTCGTTCGGGGAGATTACCCTGGCCGATACTTCCGCCGGGATGATTGACGTGCTGATTGAAAAGATCGGGGTGCATCATATTACGAACTTCGAGCCGATGCTGATCGACTTGCTGGAGACGGACCGGGAAATCACCGGGTATGATACTGTTTTTACGCTGATGACCCTGCATCATGTTCCTGATACGGAGAAGGTATTGACCAGGTTCAATCAGTTGCTCAAGATGGGAGGGCATCTCTGTATCGCCGATCTGGTGACTGAAGATGGAAGTTTCCACAGGCACGATCCTGAATTCGATGGTTACAATGGTTTCGATTCTGAGAAGTTGGCCGGTCAGATGGGAATGGCCGGATTTAGGATAATATACAACTCCGTCTATTTTGAACTTGAAAAAGAATATCAGGGAGAGGTACGAAAATACCCGCTCTTTTTGCTTATTGGGGAAAAGATTGCAACGGTTTAGTTTGGACTAATGATATCTCAATAAGAAAGGCTTCCCATTTTCAGGGAAGCCTTTCTTGTATCGTACAAATTGATTGAATTATTTTTTTGCGATCCATTCGGCAATCCAATCGCCAACCTCAGAGGTGGAGTAGGCTTTTCCTTCGGCAATATCGACGGTGACAATGCCTTCGGCCATCGATGCGGCGACTGCTTCGCGGATGATAGCGCCCTCTTCCATTAGGTTGAAAGCATACTCGAACATCATGGCGGCGGAAAGGATGGTGGCCACCGGGTTTGCGATATTTTTACCAGCCGCCTGAGGATAGGAACCGTGGATCGGTTCGAAGACTGAGGTATGGATCCCGATGGAAGCCGATGGCAGGAGTCCGAGTGATCCGGTGATCACGCTGGCCTCGTCGGTGAGGATGTCGCCGAACATATTTTCGGTCACCATCACGTCGAAGTTCTTTGGCCATTGAATGATCTGCATCGCGGCATTATCGACGAACATGTACTCGGTTTTTACTTCGGGATAGTTGGGCGCCATTTCCTGGGCCACTTCTCTCCAGAGGCGTGAGCTTTCAAGTACGTTGGCTTTATCGACGACCGTCAGTTTTTTGTTGCGCTTCAGGGCGAATTCGTAACCCAGTTTCAGGATTCGTTCTACCTCGGCGCGGGTATAAGTACAAGTGTCGAAGGCGGTGTTGCCATTATCCTTGCGACCTTTTTCGCCGAAATAGATCCCTCCGGTCAGTTCGCGGATGGCCACAAAGTTAGCTCCTTCGACCAGTTCGCGGCGCAGCGGGGATTTGTGCAACAGCGATTCGAAGGTTTCGACCGGGCGGATATTGGCATAGAGCCCAAGTTTTTTCCGCATGGCCAGCAGCCCCTGTTCGGGGCGGACAGTCGCTTTAGGATTGTTGTCGAATTTCGGATCGCCGATAGCGCCGAACAGAACAGCGTCGGAGGCCATACAGAGTTGGTGGGTCTCTTCAGGATAGGGGTCACCAACCTGATCGATGGCGATGGCGCCGGTCAATCCGAATTTGTATTCCAGTTCGTGGTTGAATTTCCGGGCCACAGCTTTTACAGCTTTCAGTGCCTGATCGACGATTTCAGGACCGATACCGTCGCCGGGAAGTACTGCAAGATTGAGTTTCATTTTATTAAATTGAGATTTCTGTCAAATTTTCATTATCTGGCAGCCAGCAGTCTTTTGCCAGTAGTTTTTTAAAATATCTGTGTGTCGTTTTCGATAATGTTCAGCATTTTTATCGTGGCCTTGATGGCAGCCGCGGTCTGGTCGGGATCGAGGCCGCGTGTTTTGAATTCGCGTCCCATCCGCCAGGTGATCAGCGTTTCGACCAAGGCATCGGTTTTTCCTCCGGGTGGGATGGTTACCACATAATCGATCAAAGCCGGGAATTGTTTGTTTTGTTTCTGATAGATCCGGCGTAGGGCGTTCATAAAGGCGTCGTACTGTCCGTCGCCCGAAGAGGCTTCTTCGTAAAGAGTCCCGTCAATGTCGACACAGACCGTGGCCATGGGTCTTAATCCCAAGGCATGGGAAATGGCGTAGTTTTTCAGCGAGATATGTTCTGAAATTGCCTCGCTTTTCAATACATCAGAGATGATGTATGGCAAGTCGTCGGATGTTACCGATTCCTTTTTGTCGGCCAGTTCGATCACTTTATTGGTTACCTGTTTCAGGTTTTCCGGGTCGAGGCGGATGCCCATCTCTTCGAGATTTTTCGCGATATTGGCTTTGCCCGAGGTTTTGCCGAGGGCATATTTACGGGTACGGCCAAAGCGTTCGGGAAGAAGATCGTTATAGTAAAGATTGTCTTTATTATCGCCGTCGGCATGAACGCCGCTGCATTGGGTAAAGACATTCTCGCCGATAATTGGTTTGTTGCCCGGGATTCGGATTCCGGAGAAGTTTTCGACCAGCCGGCTCACCATGTTCAGCTTCCGTTCAACAATGGAGTTGGGGCGTTTGAGGTGATCGTTCAGCAGGGCGACCACACTTGAGAGCGGAGCATTACCAGCCCTTTCGCCCAGCCCGTTGATGGTGGTGTGAATGGTATTAATCCCGGCACGGATAGCCGCATCGACATTGGCAATAGCCAGATCGTAATCATTATGGGCGTGGAAATCGAATCTTAGGGTTGGAAACCGTTCGATCACCGCCTTGCAGAAATTGAATGTTTCAGTCGGATTAAGAATCCCGAGGGTATCGGGAAGCATGATCCGGCCAATCTTTTCGTCTTTCAGCCCATTGATCATAAACAGGACATATTCGGGAGAATTACGCATCCCGTTGGACCAGTCTTCGAGATAGACATTGACGCGGATTCCCAACTGATCGGCCAGTTGGATCGAGTTTTTGATGTCGGCCAGATGTTCTTCCGGTGTTTTGCGTAATTGTTGGGTGACATGGCGCAACGATCCTTTTGTCAAAAGGTTTATCACTTTGCCGCCCACTTTTGCAATCCATTCGAGCGAAGTTCGGCCATCGACAAATCCGAGTATTTCGATTTTGTCGAGATAACCGGTATTTGAAGCCCATTCGATCACCCGAATTGCGCTGCGCATTTCGCCCTCTGAAACACGAGCCGAAGCAATTTCGAGATAATCGACCTTCACCTCGTCCAGAAGGATTTTGGCGATGTTGAGTTTCTCGGTTTCGGAAAAGGAGACGCCTGAGGTCTGTTCACCATCCCTCAGGGTCGTATCCATGATATAAACCTTATTGTCCATTATGTTCTTGGTCACCTCTTTAGCAGTTTATTTTTCTGCTTTTTCAAAAGTAGCGATTTCGTCCTTCAGGCTTAACAGAAAGTCGATATCATCGTATCCGTTCAAGAGGCATTGTTTTTTGTACGGATTAATGTCGAATCCTACGTGGGTTCCAGTCTTAATGTTTCGGATGGTTTGATTTTCCAGGTCAACCTCAAATTGTGCTTTTGGGTCGGACTGTGTAGTCGCGAACATTTCGGCCAAAAAATCTTCGGAGACCTGAACCGGCAGCAAGCCGTTGTTCAGTACATTGTTTTTGAAGATGTCGGCAAAGAAACTGGAAACCACCACCCGGAACCCATAGTCGTAAACGGCCCATGCAGCATGTTCACGGCTTGAACCGCTCCCGAAGTTTTTCCCGGCAACGAGAATCTTACCGGAAAAGGTAGGATTGTTCAGGACAAAATCGGTGTTGGGCGAACCGTCTTTTTTATATCGCCAGTCGCGGAACAAGTTATCACCAAACCCTTTTCGTTCGACCGCTTTCAGGAAGCGGGCGGGGATGATCTGGTCGGTGTCTACGTTTTCGATCAGCAGCGGTACTGCCGGACTGGTCAGTTTTTGAAATTTCTCAATGCTCATATTCTTAAGATAGAGATAAGGCGTTAATAATTATAAGATATCGCGCGGGTCGGTTATCACGCCCGTGATTGCTGCCGCTGCAGCGGTGAGCGGGCTGGCCAGTAAGGTGCGGGCACCCGGTCCCTGGCGGCCTTCGAAGTTACGGTTCGAGGTTGATACGGCATATTTCCCTTCGGGGATTTTATCGTCGTTCATGGCCAGACAGGCGGAGCAACCGGGTTGGCGCAGTTCGAAACCGGCAGCTTCGAGTATCTCGACCAGACCTTCCTCGCGGATTTGCTTTTCAACCAGCTTTGATCCGGGAACGATCCAGGCGGTAACCCAGGTGGCTTTCTGTTTTCCTTTGATGAAATTGGCAAACATCCTGAAATCTTCAATACGTCCGTTGGTACAACTTCCGACGAAAACATAATCGATCTTTTTGCCTTTCATCTTTTCACCCGGTTTGAATCCCATGTATTCGAGGGATTTTTCAAAGGTGATACGGTCACTGCCTTTCATGTTTTCCCCTGTAGGGATGGATTCGCTGATGCCCACGCCCATGCCCGGATTTGTTCCGTATGTGATCATGGGTTCGATGTCGGCAGCGTTGTAGGTGTATTCCGTATCGAATTTTGCGCCCTCGTCGGTTTTCAGTTCTTTCCAGGCGGCCAGTTTAGCTTCCCATTCTTTTCCTTTGGGGGCATATTCACGACCCTTAACATATTCGAAAGTTACCTCATCGGGAGCGATCATCCCGCCACGGGCGCCTGATTCGATGCTCATGTTGCAGAGGGTCATGCGACCTTCCATTGAGAGGCTGCGGATGGCGGATCCGGCATATTCGATGAAGTGGCCGGTGCCGCCGGAAGTGGTGATTTTTGAAATCACGTACAGGGCAATATCTTTCGCGGTGACGTTTTCTTTCAGTTGTCCATCAACCCGGATCAGCATTTTTTTGGGCTTGGGCTGGAGGATACATTGACTTGCAAAGACCATTTCCACCTCGCTGGTGCCGATTCCGAAGGCTATACTCCCGAAAGCGCCGTGGGTAGAGGTGTGGCTGTCGCCGCAGACGATGGTCATCCCTGGCTGGGTAATTCCCAGTTCAGGCCCGATGATATGGACGATCCCGTGCCATTTATGGTCGAGGCCATACATTGGTACCCCATGTTTCTCGCAGTTGCGTTTCAATGTTTCCACCTGGTTGCGCGACAGTTCTTCCTTGATAGGAAGGTGCTGTTCGATGGTGGGGACATTGTGGTCGGGAGTAGCCACCGTATTCTGAGGTCTGAAGACTTTTAAACCGCGGTTTTCCAAGCCTGAGAAAGCTACCGGGCTGGTCACCTCGTGGATAAAATGACGGTCGATGTAAAGAACACTGGGGCCACCTTCAACCTGTCTCACCACGTGTGCATCCCATATTTTGTCAAAAAGCGTTTTTGGTTCCAAAACAATCTGATTTAATGGATGTTTTTAATTATTTTTCTTTAGTAGAAAAGGAAATTTCTGAATTTCCGATCTTGTTTAATGCATCAAGGAAGGCTTCAACCGAAGCGGTGATAATATCGGTGTTTGCACCGAAACCATTGTAAATATTACCTTCGTGTTCAATTTGCATATGTACTTTGCCGATATCGTCGCTACCCTTGGTGATGGCCTGGATCAGGAACTCAGAGAGGGTAACCTTCCGGTGGATGATGCTCTTAACCGCTTTTATGGCTGCATCGACAGGGCCATTCCCTGCTTCAGTTGCCGAGAATTTTTCACCCGCGATATCCAAACGGACTGTAGCCATTGGGACCAGGTTTTTCCCGGTAACGACCTGCAGGAAGTCGAGTTTGATTCGGCGGTCACCAAACCCGCCGTGAGCTCCCACCAGAACGAGCAGATCGTCTTCTTTGATGTCTTTTTTCTTATCGGCCAGTAACAAGAACTCCTCGTAGACATGGTCGAGTTTCTCTTTCGTGAGTTCAATCCCCAAAACTTCAAGCCTGTGTTTCAGGGCTGCCCGACCGCTTCGGGCGGTCAATACGATGGAGGATTCGCTGATTCCGACTTCAACGGGATCGATGATCTCGTAGTTTTCGCGGTTTTTCAATACTCCATCCTGATGAATACCACTGGAGTGGGCGAAGGCATTCCGTCCAACAATTGCTTTGTTGGGTTGCACGGGCATATTCATCAGGCTCGAGACCAAGCGGCTAGTCCGATAGATGTTTTTGGTGTTGATATTAGTGAAGAGGTCCAATTCCTTGTGAGAACGCAGGGTCATGACGACCTCTTCGAGAGAGGTGTTTCCGGCTCGTTCGCCGATTCCGTTGACGGTTACTTCCACCTGGCGTGCGCCGTTCAGGATCCCGGATATCGTGTTGGCTGTAGCCATTCCCAAGTCGTTGTGGCAATGGGTGGAGATAATGGCTTTATCGATGTTGGGCACATTATCGATCAGGAACTTGATTTTCTCGCCGAATTCATGGGGGAGGCAGTATCCTGTGGTATCGGGGATATTGACCACGGTAGCCCCGGCTTTAATTACGGCTTCGATCACGCGGGCGAGGTAAACATTGTCGGAGCGACCGGCATCTTCGGCGTAGAATTCCACGTCCTCGACATATTTTTTGGCATACTTGACCGCTTTTACCGCTCTTTCAAGGATTTCCTCGGGGGTAGAATTCAGTTTATACTGGATGTGATAGGGAGAAGTCCCGATCCCGGTATGGATTCTCCCGCGTTTGGCGTATTTGAGAGAATCGGCGGCCACATCGATATCTTTTTCAACGGCGCGGGTCAATGCACAGATGGTTGGCCAGGTTACCGCTTTGGAGATCTCGACGACTGATTTGAAGTCGCCGGGGCTCGAAATTGGGAAGCCGGCTTCGATAACGTCGACTCCGAGTTGTTCGAGGGCCCTGGCTACTTCAATTTTTTCGACTGTATTAAGCTGACAGCCAGGGATCTGTTCTCCGTCGCGGAGGGTCGTATCAAAAATATATACCCGATTATCCATAATTTAAAGTTTTAATTTTGAGCAATGGCATTTTAGCCAATAGGTCCGGGAAGAGAAACAAATCTCCACCCGGTTTTGTTTTTAGTTGTTTTCAGGGCGTAATTTACGGACCACAGCACCTGCCTGCCACATTTCGCTTTCGCGCAATGCTTTAAGTTCTCTTTCCAATCCTTCGCGGTAGTCGGGTTTGGAGTTGGTATCGATGGAACGTTGGGCCTCGTTACCGCAAGCTACCTCGGCATATAATTTTTCGAAGACCGGTTTGGTAGCGTCGTGGAATGGGCCCATCCAGTCGAGAGCGCCGCGTTGAGCGGTGGTCGAGCAGTTGGCGTACATCCAATCCATCCCGTTTTCGGCGAACAAAGGCATTAAGGACTGAGTCAATTCTTCAACAGTTTCGTTGAATGCTTCGGAAGGAGTGTGGCCATTGGCACGCAGTACTTCATACTGTGCCAGTAACAATCCCTGGATTGCACCCATCAACGTGCCGCGTTCGCCGGTAAGGTCGGAATAAACTTCGCGTTTGAAGGTGGTTTCGAATAAATAACCTGAACCTACTCCGATACCTAGAGCGACGACCCTTTCCCATGCACGTCCGGTGGCATCCTGGAAGATGGCATAAGAGGAGTTCAATCCACGGCCCTGCAGGAACATGCGGCGCAATGAAGTTCCTGAACCTTTAGGAGCGACAAGGATTACATCGACATCGGCAGGAGGAACGATTCCGGTCCGTTCTTTATAGGTGATGCCGAACCCGTGGGAGAAATACAATGCTTTTCCGGGGGTGAGGTAAGGTTTGATGCGAGGCCAGACTTCGATTTGGGCAGCATCGGAAAGTAAATATTGGATTACCGTAGCTTTTTCGCAGGCCTCTTCAATTTCGAAAAGGGTTTCGCCGGGAACCCAACCGTCGGCGACAGCTTTATCCCAGGTTTTACCACCTTTACGTTGACCGATGATTACATTAAAACCATTGTCACGGAGGTTCATGGATTGACCGGGACCTTGTACGCCGTAGCCAATAACAGCGATTACTTCGTTTTTCATTACTTCCCTTGCTTTATCCAAAGGGAACTCTTCACGTGTCACCACGTTTTCTTCAACTCCACCAAAATTGATTTTTGCCATTTTATGAATTTTATATGGTTAAGATATTTAATTGATATACAATGATTAATTATTTTCTTTTTGTTCGAGTTTAGCAAAGAGGGCATCTCTTTCGCGAAGAAACTCAGAAAGTTTCTCAATTGGAGATCGCGTGATGGCGATGGTTCCGGAGCGGATAAACTGCATTACCCCGAACTCGTTCAGGACGTCGAAGAGTTGCTGAGTCTCTTCCCTGTGGCCTGTTTTCTCGATGACCGTATATTCATGGGTAATCTCGAGAATGCGGGCATTGTAGCTGCTGACAATTTTCTCAAACTGATTACTGTCCATCAAGGCATTAGTCGGGACTTTGTAGAGTGCAACTTCCTGAGTAATCATTTCTTCATTGGTATGATAGAATGCTTTCAGTACCTCGATCTGTTTTTCGATTTGCCGGACAATATTTTCGACCTTTTCTTTTGTTTCGTGAACGACAATGGTGAATTTAGAAATTCCTTTAATAGCCGATTGAGAAACAGTAAGGCTTTCGATGTTCACTTTTCTGCGGGTGAATATGATGGTGATGCGGTTCAGCAATCCTATATGGTTTTCACTGAAGGCTGTAATGATGTATTCCTTTTTCATCGTAAAAATTTTTTCAGGAAGATTATTTTAATTCATCAGCGCTAAGCATGACATTTGAAACCGATTCACCAGCCGGTACCATCGGGAAGATGTTGTCTTCTTTCTCGATTTTTACTTCCAGAAAAAAGGGTCCTTTTTCTGCAAACATCAGGTTTAATGCCCGATTTAGGTCATCCCGGTTACTAACGCAGGCTCCGGGGATGTTGTAAGCATCGGCTAACTTAACAAAATCAGGGCTTAAAATTTCGGTGAACGAATAGCGTTTTTCAAAAAAGAGCTCCTGCCATTGACGAACCATTCCAAGGAAATCATTATTTAAAACAATTATCTTGACCGGAAGTTTTTCCTGAGCGATAGTTCCCAATTCCTGGATGGTCATCTGGATTCCGCCGTCGCCACAGAAGACGACCACTTCGCGGTCGGGAGCGCCAAATTTAGCGCCGATAGCGGCTGGTAATCCAAATCCCATCGTACCGAGACCTCCTGAAGTTACGTAGCTCCGGGTATGGTTAAACATCGAATAGCGTGCTGCAGCCATTTGATTTTGACCAACATCGGTAACCACAACGGCATTATTATTAGTCAATTCAGAAACTTTCCGGACCACTTCGCCCATTGTCAATCCCGGTTTCGCGGGGGTCAGGTCGCTATTGATCACCTTTTCGACCTCGATGCGATGGGCCTTGTGAAATTCGTCAATCCATTGAGGATGTTTATTTTTATTGACCAGACGGGAGAGGAGCCTCAAGGAATGACGGGCATCGCCCAGAAGAGCGACATCGGTTTTAATATTTTTATCGATTTCAGCCGGGTCAATTTCGATGTGGATAACCTTGGCTTGTTTGGCATAAGTGGAAATTTTTCCGGTCACCCGATCGTCGAACCGCATTCCGACTGCGATCAGAACATCACACTCATTGGTTTTGATGTTGGGGCCGTAATTGCCATGCATTCCCAACATTCCCATGTTCAGCGGATGGTCGGTAGGGATGGCTGAAAGCCCTAATAGAGTGCCTGCCGCGGGGATGTCCGTCTTTTCGATGAAGCTCTGTAATTCTTTTTCTGCCCCGGCAAGGATGACTCCTTGACCGTAGAGGAGAAAAGGTTTTTTTGCCTCATTGATCAGGTCTGCCGCTTTTTTCAGTAACTCTTTATCGATGGGGGATTCAGGAACGTATGAACGTATTTTATGACATTTCCTGTAGGAATAGTTTAATTTACCAAACTGGGCATCTTTAGTCAGGTCGAGAAGGACCGGACCAGGACGACCGCTTTTAGCGATATAGAATGCTTTAGCCAAAGCCAACGGAATTTCTTCGGCGTGGGTAATCTGGTAATTCCATTTGGTCACCGGCATTGAAATACCAACAACATCAGATTCCTGAAAGGCATCGGTGCCTAATAAAGGGGATACGACCTGACCTGTGATACAAACCAGTGGGGTGGAGTCGATCATCGCGTCGGCGATACCAGTGATCAGATTGGTAGCTCCGGGGCCGGAGGTAGCAATGCAAACCCCCACTTTACCGGAGACGCGAGCATAACCCTGAGCTGCATGGACGGCACCCTGTTCGTGACGGGTTAATACATGTTTTAGTATGTTTCTAAAGTCATATAATGCATCGTATACCGGCATGATCGCACCGCCGGGGTAGCCGAAAATTGTATCGACTCCCTCTTCAATGAGCGATCTGATCAAGGCTTCTGAACCGGTGATCTCGATCCCTTTCTGCTCTGAATCTTTTGTTTTACTTGGTTTCGCATTCATAGTGACATGAATTTATCTGTTTATTCAATAATTCTAACTGCACCCTGATCGGCAGATGAAACAAGACTGGCGTAAGCTTTAAGCGCTTTGCTGATGTTTCTGTTGCGGGATAAGGGTTTATAGGCTGATTTGCCACGTTCAGCCTGTTGTTTACGGCGCTGTTCCAATTCGTCTTCCGTGACAAGCAATTCAATTCTTCTTGCCGGGATATCGATTTCTATTAAGTCGTCATCCTGCACAAGGGCTAAGGTCCCGCCACCTGCCGCTTCGGGAGAGACATGGCCGATGGACAACCCGGAAGTACCCCCGGAGAATCGTCCATCGGTAAGCAATGCACAGGATTTGTCGAGTTTCCTCGATTTCAGGTAGGAGGTAGGGTAGAGCATTTCCTGCATTCCCGGTCCGCCTTTGGGCCCCTCATATCTGATGATGACGACATCGCCTGGTTTAATTTTCCCGTCAAGAATTCCATCACAAGCATCCTCCTGCGATTCAAACACCCGGGCTGTTCCTTTGAATTGGAATACTGACGGGTCGACCCCGGCAGTTTTTACGATACATCCCTTCGATGCCAGGTTGCCAAAAAGAACGGCTAATCCGCCATCTTTCGTGTAGGCATGTTCGACATCGCGGATGCAACCTTTCTGACGGTCGTCATCCAGGCCCCTGTAATAGGACTCCTGAGAGCCCATTGTGAGGTTTCTGCCAATGTTCCCGGGAGCAGAAGCGTATAATTTTTTAGCCTCGTCGGTTGAGGTTGTGCGTTTAATATCCCATTTGGCAATAGCCTCGCCCAGGTTGTTTTCGTCGACACGGAAAGTGGTAGTGTCGAGCAATCCTTTCTTTTCCAGTTCCCCTAATATTCCGAGTATTCCTCCGGCATGGTTGACCTCCTGAATATGATAATGAGAGTTGGGTGCTACTTTACAAATGCAGGGCACTTTTCTTGACAGGTTGTCAATGTCTCTCATCGTGAAGTCTACTCCGGCTTCGTGGGCAACGGCCAATAAATGTAATACGGTATTGGAGGAGCCTCCCATGGCGATATCGAGCGTCATGGCATTGTTGAAGGCGGCACGGCTGGCTATTGAGCGGGGTAATACCTTGTCGTTGCCATTTTGATAATAGTCGTAAGTGATTTCCACAATACGTTTAGCCGCTTTCTCAAATAATTTTCTGCGGTTGAGGTGAGTCGCCACAATTGTTCCATTGCCCGGGAGTGAGAGGCCAAGCGCTTCGGTGAGGCAGTTCATCGAGTTGGCGGTAAACATGCCGGAGCAGGAACCGCAGGTCGGACAGGCTTTTTGTTCAACCTCGGCAAGTAAATCATCATCCACATTATTATCGGCACCCATAACCATTGCATCAATCAGATCGTATTGTTTACCTCTGATTTCACCAGCCTCCATAGGTCCGCCGGAGACAAAGATGGTTGGGATATTGAGTCGCATTGAGGCCATCAACATTCCCGGAGTGATCTTGTCGCAATTGGAGATACAGATCATTGCATCTGCTTTATGGGCGTTAACCATATATTCGACGCTATCGGCAATCAGGTCGCGGGAGGGGAGGGAATAGAGCATCCCGTCATGGCCCATAGCGATTCCATCGTCGATAGCTATGGTGTCGAATTCGGCTGCGAAACAACCTTCCTGTTCAATCAGCTGTTTGACGTATTGTCCTATTTCGTGAAGGTGTACGTGACCGGGAACGAATTGAGTAAATGAATTGACAACCGCGATAACCGGTTTGCCAAAATGACTTTCTTTCATTCCGTTTGCCCGCCATAAGCTTCTGGCACCTGACATCCTGCGACCTTGCGTAGTGGTGTTACTCCTTAAATTGTTCTTCATAAGATTATAACTTTAAAAAAAAGCCTTTCTCAATTTTGTGAGAAAGGCTCCTAATATTTTGAATTTATACAATATTCAACCTTCCTCACCCAGCATAGACGAGAATTAGAATCACCACGAGGACTAGGTTGTTAATAATTGTATTAATCATAGCTTCAATCCTGAAAAAATCTTTTTGTTATAACGCTCTTCAAAGTTAAATGTTTCATCTCATATTTGGAAGAGCGCATTTAAGATTTCGGGGCAAAAGTACAAATAAAACATTTACCGCAAAATAAAACTGTAAGTAATTTCAATGAAAATGTATAAAAAATAAAGAATGAGTCTCCTTTAGGTATGAAGTTGTGAAATTTTGAATTTATAAACCTAAAGTTTAAAATTTTAAGATTAGGGTTTCGCGTCGGAAGATGGCAGCAGGGACTGATGAAAAAGTTTTGTCAGTACTGCTTCAATAATCGTGTTGATATTTCCATTGGAGGAATTAAAGTTATTGATTATTAGAGCGAAAATAACAGTCTTGCCTTTGTCGGTATTCATGAACCCGGCAATGCTTCTAACCCTTTCCATCGAGCCGGTTTTTGCCCTGACATTATTTTCAAGGGTTGAGCCCTTGAACAAATATTTCAACGTCCCCTCACTCCCGGCCAAAGGCAGAGAGTTTAGAAATGCTTCACGATTCTGGCTGTCATAGATATATTTAAGGGTTTCGACAATTGTTCTGGCCGTTGTTGCCCCGGATCGGGAGAGCCCGCTTCCATCTTTAGGGAAGAATCCTTCACTGAAGATACCGTGCTTATTGATGAATTCATTAACCGATTGTATTCCCGATTCAAGTGTTGGAGTGTTATTGGATTTTCTCCCTAATTCCAGCAAAAGATGCTCGGCGATCAAATTGATGCTTTCCTTATTAAGCGGGACAATAATTTCGCTTAGCGGAGGGGATTTTTTAATTGCGATAATGGTTATTGCCGGATCTGAAGACTGAGTGACTCCTTTAATTATGTCGCCGGTTAAAATGATTTTCTGAGAGGATAAGCTTTCTATTAATTTCCGGGCCGCAGCAACAGGAGGGTCAGGCATGGCTGCCTTTACTGTAAAATTACTCCGGCCTTTGGGGATTGTACCATCTATCAATTGTTGCAGGGACCCTGGTGCCCCGTAAACTATAGCCAGATCGGATTGGATATCCGAGGAAAGAACGGAATTGATCAGGGTCAGATTCTTAATCTCCGGTTCAATGTACTGGATAGTTACAGGTTGGTTGACTTCATTGGGTGATTGAAAATGGATCTTATAAAGGTTGTCCGCAAAAGAGAGGGCAGAGGGTGCGGCACCATAGTAATTCCCAATATCTTCCCAAATCCAGCCGCCCGGGGTGGTATTTTGGTTCAATGCTGAAAGATCAAGGATCAGATTACCTTCAATTTTGTTAATATTTAATGATTTAATCTCGTTCCCCCAGTCTGTAAAGGTGTTTTGATAGTGTTTGCCGGAATGTGATGAATAAAAAACGGGGTCGCAACCTCCTTTCAGGATCAGATCTCCCTTAAGAGTTTTATTTTGCTGATTGATAGAACCAGTATAGCTTAACGTTGTTTCAAAGCAGTAATCGGGACCTAAGAGCTCCAGTGCCGCCGAGGTGGTGATTAATTTCTGGATGGAGGCTGGGGTAAGACTCTTCTGTGCAGATTGGCATAAAACTTTACCGGATTCTGCCTCGATGGCATAAACCGAAAAACCGGAATAGTTGGGTAACCTCTGTTCAAGTATTGAGACGATCGGATCCTTGGACCTTGCAACAAGTTGACTTAGGGATAAAAGCAAAAGCAGTAGTGAGGTTTTTATCATCTTGATGCTTTGAACTTATGCCGGGAATATCATGTATTGTTTATTTTTAATGATCAGAACCAGTATCCTAATGAAAAGAAAGGGATAAACTGTCCGTTTCTATTGGATGTGCTGATCATAAATTCTAAAGGGCCAATCATATTGTTGTAAAGTCCTAATCGAAGACCGCTCCCGTAGACCCAACTATTGTTGGTAAAGAAATAATTATCTTCACTATAGGTTCCGACCTGTCCGATCAGGGAGAGATATGCTTTTTTCCACATCCGGTACCTGGTTTCCAGTCCAATGACTCCGACACTTCCTGTTATTATCTGCATTCGTCTTAAACCGTAGAAGGGAACCTGAACGTTGAGATAGTCTGTCTGTTGAACCCCGCCAAGAAATGAACGGTGAAAGAATGATTCATTTTCACCAAGGACCAGACGGGCGTTAAAAGAAGGGAGAAAAGTCAGCCGGTCGGTGACCGATTTGGTGGTCAGCAAGGAAAAATTACCAATGATGTAAGGATTGTATTCAGTATTATTGACGATAAGTTTTGCCGAGGTGCTCAAATTAATGCCTGTTGTTGGAAAATAGTTGTGATTAAGGGTGTTGTGATCGAAGCCCCCTATCAGATTATAGAATGTCTTGTTAACGATATCTTCTGTTGAAAAATCTCCGATTACTGATCCCAGACTGAAGCGTTCGATCGACGCACCCAGGGTTAATCGGGAGGAATTTGACGTAAATGACTGGGTGGAGAGCTGTACGCTGTTTAGTTTTATATTGACTTCAGCGCTTTTGGATTTTCCATCATAACGGTAGAAGCGGTCCTGAGCAAACATGGCCCCTATAAAAATGCCGGGTTTCCATCCCCGGTCAAGAGAATAACGGGCAGCAAACATGGGTAAACTGGAAAGCTTGGCATCAAAAGAGAACCTTGATCCGTAGAAATTGTGGTTTCTTAGCGTGGCGTTAAGCAATACGGCCGCTTTAAGGTCGGAATCATAATGGAGACCTGCATTAAGCCGGTTATTTGAACGCTCTTTAACATTTAGCTGAAGAGTCTTCCTTTCATCCCCGATGATTCTGTAATTGACATATTCATAATTGCCTGTGGCATATAGCCGGGCGATGCTCTGTCTGATCTGTCCAATGGTAACATATTCGCCTCTTTCAATGCCAATCTGTCCCAGGAAGAAGGTAATTGTCGATCTTTCAGTGCCATCGACTTCAATCCGGTTGATAGATAGTTTAGTATTATTATCAAATTCAGGGATGTGTTTTTGAACAGGCCTTTCAAGTTTTAGGGAGTCGTGCAGTCTTATCAGTTGAGGATAGATTCTGCGGGCAGCTTCTTCTCCACGGCGGATTAAGGAGTCGGCTGCCTCTTTTGTAAAACTGGAGGCCGAATAGCCATTCAGGTAAGGGCGTATGTAATAGTCAACTTCTTTCGAGTTTTTGTCGCTGCGCTGAATAGACATCAGACTGACGAGTTGGCTCATGATATCGGAGATACCGCTGATACTGCTTTTGTTTTTTAGGCTGTCCATGATGTCCACCCCAATAATAATATCGGCACCCATTTCCAGGCAGCGGTCAACAGGAAAGTTATTGACGATGCCTCCGTCGACCAATAATCTTCCGTCAATTTCGCTGGCTGAAAAAGCGGCCGGAACAGCCATACTTGCCCTGATGGCCAGGGGCAAGAACCCTTTTTTAAGCACAACTTCGTCCCCGGTGGCGATATCTGCGGCGATACAATTGAATGGGATGGGCAGTTTTGAAAAATCAGTCACGTCATGGTAGCCATAGGTCAGATAGGTTAAAAGATCCATCACGTTCTGGCCACTCAGCAGTCCGGTAGAGAGGGCGATACGCTTCGATTCGATCGGGAAACTCAGATTATATCGCGCCTGTTCCGATTTTTCCTGTTGGGTCACATTTTCCGGGCTATACTCATTACTCAGGAGTTTTTCCCAATCCTGGCTTTTGACAATTTCCTCAAGTGCATTGGCGTCATATCCAATGGCATACAGTCCTCCGATAATACTGCCAATACTGGTGCCTGAGATATAATCAATAGGGATTCCCGCTTCTTCCAGTACTTTCAATACCCCGACATGGGCAAATCCTTTTGCGCCTCCACCGGACAAGACCAATCCTATTTTAGGACGGGACTCCGGTTCTGATCCAAAAGTTTGCCCAAAGGGTACCAGGAGGATAATAAGAAGAATTAGATGTTTCAAAATACTGAATAATCAAAAATTAGACCTTGAGTAAACGTTCCCGTTTGAAATTACCCATAAATATCTGAAAAACTTCTGTATTTTGAAGAATCGTGTGCTTTATATTTTCATAAACTTTAAGTTAAAAAAGTAGTTCGTGTATTTTCACATCAATGGAGTTTTCACTGCAAATTATCCTGGTATCCTTACCTGTGGGGTGCGGATCATTTCTTAGGAGGTGATTTTATTTTCATTTTTTGAGGGCAGAGTTTTTATGTGATTTCAGCATGAAAAACCCGATTTGGGATTGATACGTTTAAATTTTATGTTTTAGATAAGGGTATTTTTCAGGGTGGCTGTCTTGATGATGAAAACAGTCCTTAAAATCCTTAATACCATGAAAACACTTAATTCAAAAAACATCAGAAATTTACTGGCAACACTGATCCTGATATTCTTTGGTGTCAGTCAGACGAGCGCTGTTTTAGCCTCGCATCCGAAATCAAATCAACCCGATACTCTTACATATGTGCAGTATAAAGGTTCGGTCGTTGATCAGGAATCCCGTGCCGCGTTGGTCTTTGCTACCTTGTCGTTAGAGGGAACCAATATATCCACCATCACTAACAGTGAAGGTGAGTTTATGTTGAAAATTCCCAAGAGTACCGTGGAAGGGAAGATCCATGTTTCTTATCTCGGATATAAAAACAAATTTGTTGAGATCCGTGATTTAAAGCCTGAAAAGAACCGGATCGAACTTGAACTGTTAACGGTATCGTTAAGCGAGATCAATGTGTTTCCCAAAGATCCGCAACTGCTGATCCGGGCCGCGATGAACAAACGTGCAGATAATTACAATGAAGATCAAAATCTGATGACGGCTTTCTACCGTGAAACGATCAAGAAGAAAAAGACTTATGTCTCTCTTTCAGAAGCTGTAGTCGAGGTGTATAAACAGCCTTACCTCTCTTTAAGGAGTGATTTGGCTGAATTGTACAAGGGACGCAAGAGTACCGATTACAGCAAACTGGATACCATGATCTTCAAATTACAGGGAGGCCCTTATACCAATCTGTATTTGGATGTCATGAAAAACCCGGAGATGGTCTTTACAGAAGACATGATTGGCAATTATCAATTCACACTTGATAACATTACTAAAATCGGTGACCGGTTGATTTATGTGCTGGGATTCAAACAATACCCGCACATCAGCGAACCGCTCTATTACGGTAAATTGTATATCGATGTTGAAAGTCTGGCCCTCACCAGTGCTACGTTTAATCTGAATGTTGAAGACCATGATGCAACCAGTGCATTGTTTGTCAAGAGAAAACCGGCCGGAGCGAAGGTTTATCCTACTGAAGCCTCCTACCAGATTGTCTATCGCGAAAAAGAGGGTAAGTGGTTGTTCGGCTATTCCCGCTGTCAGATTACCTTCAAAGTTGATTGGGATAAAAAGTTCTTCAACACCTATTATGAGTCAACTCTCGAGATGGCTGTAACTGATTGGGAGAAGATTACCGAACGGGGCGCCAGACCGGCTGAAAGGTTGAAGACTAATGTCGTGATGACAGATCAGGTATCAGGATTTGCCGATCCGGAATTCTGGGGCGAATACAATGTTATCGAGCCTGAAAAGCCGATTGAGGCAGCTATTAAGAAGATACAGAAGAAGTTGGAGAAGGAAAACTAAAATAGCCTCATCTCAGGGAAATTAAGTATTAGTCCGATTCTGATAACATCCATTCTGATTTTTATTACCCCGGCCTCAAAAGCCGGGGTTTTTGATTTTTACCAGAAGATTAATACCGGTAAAACTGGCTTAACACGCTTGAATTTCTTAACTTTAAGGAAGTATTTTCGATCGGGGGGAATAGAAGAACGTTAATTTCATTAATTATCAATCCGACTATGAAACTTTCAGGTAAATGTATTAACCTTCGGATATTTTGCGGCGAATCTGATAAATACGAAGGTCAGCTTCTGTATGAAGCCATTGTTTATGCGGCCCGACATGCGGGATTGGCGGGTGCAACTGCTTACCGGGGAGTAATGTCTTTCGGTCCAAGCCATTCGATACATACCCTGAAAATATTCTCCCTCTCAAGTGACCTGCCAATTATTATCGACATTATCGATACTGCCGAAAAGATCGACGGATTCATGCCTTTGGTCCATTCGATGATCAGGGATTCCGGGAAGGGGGCGATGGTGTCCACTTTTGAATTGGAGGTACAACATTATGAGGCGGGGATTAAGCACCAGAATTGATCTGTTTTATTCATCACTTATTTTATCCCGGAATTTTTTTGCTGAAGATTTATTACTTTTATGATTCTTTTTCGTAAACGGATATTTGTGTTACTATCAGATTGATAGCTTTATATTTGTATAATATTAAAAACTAAGTACAATGTTGATCTACAAAGTCGTTGGAAGAGAAATTCTTGATTCACGCGGTAACCCTACCGTGGAAGTTGAAGTAACGCTTGAAAGCGGAGTTATTGGCCGGGCCGCTGTCCCGTCAGGGGCATCCACCGGGGAGAATGAAGCGATTGAGCTTCGTGACGGGGATAAGAGCCGTTATTTGGGCAAGGGTGTTTTAAAGGCCGTTGAAAACGTGAACACTGTTATCGCGGAGGAGATTGTTGGAATGAATGCTCTCAACCAGGTTGCCCTGGATAATAAATTACTCGAACTGGATGGCACCAAGACCAAATCAAAATTGGGCGCCAACGCTATTTTGGGAGTTTCGCTGGCCGTTGCCAAGGCGGCCGCTGCTTATCTTGAAATGCCGCTTTATCGCTATATCGGTGGTACCAATGCCAAAACCTTACCGGTTCCGATGATGAACATCATTAACGGGGGTTCTCACTCCGACGCTCCTATTGCTTTCCAGGAATTCATGATCCGACCGATTGGGGCATCTTCTTTTCGGGAAGGTCTTCGCATGGGGGCTGAAGTTTTCCATAGCCTGAAGAAAGTGTTGCACGACCGTAACCTCAGTACTGCTGTGGGCGATGAGGGCGGATTTGCTCCGGCGCTCGACGGTACTGAAGATGCATTGAACAGTATCATCGAAGCGATTAAAAAAGCGGGTTACAAACCGGGACGTGCCGAAGATGGCGGTGATGTTTCAATCGGCCTCGATTGTGCTTCTTCCGAATTCTTCAAAAACGGAATTTACGATTATTCGAAATTCGAAGGTCCTAACGGGGCTAAAAGGACTATCGATCAGCAGGTTGATTTTCTTGCTGAACTGGCGGCCAAATTTCCGATCGACTCCATCGAAGATGGTTGCTCAGAGAATGACTGGGAAGGCTGGGTTAAACTGACCAAAAAAATAGGCGACAAATGCCAGTTAGTAGGTGATGACCTTTTCGTAACCAATGTTGAATATCTGAAAAAAGGAATCGAGGTTGGCGCGGCCAACTCCATTTTGATTAAGGTTAACCAAATCGGTACCTTGACAGAAACGCTCGATGCCATTGAAATGGCTCACCGCGCAGGCTATACCAGCGTAACATCGCACCGTTCCGGTGAAACCGAAGATGCGACCATCGCCGATATCGCCGTAGCAACCAATAGTGGTCAGATAAAGACCGGTTCATTGAGCCGTTCCGACCGTATGGCCAAATACAACCAACTGCTTCGTATTGAAGAAGAGCTGGGCGATGCCGCTATTTACGGTTACAAAAAAGTAAAAAAAGCTTAATTGCTATTTTGTACTCAAAAAAAAGCGCTCCTGATTCCGGAGCGCTTTTATTTTGATATTTAGTGATTTCAGGTCAACGATTGTCAATCTTTTCGGGATAAAGGTCGTGGTTGGTCATCCGGAATTCAGCCATTTTTTCAAATTTGGTCCCGGGTTTCCCGTAGTTGCAGTAAGGATCGATGCTGATCCCCCCCCTGGGAGTGAATTTGCCCCAGACCTCAATATAACGCGGGTCCATCAATTTGATCAGATCTTTCATGATCGTATTAACGCAGTCCTCGTGAAAATCGCCGTGATTTCTGAAGCTGAACAGGTAAAGCTTTAAGCTTTTACTCTCCACCATCTTAATGTCGGGAATATAACTGATATAGATCGTTGCAAAATCGGGTTGCCCGGTAATGGGACAAAGCGAGGTAAATTCGGGGCAGTTAAACTTAACCCAATAGTCGTTGCCGGGATGTTTGTTTTCAAAATATTCCAATACCTCCGGATCGTAGCTGAAATTATAGACTGTTCCGGCTTTCCCCAGATGTTTAAATCCTTCATTTACCCGTTGTTCCATATTTGTTGTTTGTTGATTATATTTTGTTGAAATATAGTGGATTGTAGGATATTCCCCTGTCAAAAATATCGGTTTGTTCACTGGATTTGATCTTCCCGACAATTTTTATCATGATCGGGAGCAGGAGAGTTTCAAGAATTAGTTTGATAAAGAGTTGTATTCCGATTAGTACGATGATTTTTCGGATTGAAGCAGACCCCACGGAAGAGATAAGCACAAATATCAGGGATTCGAAGCCGGCCCCGAAAGCTGTTGAGACGATAGCCCTGAGTGCAAACTTCTTCCCATTCGTTTTGACTTTAAGATTGCTTAAGATGAAAGCGTTAATAAAGGATCCGACAGGATGGGCCAAAAGTGTGGCAAACAACAAACGCGGGGAACTGTTCAGAAGGATCTCCGTAAACTCCTGATCCTGCCAGAATTGTATGGCGGTCCAATTAATACTAAGAGAATAGATCAGGACTGCGATCAGGTTCATGGCAAAACCCGTCCAGATCATTAATGCCGTTTTTCGGTATCCCCACACTTCAGTCACCAGATCATTGACCATGTAAGTTGCCGATAACATGATCAGCCCGGAAGAAATGGCCAGTGAACTAATCATAACCACCTTCGTTGCAATAATATTGTAGATCAGCAGGCAGGATATGAAAAAGATGGCTGCCAGCATATATAAAACACTAACCTGATTCTTCATACTTAATGCCTTATCGATTCAGTGAAAATTAGTTGTATCAACAGATTTTCTGTTACCGGAAAGGTAATAATAATTTATTGATAAACAAAGGGGGAGTGTCCGGTAAGCATTTTATTATTTAGGCTGATTTTTAGAAAGGAGGTATTTGGAAAGTCCTCTGTTTCTTAATTTGCAGGATGGGCATTGACCGCAGCCGTCCCCTGGGATGCCGTTGTAGCAGGTGACAGTTTTTTGTCGGACCAGATCAAAAACGCCCAGTTCATCGGCTAATTCCCATATTTCAGCTTTATCTTTCCACATCAGTGGGGTGTGAAGCTTAAACGGATAATCCATGGCCAGGTTTAAAGTCTGGTTCAGGGAGACGATAAATTCTTCGCGGCAATCGGGATAGCCACTATAATCAGCTTGGCCAACGCCGGTCACCAGGTCACGGATGCCATGAGCCTTCGCAAAGATTGCGGCATAAGTCAGAAAAAGCATGTTGCGTCCTTCGACCAGCGTGTTGGGAGGAGTAACATCGGGCAATTGCCATTCTATCGTTATTTCTTTATTGGTTAATGCATTGGGTGAAACTTCCTTCATCGTCTGCATTGGGAAAAGGTAGAGAGGTACACCGGCAATTCCGGCGATATGCTTTGCCGCATCCAATTCCGAATGGTGTCGCTGCCCATAATCGAAAGCGATGGCCATGACCTGACCGAAATTCTTTTTCGCCCAAAAGAGGCAGGTTGTGGAATCCTGGCCTCCTGAAAAAACAACTAAAGCTTTTTCCATGCTGGTCATATTTGATTGAACATAAACGGGTTGTAAGAGACCGACTTGTCAAAAGTGTCGATGCCTTCGATTCTTTTCACCCAATTAACAACCATGATTGTAAATGGGAGAATAATGATTTCATATACGGTCTTAATGATGACCTGGGTCAGGATCATTCCAACAATCACCGCGAAAGGGTAATTACCGGCAAAGGCAATGGTGATAAAGATCAGTGAATCGGCTGACTCGCCCAATAAAGTGGAAAGAATAGCCCTGACTGAGAAATCTTTCCCGTTCATCATTAGCTTGACCTTGCTCATTACGAAGGCATTGAGGAAGGAGCCGGTAAGATAGGCCAGTAAACTGGCGGCAGCGATCCTTGGGGTGTTGCCTAGTATGGCGGTAAATGATTCCTGGTTTGACCAAAATGGGGCGGCGGGCATCGCAATGCTGAAACTATAAAAGAGTACAGCCAGCAGATTGGTTGCAAATCCGGTCCAGATGATCAAACGGGCTTTTTTGAATCCCCATACTTCTACGATGACATCGTTGAGGATATAGGCTACCGGGAAAATCAAAACCCCGGCAGGCGCCGACCAGGGGCCAATCATAAGAATTTTGGAGGCAATGATGTTGGAAATCAGTAAGCAGGCGCTGAACAGAATGCCTGCCATCATAAAGGTGACACTAACTTTTTGTTTCATACTTCTTGTTTTTTACGTGGTTACCAAGCACACGGGGCAAATGCCCGATGACGCTGCAAAGATAATATCATTTTGTCGGAAGTCAATTGGTCGGGTAAAAAAGTTGCTCATCGGCTTAATTTCAGAAATGGGGATCCTGAAATTTCCTGTTTTCTTAAAATTGTCCGTTCTTTGTTTGCTGTTAATGACTTGAATTATTCATTCCATCGATCGCATGTTCCATAAATTACTTGCCACGCTTTCAAAAGTTGGGATCAACGGATTTTTTTTCCTGCTGATCGGCGTGATCTTTCTGGCTTGGTTGTTTCCCTCCTTTGGAACCGGAGAAAGTCAACTGCATCTGCCTGAGATCGCTGAATATGGCGTTTCCCTGATTTTCTTCTTCTACGGGTTGAAGCTGAGTCCCGAAAGTTTGCGATTGGGATTGGGAAACTGGCGGCTCCATCTTGTTGTGCAACTCTCAACCTTTCTTCTTTTCCCGTTGATCGTCCTGGTGATGAAGGAAATTTTTCCGGCTTATTTCTCGACGCTTATCGGATTGGGGATCTTCTATCTGGCGGCCCTGCCTTCGACCGTCTCCTCTTCCGTGGTGATGGTCTCAATCGCCGGAGGAAATTTACCAGCGGCGATCTTTAACGCCAGTATCTCCAGCATTATAGGGATTTTTATCACCCCGGTCTGGATGAGCGGAATGATCGAAAAGGCCAACGCCGACTTTGAGATTTGGAATACGATCCTTAATTTATGCCTTGAAGTACTATTGCCTGTTCTAATTGGTTTATTGCTCCATCAACAAATGGGCAAATGGGCCACCCGCTATAAAAAATCGTTACGTAATTTTGATCAGCTCATTATCCTCTTAATCGTTTATACCTCTTTTTGTGAATCCTTTTCCGGGGATATGTTCAGCACTCTCTCTTTACCTGAAATTCTATTATTGGGCACATTAATGTTGCTTTTCTTTTTCTTCGTTTTCGGTATCATGTATTTTTTATCAATATGGTTCAGGTTTAATCGTGAAGACCGGATTGCCATCCTCTTTTGCGGGTCAAAAAAGTCATTGGTCCAGGGCGCTGTGATGGGGAAAGTGTTGTTTCCAAGTCAGGCCATGTTAGGGGTTGTATTGCTTCCGCTAATGCTTTATCACGCACTTCAGCTCCTGGCCGGAAGCGCTATGGCCCAGTCTATGGCGCAAAAGCATAAACCTGTTGATGATTCCAAAAATAGGAAGAGTTGAGCGAATCGGGTTTCACTCCTCTTTCAATGCTTTCCTATTCCTGACGATAAGTGATTCGGCGCTCTTCTCCGCCCCGGAAAATATTTTCCCGCAATTCGTAAGGCAGGGAATTGTTGCCGGGGATCACTTTCTTATCATTCCTGAATTCGTTTGGAAGGCGCTGAAAATGTGTCTGCTTCAGAAAAACCTTGCCATGCGGTTCATTAAACCACGATACCCGGGCAGATTTATCTTTTGGAATTAAAGGAAATAATGCCAAAAATTAGTATCTTAGGAACAAATATAACCCATTAAATCGAATTGATATGTTTGATAAACAGGTGTATATCGAAAGAAGGAAACAGCTCCGCGAAAAAGTCGGTAAGGGGCTGATCCTTATTCCGGGAAATAGTGAATCACCCATGAACTATCCCGGGAATACCTATCATTTTCGTCAGGACAGCACGTTCCTCTATTTTTTCGGGCTCGATATCCCCGGTTTATTTGGCCTGATCGACGCCACCACAGGGCATGATTACCTGTTTGGCGATAATGTCGATATTGAAGACATTATCTGGATGGGACCTCAAAAGTCGATCAAGGAGCTGGCTGAAATGGTAGGAGTGGAGAAGACCTATCACTATCAGGAGGTCTTCAGCAAGGTGAACGAAGGGCTCTGGCGGGGGTGCCGCGCCCATTTCCTGCCGGCTTACCGGGCCGACAATAAACTTTTGCTGAAGAATCTGCTTGGGATCCATACTGCCAAGCTGCCCGATTATGTCTCGATTGAGATGCTGAAAGCCATCGTTGAGATGCGTTCAGTGAAAAGCGATGCCGAAATCGACGAGATCGAAAAGGCGTGCGGCATCGGTTATAAGATGCATGTGAAGGCGATGCAAATGGCCAAACCCGGGATCATGGAACAGGAGATTGCCGGGACCCTCGAAGGGATCGCTCTCGCCCATGGCACGGGAACTTCCTTCGCCACTATCCTGACCCAAAACGGTCAGACCCTGCACAACCACTGCCATGATTTCCCGCTCGAAGCCGGACGCCTGATGCTGGTCGATGCCGGGGCCGAATCGAACAGTCACTATGCCAGCGATTTCACCCGGACCATCCCGGTTGGTGGAAAATTTTCCTCCAAACAACGCGATATCTACAACATTGTCCTGGCCGCCAACAATAAGGCGACCTCGTTAATTAAACCCGGTGAGAAGTATTTCGATATCCATCTCCAGGTTTGCGAAGTGATTGCCAGTGGATTGAAAGATCTCGGACTGATGAAAGGAAACATACAGGATGCCGTGGCCAACGGCGCTCACGCGATGTTTTTCCCGCATGGTTTGGGCCACATGATGGGTTTGGATGTTCACGATATGGAAGATTACGGACAAATCTATATTGGTTACGACGACGAAACACAGCCCTCCGATCAGTTTGGTACGGCCTACCTTCGTATGGGGCGCCGTTTGCAGCCCGGATTTGTCGTCACCAATGAGCCGGGGATCTATTTTATTCCTGCCCTGATCGAGAAATGGCAACAGGAAGGGATCAACCACGATTATATCAATTTCGATAAAGTGAAGGAATACCTTAGCTTCGGCGGGATCCGTCTCGAGGACGATATCCTGGTCACTCCCAATGGCAGTCGTATTCTTGGGAAACGTATCCCGATCAATCCCGATGAAGTGGAAGCGATGGTTCAGGGATAGATCTTACTGACCTCTTATAAAAAGCAATTGCGTCTGTTGAACAACAGGCGCAATTGCTTTTTTATGACCCTTACTGGTCTTATTCGTGAAAGAATAAAAATGAGAAATATCCATGGAAATCTCTTTTCATGGGTCTTATACTCTATACCCTGGCTGGACCCGAACCGATGACGGATCCTGAAATCCAAGGGGGGCCAAATTTCAGGATTCTTAAATGGACCTCGATTGCCTCGGAGTTACAGTACCTAATCTATAGTTCTTCAGTACATCTTCTGTGCTATAAATGCACAGGATATGCACAGAAGATGCACAGAAGATGCACAGAAAGTCCGGAGAGGGTATGGCCCGGATCAGGAAAAGCCGAAGAGGAGAAGGTGATGTCAGGATGATTGGAAAGGTTTCCGAATAAGAAATGCCGAGGTAAGGGATTGGATCGAAATTTGGCTCACTGAGGTTAAGCAGAGCAAAATCGAATCAACAAAATTTTAGTATCGGGATTAAACGGGTATTCCGGATGGTTTCGCCTGATTGTCAAGTGATTGAGTCGCGGGGTTTTCCGACGCTTAATCCCGTGATATCATTTTAAATCTTTACCATCGCTGTTTCTTTCACCCAGCCTTTGTTGCCGTCGGCGATGCGTATTTCGATCCATTCGCCGAGCTGGTCGGTGATTTGGACGGTCAAGCCTTCGTGGATGATAAAGAGTTCGGTGCCGCTCTCGCTGGGGGAGCCTTTGACCCGCACGCTCCGTTCGGTAATTACGCCGCTGTCGTGCCCTGTCAGCCTTGCCTTTTGGGTAGAGGCAAAGGAGAAGGTGAAAGCACTGTAGGTAAAGAATAGCAATCCGAACCAGAAGGTAAGTTTTTTGATCCTGCTGACACGGGTGAGGAGAAAAACTCCCAGCAGGGACAGGAAAACCAGGAAGGAGATGGTGCTGCGCAGGGCCCAGTTGTCGGTGGTCCGGGTGGCGATCATGTCGCGCCACCAGCGCAGAAAGCCCGGTTCGGGCAGGGTAGGGATATTATCGACTACCTGGGCTTTGGCCATCTCGAGGTTATAGAGTACATCCTCGTCGTTGGGGGCCAGTTTCAGCGCCCTTTCGTAGTTGAGAATGGCATAGGTGATGTTGTTCGATTTGTAGAGGGCGTTCCCAAGATTGTAATAGAGTTCTTTCGACTCGTATCCTTTCGAGAGGATCCCTTCGTAGCTCTTCGCCGCTTTCTCAAATTGCCCGGCGGTGTAATGGGCATTGGCCTGGGCCAGGGAGTCTCTGATCGCCGCGCTTTGTCCATTGGAAAAGAGGGCAGCCGAAACGATAATTAGTGAGAGGATATATTTTATGATCTGGGTATTCATGACAATTTCATTTTAATCAAATTCATAATCATTTGATTTCCTTTTCCATCTGGCTCATTACGGTAGTGGCCTCATCGTAGAGATCCTGCATTTTTTCTGATCCGCCGCCAGGGGCAAACCGGGCAAATTCGCAGGTGTCGAGTATTTTAAGGAACCGTTGGATCACTTCTTCCGAGACATTATGTCCGTAGAGTTCGTTGGCAGCCCGTTCGCGGGTGAGTTCGGAGACCTGAATGGTGAGCTTATCGCTCAGGTAGCCCCAGAAGGCGCGGGTAACCGATTCGTAGAACTTCTCGGAAGAACCGGTTTGAAGGAAGCTGTTGGCCTCTTTCAGTCGTTTCAGGGCCATCTTGCTGGCTTTACGGTTTTTCAGTTGGGCAATATTGGCATTCTCCCTGATCTTTTTCTGGTTGAGGAAATAGAGCAGCACGATGGCGGCTATCCCGCCCAGGTAAACCAACCAGAAACCGAGCGATCCGAAGAAGGTATTGCCGATGGGTTTTAGTTTGATGTTGCCTTGTTTGATAAAGCGGATATCCTTGCCTATTTGCTTAACATCTTCTTTCGCGATATTACGCATCACGGCGGGGCTTTGGGTCCCGTCGCCTTTGGACACATGAATCTTATACTCCTCAGTAGTCTTGGTGATGTAGCGACGTTGGTTGGTGTCGAAATAGACAAAGCTGATCGGGGGGATGGTATAATCGCCGGCATAGCGCGGAAGGAAAAGATACTCGAACGAGATGCTCCCGTTCAGGCCATTGGCCGAAGCGGTAAAATTATTGCTGGTTTTCGGGTCATAGACTTCGAAATCGGCCGGGAACTGTACCTTGGGGGCATTGATCAGTTTGATATTACCATTGCCGGTAACATCAATCTTCAGGGTGATGGCGTCGTTTTCGCGGACCTCTTTGGCCGAGATGGAGGAACGGAGGTCGAAGCGTCCGACAGCGCCGGAGAAGTTTGCCGGGCTTCCGGGAAGAGGGTTGACACTGACCGATACGGGATCGCTGGTGATGGTCGCTTTCACGGAGGCGAACGAATCGAAGAAGTCGTCGAAGAAACTTTGAGGTCGTTTTACCCTTTGTTGTACGATACAGTCGATCCTAACGGGGCCTATTTTTATATTTCCGGTTTGTTGCGGGAAGAGCAGTGTTTTTTTCAGAACCCCCACGTTATAGATCTCACCGTTGTAGGTCTCGCGTTGAAGGGTGATTTGTTGCGGAAGATCGATATCCTGGGTCCAGAACCCTTCGAAGTTGGGTAGCGAAACATCTTCGAACCCGTTGAGATTGACTTTAGAGTATATTTTAATGGTGGCCGTAAGATGTTCACCTTTAAAAACCGAACTACGGTCGAGGAGCACTTTCACGAAGAGGTCGCTTTTGGGGACTGTCCCGGGTGTGGAGGTTGGTTCAGTCGTTCCGCCACCCGACGGTTTAGCCGAACCTTTAACCACTTCAATGGTTTTACTGTTGGAACGGTACTCTTTCCCGTCAACGGTGATACTGGCCGGGTTGATGGTTAACCGGCCCTCTTTTTTTGCGACGAGGACAAAGAGATAGGAAAATGAGATGGACTGGGAGCTTACCCCATTGATGATTTGATAAGAAGTGCTTTGGGAAGTGGAAGGGCCCATCAGGACTTCAAAATCGCTCAGTTCGGGCAGCTTAAGGTTCTGCCCCTTTGCATTGACCGTAAAAGAGAGGCGGAACTGTTCGCCCATTTCTACGACCGAGGGAGCCTCCATTGTAAAGATAACCTGGTCGGCCAACGCGGAGAAACTCAGAAGAAGTGTGCAGATTAAAATATGTAACCGCTTTAATTTCATAATTTCTGTCAATATTTTATTCTTTTCGCTTTAGAATTCAAAAATAGTAAATCTATCGTACTGGTCGAACCTATTTTTGTTTTGTGTAAGTATTTACCAGTTTTTATCGATTGATCTGTTTTGAACCTTGACTGCCTGTTCTTTTTTTACTTTTTCCTGGGTTTTTTTTTCGTCGTTTTCAAGAGCCTGCAGGATTTGTTCGGCATTCTGTTGTGAAATTTTATTCTGTTGTTGCTGCTGCTGATCCTGTTTTTTGTTTTGCTGATCTTGGTTCTGGTCCTGCTGATCCTGTTTTTGATCTTTATTCTGATCTTTGTTCTGGTCCTGATCTTTATTCTGTTGCTGCTGCTGATTCTGGTTTTGCTGTTTCATTTTCATCGCGTAGGCCAGATTATATTTAGTGTCGAGATCATTGGGGTTGATGCGCAACGCCTTTTTATAGGCTTCAATGCTGGGGTCGAATTTTTCCTGCATCAGCAGAGAGTTGCCCAGGTTGTGATAGAGCATGGCCTTTTCTTCCGGTTTATTGGTGCTTTCGAGTAGTTTCTCGAAATCGGCGGCAGCCTCTTCGGGCCGTTTTTGTTTATAGATGGCATCGGCAAGATTGAATTGCCAATGGAAGTCGTTTGGTTTTATTTCCAGGGCCCGACGATAGGCCACTTCCGCTTTTCCAAAACTGACGGTGTCGAGCTGGGTGGTATCTTTCAATCCTTTGTCGAAATAACCGTTTCCTTCGCGGACATACTTCCGTTCTTTTTGGGCGAAAGTGTTGACCGATAAGAATATCGCGATGGTAAGTATACTATATTTTGTCATGATGGATTTCATTTTTGTTTGCCAAATAACCTGTAGTTGCGCAGATATTTGTTTTTTCGGTCGAGGATCATCAGATCGAGCAGGATAAGAGCCATGGCCAATGAGAGAAAGATTGGGAACTGGTCGTTGTATTCGGAATAATCCCTGGCTTCCATCTCTGTTTTCTCCATTTTTTCGATTTCATTAAAGAGCGTGTTCAGACCTATTTCGGCGTTGTTGGCCCTTATATAGGTGCCGCCACCTGCTTCGGCAATGCGGGTTAGCATTGCTTCGTCGAGCTTGGTTACGACGATGGTCCCGTTTTTATCCTTTAAGAAATCGCTGCTTCCTTCACCATGGAGCGGGATCGGGGCACCTTGAGGAAGGCCCATCCCGATAGTGTGAACGATGATCCCTTTTTCTTTGGCGGCCGTGGCCATCCCAACAGCATCGTCTTCGTGGTTTTCACCGTCGGTAATGACGACAATGGCTTTGCTTCCTTCGTTATGCGGGGTGAATGATTTACATGCCATGTCGATAGCCGCCCCGATCGCCGTGCCCTGTACCGGGACAATATCGGTGTCGATTGATTCGAGAAAGAGCTTGGCCGAGGAATAATCGGAAGTGATGGGTAGCTGGACATAAGCCTGGCCGGCAAAGACGATCAACCCGATTTTATCGTCGCGCAGTCTCTCGGTCAGTTTGGCGATAGCCCTTTTGGCCCGGTCGAGACGGTTGGGTTTGATATCCTGGGCTTTCATGCTGTTGGAGACATCGAGAGCGATGATCAGCTCTATCCCTTTGCGCTTGGTGGTTTTGAGTTTTGAACCGAATTGTGGTTGGGCCAGCGCGGTAATGATCATGGTTAAGGCCAGTAACCAGACAATAAATTTGATGATTGGCCTTCCGTTGGAAGCGCTGGGCATCAACTGCTGCAGGATATCGAGGTTCCCGAATTTTTTCAGGGCATTGCGGTGGATAATCCTTGAAAAGACAAAGAGTGCCACGAAGACCGGGATGATCAGGAAGATATAGAAGAATTGGGGATGTGCGAATCTGAATGAATCCATAAGTTTAATATTTTTAAATCATTACGGAATTTGTCTGAATAATGCAATTTGTAGTAACAGCGATAGGAGCGCCAACAGGAGTGCGGGAACGGCAAACCTTTTATACTCTTCAGTCTTGGCACTAAAGTCTTTACTGTCAATTCGCGTCTTTTCCAATTGGTCGATTTCTTTATAGATTTCTTCCAACTTCTTATTATTCGTTGCCCTGAAGTATTGACCACCAGTCAGGTTGGCAATATCGGTCAGGGTTTTCTCATCGATTTTGACTTCAACGCTGCGCATCTGGGTTCCAAAAGGAGTCTGCACCGGATAAGGAGCTGTACCGATTGTTCCCACGCCGATGGTGTAAACCCTGATGCCAAATGTTTTGGCGATTTCTGCGGCAGTTAACGGGGCGATCTCTCCACGGTTGTTTTCTCCGTCGGTAAGCAGGATAATTACTTTACTCCGGGCCTCGCTCTCTTTGAGTCGGGTCACCGCGTTGGCCAGTCCCAATCCGATCGCTGTTCCGTCTTCCAGGATCCCGCTCTCTATGTTGTTGAAAAGATTGACCAATACGGTCCGGTCGGTGGTTAAGGGGCACTGGGTAAAGCTCTCGGCTGAGAAGACGACCAGCCCGATCCGGTCGTACTCGCGGCCCGAGATAAACGCGGTGGCTACCGATTTGGCAGCTTCCAGCCGATCGGGTTGGAAGTCGCGCGCCAGCATGGAACTGGAAACGTCGAGAGCGATCATAATATCGATACCTTCGATGGTTTGGTTGTTCCAACTGTCGGTTGACTGGGGGCGGGCCAGCGCGGTGATGATCAGGGCCAGGACGATCATCTGAAGGACAAAAGCCAGATGGCGCAGGTAATGTTTCCAGGTCCTGGGTGCGTTGCGCAGCGGTTCAATGGTCGAGATCTGGATGCTGGCCCTTGATTTTTTCTGCCTGAAGATATACCAGACGATGAAAGGTACCAGTATCAGCAAAAGGTAGAAAAGCTCAGGACGTGCAAAAGTAATATGGTTCATGACTTATTTTCTTCCCTTGTTATCACTGAAATCAATAATTTTATCTCCATCTTCCTTGCTCTCCTCCGGTTTTTTCGGGGCTTCCATCACCTCAATCTTAGTTTGCTGAACAAAGAAAAGGGCATTGACCATGGCTAAATGGTTGTCGTCGGGCAGCGGAAAATATTTGGCAAATTTCACCAGATCGGCCATTTCCAGTATGCCTTTCAATTGGTCGAACGATTTTGGATCAAGCAGGGAGTTATGTTTTTTGAAACTTTCAAGGATTTCAACAGTGGTCTGTTCCATCGCCGATACCTCAAACCGGTCTTCGATATATTTGCGAAGAATGTCGGTTAATCGGGTATAATATTCCTTCACTTTATCGTGCTGCCAAAGCTGCTCTTCCTTAAGTTTATCAAGTTCGCCCAGTGCGACGATATGAGCCGGAACCTTAGGTTTGGGAGGAGCCTGGAACAACGGCATATTTTTCCGTCGTCGGCTGATCGCGTAAATGATAAGGAAGATGATGGCTCCAATGAGGATGGCTCCCAATAGCCAGGGTGCAATTTCCTTCAGGGTGATTGGAGCAGAGAACGGCTTTTTAATATCGGTTGGCCCTTTTTGCAGGTCGACACCGGGAAACAATACAAACAGGGAGAGGGCATTGCTCCTGATTGAATCAATCGTTCCACCGGACTGGCGGGCAAAGACAAATGGTTCAATGGGGCGGGGGCCACTATCGAAACAGGTGATTACATAGGTCTGTTTGAGTTGCAGACGGCCACCATCCAGTTTTGAGGTGTCGACTGCGGATCGGGATAGGACTTCAATTCCATTTCCGAGAGAATCTTTCGCCTGAGGAAACTGGATTTTTATTCCATCCGGATATTCAGCCATTAAAATCAGCTTGATCTGATCGCCCAGCCAGATGGAGTCTTTTTCCAGCGAAGAGGTGACCCGGGTATCCTGAGCCGAAGAGTTAACTGCTGTCGCAAAAAGGAAAACCAGCGCCGCAATATATTTCAATTTAAACTGCTTCATAATTTGTGTTCCCTTTTCTTGAAAAGAGCGACGAGCGATTTGACGTAATCTTCACGTGTGTTGATGCTTACGTAGTCGATGCCGCTTTTTTTGAGTAGAGTATCCAACTTGTTTTTTTTGTTTTGCCAGTAGTCGCTGTACATTTTTCTGACCGCACTGCTCGAAGAATCCACCCAAAGGTATTCGCCCGTTTCCGCATCTTTAAGCTTAATCATCCCTACAGCAGGGAGTTCGGTTTCGCGTTCGTCGAAGATGTGTAACCCGACCACATCGTGTTTGTTCCCGGCTATTGAGAAGGCTTGCTCAATGTTTGGATTGTTGTCGATAAAGTCTGAGATCACAAAGGCTGTGACGTGTCTTTTCATTGCGCTGGTCAGGTACTGCAAAGCCTGGGCGATATCTGTCGCACGTGATTCCGCTTTGAATTCGAGCAGTTCGCTGATGATCCGTAGGGTATGGGTCCGTCCTTTTTTGGGAGGGATAAATTTTTCGATCCGATCGGAGAAGAAGATAACGCCGATTTTGTCGTTGTTCGAGATAGCGGAGAAAGAGAGGATCGCGGCGATCTCGGTAATGACATTCTGTTTCAGTTTGTCGGTGGATCCGAACTCATGCGAACCGCTGACATCGATCAGCAGCATCACGGTCAATTCACGTTCTTCCTCAAAGATCTTGACATAGGGGTGATTATAGCGTGCTGTTACGTTCCAGTCGATATTACGGATATCGTCGCCAAACTGGTATTCCCGTACTTCGCTAAAAGCCATGCCACGGCCTTTGAAGGCGCTGTGGTATTCGCCGGCGAAAATATTCCGCGAAAGCCCCCTGGTCTTTATCTCAATTTTTCTGACTTTTTTTAACAGTTCCGATGCTTCCATATTGGATTGTTTAGAACCAACGTTCATAAATCGATAAGCGATGATGTCTGAGAGTACAGGTACCTATCCTGGGTCGAAAGTCTAAAGTCCTGCTTCCTGATCCCTGATAACAAAACAGTGATACTTACTATGGCACTTCGACCGTATTCAGGATTTCACTGATGATCTCTTCCGAAGAGAGGTTGTTGGCTTCAGCCTCGTAGCTTAGCCCGATACGGTGGCGCATCACGTCGTGACAGACGGCACGAACATCTTCAGGGATCACATAGCCGCGACGTTTGATGAAGGCATAGGCTTTGGAGGCCTGGGCCAGGCTGATGGAAGCACGGGGAGAGGCGCCGTAGGAGATCATCTCTTTAAATTTGGCTAATCCATGGGCTTCCGGTTCGCGGGTGGCAAATACGATATCCACGATATATTTTTGGATTTTCTCATCCATATAGACCTCTTTCACCACTTCGCGGGCACGTACGATGTCGGACGGCTTAATCACAGAAGTGGCTTTGGGGAACTGTTTCAGCAAATTGAGCTGGATGATCAGTTTCTCTTCTTCCTTTTTCGGGTAGTTGAGGACCACTTTCAGCATAAAACGGTCGACCTGAGCTTCAGGCAGGCGATAGGTCCCTTCCTGTTCGATGGGGTTTTGAGTCGCCATTACAAGGAATGGATCTTCGAGTTTATAGGTCTGGTCACTGATGGTGATCTGACGTTCCTGCATGGCTTCCAGGAGTGCTGACTGAACTTTGGCAGGAGCACGGTTGATTTCATCGGCCAATACGAAATTGGTGAAAATAGGCCCTTTTTTGACCATAAACTCTTCCTTCTTCTGACTGTAGATCATGGTGCCGAGAAGGTCAGCGGGAAGAAGATCGGGGGTAAACTGGATACGGGCGAATTTGGCATCGATCGTTTGGGCTAAAGTGTTTATCGCCAGAGTTTTTGCGAGCCCAGGAACCCCTTCGAGCAGGATGTGTCCATCGGATAGCAATCCGATCAACAAACTCTCGATAAGATGTTTTTGTCCAACAATTATCTTATTCATCTCCATTGAGATAAGATCAACGAATGAACTTTCGCGCTGTATGCGTTCGTTGAGTTCCCTGATATCAACTGTTTGGTTCATCTTTCTATAGATTATAAATTATGATTCGTTTTAAACGGTTACGAAAATAGTGTTTTGAATTGTTCTGCCCTATCTGTTTGTCTTAAAAAATGTTAAGCATTTTAACTACATCCGCCAATGACAAGCAGTCAGAGAGATAGCTTAATTTATTTTTTGCTTTTAATGCCAATTACATTGGGTATTTTCCAAAAGTGGTCGTTGTCGTCATTTTCATAAGTCTTTGCAACATAACTTCCGAATTTTGTGATCAGTGTATCTCCGGTATTGATATACAAACTGGCCTCCGGACCTCCTTCCAGATAGACTGTAGTGCGAATATTTAAAGGTAATCCGAGAAGAAAACCGATCATTTTTTGATGGGTATACGGAGAGCGGGTGAATACGAAATAGATCAGGCCTTCGATATCGGTGGCGCATAATATCATGCTGCAGGTTTGCCAGGGGCGTTTGTTCCAGGAGAGTGGATTGCCATGGTGATCGATCATCCGCATTCCCTGGCTGAAGGTGTTGAACCGGGGGCGGATTGAGTCCCATCGTGCGGCAGCCAGATCGAAAAGCTTGAAGGATGGTTCCGACTGGTCTTTCGGATTCATAGCCATCATTACATTGTATGATTTGTTCAGGCGGGGATTATTGAAATGGGTGTAATTCTTCATATAACCCATATTGGTACGCCCATTGGCGAGGTTATACATCCCGGCATTAACGACCACACTCAATTCAAATTCGTCTGCCCATTCCCAGGCAGTGCGGTTTTTTTTTCCGTGTTCCGTCGAGCTAAGGAGCTGGAACTGAAAAATATTGGGATCAATTTTTAAGATTGTCAGTTTGGAGTCATTCAAAAACGATTTCTCAGGAGCTTCATAATCGCAAATCCAGCACCCTTCCATTAGTTGTTTCCACTTTAACGGTAAGGTATCCTGAGTCTGCCCAACCGAGTTATTGGAGAAGAGAAAAATTAAAAGGGACAACGCGAACGTCATCCCTGGTGAAAAATCCTTTATGATTTTGTTATGCATTAGGTTCTTCAAATTTTTTATCCCTAAAGGGGAAGAGGTCAAACAATTCGCCTGAATAATAAAACTCATAGGCTATCGAACCAAAGGTATAAGTTTTATCGCGAATTACAATTCTGGAGCCACCTACAATCGGATTGGATTTTGGAACTGAAACCTCAAAGCCGATATTATAGAGCGTGGCCAGTATTTCGGGGCGGGTATCAATCGGGTATCCGGCTTTTTCCCATTGCATTTTAATCTGTTTGATGTTAAGAGCGGCGTAAAGGTAAGAATAGAAATGGTTCTTGTAGGAGGTTAATCGCTGGAACCGCTCCTCCTCGATAGCCTGGGTTTTGAAATCAAGCAGGTGTTCATATTGAGGCCCTAGATAGAAAACCGAGTTTCTGTCTTTCAGGTTTCGTTCAATCATTTCAGCCGTGGGTACTTTTATTCCGGTAACCCCGAGCGAGAATTGAGTTTCGACCGACAATATTTTGAGGGGGCCAATCCATTTTTTATAGGCTTCGCGGTTGGAGTTGAAGAGACGGATCTGTTCGCCGACCAAAGCGGCAACAATCAGACGGGGTTCTACACCAGTCAGCATAGCTGTCGAATCGATTAAGGCCTTGTCTTTGGCAACAGCATATTTGAAATCCTGCCATTCAGAAATGTTCATCCATTCGAAGACACTACCGCTGTTGGCATTTGTTTCCCTGACCTGTTGGCCTGCATCGAACTGGGCAATTTCATTCAGATATTGCTGGTTGTCCTGTAATCTGAGATTGGCGGCTCCCAACATCCTCTGTGCTTCACCGATATTCTGGCTTTTAATGTAGGCATTCAGGATATTAAAAGAGTGATCGGGATAATATTTTCCCAGAACTAAAACATCGTGGAAGAACTTGGATTCTTCGTAGTCGAAGGAAGCGCTATCTATTACGGAGGATTGGCCATATTTATCCTCGATTTCCTGGAAGTAGCGGTCGTTAAAATCCACTGCTCCCGGATCGTCGGTAATGTGCAGTTTGACTGCCATGAAGGCTGTTGTCAGAAAAAAACCAATGCAGGCAAAGATGCCCACAAATCCAAAGATTGAATATTTAATGATTTTTCGGGAAACTTTCTTGTCTTTATCCGGGACCATAGTGCTATTAAAATTTCGGTACAAAAATATCGAAAAGTGACCCTCTTAATTCTTGTTTATCTCTTCCTTATCAAAGAATTAATGATAAAATTACATTACCCGTCAGCTTTCCGGGATTGGTCATTCAGTCAGAGGCTTACGTATTGTATTGGAGTGGGTTGTTCAGGTCGGTTTTCATTTTTTTTTCATGTAAAGGTTCAGGGCTTGGTTAGGGGTGGATATAAAGGTAGGAAATAAAATGACCCGGTGATAGTTTTGGTTAGTGTCAGAGGTCGCTTATACCTTTTTTCAAGGTCTCGTTCCCTGATTAAAATGAATCACAAGCATCGGTTGGGTTGAAAGATGCTTGTGATTCGTGAAGCTTTTGGAGAGGTTACTCAAACAGGTTGTTCAGCAATCCGCTTGATTCTTTTCTTGAGTTACTACTGAAGGTACCCAACTGGGCGATCAGTTTTCGGATCGGCATCGATTGCAGCCATACTTTTCCGGTGCCGCGTAAAGTGGCCAGAAAGATTCCTTCGCCCCCGAATACCATTGAACGGAGGGTTCCCGACTGCTCAATGTCGAAATCGATCGATGGTTCGAATCCAACCACACAGCCGGTATCGACACGTAAAACTTCGTTGTTCAGGTAGCGTTCAACAACTGTTCCCCCCGCATGTATAAAGGCTTTACCGTCGCCTTGCAGTTCCTGAAGAATGAACCCCTCGCCGCCGAAGAGCCCTGAACCGAGCTTACGGTTGAAGCGCATGGTGACCTTAGTCCCAAGCGCGGCACAGAGGAAAGCGTCTTTCTGAACGATGACCGATCCGCCCAACTGTTGCAGGTCGAGCGGGACGATTGTTCCGGGATAGGGGGCGGAGAAAGCCACTTTCCGTTTGCCCCTTCCCTGGTTGGTGAAGTGGGTCATAAAGATCGACTCACCGGTAATAATGCGTGAACCGGCCGAGAGCAGTTTATCGAAGAAACCGCCTGAAGGATTGGAACCGTCTCCCATCCGGGCTGTATAGGTGATGCCATCTTCCATATACATCATGGCGCCGGCTTCGGCAATCACTGTTTCTGACGGATCGAGTTCAACTTCAACCAACTGAACGTCGTTGCCAATAATCTTGTAATCAATTTCGTGCGATCGCATATTGTTTTTCTGGTTAATTAAATATAGAATGATAAAGGTACAAAATTTGTGATATTCTCAGTCCCATTTCCCGGTTCTTCCGGGGTTGATCCGGATAAAAATCAGTAAATAGGAAAAGGATTCGATTGTTTAAACTGTTGAGGTTCGTTTGAAGGATTAATTAATTTGCTGTGATTGAGCGTTTGTGTTTTTATTTGGTTGGGATAATTAAGGGCAGATCTTCCAGGGCTAAGGTGATGGTACAAGGTAAAAATCCGATCGGGTCGCCATCAGCTTCGATTTCAACTGGTTGAGCTGAGGATAGCGCTATCTCACGGGTGAAGGATAATTGAAGGTAATCGTTGTTTTCGAAGGGTTTGCCGCTGTAAACTTTACGCAGTAATGGTAATATGTGGGTCAATTTCAGATTTTGTACAGTCAGTTTGTAGAATTTTCGCTCTTCATCGATGGATTGTACCGGTACGCGGATTCCGGAGGCAATAAAAGGGGTGATACCAATGGAAAGGTTGATCAGGTTGGTATGAAGCGTCTGCAACTCCTCCTCCTTCATGGTCAGTGGAAATGATTTGAATCTGACCAGTAATCCGGTCAAAGAAAGGAGAGTGCCCAAAAAATCACCTGCGCGGTGACGGATTCCGCTGTTGGCTCTTCGTGCCAGTTGAGCTCCCAATCCAATATTGGCGCAACACGCGAAATAGCGTACCTGGGAAGGAAATGACCGGGCTTCCACATTTACCGAATTGGGTGATCCGAAGGTGATTCTTCCAACAGGGATTGGCCGGGACCTCCCTTGCAGAATGGAATCCACGGCATCTTCAATTTTGGTTGGGATATGATAGCTTTTATTGAAATCGGGACTGGTGCCGGTATAGATCACTCCAAATTTGGAAGGAGAGAGGAGACATCCCGCTTGGTCGTAAAAGCTGTTTATCACGGCATTGATGGTCCCGTCCCCGCCCACTGCAACAATAGTTTTATAGCCGTCAATATGGGCCTGACGCGAACCAGACAGAGCGTCTTTCAGGCTGTCTGTCCGGTAGTAATTCACTTCCAGGTCCCTTCCCCCGAATAGCTGAATGATCTTTTCAAACGATCGTTGGCTTCGGCCGGAATGAGCGCCAGGATTCAAAATCAGGAAGATGTCTTTCATCCGTAAATAATTAAATACATTTTCCTTCTCTTTTTATTATTTTAATCTGAGTTGTCTGATTAATTCTTCAGTTCGCTGAATCGTCTCTTCCCGCATATTGGCCCCGGCAATCAGTCGGATGCGCCCCTCTTTCAGGGGAACGGAAGGATAGACAAACGGGGTAGTAATGATATGTTGATCCCAAAAGGATTTGGACAACCGGATGGTTTCAGAAGTGTCGCCCGATTTAATGGAGGTGATGGGAGCTTTCCCATCGGTTAAATTAAATCCTGCATTCAACAGTGCAGACTCGATCCGATGCTTGGCGCTCCACATATTTTGACTGAGTTGGGGAAAATCGTTGCGGATAATTTCGATAGCTTTTTCTATTCCCGCCAGGACCGAGGGTAACAAGGCGGTGGAATAGACCAGGTTGGAACTGTGATATTGCATCCAGTTGATCAGGGAAGCTTTTCCGCAGACTGCTCCGCCAATATTGGCCAAAGCCTTACCCAATGAGGTGGTATAAATGCCTTGGTAATCGGTGATGCCCGAATATTCCAGGATGCCTCTGGCATGCGTGCCAAGAACGCCAATCCCATGTGAATCATCTACAACCGGGATGGCGTCATATTTCAAGCAGAGTTCATTGATCTCACTGAAAGCGGCTATTGTTCCTTCAGTGGAGAAGACCGATTCGGCAACTACAAAGACCGTGCGGTAATTATTGCTGTTCTTCAGGAGCATCTCCAGATAATCCATGTCGTTATGTTTGAACGGTGAGATCCGGCATCCCGAGCTTTTCAATCCTTCAAGGAGGGAGGAGTGGGCGCAGCGATCGACCAGTGCGAGATCTTCACGTTGGGCGATGGCGTTGAAAATACCGAGATTGGCCTGGTAGCAGGAGGGATAGATCACTGTTTTTTCGGTGCCGGTGAAATCGGAGATTAGCTCTTCAACACGGTGGTGTAAATCGGAATAGCCGCTGGCGATGGGCGTTGCACAAAGTGAGGAGCCATATTGGTCGATAGCCTCCTTGCAGGCCTGTTTTATCTTTGGGTAATTGGCTAATCCCAAATAATTGTTGGACGCCAGATCGATAAACGGTTCCCCTTCGATGATCATCTCATCGCTCAATTCGGACTGAACCTGGTGATAATATGGATTATGCCCGGCCTTTTCGACAACATCCATATCCACTCGGAAGCGCTTATAAAAATTATCTTTTTTCATTGTCCCGGTTTTTTTGGAACTGAACCGTCCAGGGTCCTGATGATTTCGCCCACGGTTTTTATTTTTTCGACTTCGCCCATATCTACTTTATAGGAGAAATTAGCTTCGATGGCATCGATGACCATCAACATATCCAGGGAGTCGAGATAAAGATCATCGGTCAGGTTCATTTCCGGGGTAATGGGAAATTGGATCTCTTTTACCGATTTGATTATCCTGATAACTTTTTCCTGAGTTGTTTCCATGGTAAAGTTTTTAGAAGTTAATAAAATAAAACAGACAGGAGTTCTTAAGTTTCCAATTCCTGTTCCCATTGGTTAAAGCACCGGGTGGGATATATGGAATCGCACATTACGGCGCATTTATTGCAGCTGATGCATCTGAAGTTGTATTGTTGATTTTCTCTTAATTTGACAACCAAATCGGGTTCGGAAATAAATGGACGGCAGAGGCTGACAAAATCGATTCCGCAATCCTGAATTGCGTGGTGGATTTGATCGCCATTTCTGAATCCACCTACGACAATTAACGGGATTCTGGTTTTTTTACGGGCTAATTCGGCATAGGATAGGTTGTACATAGGTTTCATCGGGATTAGCTGTTTTTTCAGGTAGGGGAAGAGAAATTTCCGGGCTATCCATTTATCGAATATTCCCTTTTTTTTGAAGGTCCAATTTTCCTTTAGGATACAATCAGCGGGGAAATCACCCCTGAAGATGTTAAAAGGGATATCCATGGTGCCATAACTGATTTCGATGGCGCTGACCTGTATCTTATCGAGAAACTCGATGAGATGGATATACTGAGGCAGGGTAAAGGGCTGTTTGGAATTATCGGAGGCGCTGATTTTAATCAATACCGGGAAGTCTTTTCCGCACTTATCACGGATATCCTCTATTATTTTCTGCAGGAAATATGTTCCTACATGGGTCTCGGGATCGGGCTTGAATTCGTCCTTACGATTATTGATAGAATCGAGCAGAAACTGATGGACCAGATACCCGTGAGCCGCATGGATTTGGACTCCGTCAAAGCCTGATTTCTGGGCTAAAAGGGCGGCATTCCCAAATTGTCTGACGATTCCGAAGGTTTCGGCAGTAGTCAGAACATGCGGAATCTCATTAAAATAGTTTGATTTTTTATCGGAGGCTCCAACGGGTTGGCATCCGATCACCGAACTTAAGGTTTGTCGGCCGGTATGGGCAATTTGCAGAAATGCTTTGCAATCATAGCTGTGTACTATATCAGTCAGAAGCTGAAAGGGGTGAATTTTTTCGATGGAATCGCAACCGACTTGCCCGGGATGCATCGCTTTCCCTTTTACATCGACATAAGCAAATCCGGTAATAACAGCCGCCACATCATGTGAGGCTAACTGTTTGTAGATATGGTAATAGGGCGCCCTTGGAATGCCTTTTTCATCGGCAGCCCCTTCGAAAGTGGCCGAACGGATGATCCGGTTTTTCAATCTTACAAGACCGATATTTTCTTCTTCGAATATTTCCATTTGTTTCTTCTAAGCTTTGATGCTGGTATGAAGATTGAAAAGGAAGCCTACAAAGACATAGGTCAGCAGAAAGAGGATCAACCCTAATTCAGGGTTGAAGAGTGCGACGATAGTGGCCTGTCCGCAGGTGCAAGCCCTGAAGTTGGTGACCAGCGAATAGTAGGTCATCTCGCCCTGAGGATTTTGGTAATAGAGCACCCCGGTCCAGATCTGAAGAAAGAGGGTCATCAATGCCAATATGATAAAGGTGTTATTGAGTTGGATCTGGAATCCTTTGAAGAGGTAATAATCGATCAGAAAGATGAAAGAGGGCAGGAATGAGGCGAGAATGGAGATGACTTTATTTTTTTCCAACCCGTATTCGACTATGATGGTATTCTTGCCCGCTGCTTTATCGCCGACATAATCTTTAAAATAGGTGTAATAAGTCATAAGTCCATTCATCACGGCTATCAGCAGCAGTGCACTGATACGGCTTCGGGTGAAATAGATCTCCATGGGGCCGCAGGCATAAAAGCCATAGAGGGCACACATCGAGATCATCACGCCAAATACGATATTTCCCCAAATTCCTTCTCCTTTGGCATATTCGTAAATCACATTCAGAACAGCCCCTATGGCAAGAGGGATGAGAGCCACAGGTTCGAGATAAAGCCAGGTGGTCAGCAGAATGACCAGCATCAGGAAGAGTGACAGGGACAGTGCATGATTCCGGTTCAATTCACCGGTAACCATCGGTCGTTGGGGGGCGTTGATTTTATCCTCCTTGTAACCAAGGTAGTCGTTTACAATCTGATTGATTCCCCAAGCCAGGAAAAGAATGACAATAATGACGATTTGTTTGCTGACAGAGGCTGAAACTTCGATGGTGCGCACCAGACCGGAAGTTCCCCGGGGGCCTGCAGTATTGGCAATAAATTGATAATGCGATACTCCCACGCATCCGGCAATTCCTGTCACGAAAGAATAATAGATGCGCATCGATTTCCCGTAGGCTCTTAAAAATCGGAAGGTGGCTGCCCAGTTCATAGTTCTTAGTTTTATAGTTGTGACAGCTTTTCGTAAAACGGAGTGGGTTCGCCTCTGTTCCAGCAACAGTAGATCTGTTCGGAAACATCCGGTTTTAACGGCAGAATGGAGGTGCCTGATTCGCTATAGCGTTTGTAGATCTCACTGGCATAGGTGTCGCAGAGCAGGCATTGCCCCGGTTGGTGGAATACCGTTCGCATCTTCTGATAGATCGTATCAAAATCGTCGGTGTCTATATTGCCAAATGAGAAATTGAGAAACTCGCAAGGTTGCAAATCGCCTTTGGCATTGATATAGAAGCGATCGGTACCCCCGGCCGTACACCCGAACATTTCAGGTTCTTCTTCCCTTAACATGCAATAGACAAACGGATAGTTGAGGTATCTTTTCGCATGGTTGTAGCGAAAGACCTTTTCTTTGACCAGGTTAATTTCTTCAGGGGTGAATTCCTCAATCCGGCCATGGAGCCAGCCTCCGGCACTCTTTGGCTTGATCAGTTGGACCAGGCATCCCCCAAAATCCTTCTCCAGGTTCATTATTCTTTCAAAAGTGCCGTCTTTAAAGCTGTGCGGCAGAAGGCATGTGTTGAACATGACTGGGATATTCTCCTTATGGCACAGAGCAATTCCTTTTTCGAGCGAGGCCCAGGCCTCCTCGCTGCCCATGAAGCTATTTAGCTTTTCCGGCGTGTCGGTATGCAGCGAGAACATCACCCCCATCAGGTTATTATTTTTCCTCAGGAGCTTCAATCGCTCAGAGGTCATGCCAAAGCCGGTGGAGTTGATCAATATCTCGGAACGGTCGTCAATAGCTTGGCAGACCTCCATCAGCCGGTCGAAGACCAGAAACGGTTCACCCCCCTCGATGTTGAAGAAGGCGATCCCTTTATCCTGTAGCTGATGCACCACTTTAATTAAAGCTCCGAGTTCAACATCTTTCCCTTTGTCGTATTTCTGATAGCAGTGTTGGCAGTTAAAACGACAGGCCGAGGTGACCGAGATCAGTACCGAGACCGATGGCATTTTCCCTTCAAATACCGTGACCTTATCGCAAGCCGTGAAAAAAGCCTTGGTCGGGAAGAAAGGAACATAGAGGTTGACTTTGGTGAGCCGTCCTATTTTGATAAATTTGTTCTCTTTCATTTTCGACAGGAAGTACAACAGCCGTTTCAGCACACGGGGATAGTGTTGCCGTTTTATTTCCCCGCGCAGAAACCGTCCGGTGTAATGGAGAAAAACCAGGAGTTTGATTCGCAGTTCTTCCAATTGTTTTTGTGTCCCGATCAGGAATTTTATCTTTTCCATTTCCCTCAGATTAAATGGTTGTCTTTATACCACTGTACCGTTCTTTTTATTCCTTCCTGCAAGGAATAGTGACATTTAAAAGAGAGCTCTTCTTCGGCTTTTCGGGTACTGTAGCCGATCGAGTCGTAAAAGAGGTTCACCCGGGCACGGGTCAGGAAAGGTGGATTTTTCATTTTAAAGAGAGTAGCCGCTAATTCGGCGATCAATCCAATCGGATAAACCAATGCCTTGGGAAGGTTTCCTGGTTTGCTGCGTCCCATCTCGCGACAGATCAGGCTGAAGATCTCCTCCTGTTTGCCAACGGGATTGTTGCCGATGATATAATTTTTCAAGCCCTTGCCGGTATGCTCCAGGGCCAGTAGGTAACTTCGCGCCAGGTCGCCGGCATAAATGACATGAAAATTGTTTTTACTGCTGCCCGGTCCGAAAGGGATGCCTGAATGAACGAATTTCATGTATTCATAGAACCCGGAGGAGAACTCCCGTTCGCCGTAAACCCAAACCGGGTGGATGACCGTCAGATTTAATTCATGTTCCAGTGCAAATTCTTCGGCTTCTTCAATAGCTATCGATTTGGTCATCCGGTAATAGTTCATCCCCGATGGCCATACTGAATCGAGGAAATAGGGATATCGGGGATTCTGGGGGGATTCTTCATCTTTAAGTTGCCGGTAGTTTTCTTCCCCGAAACAGGATACCGATCCGGTGATGATAATCCGGTCGATATTGTTGAGCAGACTTGCTATCAGAACGTTTTTTGTGCCATCGACATTCGCATCATAAAAATCCTGCCATTTGCCCCAGTCGGAGACCTTTCCGGCCGTATGAATCACAGCGGAAGCACCTTGCATGGCTTCGGCTAAAGAATCAGCATCGGAAAGATCAATATATTTCAGTTCTACGGGTAAGGTATTCAGAAATCCAAGGTTACAGCTTTTTCGAACGCCACATATGACCCGGTAGCCATGCCCGGAAATATATTCTGCAACATGACTTCCAATAAATCCGGTCGCACCGGTGAGGAAAACCTTTTTGTCAGGGTCTTGTTTCATCTTGCAGAAAATCAAATAAATTGTTGAGGTATTCCTGTTTTGAGGAGTAATCGCGGGCAGAAATGGTGTAATGACTTAAGTCAAGCGTTCGATCCTTCCCGGCCAGAAAACGTTCCCGAGCCTGAGTAAACTCTCCAATGCAGGTGAATTTCAGGTTGGCGGTACAGGCATTTTTTAAAAAAGCTTCCTCTTTTGGAGGGGCAATGGCAAACAAAAGTTCGTATTCGCCACATTCGCCCAAAAAGAGGGCCTCTTTCGGAACATGGAGAAGTTGGCAGATCAGCCGGGCCAATGGAGGATAGGGGAGGTTTTCAGCCATATAGCCCACCCTGTTCAAGTCGCTCAGCGTGTTCAGCGCCGTGAAGACACCATCGCTGGTGTCGATGCAGCAGGAGGCCCATTGACCGATCAATTTCGATTCTTCGATCCGTAGCGGAAAAAAGTTTTGAATGAGCTGACTTCCCGCATGAACTATTTTCTTCTGTTTGTAGATCGAGAAAGCGGCCTCGATATTTCCGACGCCAACCTGGCCGGTCATGTAGATCTTGTCTCCGGCACGTGCTCCCATTCTCGATAGGGGATGGAACGAGGAGCCGAGGCAGATTCCTGTGTACCCCCATTCTTTTGCCATGCCGGTATCGCCGCCGATGAAGCCCATCGCGCATTGGTTCAAGACCGCAGCTATCCCCCGTGCTAATTGCCTGACATACTCCCTGTCCCACGATTGTGCTATTTTAACGGCATGGGCATAAGCTGTAGGAACTCCGCAAACAGCCAGGATATCGCTGATGGTGGCCACCGCCAGGTTATGACCTAACCGGAAAGGATTATCCAGTCGAAAGAAATCTTCATCGGAAAATTCATCGGTCGTGAAGAGCAGTTGGCCATTTCCAAACGTCAATACCTCGGCATCCGATTCGAAAAAGTGGTTTTTCATAAACGGGCTGCGGGGAAGTTCTTCCACGAAGATATTGATCAGTTCCTTTTCTCCCAAACAGTTCATCGCAATCAATGATTAAATGAATAATCAACCCTGTCGGGATACCCTTCGCATCATCAAAAGTAAAGAGACTGGATGAATTTTGGAGGCAAGGCTTCAAAATTCAGGCTTTACATCGCATTTACTTTGTTATATGAAGATACGAAATTCCCGGGGGGGTAGCAATAGCTTTCTCTAATTTAAGCAACAATCTTTTAGTTATTTACGGATATCAAATTTTTAGCTTTACTTTGCAACCAATATTATAGTTATTGAGTTTTTATTTTCGGTTCGGGAAAATTTATTTTAATGCAACGTTACTTTATTCAACTTTCCTACGACGGCACGGCCTACCATGGTTGGCAGGTTCAGCCCAATGCACGGACGGTGCAGCAGGAGCTGGAGACTGCTCTTTCGACCATTGCAAGGGAGAAGGTAGAAGTGGTCGGGGCCGGACGTACCGATACAGGGGTCCATGCTTCGAATTACATTGCCCATTTCGATTCGGTCAATGAAAATTTCGACCGCGAACAGATGGTTTACCGGCTCAATTGTCTTTTGCCTTTCGATATTGCCATTCAACGCATCGTGAAGGTGGGGGCGGAGGCGCATGCCCGTTTCGATGCCACCTACCGGGAATACAAATATTTTATCGTGAAACGGAAGGAGCCTTTCAGTCGCCACTATGCCGAAAAGGAGACCCGTCGGCTCGATCTGCCGCGGATGAATGAAGCGGCAGCCCTGTTGTTTCATTATACCGACTTCACCAGTTTCAGCCGTTTAGGCAGCGATGTAAAGACCAACAATTGCATTATCTACAAGGCATCCTGGAGTGACGAGGGCGACCAACTGGTTTTTACCATCCGGGCCGATCGGTTTTTAAGAAACATGGTTCGAGCCATCGTGGGAACCTTGCTCGAGGTTGGATTGGGAAAAATGTCTGTCGAAGAGTTTCGGAAGGTCATTGAGCTTCACGACCGCGGGGCCGCCGGGGCAAGCGCTTCCGCGAAAGGTTTGTTCCTGGTCGATATTGGCTATCCCGAGACGATTTTTAATCCAGCAAAATAGTTAATCGATTGTATTAAAACTGATCAGGCGTTATTTCGCTTCTCTTTCGTTCCGGGTGGAGTGATCCGGGAACGCATTTCTCCTTACTTCCCCGTCGGGAAGCTTTTGGGTGTTCCCGGAAGGCTATTCTAAAGATATAAGAAGGGTAAACCTGATGATTTGATTTTCTGCGGGAGGCGTTACCGGTTCCAGATTTCCCATGCGGCCAGAGCCTGGAGACGGAGCATCTCCATCCCGTTTTTGATGGTCGCGCCGTTTTCTTTTCCCTTACGGAGAAACTCGGTGACTTCGGGATTATAAACCAGATCGTAAAGAAGATGATCGTTCCCGATCAGTTCGTAGGGAATTGGCGGGAAGGTGTTGCTCTTCGGGTAAGTGCCCAGCGGGGTGGTATTGACAATCACCTGATTTTCTTTCAGGATTGCCGGGGTGAGATCGGAGTAAGACAGTGATGAGGGGCTTTGGGGATTCCGGGAAACCAGCCTCGATTCGATACCTAATTCTTTTAAGGCATAAATAACCGCCTTGGAGGCTCCGCCCGTTCCCAGCACCAGCGCCTTGCGGTGATGCTCTTTCAGTAACGGACGGATCGATTCGCGGAAACCGGTCACATCGGTATTGTAACCGATCAGTCTGGTTCCACCCGTACTTTTTTCTATCCTGATGGTATTGACCGCCCTGATCTCTTTGGCAGCATCATTGATCTCGTCGAGAAGTGGAATCACCTGCTCTTTATACGGGATCGTGACATTGACCCCGACCAGACCGGGTGTTTGGGCGATTATTTCGGGGAGCCGGCTGATGGACTCAATTTCAAAGTTGAGGTATTCGGCATTGATTCCTTCATCTTTAAATTTTTCGGTGAAGAAGCGGCGTGAAAAAGAGTGGGTCAGCGGAAAGCCAATCAAACCGTATCTTTGGGTCATGTTGTTCTGAAATCAGGTGAAGAATTATTCGTATGGGTTATACTCGCGAATCAGGTCGTTGATCCATTTTATGGATCCGTAAGCCGGAAACTGCTCAAAGAAATCATGGATCAATTCAAAATCTTCCAGCAGCCCCTGTTCGAAAACCGGGACGGCCAGTTCTTCGCGATTATTGGCGATCAGGTAACCGGCCAGCCTGAAGTTAATAGCCGGACACGCGGCCTGACTCTCCGAGGCTTCACTCATCGTGATCACTGCCATATCGGTCTGGTTGGTCTGATAATAATACTCGGCCATGGCAATGCGGAAATCCGGGTTGGCCGGATCGAGGTCAATGGCTTTTTGAAATGAATCCTCAGCCTCGAAAAACTTATTCAGCGCGGCGTTAGCTTTCCCAAGGGCGCTCCAGCAATCGGCACACCCCGGATCAAGCTTTAGCGCTTTCTTCAGTAAGGCGATGCTCTCTTCGATCCGTTCTTCCACCATTAGCACGATGGCTGCCCCGTACCAGGCGTCGGCGCTTTTCGGATCCAGTTGTATAGCTTTATCGTAATGAAGATAGGCCTTTTCGGGATCTTCAAGCTGGAAATAGCACTCCCCGATATAGAGGTTCGCGTCGAATGAATTGGGATCGTATTTCAGGTATTCAAGATACCAGGTAAGCGCCTCTTCGTAATTCTCCAGTGCAGAGAGAGAGTTGGCTTTATTGAAAATGGCCCCGGCATACTTGTCATCGATGGCCAGCGCGAAATCGTAAGCATCTATGGCTTCCTCGAACTGTTCCAACCGGTTGTAAACGATGCCCAGGTTATACCAGGCCGACTCGGAGAAAGGATCGATGTCGAGATACTTGTTGTAAAACTCGATACACGACTGATCATTACCGGTTTTATCGTAACAAAAAGCCAGGTCGTAAAGAACATTCTCATTCTTTGGATTTTCGCAGTATGCTTTTTCCAGGTAAGGGAGGGCATGAGGGTAATCTTCATTCTGAATGAACGAAGATGCTATATTGTAGAGGAGTTCGTCGCGATCTTCGAACGAGACGTTTTCAGCTTTTCTGAAATATTGAGCGGCTATATCCTGTTCTCCCAGCAGATTATGGCAAACCCCCAGCATCATCAGCACTTCAGGGTTCGATGCCTCGATAGCGGAGAGATGGGTGAGCAGGTCCAGCGCCTTGTTCACCTTCATCTGTCCCAGCAGTACCTGGGCCTTCTTTACCTTGACGATCGAGGAGTTGGGGTGTTGGGCCAGCGCGATCTCGCAGACATGTAGCGCGTTGGTGAGCTGGTTCTTTTCAATGTAATGATCGGCAATATATTCAAAGTCAGATACGTCAAAGAATTCTGTCCGGTCTTCGGAAAGCATCTGTTTATAACGCTTCACGACTCCGGCAAATTCCATGCTTTCATATCCCTCTCTTGATTCTTCCCGCATCATAGCCTCTTCAATTAAAATAGTTTACAAAGATAGCAAAATGACTTATTCCGGCTGATGTTCGTTCCTTAAAAGATCGTTAACGGTTTTTACCGGATTGAAAGTTCTCGCAGGTACTTCCGCGAAAAGCGTGATCCAGTCCGACATGGCTCCGTTCCAGAGCCCCGGCAGTTCCTGTGCTTTCAGCGGTTTCCCATCCTTGGATTTGTGTGATATAAAACCTGTTTCAGGATCACGGTAGTGAAGCAGATCGAACTTTTGACCCTTAAAATCTTTGACTCCGCAGACCAGATCAACGGGGTTGAAGTGGCTGGCCTGCTCGGCGATGGCTTGTTGCAGCGGGTTTTTCAGATCGATTTGACTGCTTTCGACGATCTGAAGTGAGGTGGTCCCGTCGGCATTCATGGCCCAGAAAGGGCCTCCTCCCGGTTCGCCCTCGTTTTTCACCATCCCGCAGACCCTGATCGGTCGGTTGAGTTTCTCTTTCAGGTACTGCATCAGGTTGGCCTTTTCGGTGTAATAATGACTTTCAGCAGGTAGTATACAGAGTTCTTTCTCCGCGAAGTCTGCAATCTCGGCACACAATAGATCAGAAACCACCGCCGCAGGACGATTGAGGATTTTCAGGTAATCGAAGATCTTAGCCTGATAGGTGAGCAACACTCCGGCCAGCGCTTTTTTGTATTGAATGGTCTCTTCTTTCATCCGGTCGAGGACGACATTATCGATGTTTTTGACAAAAATCAGGTCACCGTCGATATCGTTGAGGTTTTCGAGCAGCGCGCCATGACCGCCCGGCCGGAAGAAGAGTTTCCCTTCGGACGTGCGGAACGGTTCATTGTCGGCTCCGACAGCAATGGTGTCGGTCGAAGGTTTCTGTTCCGAAAACGAGATGTCATATTTTACTCCGAATTTGGGCTCCAGTATTTTAGCTGCTTCTGCGGTCTTCTTCTGAAAAAAAGGCAGATGTTCGGGCGATACGGTAAAATGAAGTTTAACATTCCCTTCGCTATCGGCCCCGTAGAGTGCCCCTTCCACCATGTGTTCTTCCACCGGGGTGCGTCCTCCTTCGGGGTATTGATGGAAGAGCAGCAGACCTTTCGGTAAAAATCCATAGTTCAATCCATTTGAACTGAGTAAATAATCCAGTATCTCCACGTATTTCATCCGGTCATGCCGATCGGTAACTCCGCCAAGCCCTTCATTGAGCTTTTCGTAAAAAGTGAAATCTGCCAGACGGTCAAAAAAATGTTTAACGCTTTTGTGATGCTCGTCGGCAAGCAATTTCTCCGCTTCATCATTGTTCCGACAGGATTCGGCAAAAGCAAAGAGCGATTGGAACATCCGGCTTGCCGCTCCCGATGCCGGCACAAATTTCACCGGGCGGAGGCCATGCTCCAGTTGGTGGTCGTAATGGGCCACCAACCGATCAGTCAATTCCGGCGACAAAACGGTAATACCATCCCCTTTGGTGGCTGGTTTTAGTATCTTCATAAAAGGAAACCCTTTGACGAAATGCTCAATCTGCTTTTCTATTTCGGAAACAGTGCTTCCCCGCTGATTGATCTGAATTATATCGTTCTGTGTAAACATTGGCGCTTAGTATTGATATGGGTTAAAGGTTGTAAAATAATGTAGAAAATGAAATAGTTTCCCCTGATTTAAGAAGATAAGTTATTCACAATTCGTTGTTAATTATTATCCCTTAAATTTGCCGTGAATATTAGACAGTGATCGTGACAAACAAAGAATTTTCATGGGGGCACCCCAAGCGCTATAATGACTTCTCCTCTTTTTTTCGCGGGAAGTTCAACGGGAGGGTCCAGAAGATTTCGCTTGATGCCGGTTTTACCTGTCCGAATCGTGACGGGAACCGGGGAAAGGGCGGATGTACCTACTGCAATAACAAAACTTTTAATCCTTCATACTGCCAGTTGGAAAAAAGCCTGACCAGTCAGGTACTGGAAGGGGTGAATTTCTTTTCGAAGAAATACGATACGATGCGGTTCCTGGCCTATTTCCAGGCCTATTCCAACACCTATGCCCCGGTAGATATTCTTAGAAGTCTTTATGAGGAGGCTTTGCAACATCCCAAGGTCATTGGTCTGGTGATTGCTACCCGGCCCGACTGTCTGGGTGATGAGGTACTCAATCTTTTGGAAGAGCTCTCCCAAAAATACTATGTCCTGGTGGAGTTGGGTCTCGAGTCGGTCAAAAATGAGACGCTGAACCGCATTAACCGGGGGCATAGCTGGGAGGAATCGGTCAGGGCGATCAATGAGACAGCCCGAAGAGGGATTAATAACTGTGCTCACTTGATTCTTGGGCTTCCCGGTGAAAGCGATGCTGATTTTATGGAACAAGCCCGAATAATTTCTGACCTTCCGGTGCAAAGCATTAAGCTTCACCAGTTACAGATCCACAAAGGGACGGTGATGGCTCACCAATATGCCGAAAAGCCTGAACAGTTCCGTCTTTTCACCGTTGAGGAATATGCCGATCTGGTGGTCCGTTATCTCGAACAGCTTAATCCTGCTATCGTGGTCCAGCGTTTTGTCAGTTTCGCCCCGGCCGGCATGGTTATTGCTCCCCAATGGGGATTAAAGAATTTCGAGTTTGTGGCCAAGGTCGAAAAGCTTTTATCGAAAAGGGACACCTGGCAGGGGAGATTGTGGAAAGGAGAAGGAACAAGCCCAGACCCAGGCGAAGGCGACAATAGTGATTTTTAATAGTAATTTGGAGATGGAAAAATTCCGGTAATTAGCCTAATGCGAAAAGCCGGAAGCTAATAGTTCTAAGATCATGGAAAAAAGTAAGATAGGATCAACGCGGTCGCAGGCTTTCCCGCTTGTGATCTACGAGGTTTTCAGGGTGATCGACGGAATCCCGGTCTTTCTGGATGATCATCTGACCCGGTTGTACCATTCGGCGCGGCTCACCGGACTGGAGAGCCTGCCCGGACCGGTAGCCCTGCACCGGGAGATCATGCAATTTATTGCTGATCAGAAAAATAACGAGGGGAACATCAAACTCAGCTTCACCTACCGGGATGCTGAGTCGGCCCCTGAGAGCAAGGTTCAATATATCTCTCACGCTTATCCTTCATCTCAGGATTATCGCGATGGAGTTAGGGTAGAGGTCATGGAAGCGGTGCGACCTGTTCCCAATGCCAAAGTTCAGTATAACGATATCCGCAACAGGGCCAACCAAATGATCGCCGATCTTCAGCTCTATGAAGTATTGCTCGTGGATGGGAATAATAAAATCACGGAAGGAAGCCGGTCGAATGTCTTTTTTATCCGCGACAATATGGTCTTTACTTCCCCGGCGGCAAAGGTGCTGGAGGGGATTACCCGTAACAAGGTGATTGATTTATGCCGTAATGCGGGTATCCCGGTCGTCGAATCGGAGATTCCGGCCGACCGGCTTGATGGGTATGTGGCGGCTTTTATCACAGGAACCTCGCCAAAAGTTTTACCGATCGCCTCGGTAGGGGAGGTTTGGTACCGAACCGATCTGCCCCTTCTTCAGACGATTATGCAGCTTTACAATCGGGCGATCGCGGATTATATCGGAAGCCACCACGAATAGAGTTTTCTTCCGTTAAGGTGGTTCTTTCCTTTTTGATTGGTAAACGGCTGAAGATTCTTCGCTTCGCTCAGAATGACAATCTGTTATGATAGGTTGGGGAGTAGAGGGGTTGTGATGTAAGTAGTTGATTGTCATTTCGAACAAAGTGAGAAATCTCTGCCCGGATGTAATTGTAAAGCCTTTTAAGTACAACAATGACTTTCCTTTTTGTCGGACCATAAAGGCTTATTATCTTTGTGCGATAGAAAATTATCTGTTATGATCAATTTATTGAATCGGCACCGGACCATCCGGAAATATAAAGAACAGGAGGTTTCAGATGAATTACTGAGCCGGATTCTGGAGGCGGGTTGTCGCGCTTCAACCACCGGCAATATGCAGGTTTACAGTATTGTGGTGAGTCGCGATACGGAGATGAAAGAACGGTTGGCCCCCTGTCATTTTAACCAACCGATGGTGCGGACCGCCCCGGTGGTCTTAACCTTCTGTGCCGATTTCAACCGTTTCAATAAATGGTGCCGGCTTAGGAATGCCGAACCGGGCTACGATAATTTTCTCTCCTTCACCACCGCGGCTATCGATGCTTTGCTGGTAGCTCAGAATGTTTGTGTGGCTGCCGAAAGCGAAGGTATGGGAATATGCTATTTAGGAACGACTACTTACCTGGCAGGAAAAATCATTGAGGTGCTGAACCTTCCGAAGGGAGTGGTGCCGGTCACCACCGTTACGCTGGGTTGGCCCGATGAGGATCCCGAACAGGTCGATCGTCTCCCGTTAAGTGCTGTCGTTCATCAGGAGCAGTATGTCGATTATTCCGATCAGATGATCAACGACCTCTATGCCGAAAAAGAGGGCAGGGCCGATAGCCGTAAGTTTATAGCCGAGAATAATAAAGAGTCATTGGCCCAGGTCTTTACCGATGTCCGGTATAAGAAGGCTGATAATGTCCTATTTTCCAATATGTTTCTGGAAGTCCTGAAGCAACAGGGTTTCATGAATCAGTAACCAAAGCCGGAGCATGAAGATCAGATACCAGGTTGCCCCCGAATTTCAATCCCTCGATAAATGGATCAGTGAGTTGCCCTCTTTCTTCCCGGCCAACGGCTCTACCTTTTTCAAGAACCGCAACGAGATCAAGGTCTTTGAGGTGGATGGGATCCGGCTGAACGTGAAAGAGTTTAAGGTTCCCAACCTGGTCAACCGCTTCATCTATGTCTATCTTCGCGGATCCAAGGCGGCCCGTTCTTTTAGCTATGCCCGCAAATTCAGGGGATTGGGCATCTCCACTCCCCAGGCGGTGGGTTATGCCGAATGTGTGGAGAAGGGGCTGTTGACCAGGAGCTATTTCGCTTCCCTTCATCACGATTATGATTATACATTGCGCGAAGTGCTGACCTTTCCGGCTGAACGCAAAGATGAAATATTCCGGCAGTGGGTCCGGTTCACCTATGAAAAACTTCACCGCAACGGGATCTTCCACCTCGACTATTCGCAGGGCAATACGCTGATCAAAGAGGCGAACGGGAGCTACTCATTTAGTATTGTGGATTTAAACCGGATGAAATTTGGTCCGATCTCCTTTAAGAAGGGTCTGACCAACTTTTGCCAGTTGGGTATCGACGAGCATATCCTGAGGGTGGTAGCCCACGAATATGCCCGAATCTGTCAACAGGACGGGGAAAAAGCTTTTGATTACCTGGTCAGCTTCTACCAAAAGAGCGACGCTTCCAAAAAGCGTTGGGAAGAGACTAAGAAATTCTGGCGTCGGATTTTCAGATCCGGTCGCGCCGTAAAATGAATTTTTTTAGGTAATACAACACCGGATTTTTGTATTTGAGAAGCTTCCATGGCCGGCTTCCATGCGGCTGATGCAGCACCGGTAATCCTTTGGAAATATAGTTTTGAAAACCCAATTCGCGCGATTTGCGGGTGATCGGCACATCGAACCAGTCGAGCGACTCGGAGAGCTGGTTGAAATCGTACGCCATTAAGAAATTGTTGGTGAGTAGGGTACAGCAGAAGCTGATACTGTGTTCCGAGACGTAAGTACCTGCTTTTCCATCCCGGGCCGCATAAAGGTAAGGGAAATTGACATTGTTGTCCTGATCGACGGTCACAGCCCCGATCAGTCCGGCATCGGGCAATTCGTCAGCCAGACGGTTTAAGCCGTCGAGCGTGTCCGTTGAGATGACCACGTCCGATTCAATAATGACCAGGTGAGCTCCCTTCTTTAACGCCATCTCCCGGGCCATGATCAGGATGGTACGGTAGTTGGGCGATTTTTTAGTCGTGTGTTTCTCCAGTCCGATCACCTCGAAACCAAACTGGCCGGCATGGCTGTCGAGCCACGTCCGGGTTGGCGCGGTGCTGAAATCGTCAAAAATATGATAGCTGTATTGCTTCGTGGCAGGGGCTATCGAAGCGACCGTTTCGCGGAGCGTATTCAGCGAATCTTTCACCGGGGTGATCAGGACTAAATCTTTCACAACGTAATTTTTAATGTGACAAAAATAGAAAAACAGATAAAGATGCCCAAAACTGACAATTGCTGTTTTGTCCGACAAACATGTTTTTCATTTGGGAAGGATAAGAATCGGGGTGTTTCAGGATAGAGCGGGGATTCGCATCGCTTTTTGAACGGAGAATTGGTCGGATAATTTAATGCGGTTTTATTTTTTACTAAACAGATTAATGATTGACGACAATTTCCTCTGGAACCGTAACGGACCGCCAAGTTGTCTGTATATAAAATCCTTATGTTTGATGTTAAGGAACGCGATCGTTTTTATCTTTCCTTCTTTTTTAACCCCTTTTCTGCGGGATACCTTTTTAATCCGGTAATAAAAACCGGTAAAGGGCAATTTTTTTACCTCGCCGCCATTTTTCAGCATCGAGATCCAAAACTCCCAGTCTTCGAAACCCCAGGTCATCTCCTCGGCATAGCCGTTTATTCGTTCCCAGTCCGATTTGCGGTACATACTACAGGCGAAGATCATGTTTTTCCGGGCTAACTTACGGAGAGAGAATGCAGACAATTCCCATTTGCCGGTCTTATCACCAAAATATTCAGCTTCACAGTAAACAACTTTTATTGCCGGATCGCTGTCCAATACTTTTACTGCCTCTCCAATATAGTTCGGGGAAATCCGGTCATCGGCATCGACCGGTAAAATATATTCGCCCGTACATAACGAAATTCCCCTGTTCCGTGCCACTGACGGCCCCTGGTTTTGCTGTTTGTAGTATTTAATATTCGCGAATCTGTTCGCCAACCCGACGGCAACCGTTTCAGAGTTATCCGTTGAACCGTCATCAATGATTACGATCTCGAGATTTTTATAACCCGACAGTAAAATTGATCCGATGGATTCTTCAAGGTATTGCCCTTGATTGAAGCAGGGCATAATAACCGAAACTTTTGTATTCATCCGCATGTTTTAGAAACGGCAAAGATAGTTTTTTTCAAAAATGTAGGCCGCATTTCTTATTTGGCGAACGCTCAAATGTAATCCGGTTTTTATCAGGGTTATTGTCACTTTTGATTGTTATCATCTCCGGGGTTTCTCTAAGGTTCCTCTAAGGTTTCTGTAAGGTTCCTGTAAGCTCGGTTACAGGAACCTTACAGAAGGGTAGCAGAAACGAATCACTAACCCCGGCTTTAAGCCGGAGTTGAAAGGGAGGACTTCCTATCCTCAAGTTGTGAAGAACTCACTTGGGGAGAGGACCTAAGATCTCTTGAAATAATATTTACCAAATGGATCTTCCTATCCCGAAAGGCAAGATCGACCGTTCCGTTCCCCGAAAGGGGGAGAATCAAAGCCTGGATCGGGTGAGTCAGTTTTTGGTTTTCAGTACACCCAGTTCAACCAGTTTTTTATACACCTCACTTGTTTGTACCATTTCCATGCATCTGGGTTCGGGCCAGATGCAGGGTTTTTCGCCCTGGACCGAGCAGGGCCGGCATTTCAGACTGCTGGCAGGGATTTGGAGGTGATAATCGTCGGGCTGGTTGAGGGCCGAGAAGCCGAAGACCGGATGGGTGGCTCCCCAGATCGAGATAGTCGGCACACCCGACAGCGAGGCCAGGTGCATGTTGGAGGAGTCCATCGAGATCATCAGGTCGAGCTGGCGGATCATGGCCAGTTCCTCGGAGAGGGTAAATTTACCGGCTGCCAGGTAGATATTGTCGCCATATTCTTCCAGCTCTTTCAGCATCAGGACCTCTTTCTCGCCGCCCCCGAAGAGGAAAAAGACGGCCTTGTGATGGGCATTGATCAGGGTGATCAGCTCCCTGAAATGGTCGAGTCCCCAGATCTTCGGCTGGGTGGGCGCAAAGGGAGAAAGTCCGATCTTGATATAGTCGTTCCCCGGAATTTTCCCGATGAAAAAGCTTCGGGCTACCTGGAACGATTCGGGCGAATAATCGATGAAGGGCGCCTTACCTATTTTGCCTTTGATGCCTGCACGGAGGAAAGTCTCCAGATAGGTCGTGGTGGCATGTTTAATGGCCCGGAGATATTTGGTGCGGATCAGGAATTCCTTCTCTTTTTGCTGTTTATCGATCCGGAAGGAGGGTGTACCGGAGCGGCGGAAGAGGAAGGAGATGAAACGGGTCAAGGCGGAGCCCTGCAAATCGACGACGGTGTCGAAGGGTCCCTGGGCTTTCAGGTCGCGGTAGAGCTTCAAGGGAGCGCTCCATCCCTGGTACTGCTGGTCGTTGTCGATAAAGAAGAGGTTGATCCTTGGGATCCCGAAGAAGAAGGGGGCAAAGAATTTTTTAGTGACCAGGGTGATCTGCAGTTCAGGGTTCGATTCAAGGATATTGCGGATGACCGGAACGGTCAGGACCACATCACCCATTACGGAATAACGGAAAACGATTATTCTTTTCACAGTTAGTACTTGTCGGTTTAAATAATGTTGTGCAGCAGTTAGTTCTTGTTGATCAGGCGGATAAAAAGCAGGGGGAGGAGAGGTGGTCTCCGGCGCCTTGCTTTTTATTCCCTACGCGGCGGAAAGGGCAATGGTCATCCTTTACGATGGACATCACGGGCGCTTCCTTGCGCGGTAGGCATGATCAACAGATCGTCGATGGAGACATGGGCCGGACGGGTGGCCATAAAAAGGATGGTCTCGGCTATATCGTCGGCGGTGAGCGGATCGAAGCCCTGATAAACATTGTCGGCCCGTTGCTGATCGCCTTTAAAGCGGACTAACGAGAACTCGGTTTCGACCATACCGGGGGCAATGGTTCCCACTTTAATCCCGTAAGGGAGAAGCTCGATGCGCATCGCTTTGGTGATGGCCTGAACGGCGTGTTTCGTGCCGCAGTAAACGGCGCCGTTGGCGTAAGCTTCCCTTCCGGCGATGGAGGAGATGTTGATGATCTGTCCTTTGTGTTGTTCGATCATCAGTGGGGCGACAGCTTTCGAGACATAGAGTAAACCTTTCACGTTGGTGTCGATCATGCGTTCCCAGTCGTCGGTGACCCCGCCGTGAACCGGCTCCAGTCCGACAGCCAGGCCGGCATTGTTGATCAGGAGGTCGATCTTTCGCCATTTCCCGGAAAGGGCGTTGATGGTGGTTTCAACCTGTTCGCGGGAGCGGACATCGAAACAGAGGCTGAGCAGGTCGATTTTATACTGTTCGGATAATGATTGAGTGAATTCATCGAGCCGATCCTGGCGGCGGCCAGTGAGGATCAGGTCGAAGTTGTTGGCCGCAAGGATTTGGGCTGTCGCTTTTCCGATACCGGAGGTTGCTCCGGTGATTAAGGCAATTTTTGACATAAAGAAGTTATTTGGTACGGCTAAAATAAAAAAAATCGAGGATTCTTTAGGATAAAATGATTGGATCGTTAATTTTGATGCTACAAATAAAAAACCCGTAAAATAAATTCAGTTATGGCTGAGCCCGAAAATATGGAATTGACGATTGATCAAATTCCTGAACCAGAAGATCTTCAGAGTGTCATATATTCGATGGTCGCGATCCCGCACCTGTCGCCTGTCAATATCTTTAACGAGTTTGCCGCTCCGGATCCTGATCCTTCGCAGGTCGGGAAAGATGATCCGGGTGAAGCGGGGATCTTTCAGATTGATGCCGATCAACGGTTATATTCGCTGACGATCTATGCTGATCATCGTCGTTTGGCTGTCGATCCTTTCGTGGCTGCCCAGATTCTGGTGGCTAAAGCGGTCAGACGGTTGGTCTGTTTCGGGGCCGTGCCGGTTTCGATGAGCACCTTCCTGAACCATGTGGAGTTTGCCAGCCCGATTGCCCAGGAGATGGTAATGGCCGCTAAATTGGGGCTCGATGCTGCAGCCAAGACATTTAACCTCCAGTTTTCTCAGCGTAAGGTTTATTATGAATATTCCGATGATCATGGATTTGTCCCGCCGACACTGATTGTCAGTCTGTTCGGGAAGCTGATGGACCGTGATCAACTGCTGACCCAGAAGTTCAGAAAGAAAGGCGACAATATATTGCTGATCGGACGCTCGTACAACGATATTAATGCTTCGGAATATTTGGACCATTATCATGAGATCAAAGAATGGCCGTTGATGCATTTCAACCTGGCGAACGAGGGGCGTTTGATCGGCGCGATGAAAGAGCTGATAAGCAAGGATTTGGTATTGTCGGCCAGCCCGGTAGGGATCGGCGGTCTCTTTTTCTCGCTGGTGCGCAATGCCCTGCCCAATGATCTGGGTTTTGATATTACCACTGACGCGGAGATCCGTTCCGATGCTTTCCTCTTTGGCGAGAGCATGGGCCGCTTCATCGTGACGGTTTCGGAAGAGAAAGAGAATGAGTTTGTCGATTTTCTGTTCGAGCGAAGGATCCCGGTGATGACCTTAGGCCATGTCACTAAAGGAGAGATCAGGATCGATGATGAATCGTTCGGATTTATCGATAAAGGAGTAACCTCTGAGATTGAGAGGTAAATGATATGTCAGAGGTAAAACCATACCGCGATTCTGCTTCCGGGAAAAAGGCGCAGGTCGCGGAGATGTTCAATAATATTGCCCCCAAATATGATTTTCTGAACCATTTTCTTTCATTCGGGATCGATAAGCTGTGGCGGCGCAGGGCGATAAAACTGTTGACGCGGTTCGAGCCGCGGCAGATACTTGATGTGGCCACCGGCACGGGCGATTTTGCCATTGCTGCTTTGAAGACCGGAGCGGAGAAGATCACCGGGATCGATATATCGGCTGAGATGCTGAACGTGGGAAAACGTAAGACGGAGAAGCTGGGGCTGGGACAAAAGATTGATTTGCAGCTTGGCGATTCGGAATCGCTTAGTTTTAAGGATAATACTTTTGATGCGGTCACTGTTGCCTTTGGTGTCCGTAATTTTGAGAACCTTGGGAAGGGCCTCGATGAGATCTTCAGGGTGTTAAAGCCGGGAGGGGTGTTGTGTGTGCTGGAGTTTTCGAAACCCCGGGCTTTTCCGGTCAAACAGTGTTATAATTTTTATTCCAGGCATATACTTCCATTTTGGGGACGGCTCTTCTCGAAAGATAAATCGGCCTATACTTACCTGCCCGAGTCGGTAGGGGCCTTCCCTGACGGGAAGGAGTTTGTGGCTTGTATGAGTAAATCGGGTTTTGTCAATTGCCTGGAAGAAAGACAAACTTTTGGCATTGCAACGATTTATTTAGGCAGGAAGTAGAACCGGGGTCATTTTACAATGATCATAATATAGTACTACTGTCCGATGAATTGCCGGTGATTGATTTTGGATTGAGATTTCTCACTTTGTCACCAAGGGCAGAAATAGGGTTGATGCCAGTCGGGGTGCGACTCTATGCTCGCGCTACGGACAAAGGTTTTCGTCCAGTCGCGCCCCGACTTATTTCAAGTCTATTTCTGTCATTGGTATTGAAGCGAAGCAGAATAAGAAATCTCAAGGTTAAATACTTGTTATGGTAGACCTGTAAGGTCGACATGTGGCAGCACAGGGCGTAAGCCCTGTGAAAAGGAGATATAGAGGGAATTGGAGGTCTGAAAGACCGGTATGTATTGAACGGATTTGATGAATTGGTTCTGTGTCAATATAATACATACCGGCCTTACAGGCCTTTGAGATACTATCGTTGACCGTCTTCACAGGCCTGACGGCCTGTGCTTTCACATGCCGGACCTTCGGCCCTTTGATCGGTTTATTGCTCATTATAGGGACTTCTCCTTACGCCATAATGTAGAACTCCCAAAAAAGATATAGCGTAATAAGGTATGATTTAATGGAGTGAGTCTCTGTCATTGGTATGCGAAGCGAGGAATCTCAAGCTATTAATACATAAGGGCGGGTTGGATAGTATCGGTTATTTCGCTGATCTTCATATCAAGTTGCAGTTTTCTCCTGTTATTCTGAACGGAGCGAAGATTCGCCTTCAGCTTTCCGGACAGTAAGAATAATATATTTCATTTTTAAATTTGATTTCTGTGGACAAATTGTTATTTTGCATGAATAATGATTTTGATAAGTGAGAACTGTTAGGTTAAAACATATCGTTGGTCTGTTGTTGCTTTTTTCGACGTTGCATCCTGTTAGTGCACAGCGAAGAGGGGTGGATAATTTATTGCATTTTGACAACCGCTATCTGCATTTTGGTTTTTATCTGGGGGTGAATACGATGGATTATCGTTTTTCGCATTATTCCGATGTTTACGCCAATCCGTTGTTTCAGGATCCGGCCAACCAATGGATTAAGGATGCGGCAGAAAGTGGCGGTTATTATCAGCGGACCTCCTTCCGTGCGGAGGTTTCGCCAATATCTCCGGGGTTCACGGTGGGTGGAGTTGCCAATTTGCGGATCAATGATGATTTGGATTTACGGTTCACACCGGGGATGTCGCTGGGATCGCGTCAGATGGTCTATACCATCCCGATCAGCGAAAGTCTGGTGAACCAGATTGAGGATGCGGATGAAAAATCGTATTTAACCACGCCATCGGCTTATGTCGATATTCCCATTGGTATTCGCTATAAGGGGTGGCGACATCATAATGCAAGGCCTTATATTTATCTGGGAGCGGCCTTCCGGCGGGATTTGGAAAATAAGCGAATCACGGAGGGAGTGGTCCATCTGAAACGAAACGGGGCCTATGCCGAGATTGGACTAGGACTGGATTCCTACCTCGAGTATTTCCGGTTCTCGGGTGAATTCCGGTTCTCTTACGGTTTGAACAACATTATCAGTCACGATGCCGACCCGGAGCGGGTATATGTTACTCCTTATTATGGATTTATTTTCAAGGAGTTGAATTCCAATATTTTTTCGTTGATCCTCTATTTCGAATAAGAATACGGCCTGATTACGGAAAGTAAAAGGTGATTATTGTTTGGAAAGGTCGTAAATTACAGAGGTTTAAAAATTATCCAATTTTGAAAAGAGAGATAGATATTGTTGTTTCTCCGGTTGAGGCCGGGGAGATGAAAAAGCTTAAAGAGGTTGTCGCCAGTCATATTAAGGTTGAGCCATCGCGTGTTTTTGATATCGTGATCCGTCGTCGTTCGATCGATGCCCGCAGCTCCAATATCAGGATTAACCTGGGATTGGATATTTTTATTGATGAGCCGAAAGGGGAGATCGTGAAGCCTCATTTTGATTATCCCTTTGTCGGGAATGCCCGACCGGTGGTGATTGTCGGTGCGGGGCCGGCTGGTCTTTTTGCCGCACTGCGCCTGATCGAGTCAGGATTTAAGCCGATCATCCTTGAGCGGGGGAAAGTGGTATCGGAGCGGAAGCGCGATATCGCGGCCATTCACGGGGAGCATATCATCAATCCCGATTCCAATTATGGTTTTGGGGAAGGAGGGGCTGGTACTTTTTCGGACGGCAAGCTCTTTACACGATCGAAGAAGAGGGGTGATGTACGGAAGATCCTTGAAGTGTTTAATTTTCACGGGGCCCAGGATGAGATATTGATTGAGGCCCATCCACATATCGGGACTAATGTTCTGCCCAGGGTGATCACTTCGATCAGGGAGACTATTCTGAATGCGGGAGGGGAATATCATTTTAACTCGCGGGTCGCTGGATTTATCCTGAGAGATAATGTCATGAAAGGAGTCGTACTCCAGAATGGCGATCGGGTTGAGGGGTTGGCCGTTGTACTGGCCACCGGTCATTCCGCCCGTGATATTTACCGGCTGTTGGATCAGAATGGAATAATGCTTGAAGCCAAACCCTTTGCCATGGGGGTAAGGGTGGAGCATCCCCAGGAGTTGATCGATAAGATACAATATCACGGCGCCAGCCGGGGGACTTATCTGCCTCCGGCAGCCTATTCATTTGTCGAACAGGTTAATCAGCGGGGGGTTTATTCTTTCTGTATGTGTCCCGGAGGTGTGGTTGTTCCGGCGGCGACGGCGCCTGGGGAGCTGGTGGTGAACGGGATGTCGCCCTCGAGCCGTGGCGGGCGGTTCGCCAATTCAGGCATGGTTACGGAAGTACGGCTGGAGGATTTGCCGGCAGATTATCATGCGTCAGGGGCGTTCGCGGGACTTCGGTTCCAGGAAGAGATTGAAAAAAAATGCTTTGTCCAGGCCGGGAACACCCAGTTTGCTCCGGCTCAGCGGTTATACGATTTTATAAACAACAGGGGGTCGGGCTCGTTGCCTGAGACCTCTTACCGTCCCGGGATCATCAACTCCGACATGCATAACTGGTTGCCTGAATTTGTGCGGACCAGGCTGCAAATCGGGTTATCGCAGATGGGGAAGAAAAACAGGGGTTATCTTACCAATGAGGCAATTATTCTAGGGGTCGAATCGCGAACTTCGTCGCCTGTACGGATTCCCCGGGATGGAGAGACCCTTCAGCATATTCAGATTAAGGGTCTGTTCCCCTGCGGTGAAGGGGCGGGCTATGCCGGGGGGATTGTTTCTTCGGCAGTCGACGGGGAACGGGTCGCGGAAATGATTGCTAATCTTTACAAATAACTCTTCGCCTGAATTCGGAGCAGACAATGGCGGTGGCTACCCCAACATTGAGCGACTCGGAGGTGAGGGTGCCGGCAGGGAAGGAAGGAATGGTTATTTTTTTCGTGATGAATTTAGCGTTATCCGGCAGGATGCCGTTTCCTTCATTACCCATTACGATCAGTCCATTGGGACTCAGGCTGGAGGTGTAAATATTTTCCCCTTCGAGATAAGTACCGTAAACCGGGATATTCTGTTTTATAGCTTCCGCGAAAAGATCTTCAAGGTCCGTATAATGAACGTTCACCCGTGCGATCGCTCCCATCGTTGATTGGACCGCTTTGGGATTATAAATGTCGGCAGTCTCCCTGGAACAAAATATGTTTTTGATGCCGAACCAATCGGCTAACCGGACAATGGTGCCCATATTTCCGGGATCCTGTATCCCGTCAAGCACAAGGTTAATGTCGTTTTTCAGAGAATCGCGGTTGATGGATACTTCAGGGATCCTGAATAGCGCTATAATATTTGGAACGGTTTTCAGTGTGCTGATCCTTTCCAGCTCTTCCTTTTTCACGACAACGGTCTTGCTGAGAACCGCGGGGTTATTTAGTTTTTCGGAGAGCGCCTGGGTACAATAGATTTCGGACAGAGCTAAGGAGGAGTTGATCAGGTCGAGGACTAATTTTTCTCCTTCGGCAACAAATAAACCTTCAGAGTCGCGATTTTTTTTTATTGCCAGCGAGCGAATAAGTTTAATTTTGTTTTTTGAGAGCATTTATCTAAATTGATTTTCGGGAATTCAAAAATAATCCAAATTTAATTGCCGGGATAATTATCTTTGTTTTAGTTTTCCATTATATATGCATTTGAAAGAGAAGATTAAATACTGGGTCGTGTTTGCGGTGCTGTTTTCGTTTAGTTCGTGCAGTTCGGTCAAGTATGTTCCTGAGGGTGAGTATCTGTTGTCGAAGGTTGATCTTGAGATTGATACCCGTAAGATTGATAAGAACGAATTACGGACCTATCTGCAACAGAAACCCAATACGAAGATATTTGGTTTTTGGAAGTTTCATTTGGGGTTATACAATTTATCGTCGCGTAAAAAAGAGGATGGCTGGCTCAAAAGGATTGGTGAGGTGCCGGCTATTTACAGCCAGTTTCAGAAGGATAAGACGAGGACCGAGATTCAGCGGTTGTTGCAAAATAGGGGGTATTACCGGGCGGAGGTCAGCGATACCGTAATAATGAGCAGGAACAGAAGGGCTTCTGTTATTTACCGGATCAAAACCAATGATCCTTATCTGATCCATTCGTATCAGACGATTTCAAGAGATAATGCAGTTGCTCCATTTTTGGCTAAGGATAGCATAAATGGGACGGTGAAGGAAAAAGATATTTTTAATACGGACCATTTGGCGGCAGAGAGCCTGCGTATCCTTCGGAATATTCAGAATAACGGGTTTTACAAAGCCAATAAGAACCATGTTTTTTATGAGGCCGATACGACCCGGCGCAAAGGAGAAGTCGATCTGAAACTAATCGTGGATAAGGAGAATGTTTCGGAGGATGCTGCGGTTGAGAAGCTCCAGGATCATGCGCGATACTCTTTTCGTGATTTTTATTATGTGACTGATTTCGAGTCACAGAAAGGTCTTTTTAACGAGAATGCAACCTTGTCGAATGGTCTTCACGACACCCTTCAGATTGGCAATAATTTCTTTGTATTTAACAAGGAACTGCGTTATAAGCCGGAGATGCTCATGAATGCGAATCATATCGGAGATACGGGTTATTACAGTATTGATTTGGTTGATCGGACCTATAATGAGTTGTTTGCACTGCGGTTGTTCAAGCTGGTCAATATTCGCTTTGTTGAAACAAACGCTACCGACTCGGTCGGTAATCCTACTTTGGATTGTTACATTCAGCTTACTCCAACCTTAAGGCAATCGTACACATTGAGTGTTGAAGGGACCAATTCGCTGGGTAATCTGGGGATTGCCGGGAATTTGGGGTACCAGCATAAAAATCTTTTTAAGGGAGGGGAAGTTTTTGACGTGAATCTTCTTGGCGCAACGGAAAAGCAGAGTTTTGGGAAAGGAGATTCGGCGAGGATTTTCAATTCGCATGAGATGGGAATAGATACCAAACTCACCATCCCTAAATTTATCGCCCCGTTTAAGAGTAAGTCTTTTTTCAAGTTCTCGACGCCCCAAACGTTCTTCGATTTGTCGTATAATTATCAGAGCCGGCCCGACTATACAAGGTCCATTATTCGCGGGAGTTATGGCTACCAGTGGAAATCATCGGATAATGCCAGTCATCGGATTAATCTGTTCGACTTCAACCTGGTGAAGATGTTCGCGTTGGATTCGACTTTTGTTTCGCGGATCGAGAATCTCTATATCAAGAGCTCCTATATTGATCACTCCATTTCCGCGTTCAATTATATATATACCTACAGTGATCAAAATCTGCAACGGAAGGCCAGCTATCAATATTTTCGTTTATCGCTGGAAACGGCAGGTAATGGGTTATATGCCCTAAATAAAGTGCTGAACCGTCCGACCCATTTGACCGATTCGCTGAGTGGAAAGCAATACCATTTTATCGGAACACCCTTTGCACAATATGTGAAGAGTGAGGTTGAATACCGGAAGGGGATGATCTTTAACAGGTATAATGCGTTTGTCTTCAGGACCTATGGGGGAATAGCAGTTCCGTACGGCAATTCTGTTCAGGTCCCGTTTGAGCGGAAATTTTTCTCCGGCGGGGCCACCGGGATTCGGGCCTGGCCGGTCAGAACACTTGGGCCTGGTTCCTATCGGGCTTACACGAACGAGTATCCCAACCAGTCGGGAGATATAAAACTGGAGGTTAACGCTGAATATCGGTTTACGATGATGGGGCCGCTGGAGGGCGCACTCTTTGTTGATATGGGAAATATCTGGTCGTTGAGGGATAACCGTCGCGGGGCCGAATTTGATTTCAGCCGTTTTTTCAAGGAGATTGCGGTAGGCTCAGGTTTTGGATTGAGATATGATTTTTCATATGTAATTTTTAGGGTTGATTTAGGAGTACGGCTACATGATCCTTCACTGGATGAAGGGAAGAGATGGGTTTCGGGAAGTCAATTGCTGAAGAAAGACAATATCAATTTTGCCTTTGGCATCGGCTATCCTTTCTAATGAACAGGAGGCTGGTTTTATCCTGACTTCTTCGTTTGCTTCGTGATAATTGTCTGGTTTATTGTGATTAGATGTGGCCTGCTTCGGTTGATTAATCCCCTGTTGTGAAAGATTTTTCCGATAAAAATCATATATTTGACTATGTAGGGAGTAAATGTTTTGGATGGCGTAGAAGTTTTGTTGATTCCTCCTGAATGGTAATTATAAATTTTACCGAAATTTTTTCAGATGGAAATTAAAAGGGATGGCTTCACGAACCGTTTCGGTATTATTGCTGCGGCTGCCGGGTCGGCCGTTGGTTTGGGTAATATCTGGCGTTTCCCTTATGTGTTGGGGGAGAACGGAGGGGGAGCGTTTTTATTGATCTATCTTTTGTTCATCCTGATTTTGGGTATCCCGATGATGGTTACCGAGATGACTTTAGGGCGGATAGCCGGGCGTAACACTTTTGGAACATTTAAATTTCTGGCACCCGGTAGCCGGTGGTATTTGGTAGGATCAATGGGTATTGCCGCCGCTTTTATAATCTTATCCTTTTACAGCGCCGTGGCGGGTTGGACCCTTGAATATACTTATCAGGCGGTCGCGAACGGATTTGCAGGAAAGAGTCCGGCTGAGATCAATGAGATGTTTACCGGTTTCCTTTCAAACGACTTCAGGACTGTTTTTTGGATGGTTATCTTTTTATTGATGACGGCAGCGATTGTTGTCTCAGGGATTGAAAAAGGGATTGAGAAATACAGCAAAATACTGATGCCCATCTTGCTGGTCATCGTCCTGATCCTCGATATTCGTGCGGTAACTCTGCCTGGGGCCTACAGCGGCCTTGACTTTTTATTCAGGCCCGATTTTTCGAAAATAAACGGGGAGACGTTTTTAAAGGCTTTAGGGCAGGCCTTCTTCTCCTTAAGTTTAGGTATGGGGGCGATCATAACTTATGGTTCTTATATCCGAAAGGGCGAAAATATCGTTTCAAGTTCGGTGTGGGTAGCCCTCTCTGACACTCTTGTTGCGGTTTTAGCAGGTGTGGCCATCTTTCCCGCGGTTTTTGCTTTTAATCTTGAGCCCAATGCAGGACCGGGGCTTGTATTTCAGACTTTACCGAATATTTTTCTGCAAATGTCGGGAGGTTATGTTTTTTCCATTCTCTTTTTTGTGATCCTGCTCATTGCCGCGCTCACCTCCTCCGTTTCTTTGCTTGAGGTAGTGGTTGCTTACTTTACCGAAGAGCTTAAAATAACCCGAAGAAAAGCCACTCTTCTCGGGATTTTGACAGCCATTGGATTGGGGACTCTTTGTTCCCTGTCTACGGGGGCGCTATCGGAGTTGAAGGTTTTGGGGAAGACCGTTTTCGATCTGCTTGACTTTACCGCCTCCAATATCATGTTGCCTTTGGGCGGGCTGTTGATCACCCTCTTTGCCGGGTGGGTCCTTAAGCGAAAAACACTTCAGATGGATATAAACCAGGATCGCGAACGCCACTTGTTTTTTAAGTTCTATATCCTCATTATTCGGTTTGTCGCACCAGTTGCCATCGCATTCGTTTTCCTGAATAGTTTGGGATTCATAAAAATATGACGTAACTTGGGTTGTGGAAAACCCCGACCTGAGATGTTCAAGGAGTTACGCGAACTGTTCGTATTAACCCGGCAAGAGAAAAGTGGTATTCTGATGTTATTATCACTCATCCTGTTTTTAATTGCCATTGACCTGTCGCTCCCCTATATTGTCCCGCGTCATGTTGTTGATACTTCGGATTGGGAGCAGGAGGTAGAACGGTTTTATGCCGAAAGCAAACAGGATCCGAATAGGTTAATGCCATCGGTTCAGGAGCAGGTTGAGCCTTTTGATCCGAATAAGGGATCTTTGGAACTATACATAAAAGCAGGTTTGCCGGAGAGTATAGCCAGAAATATCATGCGGTACGTGGCTAAAGGGGGGCGATTCATGAAAAAAGAAGATCTGAAAAAGATTTACGGGATGACGCCCATGCTTTATGACCGTTTTACTTCTTATCTGGTTTTCCCGGAGGCGATGACTGCCGATCGGGATGGGTCGGGCCGCAGGAAGGATAGAGTTGGCCAAAAGAACAGATATGATCCCGTCAATGATTCAGGGTATGCAAAGAAGTCGTTAATTCAGCCCTTACAGGTTGAACTGAACAGCGCTGATTCGCTTCAGTTGCTTTCATTACCCGGGATTGGTCCGGTTTTGTCGGCCAGAATCATTAAATACCGCAATTTACTGGGTGGCTTTTATTCGGTAGAGCAATTACGGGAGGTATATGGACTGAAGGAGGAAAATTACCAAAGAGCAGTATCTTTTTTGACGGTCGATCAATCATTGATCAAACGGTTGAATGTAAATTTTTTATCGGTCAGGGAGTTGGGGCGCCATCCTTATATTGGTTTTCAGACTGCCCGACGGGTGGTGGAGAAGCGGGACCGGGAGGGTAGGCTTGATTCACTTAAGTATTTGGCCGCTCTGCTTTCGGAGGATAGCCTAAGCCGATTGAAGCCCTACCTGGTTTTTAATCCCCCGTAAGAGAAGCGGTTTGAAGTACTCGGGATAATTATTAGAAAAAAAAGCCGAACACTTTGCGAAATATCGGAATATTCATAAATTTGCGACCCAATTTAGTAGATAAACAAATTTAAAAATAAAAGTATGATTGTTATTCCAGTTAAAGACGGCGAGAACATTGAACGTGCATTAAAACGTTTCAAACGTAAATTTGAGAAAACCGGTGCCATTAAAGAATTACGTGGCCGACAGGCATTCGAAAAACCATCGGTAACCCGCCGTACTGAAGTAAAAAAGGCGATCTACATTCAACAGTTACAGCGCGCTGAAGATTAATTAGGAAAAGTTTTGATAAATTGTTTTGGAGCGGATATTTTTCGTATATTGAATCCGTAATCCAAGCAGTTTATAGATGTTGAATCTTGAGAACTTTCTTAATTATTTAAAATATGAAAAGCGGTGTTCTGAACACACAGTGACCGCTTACAAGAAAGACCTTGACCAGTTTATTCTGTTTGGAATGGAGTTGGTTGAGGATTTTTGTGTTGAGACGACTGATCATCATCTGATTCGGCAATGGATAATTTCCATGATGAACAATGGTATCACCGCAAGGAGCGTGACCCGGAAGATTTCGACGCTTAAATCGTTCTACAAGTTTCTGACCCGGGAGGGTATCCTGGAAAAGAACCCGATGGAAAGGGTTGTTGTCCCGAAGGCGGCGCATAAATTGCCGGTTTTTGTACAGGAGAAGGAGATTAACCGACTGCTGGACGGGCGGTTTTTTTCGGATGATTTTGCCGGCAGACGCGACCGGGCCGTTATCTCTCTTTTTTACGGGACGGGGATTCGTCTTTCGGAATTGAAAGGGATTCGGTTTTCGGACTTGAATCTGGCCGATAAAACCGTAAAAGTTCTTGGAAAAAGGAATAAGGAGCGTCTTGTCCCATTCCCTTACGAGATAGCCACCGATCTGGAGCGGTACATTGAGATTAGGAATGAGATGTTTGGAACGATGCTGAATGTTGTTTTTCTGACGGACAAAGGAGAGCCTGTCTATGATAAGCTGTTGTACCGGATCGTGAAGAAGCAGTTATCGTATGTATCGACGCTTGAAAAGCGAAGTCCGCATATACTACGGCACAGCTATGCGACACACCTGTTGAACCGGGGGGCTGAACTGAATGCGATAAAAGAGTTGTTGGGGCATGCAAATCTGGCAGCCACACAGATATATACTCATACTACGTTCGAAAAATTAAAAGAAATTTACAATCAGGCCCATCCAAGGGCTTAAACTAAAAGGAGGAATGATTATGGACGTAAAAGTGCAAAGTGTTCACTTTAAAGTTGACCAAAAGTTGATTGATTTTTGTGAAAAACGGTTGAATAAGCTCGATCAGTTTTTTGATGGAGTTATCGGAGCAGAGGTTATTCTTAAGTTGGAAAAAGACGAAGATCGTGAAAACAAGGTTAGCGAAATTAAGCTTTCCGTTCCGGCCAACGAATATCTTTTCGCAAAAAAGCAGGCCAAAACCTTTGAGGAGGCGGTTGATCTGTCGATTGATGCTCTTCGTAAACAGATAGAAAAATACAAAACTAAATTCGATCCGAAATAATTTTTAAAAAAGTAATTGGAATTGCAGTTTAGAAAAAAAAATAGATTAAATTTGCAGACCATTTTTGAGGAGTAATTCTTGGGAATGGTCTGTTTTTGAATTGTTGCCGGAGAACGGTTTTCGGAGCAAGAACGGGAATAACAAAGGGGGAGATTCCAGAGCGGCCAAATGGGGCAGACTGTAAATCTGTTGTCTTACGACTTCGGAGGTTCGAATCCTCCTCTCCCCACTGATAATTCAGTGAGAGTTTTGGTTCACACTGAATCGGTCGATAGAAAAAGCGGGAGTAGCTCAGTTGATAGAGCATTAGCCTTCCAAGCTGAGGGTCGCGGGTT
>CAZWBR010000016.1:0-75803 GCA_964632305.1 uncultured Prolixibacteraceae bacterium
AATACAAGTATAATGGTTTTTTGTATTAGACAGAGTTCAGTTTACAGCCTCTATTATGTTTGTCCCGGAGAGTGGGGTAAAGTAACCGGGTGACTCCAAGTCACCCGGTCACAAAGTTTAATTGGTTTATCATTCAAACAGGTTTGGCACAGAATCATTCTGTGTCTTTGGAAACAAAACCGGAACAGAAGAAATCCAAACACCGGTTGTTTTGTCCCCTACGGGACAACGCCCTTATTTTCTGCGATCAACATTCTACCCGGATTAGTTCCCTAACGGGATAATAGAGGGGTAGATTGACGTTTTGAGGGAGGACCCGATATTTTTTATCAGGGATAAAGGGAAAATGTTTATTTTCGTCCTGTTTTGGTTGACCTGCTTCCCGGTTTAGCGTGAAGCGGGTCTGAAAAGGGAATCCGGTGCGATACCGGAGCTGTACCCGCAGCTGTAAACCTCTTAAAAGCTTAATGCAACCACTGCCACTGTCTGTCATCTGATGGACGGGAAGGCCGCAGGAAGCGAGGTGAGCCAGAAGACCTGCCAGATCAGTATCATTATAAGTCGAATCTTCGGGAAAAAAGATCGGTGAAAGTACGTCACGTGCCTTTCCATATCATTTCTTCCGTTAAAATTTTTAAAAATGCAACTGTTTTCTTCGTGGAGTGGGGGTAAAGACTGTATGCTGGCGCTTTACCGTGTTCAAAAATCGGGGAGCCACCAGGTCCGGTTCCTTCTGAACATGTGCGATGAAGGTTCTGACCATTCGAGGTCGCACGGGATTCACCGCGACCTGATTGTCCGTCAGGCCGAAGCGCTGGGGATCGAACTGCTTCAACCCAAGACCGACCGTGCGGGGTATGAAGCGAATTTTAAAGCTGCGATCCTGAAACTAAAGGAGCAAGGCATCGCGGGGGGAGTTTTCGGGGATATCTACCTGTGGGAGCACCGTCACTGGATCGAACGGGTCTGTTCGGAGTGTGGCATCGAAGCGCTCTTTCCACTGTGGGACAATCCGGTCGGGGAGCTGGCCTCTGAGATTATCGATGAGGGGTTCCGAACGCTGACCGTTTCGGTGAATGCTCAACAACTGGATCAACGGTTTCTCGGTCGGGTTTACGACCGGCTTTTTGTGAAAGAGCTGGAACAGATCGGGGGAGTTGATGTTTGTGCCGAGCTTGGGGAGTTTCACACTTTCGTGTACGATGGACCCAATTTCAGTTATCCGGTTCCGTTTCAGAAAGGCGATGTCAGTTTCCGCGATCATCATTGGTTCCTGGAGATCCTTTAGGTGATACACTTTTATTCGTCAAACAATCAACATCGTATAGTATGAAGAAAACAGGAGTCATCTTTCTGGTGGCGCTGATTTATCAGTTAGCGGTTCAGGGGCAGGAAGTCAAACGGATCGTTTCGCTGGTCCCGTGGATCACCAAGAGCCTGTACCTGATGGGGGAACAGGAGCGGCTGGTGGGTTGCACCAGTTATTGTCCGGTGGAGGCCTCGGGAAAAATTCCGGTTGTTGCCTCGGCGGTGAGTGTAAATGTCGAGAAGACCCTGATGGTGAAGCCCGATCTGGTTTTTGCCTCGTCGCTTATCAAGCCTGAGACCATTGATCACCTGAAAAAACTTAACCTGAAGGTGGAATATATGCCTTTCCCGAAATCGTTTGGGGAGATCTGTGACGATTTTATCCGTATAGGGGAACTGACCGGGGTGGAACAGAAAGCCAGGGCGATCGTTGCGCAACAGAAGGAACGGTTGGCCAGGCTGAATAGCGCTGTCCCGGCCGGGAAACGACCTAAAGTATTTATCCAGATAGGCGCCAAGCCGCTGTTCGCGGTGGTTCCCAATACTTTTCTTGATGATTTTATCAGTTTTTCGGGTGGGATAAATATCGCGGCAACGCTGAAGAACGGGAATGTGACCCGCGAATTTATCCTCAGGCAGGATCCTGAGATTATTTTCGTGGTTACGATGGGCATCGTGGCAGAGGAGGAGCGCGATACCTGGTTGAACTATCCATCGCTTGCGGCGGCCAGAAACAAACGGATCTATATTCTTGATTCGGAGAAGACATGCAGTCCGACCCCCGTCTTGTTTGTGGATGCCCTTGAAGAGATGATTCGTTTAATGTATCCGGTTAACAGCAGGCTATGATTACAGGACATGGCGACGACCGTTACCGTTTTGACCGGACTATACGGGCCGATTTCAGTTCGAATGTCTGGTTCGGGGGCCCCCCGCCTGAATTGATAAATCATCTTGAGCGGAACCTTCATTTGATCGGGAGTTACCCGGAGCCTGACGCGGGGGAGTTGTGCCGGATAATCGCGGCCCATCAGGGTGTGGATCCCCGGCAGGTGTTGGTTTTTAACGGATCGGTGGAGGCTTTTTATACTGTGGCTTTGGCCTTTCGCGGATCGGCTTCCTCTGTTTTATCCCCTTCTTTCGCCGAATACGAGGATGCCTGCCGCGTTCACGGTCACCGGCTTTGTTTTTTCAAGGGTGACGATTTTGACGCTACCCTGAAATCGGGGACGGAGATGGTTTGGCTCGGCAACCCGAATAATCCCGACGGACGGATATTTAGTGTGATGCAGGTTGAGAAGGCCCTTCGCAATAATCCGGATACTCTTTTAGTGGTGGATGAAGCTTATGCCGGGTTGGTCTCTGGTTTTCAGTCTGTCATCGCGCTAACCCGCCGGTATGCCAACCTGGTAGTGGTCCGTTCGCTGACCAAGAGTTGCGTTATTCCCGGATTGCGATTGGGGTATATCGTTACCACGGAGAGAGTGGCCGAACGGATACGCAGGTATCAGATGCCGTGGTCGGTGAATGCCCTGGCCCAGGAAGCCGGGAATTATCTGATCGGCCGGATGGGCGAGGGCGATGTGGATTGTCACAGAATAGGAAAGCTGTCGCGGGACCTTCAACTGTTGATCGGGATGGTCGACGGATTCAGGGTGGTGCCCTCCGAGACCCCTTTTTTCCTGGTAGAGATGCAATCGGGAAGTGCCGCCGGGCTGAAAGATTATCTGATCCGTGAGCATGGATTGCTGATCCGCGATGCCTCCAATTTCAGGGGGTTAAATGAACGCTACTTTCGGGTGTGTACCCGGGATGAAAATGAAAACCGGTTGCTGGTTGAAGGGTTGAAGGCCTATTCAACGATAACCGGTCCTGGCGAATGCCGGGTTTCCTTGGTTTCTGATCTATTTTCAATATAAGTTTTAGATGAGTATCCGGTTATGTACCTGAATTATCCTTTGCCGTCCTCCCGCATAGCTGTCGGGATTATCGGACGGACAGATTAATGAGCGCGGCAAATGGCTTTAGCCACAGATTATTGGGCTAAAGCCCGGTTTTCAACTCTTCAGTTATCCGTTGACTGAAGTCAACGGCAAAGAATAACAACTCAGTATTTGTCTGTTTAGGCAAACAACAGGATGCTCTTAATTTTCGATAGTATGACCTCAGAACAGTGTTTTATCCTTCCCCTGATCCTTGGCTTTTTGCTTGACTTTATTCTGGGCGATCCGCTGTGGTTGCCTCATCCGATCAGGCTTTTTGGCCGTTCGATTCAGTTCTTCACTCAATTGTACAATTCAGGGAAGGCCCGGAAAGTGAAGGGGGCGCTGGTGGCTGTGCTGCTGATCGCGGCGACCTACCTGGTTTTTTTGTCGATCCTTAAGCTGGCCGGAGAATATGAGATTTTGTTTGTTGTCCTGGCTTCTGTCGGGGTCTTTTTTGGAATGGCCAACCGTAGCCTGATCAGTGAGGGCTGGCGGGTCATCACGGTTTTGGAGCGTCAGGGTCTGGAAGCCGGGCGCGAACAGTTAAGCACTATCGTGGGGCGCGAGACGCTCAACCTGGACGAGCAGCAGATCCGCACTGCCGTGCTTGAGACGCTGGCCGAGAATCTGAGCGACGGGGTGGTGGCCCCGCTTTTCTATTATGCGTTAGGGGGTGTGCCGGCGATGATGGCTTACAAAATGGCCAACACGCTCGATTCGATGATCGGGTACAAGAGTGAGAAGTACCGTGATTTTGGATGGTTTGCCGCCCGTTTCGACGATCTGGTCAATTTTATTCCGGCGCGGATTACCGCGCTGTTGATGGTGGTGGTCAGTGTTAGCGGGCGCGGATTGGCCTATATCTTCAAGTATGGTCATCGGCACAGCAGTCCGAATGCCGGTTATCCGGAGGCGGCCTTAGCAGGAATCTTGAACTGCCGTTTCGGAGGGCCCAATGTTTATCACGGGGTCCTGGTTGAGAAACCCTATATCGGGAGCCGGCCACGCCGTTTTACCAATCGTGATTTTTACATGGCGGCATTGGTTAATTTTGCTACGGCGCTGATAATGATGGGATTGATCGGTATTTGTTATTTTTTATAATCATATTTGACAGCAAGTTAGCTTTGAATTAAGAATATGTTTATTTTTGTCAACGGAAATGGTTCCGGAGCCGGCAACAGCCGGCAAGGACTAATAGGGAATCCGGTGTGAAACCGGAGCTGTACCCGCAGCTGTAAGCCTTATCAAAACTTTTCCCGATCTACCTGCCACTGTTCGCCAACCGGCGGATGGGAAGGCCCCGGGAAAAGAAGGCGAGCCAGAAGACCTGCCACTTCCGTTACGTTAATCATAGCTTTCGGGATAAAAGCCATGGGGTGATTAGTTTCATCTAATTTTTATCCATTGTTCCTTTTTTTTTCAGCCCGGGATGTATTCGGGGAACATGCTGAAAGTTTATGGTCGACATTTTTAAATGTTTAACCATAAAAGAATGTTTTATGAACTTTAAACTGACTATGTTAGTCTGTCTGGGAATGTTATGTTCCATCGCGGCAACTGCCGACCTGATCGACTCCACTAAAGTGTATCCGATTGGGGAAGTTACCGTGCAGGCTTCGCGCATGGAGCGCAAGGCAAAGGATCTACCCCAGAAAGTGGAGATCCTTACTTCGGAGATGATTCAATCGTTACCGTTGGAGAACATGGCTGAAGTGCTCAAGCGCACGACCAATCTCGACATCATTCAGTATCCCGGGTTATCGGCCACTATCGGGATGCGTGGTTTTTCGCCAAGCGCCCATTCGCGCAGTTACACCTTGTTATTAATCAACGGAAAACCTGCAGGGACCACCAATCTGGCCACTATTAATCTCGACAATGTAGAGCAGATCGAAATCGTGAAAGGTTCCTATTCGGTGCTTTACGGTTCGGATGCGATGGGGGGTGTGGTAAACATCATTACCAAACAAGGTGGAGTAACTCCTGAAGGTAATATTTCTGTTGAATCGGGAAGTTTCGGCTACCGAAAATTGGCGGGGAGCTTCACCGGACGATCCGGTGAGAGGCTCTCCTACGGTTTGGGTTACAGTCGCCAGGAGCAGACCCGGGATTACCGGATCGGAAAGAAGAATCTGCTGGATATTTCAGAGGAGAACAAGCTAATGTTGGACAAGGCCTCGTACGGCGATGCGATGGACAATTCGCAGTACGAGCTGAACTCGGCCAACGCGTTTATGAACTGGGACCTTGGCCGGCAATGGAAGATCAATGCCGAAGGAATCTACACTTTTGCCTTTGATGTAGAAACGGCCGGAAATTACTGGGGCACTTACGGACAAAGCAAGAAGGATGTGAATCGGTTAAACCTCTATCTGACCCTGGAGCAAAATACCGAGAAGAATCATTTCAGGTTTAGCCCTTATTACACCAACGATCAGAATCCAAACTATTCCGACAACACGGACAATGGGTTTATCAGTTTTAAGAGTACGGTCAAGGAGGTTGGTTATCAGCTTCAGGATAATTTCAGTCTGGGGCAATTAAACGTGTTGGTTGGAACCGACCTGAAAGTGTACGATTACGTTTCGAACCGGTTTTCAGCGATCGGGACCCCGGCTGATCCCTACAAGCCCAACAACAAGTTTACCAACGTGGCTGCTTTCACCCAGTTGGCCTGGTCGGTCGATCGCCTGGATCTGAACGCAGGGGTGCGGTTCGACCGGTTTACCTATCATATCGATGCCAGTGACGGGTTGAAGGCTCCCGAGGCCGATGCTCATTACAACACGTTGAATCCTTCGGTGGGGGCCCAATACCAGTTTCTGAAAAACATGAAGGCTCACGCTACTTTCGGGACAGCCTTCTCGGTTCCCGATGCGTTTAAAGTGGCGGGGAAATATACTGTCTCGGGAAAGTCGTATGTTGGTAATGCTGATCTTGACCCGGAGAAATCGCGTACATCCGATTTTGGTGTCGGTTACTCCTCCGATAAGAACAGCCTGAGAATCGATCTGTCGTATTTCCAGACCTTGCACGACCATAAGATCGTGGAAGAAAAGATGACCTCGGGCGAATATACCTATGCCAATGCCAACGATTCGAAGATGGAGGGCCTGGAGTTGATGTCGTCGTACAATCTGGGGCAGTTTCTTCCGCAAAGTCCGGACCTGGAGGCTTATGTCAATTTTACCTGGATCCTGAGGAATGACTTTACCCAGTTGGTTGGCAGTGCGTTATTGACCCGGGACATGCAGTATGTTCGCAGAGCCAACGGAAATTTCGGCTTGAATTACCATCACGAACGAATCAGTATGCGATTGAACGGGCGGTTCATTGGGTCAAGGCTTGAAAAGGATTCGTTCAGTGCACTGAGGCCCGGAATAGGGGCGGATGATTATTACGCCGGTGGAGGCTATAAAACGACCGATAAGATTCTGGAACATCCTGAAAACCTGCTGTTCGACTATTCGATCGGCTACGCTTTCAGTGAGAAAGTAAATTTCGGATTTACCGTGTCGAACCTGCTGGATGAAAACTATACGGAGAAAGACGGTTACAACATGCCAGGACGGAGCATCGTTGCCAAACTGGGATATAAATTCTGAGTTTAATAAACTACGGATCGGGAGGGTGCAAGCTCACCCGATCCGTTATAAATCTAAATGAATATGAAACGAAGAACATTGATTTTTTTATTGGTTAGCATTCTGGCTTCGGTTGCCGGACAAGCCAGGGAGAGCAAACCCTCTTCTTCATCCCCTTCGGCGAAAACGGTTGTTGTTGAGGTCGATTTCGGGAGCCGGAAGGAGATGAAACAGGTTACCCTGGAATGGGAGTCAAACCTCACCGCGTTGGAAACATTACAGAAGGTGGCGGAGGTGAAAACCCACCCTGTTGGGGACTATGTGTTTGTCACGGAGATTGATCAGGTTGAATCGGAACGGGGTAAAATGGCATGGTATTACACCATCAACGGGAAGTCGCCGAAACGGTTGGCGATCCATCAGCAGGTAAAAGCCGGGGACACCATACGGTGGAGATACGTAAAGGATGTATGTTCGGAAAAAGTGGATGGTGTAAATTAATATAAAAGCATTTTTTAGCATAAGGCCAGATACCATAGGTTGTCTGGTCTTTGGTTATTTATAGTTATACGATGGCTCAAATCACTTTTATTACCGGAGGCGCCCGTTCGGGCAAAAGCAGTTTTGCACAGAAACAGGCTGAAATGGCCGGCAAGAACCCGGTTTACCTGGCGACCGCGCGGGTGTGGGACGAAGATTTCCGTTGCCGCATTGAACGTCACCGGAAAGACCGTGGCCCGCACTGGATTAATATGGAGGAAGAGAAGCAGCTTTCTGCCTGCGATGTGGAGGGGCAAACCGTTCTGCTCGACTGCATTACCCTGTGGCTGACCAATATCTATTACGACAATCAGTTCGATGCCGACCGGTCGCTCGAAGAGGCTATAGCCGAATGGGACCGCTTCGTGCAGAAAGAGATGACCCTGATCGTGGTGAGCAACGAGCTGGGGATGGGGGTTCACCCGGTGGAAGAATCGGCCCGCAAGTTCGCTGATCTCCAGGGATGGATGAACCAGTATATCGCCAGTCAGGCCGCCGAAGTTTATCTGATGATCTCGGGAATTCCTGTGAAGATTAAAATGTCAGACGGACGACAATAAATGAAAGACTGAAGACTAAAGATAATGGACGAAAGATGGTCTAAAGTCTTTTATCTATAATCTTTCATCTATAGTCTGCCATCAAAATCTCTAAATCTAAAAAAAATGACACTAAGAGAACAACTTAAACACAAGATTGATTTTAAAACCAAACCGAACGGGGCGTTGGGGATGCTCGAAGAATTGGCAATGCAAATCGGGATGATTCAGAATACGCTGACCCCTGTTCTGCGAAATCCGGCGATCCTGGTTTTTGCCGCCGATCATGGGTTGGCCGACGAAGGGGTCAGCGCTTATCCCAAAGAGGTGACCTGGCAGATGGTGATGAATTTTGTTGGCGGGGGCGCTGCCATCAATGTCTTTTGCAAACAGAACGGGATCAGGCTGAAGGTGGTGGATGCCGGGGTGGATTATGATTTTCCGGTCGATGTTCCGGTGGTAAATGCCAAAATAGCCCGTGGATCGCGTAATATGCGGCGTGAACCGGCTATGACTGCAGATGAGTGTGCCGCTGCCTTGCTGAAGGGGCGTGAGACGGTGAGAGAGGAGTATGCCCAAGGGTGTAATGCCATTGGTTTTGGTGAAATGGGGATCGGCAATACTTCGGCCTCATCGCTGCTGATGCATCGTTTTCTGGATATCCCAATTGAAGAATGTATCGGGGCGGGAACCGGTTCGCACGGTGAGCAACTGACTCGTAAGGTGCAGATCCTGAAAGAGATTTCGGAAAAGTATAATCCGGGGAGTCCGGAAGAGACCCTGGCCACCTTTGGAGGGTTGGAGATTGCCATGATGGTGGGAGCTATGCTTGAGGCCAGTGACCGGCAGATGATCCTGCTGATCGACGGTTTCATTGCCACGGCTGCGGTTTTAACTGCCATACAGATGAATCAGGCAGTACGTGGAAATTGTATTTTCTGCCATACCTCCGATGAACGAGGTCACCGGTTGATGTTGAAGCATCTGAATGTCCGGCCGATGCTCCACCTCGATCTGAGGGTGGGCGAGGGAACCGGCGCAGCGTTAGCCCTGCCATTGGTGCAGGCCGCCGTTAACTTTCTAAACGAGATGGCCAGTTTCGAAGATGCCGGGGTGGCCAATAAGGAATAGTTGCGAGTAGATGCGTTAGTGCGTTAATGCGTTAGTGCGTTAATAGGTTTGTAAGTTGATGGGTTTGCAGGTTTATCTGTTAATGCCTTACGGCTTCAAAGCCCATAATTCAGGATTGGAGCTGTTGATTTCGTTTGTTTATTTTTCCGGGATAACGGGTAACCTTAATTCTAATGATGCGATTTGTTTTTAAACGATTAGATAGATGATGCGAAGACAATTGAATATCTTTCTGAATGCCTTGATGTTTTATACGCGCATTCCGGTACCGGGCGATCTGCCTTATTCGGAGGAGATGTTGAACCGATCGACCCGCTATTTCCCCTTTATCGGATGGATCGTTGGCGGAATCGGAGCGGCCCTGTTTTATGGATTGCAGTTTGTTTTTCCTTTGGAACTGGCCATCCTGTTGAGTATGGTGGCGACCATATTGGTTACCGGCGCTTTTCATGAAGACGGCTTTGCCGATTTCTGCGATGGTTTTGGCGGGGGCTACAGTCGCGAACGGATTCTGGCTATCATGAAAGACAGCCGGATCGGGAGCTATGGCAGTATCGGACTGGTCGGGATGCTCGCTACCAAGTTTATGGCGCTTAAGGCTATAGAGCCGGAGCAGATTCCGGTGATCCTGTTGGCCGGTCATTCGTTAAGCCGCCTGATGCCGGTTCTGGTTATTTTTACTTCGGAATACTCCAGGGAAGATGCTACCAGCAAGAGTAAACCGATCGGGAAAAAAGGCAAGATAAGCGATCTGGTGTTAGCCCTGTTCTTTGGGCTGGCATTTCTTATATTCATGCCGTTGGTTTATTCGCTGACCATTCTCCCGTTGCTGCTGCTCACCATGTTGATTTTCCGTAGGGACATTATTCGCGAAATAGGTGGTTATACGGGCGATTGCCTGGGTGCACTGCAGCAAATTGTCGAGGCGGAGTTTTATCTTGGATTTGTCATCTATCAATCAATAGTCCTATGATTATCTCTGCTGTTCGCCATACTTCAGTTGATCTCCGCAAAGATTTATGCTATGGGATAACGGATGTTCCGGTTTCCCCCTCGTTTCCGGGGGAGTTGAAGCTGATCAGAGAGAGCCTGGAAGGGGAAAGCTTTGATGTTGTTTTTTCCAGTCCTTTGCAACGCTGTATCAGGTTAGCCAGTGAACTTGTCCGCGGGGGGGAAGTGATCATTGATTCGCGGCTGAGCGAGCTTAACTTTGGGGATTGGGAGATGGCGGATTGGAATTCCATATTCGAGTCACCTAACGGGAAGGCCTGGTTTGCCGATTATATTAATGTTAGCTGCCCGAATGGGGAATCGTTTGCCGGATTAACCGAAAGGATAACCTCCTTTTTGTCTGATCTGCAGAAGAGAAACGATCAACGGATATTGGTGGTCACCCATGCCGGGGTGATCAGGGCGCTGCTCTGCCTGATCGAAGGGAAATTGGCTGAGGAGGCTTTCCGGACAGCGGTGGGGTACGGCGAATTATTTCATTTTTATTTGAACAGCAATGAAGACTAATCTATCTCCGATCATGTTTGTCGGCACTGGTTCCGATGTGGGGAAAAGTATTATCAACGCGGGATTTTGCCGCATCTTCAAACAGGATGGTTATGCCCCGGCCCCCTTTAAGGCACAAAATATGTCGTTGAATTCGTATGCCGGCATTGACGGGCTCGAACTGGGTCGGGCACAGGCCGTTCAGGCCGAAGCCTGTGGCATTGAGCCGCTCAGTGAGATGAATCCCATCCTGCTGAAGCCGACCAGTCACCAAAACGCGCAGGTGGTGTTAAACGGCAAACCGATGGGCAACCAGTCGGCCAAAGAATATTTTCTGGGAACCGATCGGGAGCTCTTATTTGCCGAGGCTATGAAAGCCTACCGGAAACTTGGTTCGCAATATAACCCGATCGTCATCGAGGGGGCGGGAAGTATCTCGGAAATAAACCTGAGTGATAAAGATATCACAAATATGCGGGTGGCCCTTGAGGTGAATGCCGCCGTGATCCTGGTGGCCGATATCGATCGGGGAGGGGTGTTTGGCAGCGTCTACGGGACCCTTGCTCTGTTACCCTCTGAGGAGCGGGCCCTGGTCAAGGGGGTCCTGATCAACAAGTTCAGGGGCGATATCGATCTCTTTACCGAAGGACGGTGTATGATGGAAGAGTTGACCGGGGTGCCGGTCGTAGGTGTGGTCCCCTATTTCCAGGATATTCATATCGACGACGAAGACTCAGTGGTGATCGATCATAAAACGGGAAAAACGAAAGAGGGAGTGGTAAATGTTGCGGTGGTTCTGTTGCGGCACCTGTCGAATTTTACAGATTTCAATGTGCTGGAAAGGATTCCCGAGATCAATCTCTATTATACGGCTAATCCGGAGGAAATTGAGAAGGCCGATGTGGTGATTATTCCCGGCTCAAAAAATACCATTGCTGATCTGGAGAACCTGCGTAAAAGCGGGCTGGCCAAAGCCATTCTGAATAGTCATCATAAAGGGAATTCGGTATACGGAATATGTGGCGGTTACCAGATGATGGGGCTTGAGATTCATGACCCGGAACAGGTGGAGGGGGAGGTGACCTACCTGCCCGGATTGGGAATACTGCCGGTTATCACTACCCTTACCGCTGAGAAGAGAACGGTCCAAAGTGCATTCACCTTTAGAAATGACCCGGGAGAGTGTCAGGGTTACGAGATTCACATGGGCCAGACCGAGTTGCTGGGCGGAGTCCCATTGGTAAGGCTGAACGATGGGACACCCGATGGCTGTTATCTGAACGATAAGACCTGGGGAAGTTACCTGCATGGCATTTTGGATAATCTGACCGTTATCCGTGCCATACTAAAAAGCCGGGGCAAAGAAACCTCTCTTCAAGAGTTTAACTATTTGAAATACAAAAATGAGCAGTACGACCGGTTAGCGATACTGCTACGCGAGTGTTGCGAACTGGATTATATTTACAGGATAATGGACAAAAGATGAAAAGAGGGCTGATACACATATATACCGGTGAAGGAAAAGGAAAGACTACGGCGGCGGTCGGACTGGCGGTCCGTGCATTGGGACACGGCATGAAAGTTTGTTACGTGCATTTCAATAAACGACCTGAACGCTACGGGAACAACGAGATCCAGAGTCTTCTGAAGCTTGGAGCGACAGTGAAGGGTTTCACCCAGGGGCACCAGTCGTTTCACCCGGAAGTGACCCGCGAGAACAGCCGACGTGATCATCTCACCGGTTTGAACGAACTGACGGATTATCTTCGGCACGAGACTCCCGATCTGCTGATCCTGGATGAGATTCTGATCTCGGTACGCGATGGGGTGTTGAGCGAAGAGGAGCTGTTGTCATTTATTGCCCAAAAAGCGGAAAATACCGAGCTTGTCCTTACCGGGAGGGGCGCCGGCGAGGCGATCCTTGAAGTGGCGGATTACGTTAGCTGCATTCAGAAAATTAAACACCCGTATGATCGCCGGATCGGCAGTCGTGAGGGGATTGAGTATTAATCGGGGTAAATAATTGTTTTTTATCAGGTGGTTTAGTGTGTTTCTCCTATGTTGGTGCGGTTCTCCATCCGTGTGAATAAGTTATGTTTTGCAGCAGTGAGTTGGAATTTCCAAGTTTCTAAGGATTATCTCTCTCCCTTCTTTCTGTTTTAATGGGCTGATCTGTGCTTTGGGTTGCTCTCATTTGTGCAGAAGATCTGAAGTGTTTGGAAATATTTCTGTTTTATCGCTGGATTTTTGTTGATTGCCATGTGTTTATGGATGTGATTTTGTCGGGGAATCAATTGACTTTCCTGGTGCGAATGTGGGATGAGGCCGTCGGGAGAAGAAGGGTGGAAGGGCGGAGGAAGGATCGAAGTGATGGGATGGCCGAAAAAAGCCCCGGAAAGGTTATCCGGGGCTCAGGGAATTCGGAGGTGGATAAACGATTGAATCCCCATGAATCAAGACTAAGCAGATGGGAGAACCGGTTACTTCTTAATGACTTTCATCACTTCCGATTCGGGAAGTTTTTTGGTGCAGAAGAACCAGTCGTAGCATTTCATATCTTCTTTTCCTTCCATCCGGTCCTTGGCGGTACCGCAGGAGCCGGCCGGGGGAACGATGACATCGTCGCCGGGGCGCCAGTCGGCCGGGGTGGCAATGTTGAAATGGTCGGCGGTCTGAAGGGCTACGACGACACGGTACAGCTCATCGAAGTTGCGGCCAAGGCTTAACGGGTAATAGAGGATGGTGCGGATGATGCCTTTGGGATCGACAAAAAACACCGCGCGCACGGCCTTAGTGTTGCTCTCGCCCGGCTGAATCATCCCGTATTTTCGGGCCACCTCCATGGTGATGTCTTCAATAAGCGGGAATTTTACTTCGACCTCTTTCATCCCTTTGTATTCGATTTTTTCTTTAATGGTTCTAAGCCAGGCAATATGGCTGTAGAGACCGTCGACCGAGAGGCCGACCAGTTTGCAGTTGACTTCGGCAAATTTAGCTTCCATAGAAGCGAAGGTCATAAATTCGGAGGTACAGACCGGGGTGAAATCGGCGGGATGGCTAAAGAGGATGACCCAGCTTCCCTGGTAATCGGAGGGGAAGTTGATCTCGCCCTGGGTGGTTACTGCCTTAAATACTGGGGCCGCTTCGCCAATACGCGGCATCGGGGTGAATTCGCTGATAGTTTGATTTTCCATGACTAAAACATTTAAAATTGTTTGTAATAAATGACGAGGTATGTTTGTTCGTTATTTCTAATATGAAGAAGATGAGGTTAGTAATAGGGGGGTAAGCAATACTGCGACTGGCCTTTGTTGTGGTCGTACTGAACGATGGAAAGCAACCTTCGGGGGTTATTAAAATCTTTTTTATCAGTCCGGAAGGAGAGAGCGGCAGGTTTTGTTTTAATAACCGTATTCTCATGATTGCCGTAATTTTTGTTTAATCGTGAGGAGAAATATATAAAATATAATGCAAAAAAGCAACATTGTAATCAAATGTTCTATATCTTTGTAATGATCATATGCTCGTAATAATATGCCAAGACCGAAGAGAATAAGAAAAATGAATAATCCGCCCCGATTTAAGGGATATCGGCCGATCGGGGTATCGGAAGAGGTTCACCCGGTGGTGATGACCTACGATGAGTACGAATCCATCCGGCTGAGTGATTATGAGTTGCTGGGGCAGGTACAGGCTGCCGAAGTGATGGGAGTGTCGCGTCCTACCTATGCGAGGATCTACGAGAGTGCCCGTCGGAAGATCGCGATGGCTTTCTCGCAGGGAATGGCGATCGTGTTTGAAGGGGGCAAAGTTTATTTCGATAGCGAATGGTATTCGTGCCGGAGTTGCGGTTGTTGGTTCAATCATCCTGAAAAGGATCAGCAGGTGACTCAGTGCGCGCTCTGCGGATCGACGGAGATAGAACAGTATCAACCCGAACAGGAGAACCAGTCGTCGGAGGATTGGTGCTATTGTCCGAAGTGTGGCGAGAAGAAAGTTCATCTTCCGGGAGTCTCCTGTCGCGAGGAGATATGTCCCAAATGTCACACGGCAATGGTCAGGCACTGGACTCCGCAGCGTCATCGAAGAGGAAATACAAATTGTAAATTTAACTGATATGAAAATTGCCATTACATCGATGGGAAACAGTTTGGAATCGAAGCTGGACAGCCGTTTTGGCCGCTGTTCTTATTTTGTGGTGTATGACAAAGAGAGTCGTTCCACAGAGTTTATTCCCAACCCCAACAAGGAGAATCTCGAAGGAGCCGGACCGGCATCGGTACAACTGGTTGCCTCGAAAGGGGTGCATAAGGTGGTCTCGGGTGAATTTGGGGCTAAAGTCAAGTCGATCTTTGACAGCCTTCAGATCCAGTTGATCGTATTGAATGATCCGGAAAAACGGATTTGTGATATCATTGAAATGCTGGAGCATAAAAATTGATTGTCATGCCGAATATGGATGGTACGGGGCCTGACCGGGAAGGAAAGTTAACCGGCAGAGGTCTGGGAAAGTGCCGGGAGGTCTCGGACGAAGAGGCGCTTGCCCGTCTGGGAAAAGGAATGGGACTGCGCCGCAAGTCGGGTGGGGGCCACGGGAGAGGTGAACGGCTGAAAAGCAGCAGGGGTGATGATTTTGATCCCCAATGGCGACCCGGAAAGGAGAGTGGCCGTTGCCGCGAAGAGCAGGGCGAGTGAGCGTGGCAGAAGGAGAAGAGTTAATCGTAAAGAATCCCTGATCAGTGTCGGGGAAAAAATAACGGATAAAAAAGAAAGAGAGGAGCTTATGCCAGGATTAAACAGGAGAGGTCCGCGAGGCGAAGGGTCTATGACCGGACGCCGGCTGGGTCATTGCAATCCCGATAACAGGGGGAAAAGCGATGAAGAGATTCTCCGAAACCGTGATAATTCCGTCGACCCCGGACAGGGCATGGGACGCGGATTGGGCCAGGGGCGAGGAGCCGGTAAAGGCCAGGGTTTCGGGAGAGGTCTGGGAGCACGTTTCCGGGGAAACGCCCATTAGAGAATGTGCCATGCGGGGCAACCCGCGTGGCATTTTGTTCGCGTAAGAACCGGGATCAAGATGACCGGGCGTTATGGGAAAAGATATTGACAATAATAAGTTTAGTTATAGTTTATAATAATAATTAGTTGTTTATGAAATCAATTTTTGCGATACCATTGGAGAGCGGGCGTTTGTGTTCGCATTTTGGACATTGTGAGCAGTTTGCCATATTGGAAGTTGAGAATGGTGCGATAGTGGGTGAAAAATTGGTCACTCCTCCGCCGCATGAGCCGGGATTACTGCCTGGTTGGTTGGCTGAGCGGGGGATCACCGATGTGATTGCCGGAGGCATGGGGCAACGTGCCCTTAATCTGTTTGCCGCTCAGAATATCCGGGTGAATGTAGGGGCGCAACCCAAGAACCCGAAGGAGTTGGTTGCCGATTGGCTGGAAATGAGCCTGGTGACCGGAGCCAATGCCTGTGATCATTAAAAAGTGGGAAGTAATGGTATCGGATTACCGTTGTTTTTTTTGTATCGCCCGGGCTTTTGAACGGTTGATTGACAAGGAGGATTTAACCAGACAGGATAAAGAGCTGTTAACGCGTCAGTTTATTGGCGGATATCAAAAAATGGGGCAGGATTTTTCGGCCCCCCTGCTTTCGAGAGAGATGCACCACGCATTGAAACAGTGTACGAAAAACGGTGATCCCTATAAAGCGATCAAGAGGCAGAGCAATGATATGGTCTTAAGTATGTATCCCGACCTGAAACGACGGGTGATCGAGTCGGAGAACCCGTTTGAGATGGCGTTGCGGTTGTCTGTCGCGGGGAATATCATTGATTATGCCGTTGGCGATTATTTCGATCTTTGGGCGACAATTGATCAGGTGTTAACGCGTGATATTGCCATTGATCATTCACTGGCACTGAAGAGCGCGGTACAGCGAGCGGGTAAGGTGCTTTTCCTGGGGGATAACGCGGGTGAGATCGTCTTTGATAAGATACTGATCGAGACTCTGATGCATCCTCAGTTAACCTATGCGGTACGGGGGGAGCCCGTAATCAATGATGCCACAAGGGATGATGCCGTTTATGTCGGGATGGATCATGTGGCCGATTTGATCGATAATGGCTATGATGCTCCTTCGACGATAACTGAAAAGTGTTCGTCGGCTTTTCAGGCGGCCTTCGACCAGGCTGATGTGATCATCTCCAAGGGTCAGGGTAACCTGGAGGGTCTGCTGCATAAGACCGATAAAGAGGTTTATTTTTTACTTATGGTTAAATGCGAGGTGATTGCCGATGCTTTAGGGGTGAGTAAAGGTGATTTTGTTGTAAAAAGAGTGAATTGAAAAGGATGAGAATAGCGATAGCCAGCGGGAAAGGAGGGACCGGGAAGACCCTGGTTTCGACCAATCTGTTTTGGAGCGCGCAGGAAGCAGGAGTGCCGGTGACCCTTGTCGATTGTGATGCGGAGGAGCCGAACGTGACTGAATTTGTGACCGGCGATTTAACCTGTTCGAAGCAGGTTGAGCAGAAGGTTCCGGTGATTGATTCCGATGTCTGTCATTTTTGTGGTAAATGTTTTGAGTATTGCAACTATAATGCCATCGTTTATCTACCCACGGAAAGGTTTATCCGGGTTGTTGAAGATTTGTGTCACGATTGCGGGGCCTGTTCCGTGGCGTGTCGATATGGGGCGATCACGGAGAGACCTAAGCTATTGGGATTCGCGAAACAGATGAGCATGAATGGCAATGCCGAACTGGTGGAGGCGCGGGCCGAGGTTGGCGTTTATTCACCGGTGGCCGTTATCCGGGAGGCGATTGGCCAGGCCGATAGCCGTTATTTGGCGATCTATGATTCCCCACCCGGGATATCCTGTCCGTTTATTGCCACGGTCGACCTTGCCGATTACGTGGTTTTGGTGACAGAACCGACACCCTTTGGATTGAATGATTTAAAACTTTCGGTGGAGACGCTTCAAGGGATGAGCAAACCTTTCGGGGTGATCATCAACCGTGCCGGGTTGGGCGACCGGGTAATGTACGAATGGCTGGAACAGCAACAGATTCAGTTGTTGCTTGAAATTCCGTTTGATCGGGAGATAGCCCGCATCTATTCGGAAGGGAAGATTCTGGCCGAGGAGCAACCTCAATACCGGGCGCTTTTTACCGATTTAATTAAACGTATCGAAAATCAGCGAAAAGAATGGCAGAGATAGTAGTGTTAAGTGGTAAGGGGGGAACTGGAAAGACCAGTCTGAGTGCGGCATTTGCTACTCTGGGGGAACGTGTCGTCGTCGCTGATTGTGATGTTGATGCCGCCAATCTCTGGTTAATCCTTCAGCCCGATAATTTTCGTCAGGAGCGATTTGTTACCGGCCATAAAGCCGTGATTGACCGTGAGAAATGCAGTAACTGCGGGTTATGCCAAGAGTATTGCCGGTTTGGAGCGATCGGCCGGGCAGACGGCCTGGTGACCATCCATGAGACTTCGTGCGATGGGTGTAAGCTGTGTACCAGGATTTGTCCGACACAGGCGATATCGATGATCGCGAGCGATCAGAGTCGATGGTTTATCGGGGAGTACCGGAATGGCAAGATGGTTCATGCGCGACTGGCCCCGGGAGAGGAGAATTCGGGGAAACTGGTCAATGTGGTTCGGGAACAGGCCCGGATACAGGCCAGAGAGAAAGGATTGGATACTGTCATCATTGATGGTCCCCCCGGGACTGGATGTCCGGTGATTTCGTCGGTAACCGGAGCGAATAAAGTGATTATCGTGACCGAACCTACCGGTTCGGGATTTCACGATCTAAAACGAATTATAGAGTTGGTTTCCAACTTTAAGATTAGGCCATATGTCGTGGTCAATAAATATGACCTGAACCGATTGGTGACCGATCAAGTTGTTGGTTGGTGCCAGGCTGCCGGGATCCCGGTAGTCGGGAAGCTGGCTTTTGACGAAGCGGTCGTTGAGGCCATGGTTCATTGCAAAAGTATTGCCGAGTGGCAGCCGGAATCGGAGACCACACAGGAAATAATACGGATTTGGAATAACGTTAATGCAGATTGATCATGATCAGTTATGGACCGGTACCCTCGCGCAGATTAGGGCGCAGTTTGGGAATCAATAATATTCCTTCGGTGAAGGTGTGTCCCTATTCCTGCATCTATTGTCAGGTAGGGTTGACCCGTCACTTAAGTACCGTGAGGGAAGATCTTTATGATACTGAAGTGGTTTTTACGGAAGTGAGTCAACATCTTTCAAAACTGAAGGAGCAAGAACTTCCTGATTATCTGACTATCGTGGCGAATGGAGAGCCAACCCTTGACCGTAATTTAGGGAAGACGATTGCACGGTTGAAAAATTTGAATATTCCGGTAGCTGTTATAACTAATGCAGCGTTATTGTGGCAGGAAGAGGTTCGTGTCGATTTAAACCTTGCCGACTGGGTATCGGTAAAGGTTGACACTGCTGACCGTGACGTTTGGAAAGTTCTCAACCGGCCAAATAAAGGATTGGATTTTAATGTCTGCGAGCAGGGTTTACTTCAGTTCTCTTCAGAGTATCAGGGTAAGTTGGCGACCGAAACAATGTTGGTGGCAGGGGTAAACGACGCTACGGATCATTTATACCAAACTGCAGAACTGGTGGCAAGGGTGAAGCCTTCAGTGGCTTATATCTCTGTTCCTACCCGACCACCTTCCCTGTCGACCGTTCGGCCACCGGATGAATCGGTCATTAATGAAGCTTATCAAATCTATACAGTAAGAGGTTTGAAAACAGAATTGTTACTGGGATTCGAAGGGGTTAAGATTGGTTATACCGGTAATGCCCTAGAAGACATCCTGAATACCTGCTCTGTTCATCCTTTGCGGGAAGACGCTATGACTAAATTACTTGAAAGGGATCATGCGGAGATGTATTTGTTGGAATCACTGATCAATGGCGGTTATATTCAAAGGGTTACCTACCAGCACAACAGATTCTATATTCGAAAATTTCATGTTTAATGTAATGGTTATTGATATTGTAAAATATGGTTCGTCTGTTCTTCGCCGGAAATGTGTTGAATTGACACCGGAGGAGCAAATCGATCAACTTATTGGCGATCTTTTTGAAACCGTCAAAAAAGCGGGAGGGATCGGATTGGCCGCGCCTCAAATTGGCTTGTCGAAGCAAATTTTTGTAATCGATACCTCCCCGTTGAAAAGTGCGGATCCTTCTATTGAGGAGGTTCAGGCTGTCTATATCAACCCGCGGATTGTTTGGAGGAGCGCTGAGCGGGCTGTTTACAGGGAAGGCTGTCTTAGTGTTCCGGGGATATTTGCCGATATTGAACGTCCGGAGAGGATAAGGGTGAGTTATCGGGATGAACAATTTGCAGAGCAGGAGAAAGAGCTTAACGGGGTGGTCGCACGGATATTTCAGCACGAATATGACCATCTGAAAGGAATCCTGTTTATCGACAGGATGAGTTTTTTAAGGAAAAAATTTCTGTCATGCAAACTGAAGGAGATCAGGAAACAATCAAAATATAATATAAAGTTATCATGGATAAGAGCGATGCTATCAAAAAAACAAAATTACCTGATGTTGCAAACATTATCGTAGTCGCCTCGGGTAAGGGAGGAGTCGGTAAATCGACGATAGCCGCGGGTTTGGCCATATCGTTGGCTAAGGAGGGGTATGAAACGGGACTGTTGGATGCCGATATTTACGGTCCGTCGATCCCTACTCTTTTTGCCCTGGAGGATGGTCTACCCGGTGGTTGTGAGGTTGACGGGAAAAAGATGATTCTCCCCAAGGTTCGTTTTGGAATCAAGATCATGTCGATCGGTTTTTTTATTGATCCACGTCAGGCGATGTTGTGGAGAGGACCGATGGCCTCGAAAGGGGTAATGCAGTTGATTACTGAGACAAACTGGGGTAAACTGGATTACCTGATTATCGATACACCTCCCGGAACAGGTGATATTCATCTGACCTTGCTCCAGCAGTTTGAAATTTCAGGGGCCTTGATCGTTACTACGCCACAGGCCATTGCGATCGATGATGTGCAGAAAGCCATTGTGATGTACCGGAATGAACATGTCGGTGTCCCGGTTTTGGGAATTGTGGAAAACATGTCGTGGTTCACGCCCTCAAAACATCAGGAGGAGCGCTATTTTCTTTTTGGACAAGGTGGAGGGAAAAGACTGGCTGAGGCTTTTCAGATCCCCCTGCTGGCTCAAATCCCGATGGACGAAACTATTTGTGCCAGTTGTGATGATGGGAAGCTGAACGGATTATTTAAGAGCGATGAAGTGAGAAGGGGTTTCAGTGAATTGGTCGACGGGGTTCTCGAGAAGACACAAATCGGAGAACGCCGGTAGAGATCGTTTTTCAGGATGGGCATCCCATTCAGGCGTAGATTACCTTAAAGGCGAGGTTGAAAGCTTAACGGGTAAATGGTTGCTGGGATGGTGCTCTCTTCCTTATTTCAGAGAAGAACAGTCGTTGATTCATGAGGTAGAGACCAGGTTCACTTTTGTGGAATAGGATCGTGAAGACATGGTGTTGAATAAGATTCTTTTTATTGGCAATGAGCAATACCAACAAAAAATATTAAATTAGAAGATGACAAAACAAGAGGTGGTTGATAAAGCAAAGTTATTGTTTGATGAGGGTTATGCCTGTTCACAATCAGTCCTTTTGGCCTTTTCGGATCAATTTGATCTGGATGAACGGACGGCGAAACTGATTGCCTCAACTTTTGGAGGTGGTATGGGCCGTTTACGTCAGAAGTGCGGGGCAGTAACAGGTGGATTCATGGTTTTAGGCTTGAAATATGGTAATTCTGATCCTAAAGATATGGAAACCAAATTGGCGGCTTACCGAAAAGTGCGGGAGTTGAACCATAAGGTAGAAGCGATCCATGGATGCAGCAATTGCGGGGAGATACTCAAGAAGTTTGCTTCGGAGCAAGAAGTGGAAGAGCGTAAGCATCACAAGATTATCTGCCGTAAGTTGGTAAGCGATGTTGCTGAGCAACTATACGATATGATTAATGATTAACTAAAATTAAAGACGATGAATCCGAAACGAATTATTGTAATTGGAGGATCGGCGGCCGGGCCCAAGGCTGCTTCGAGAGCACGCCGTATGGATGAAAATGCTGAGATCACGATTTTTCAGAAGGCTTCGGACCTTTCGATGGCCTCCTGTGGTTATCCATATTACATCGGAGGATTCTTTGATGATCGGGACCAACTGTTGTGCTCACCGGCTGGCGTGGTACGTGATTCCAGATTTTTTTGGAATGCGAAGAAGATCACGACGCGGGTCAATACCGAAGTCACCTCGATCGACCGGGCGCGTAAAACGATTGAATATCGTGATTTAATCACAGGGGAAAATGGAAGTGCCGAATATGATAAGCTGGTCATCGCTATGGGGGCAACACCACGAAAGCCTCCGGTAGCCGGGATAGAGTTGGAAGGGGTTACCACGCTTCAGTCGTTGCCCGATGCCGATTATTTACGGAAAGTGCACGATGAAGGGACGATCCGTAAAGCGGTGGTCATCGGCGGCGGGTTGATCGGAATCGAGACCTGCGAAGCGCTTCATCTGGCCGGGATTGAGATCACCCTGATTGAATTGTTGCCTCAGTTGCTCACTTTTCTGGATAAGAAGATGGCCAAGCTGGTGGAGAAATATGTCATGACCAAGGCTAATGTGATCTTGGAGAATGGAGTTTCTTCTTTTATCGGGGAGAACGGAAAACTGACCGCGGTAAGGTTGCAGAATGGAACGGAAATTCCTTGTGAGTTGGCGGTTATCGCCGTTGGTGTGATCCCCAATACCGGATTGGCCGTCAGGGCCGGTTTACCGGTTGGACAAACGGGAGGCCTTAAGGTGAATGAATATATGCAGACCCTTGATCCCGATATATATGCCGTGGGGGACTGTGTGGAAATTCCGCATCTTATCACCGGAAATACGGTACATGCCCCCTATGGGGATTTGGCCAACCTTCAGGGCCGGGTAGCTGGCGAAAACGTGATCTCGGGCAACGTGGCCAAATTTCAGGGAACCATCCAAACTGGAATCTGTAAGGTGTTTGACTATGGTGTTGGAGCTACCGGGTTGTCGAAAAAGAATTGCCTTAAAGCAGGCTTTTCCGATATTGAAACGGTGGTGAACGCCAGTCTCGATAAACCTGGGTTTATGCAGGGAAAATTGTTGATTACTAAACTTATCGCTGAGAGGAAGAGTGGTCTGATTTTAGGGGCCCAAGTAATCGGTCCCGGTGATGTGAGTAAACAGGTCGCGATTTGGGCGATGGCCATCAAAGGAAAGCTTACCGTTGAAGATATGATTAATGCCGATCTTCCCTATGCTCCGCCTTATTCATTAGCCATTGATCATAGCATTGCCACGGCCCATATATTACAGAACAAGTTACGTGGTTTATTTTCCGGTCTTTCCTCCGAGCAGTTGCGTGAGAAGTTGAAGGCAGGGGAGCCGATGGTGCTGTTGGATGTCCGTAATCCGAATGAATATGAACAGATGAGGCTGGGCATTGGCGAGAAACTGATCCCGTTGGGACAGTTGCGTAAACGGATCGATGAGTTGCCGGAGGATAAGAACAGTGAGATTATCACTTGGTGTAAGATCTCCTTACGGGGTTACGAGGCGGCCCTTATCCTTCGGGCCAATGGTTACAGCAATGTAAAAGTGCTGGAAGGCGGCATAATGGCATGGCCATATAAAAGGGAGAAATAAAAGATGAATCTCTTCAGTGAATTGCGGAGCGATATCCGGTTTATAGAGGGTTTAAACAACTGTATCAATTGTGGGGTATGCACGGCTATTTGTCCGGCTGCTGCCGTTTATGACTATGACCCCAGGGTGATCATGGATATCGTGCAGGGTGGCGATGAGGCTGAACTTGAGCGACTATTAAAGAGCGATACGATCTGGTATTGCGGCGAATGTCTGTCGTGTAAGACGCGGTGTCCAAGAGGCAATGCTCCCGGTTATATTATCCAGTCGTTAAGGGCTTTGTCGATCAGGAGCGGACTTTATATGGAGAGTAAGGAAGGTCCTAAACAGTTGGCCCTGAAACGTACAGTTGGCGATCATATCCTGAAGTATGGTTATTGTGTATATATCGACGAGGTAGATACGGGCCTGTATCCGGAGCAGGGACCGGTCTGGGAGTGGTTCAGGCAAAACCGGGAAGAGGTTCTGAAACGCCTTGGAGCAAGCTATCGGCAGGATCGGAGCGGTACCTTGCGTCAGATTCCACGGGAGTCGCTTGAAGATTTGAAAAAGCTCTTTGATGCCACCGGAGCAACCGAGAGTTTCGAAAAGATGGAAATCGCCGCCTTCCTGAAAGCTGATGAATTAAATATTGAATTTAAACAGAACGGGAAGGATGCCTACTTCGAATACCTGTATAACGGGGAGGAGAAGGAATAAGGGGGTGTATGATTGTATTGGATTAACAATGTTGGGAATGAAAGGTTTTGTACAGGTCTACACCGGAAATGGGAAAGGGAAGAGCACTGCTGCGCTGGGATTGGCTTTAAGAGCGGTGGGAGCCGGTAAACGGGTCTATTTTGCCCAGTTTGTTAAGGGAAAACCCTACTCTGAGATGAAGGCAATCAAACTATTGAGCCCGTCTATCGAGTTATGTCAATATGGGCGTGGCTGTTTCATCTATGATGAACCTAGTCCGGACGATATTGAGGCCGCCCGCAACGGATTGGCTGAAGCTGCCCGTATCATCGGGAAAGGAGCTTATGATCTGGTTGTTCTGGACGAAGCAACGATAGCTGTTTACTTTCATCTATTTACGACCCGGGAGTTGATAGATGTAATTAGGAAGAAACCTGAAACAATGGAAATAGTGGTGACGGGGCGTTATGCGTCGGAAGAGCTGATTGACTTTGCCGATCTGGTCACTGAGATGAAAGAGATCAAACATTATTATACTTTGGGGATAGAAGCACGGGAAGGAATTGAATTTTGATTATAGAGAAAGAGGTGTAGTATGAATAGACAAAGGAACCTGAATTGGGAGTCATACCAGAAGGAGATCGCTGAGGATCATTACTATTTTGCCCGAAGTTGTATTAGACAGAATTTTTTCCCGGCGGCCGAAGAGATTTATTTAAAGATCATAGGGGAGGTTTTAGGTAAGGATATCTATGATGATTCGCGCCAAACAACCTGCACGGGAATCGCTTATCATTCAGGTATTCTGCCCGTGGAGACCACTATGGCGGTTGTTGCACGACAATTTGCATTAATGACTGAAGCCGGGTATGAGAATTTTGTCTGTTCATGTGTTACCTCTTTCGGGATCTATTGCGAAGTGGTTGAAACCTGGAAACATTTTCCGGAGAAAGAAAAAGAGATAAGGGCTATTTTAAAAAAGAGTACAGGGAAGGATTTTAAGGTTCCGCGAAATCTGGTCCACGCCAGTGACCTGATCTATAAATTTAGGCATGAGATAGGGGCAAAGGCCAGGCATCGGCTCGTCGACCGGATTACCGGTTCGCCATTGAAGATCGTGGATCATATCGGGTGCCATTACGCGAAGATCTTTCCGGAGAAAGGGATTGGAGGGGCAGAGTTTCCCTACGTATTGGCTGGATTGATTGATGAATGGGGAGGGGTGCAGGTGGATTATCCGGAACGGCGTCACTGTTGTGGTTTTGGGTTCCGGCAGTATCTGCTTAAGTCGAACCGCGGCTATTCGATCAGCAATTCGAAGAGGAAATTTGATTCGATGCTCCCTTTCCATCCTGATTTAATTATTGCCAACTGTCCCGGATGTACTTTTTTCATGGATCGATGGCAATATGTTATTGGCGAAATGGAGGGGGTCACCTATGGGGAAAACGGTTATGGGATTCCGGTTCTGACCTATGAAGAACTGGCGGGCTTGTTATTAGGTATCGATCCCTGGGATCTTGGGCTACAATTGCATCAGGTGGCTGTGGAGCCCTTGCTGGATAAGTTGGGAATAGTTTACGATCGGGAAGCAAAATTCAAGGGACTAAATGGTCAAGATTTGGGGAAGCCGGTTAACCCTTCTGTTTTAAGACAAGAAATGTAATCACTTATGGTTGAATAATATATAAATTACATAAGTTACTGACCAAATATTCTTGATAAAAATTAGGTGTTGAATTGGCGATAGTGGTGAGGGGACTTGTACATTCGATTAACCATATAAATTGAAAAAAGGTGTCACATGATATTTTGTGACACCTTTTTTTATTACTCAAGAGATTGGTTATCTTTTTCTTGATTGCATGCTCTGTTGTTTAGCCATTTCTTCCAGACGTTCCTGGAATTTTGATTTTTTAACCGGCATTTTCTGTTTGGCTTTTAGTTGTGCATGGATTGCTTCTTCGTTGATCGCTTTTTTAAAGATATACATCTGAACAAAGCTAAGGATCAGTGAATAGAAGTAATACAAACTTAAACCAGCTGCATAACTGTTAAAGATGAAGAGGAACATGACCGGCATCAGGTACATCATGGTTTTCATACCGGGCATTTGCTGGCTGCTGGCAGCTCCCATTTCATTGTTGTATCGTACATACAGGATATTGGCAACAGTCATCAGCAGACAGAAAAGGCTCACATGGTTGCCAAAGCCAAACGGGATGGAAAATGGCAGGGTCATGATGGAATCGTAGGTCGAGAGGTCGCTGGCCCAGAGGAAGCTCTCCTGACGCAGTTCAATTGAGATAGGGAAGAAATAGAACATTGAAACCAGGATCGGCATCTGGAACAATAAAGGCAAGCAACCACCCAACGGATTAACACCGGCTTTTTTATACAAGGCCATGACAGCTTGTTGCGATTCCAATTTTTTATCTTCCGGATATTTCTTTTGGATTTCGTCGATTTCCGGTTTCAATAATCTCATTTTCGCCTGGCCTATATATGATTTATAGGTAAAAGGGACAATGATTATTTTGATATAAATTGTCAAGAGCAAAATGATCAAACCAAAATTGCCAATATAACGGCGCAGGAAGTCGAATGCCGGAATAACAATATATTTGTTTACCCAACCGATGATCGTCCATCCAAGGGCTAGTTCTTCGTCGAGATTAAGCTTGTATTGCTTTAAGGTATTATATTGGTTCGGGCCAAAGTAAAACCTGGCGGGAAATATTTCATCACCTTTTGTATCGAGTGGGATCGTCAGATCGGCTGACATGTTGGAGACAAAGAGAGAATCTTCAGCCCTTTTTTCAGTAGTCACCTGTCCATTTAAGAAGGCGTTATCAGCAACCAATACCGAGGAAAAAAACTGTTGTTTGAAACTGACCCATTTTACGCGGGTAGTAAGTGACTTGGATTCCGATTTATCCGGGCTGATTTTATCAACTTCGTCCTCATGAAATTTATAATAGACCGTTGAATAGCGGTTTTCTCCAAATTTTGACATTTTTTCCTGACGCGGCATCTGGACAGCCCATGCAAAATTGATGTATTCAGAATTGGCTCCAGCGACTTTTTTTAGCCCGGAAGTATGAATATCAAAGCCAACCATATAAGAATTGTGCTTCAGGGTATAGACATACTCTACAAAAACCCCGTCGCCAACATCGAGCTTCATGGAAAGCGATTTCGACTCACCCTTATTATCGGCATCGAATTTTTCACGGCCTTCTTTACCGGTTGGTACTGCAGGACCATTTACTGTAACGGAGGATTCGTTTACAGAAGGAACAAAAAAGAAATTATCAGTCTGGATACTCTTATTTTGTGCGAAGAAGTTCAATCCAAAACGGTTGTTATTGCCTTCGAAAAGGACAAGTGGCTGTCCGTTATATCTTTTATATCCTTTCAGTTCAACAGAATAAATTTTACCTCCCTTGGTTGAAACAACAATTTTCATCAGGTTGTTCTCAAGGATGATAAACTTTTCTTCTCCCTGGGCTGCAGCTCCGAAAACTCCGTAAAGGTTGCGCAATTGATTCTCAATATTACTCGCTGCCGCAGAGTCGGATAGTTGTTCTATAGCAGGGGTTTGCTCAAGGGATGCTTGCTTTTCGGTCACGGAAGCCCGATTGGCTTCGACCTGAGCTATAGAGTCCCTTCGTTGTTTGAGAGCATCAATTTCCTTTTGAGAGGGTTTGTTGAAATAGCTGAAAGTTATCAGAATCACGAAAATCAGGACGAGGCCTGTGACGGTATTTTTATCCATAAATCAAATAGAGATATTATTTCGAATTTTCAATTACAGCTTTAATAAATGCAACAAATAGCGGATGGGGTTGAAGGACCGTACTACGGTATTCCGGATGGAATTGAACTCCAACAAACCAGGGGTGGTTAGGCAATTCAATTATTTCAACCAGGTTAGTGTCCGGATTATAACCAACAGCTTTCATGCCGGCATCCTCAAATTTTTGCAAATAATTGCTGTTAAATTCATAACGATGACGGTGGCGTTCAGATATTTTTGATTTTCCGTAAGCAAGGTGGGTTTTGGAATCTCGTTTCAGCAGACAGGTATAGGCGCCCAATCGCATGGTACCACCTTTATCCGTAATTTCTTTTTGTTCCTCCATCAGGTCGATTACCGGGAATTTGGTGGCAGGGTTCATTTCAGTCGAGTCTGCTCCGCACAATTTTAGAACGTCACGGGCGAATTCGATTACTGCAATCTGCATTCCAAGACAGATGCCAAAGAATGGGATTTTATTTTCACGGGCATAACGCGTAGCAATAATTTTTCCTTCAATTCCGCGGTGACCGAATCCGGGAGCAATGAGTATTCCCGCACACCCTTTCAGTTTCCTTTCAACATTTTCATCGTTGATTCTTTCAGAATGGATCCATTCTACTTTTACCCGGCATTCGTTGGTGGCTCCGGCATGGATCAGCGCTTCAGAAATAGATTTATAAGCGTCGTGCAATTCAACATATTTTCCTATAAGGGCAATCTTTACCTCTCTTTTAGGATTTTTATAGCGATTCAGAAATTCGTGCCATTCTTTTAATTCCGGTGCTTCTCCAAGTGGTAATCCCAATTTTTTCAAAACGATTTCATCGAGTTTTTCTTCCTTCATTTTGATCGGGACCTCATAAATCGTAGGGACATCAATCGATTGGATGACTGCTTCTTTGTTGACATTACAAAATAGGGCCACTTTCCCTTTTAAATCCGGGGTAAGTTCATGCTCTGTCCTTAATACCAATACGTCGGGCTGAACCCCATTTTCAAGTAATGCCTTAACCGAATGCTGAGTAGGTTTGGTTTTTAATTCACCTGAAGCGGAAAGGTAGGGTACTAAAGTAAGGTGAATAAAAAGGGCATCAGCACCGAGTTCCCATTTAAGCTGACGGCACGATTCGATATAGGGTAAGGATTCGATATCGCCGACAGTACCCCCGATTTCAGAAATGACGACATCAAATTTTTTCTTTGATCCGAGATATTTAATGTATCGCTTTATTTCATCTGTAATATGAGGAATGATCTGAACTGTTTTTCCAAGATAATCGCCTCGACGTTCCTTATTAATTACCGATTGATAGATTCTTCCGGTAGTGACGTTGTTGGCTTGAGAAGTAGGCGAGTTTAGAAACCTTTCGTAATGACCCAAATCGAGGTCAGTTTCCGCGCCATCTTCTGTAACATAACATTCACCATGCTCATAAGGATTCAGCGTTCCGGGATCGACATTAATATATGGATCCAGTTTTTGAATGGTAACATTGTATCCTCTTGCTTGAAGCAGTTTCGCAAGAGAAGAGGCAATGATCCCTTTACCCAAAGAGGATGTTACTCCTCCAGTCACAAAAATATACTTTGTTGAAGCCACTTTTATTAAAATTTAGAGCGTTTTCAAAGTATGCAAAGTAACGAATAAAAATCGGATCAGAAGGAATATTTCATCTTAAAAGCATACAATTGTATTTAAAATTCAAGTGAATTAATATCAATTTAACCATGCCCTGTCTTGTACAATGAATTAATTAAATGTCGATTAAGTGATAATTAATATTAAAGCCCGTATCCGAAGGGATGCGGGCTTTTAATTATTGGAGTGTTGATTAATTCACTTCGTCCTGGTTGTCGATTATCTTTAATTTTAATTTCAGATATTCGATTTGGGATTTTATTTTTTCAATCTGAGCGTTTACCCCTTGAACCAAAGATTGAGCTCCTTCCGAAGAGCCAAAGAACCCAACATTATTGGCAAGAGTATTAATATCATATTCCAGTTGTTTGATCCGTTGTGCATATCTATCGCGTTCGGCATTGATTTTGGACCATCCTCTAGGCATAGAAGCCCAATGTTCAATTTTGGATTTAAATTTCATCAATCCAAGATCCTGTTCGTTCATTTTGAGTTTCTCAAACTGATTCTCAATAGCTTCATGATACCTGTTTTGTAACTCTTCTTTTTTCTTAAAAGGTACAAAACCGATTTCAGCCCAACGATCCTGGAATTTTTTCAAGGTTTGAAGATCTTCAGCCGGATCATCCGTAGGAGTAAACGACTCTATTTCGGAAATCAATGCTTTTTTAGCCTTGTAATTTTCATCCTGATCGCCTGAAACGCCTGAAAAATGAGTAGTTTTCCGGTTGAAGAATTCATCACAGGCAGTCCTGAAACGCTTCCAGATTAATTCCGACTGTTTTCTTGGAACCGGGCCAATTTCCTTCCATTTTTTCTGCAGGGCAATCAACTTATCAGATGTCGCCTTCCAATCGTCACTATCCTTAAGATTTTCGGCTTGCTGGCAGATTTCAATTTTCAAGGCCATGTTACCGGAAAGTTGTTCTTTACTCTTATTCCAGAAATCTCTTTTGTTATGGAAAAATGTATCGTTGGCTGCACGGAATCGTTCCCATATTTTGGCATTTTCTTTACGAGGACCAAATCCGGTGTTTTTCCATTCTTCCTGTAAAGCAATTACTTTATCGGTAATATCGTTCCATTCGCGAGGATTATCCGATGTGAAGCCCGCATATTCTTCAGCTTTTTCGCAAAGATCAATTTTCTTCTGAAGTTGTTCTTTTTGTAAGCTTCTTTCCTGTTCGTAAAACTGTTGGTATCTTTTGTTGATGACCGCAGTGGTTGCTTTAAACCTCTCCCATAATTCCTGTTTGTGTTCGCGCGGTACAGGACCGATCTCTCTCCAAGATTCATGAAGTTTCTGAAGTTCTTTAAAGGAATTCTGTGGATCCTCTTCTTTGGAGGCCAACTCTTCGGCTTTAACGCAAAGGTCGATCTTGAGGTCCATGTTGCGACGCAGATCGAGATCTCGCAATTCCCGATTGATTTTGACAAAATCGTAGAACCGTTCAACTTGATAATGGTAGGTTTCCCATAGATCTTTCATTCTGGTTTGCGGAACCGGACCTACTGCCTTCCATTTGTTTTGAAGGTCGTTGAATTCCTGGAATGTGTTGTTCAACGATTCTTCACTATTTACCAAAGTTTTTATTTCTTCAATAATAGCAGCTTTTTTCAGGTAGTTCTCTTCTTTGATCGCCTCCTGCTTTTTGTTAAACTCATAACGAAGGTTCTTGTACTCTTTGAACAGATCTTTTAAATCCTGTTCAAAAGAGTCGGGAGTGGGTTGGAATAGGATTTCTTCTCCTCCTTCAGCAATGAAAGCTTCTTTTTGATCGGCAATCTCCTGATTTCTGATTTTATAGAAACAGGCTTTAATCGCTTCAGCATGTGGTCGAACTTCCTCGGCTGAGAGCTCCCCGATTAATCTTCTTAACGTATTTACCAGATTAGGTTTGCTATAAGAAGAATAATCGTGTATGGGTTCTCCCGAGACTGACTCATCATCACTGAATAAGTCGTCCTCATCAATTTCATCGTTATTCGATTCCAACGGTGATTCTTCAGGTTCCGTAACATGAGCCTCAATCCCAGCTTCAGTATCAGAGGCGTTATTTGTTATATTTTCCGAAATTACTTCCTCTGCTACCTCATTTTTGACTTGAGGCTCATTGGACGAGGTTTCATTTATATCATTCACCATGTCATTGCTTTGGAGTGACTCTTCGTCTATCCTCTCCGATACATTTTGTATTTCCGGTTCAGCGGGTACGGTGCTTTTTTTTACTTCGTTGGATTCCATCAGTATTTGAGTTGCGGCATTAAAGCCAGGATGTAAAACAGTTTTTATTTTGTACGAAAATAGATATTTGGACGGTAATCCTCAACTCTTTTGGATATATATTTTATTCAATAAAAAAAAAGGATTGCGAAAAATTTTTTGCAATCCTTTAAATGATCTGATTGTTAATATGATAAGATGATTAGTTTATTTCTATTTGTTTTGTGTTTTTTATTTTTTGTTCTATTCGTTTTGGGATTGTTAAAGTAAGAATCCCATTTTGCATTCGGGCCTGAGTCTCCTCCAAATTCATTTTCGGGGATATTTTGTAGCCTTTTCTGAAGGGTTCTGTACTAAACTCTTTGCTTAGGTATTGTGTTGAATCGGAATCTGAAAATTCCGGTTTCCCGATTACAAACAAAGATTCGTTTTCGATAAGGATTTCAATTTGTTCTTTTTGAAATCCGGGAATGGCCAATTCCACAATGATTTCATTTTCATGTTCGATGATGTTTGTTTTTGGAGAGCTAAACATGTGTTGATTGATCTTTTGATTGAAGATGCAATTGTTCATTAATTCCGGGGTATAAAATCGGTTCATAATTCTATTTTATTTATTTGTTTGTATTTCTTTAATTTCAAAGAATATACCATCTCCCGTTAAAATTCAAGACAAGACAATATGACATTTGTTTTATTTAAATAGTGTCATTATGGCTGAATTATATCTTCTCTTTTTGTATTAAACTATTTGTCAAGCTGCCAGTGGAATAGTAATTTTGCAGAAAAGTGAAAGATGAGGATAGATATATTAACCGTTGTCCCGGAATTGCTTGAGAGTCCTTTTAATCATTCGATTCTTAAAAGGGCTAAAGACAAAGGTCTGGCTGAGATTTATATTCATAATATCCGGGATTGGTCGAACGACAAGCATAAGCGGGTTGATGATTATGCTTTTAGCAAGGGTGCCGGGATGGTGATGTTGATCGAGCCTATCGATAAAGCTATAAGTGAATTGAAGTCTCAACGGGATTATGATGAAGTTATTTTTCTGACCCCTGATGCCAGGAGGTTTGAACAGAAAGATGCGAACCGACTTTCAATGAAAGGAAATCTGATTATTCTTTGTGGTCATTATAAAGGAGTCGACCAAAGGGTTAGAGATCATCTTGTGACTTTAGAGTATTCGATTGGCGATTATGTTCTTACGGGTGGAGAATTGGCTGCCGCGATTGTCTCTGATGCCATCGTCCGGCTGATTCCGGGAGTTTTGTCAGATGAGACATCTGCCTTAACTGATTCGTTTCAGGATGGATTATTAACACCTCCTGTTTATACACGACCTGCTGAATACAAAGGATGGAAAGTCCCGGAAGTTCTTTTATCGGGGAATGATCAAATGGTAGAGGAGTGGAAGATGGAACAAGCTTATGAGCGAACCAAAAGGATTAGACCCGATCTGCTTAATGAATAATTAGTTTATTCTCAGTTTCAAAGTTGTCTTTTACAGATACTGTTGTAAAGGCAATACTGACAATTCTCGGTTATAGTGGTTTGAGAGAAGGGAATATCCCTGTTAAACAGTTCCTCCAGGGTATTGACCATTAAGGTCTCGAATTCGTTCACTTTTTCAGGGAAGTTTACCGGTTTGTTACCATCTTCTTTTGATTTGATCAGATAACTATAGTTTTCCTCAAATATTTTCCTTAAACAATAAATTCCTGGTCTTATTGTGCTTTCGTTCGGTGAATTTCTGTGTTTCACATAAGAATAGATCATTGTCTGTAAAGCGGCCTTATTCCTGTTTTTTTTCTCCTTATCAAATAAATCGGAGAGTAGGGCAAAACTAAGATCTGTTGCTCCTGTTTTATAATCCAGAATTTCTGTTTCTCCATCTTTAAGGTCAACACGATCAATGATTCCGCCAATTCTTACGATATTTAAGCCATTATTCATTTTGACTTCGGTATAAAGCGGGGTTTCCAAACCTTTCAAAACGAATGGTGTCTTCTTTAAATCAAGGGTGATGGTTCCGATTACATATTTTTTAACGACTTTAAAGACAAGCCAGTTCCTGCCGGATAGATTAACAACGGTGTTTGGATCTGAGGATCTAAAGTAGATTTTCCTAAAGGAGTCGGTTAGGGTTTGATTGATCATCTCATCATTTTTAACGATGGCTTCAAGAGAATCATAATTGACAGTCGTGTTTAAGAGTGGTTTGTAAAGAGATTCCATAGTTTCGTGAAACAAGAGGCCAAAGATTCGGGCATCGATCTCCTCCGTTATCTCTTCCGGTTCTTCCAGTCCGGCAACATACCTGAAATAGAACCGAAGCGGACAGGATATGTATTTATCTAAAGCGCTTGGAGATAATGAATTTGTGCCGTTTAAATAAGGGGAAAGACTTGACATTATTATATCATCCTTTTCGATTGTGACGGTCTGGTTTTGTGTGTTGCCAATGTTAAATGTAACACATTGTTCCTCAATCCTGAATTTTGATTCTTGTTGAAGCTGGTATAAATAGCGGCTTTTTTCTCCGGTAAACAACCCCTCTGTCCCGGAGTTATAAATGAAGGTGATATTTTCGGCTCTTTGTAACAGCCGATAGAAGTAATAGGCATACATGGCATTTTGTTCTTCAATTGTCGGAAGTCCGAAGCTCCTGCGCAGGTTGTAAGGGATGAATGAACTGGAGGCTGAGGTTTTAGGCATGATTCCTTCATTTATTGAAAGGAAGATGATATTGCGGAAATCGAGAGTCCGGGTTTCTAATATTCCCATTACCTGTAAACCTGAAAGTGGTTCACCTTCAAAAGGAATGCTCAACAATTCGAGATGTTGATAAATAAATCGGTAAAAAGTTTCTTTGGTTATGAAATCTTTTTGACCAATGATTAAAGTTCCCTGATTAAAAAGGATGTCTTTTAAATTGTTTAATGACAAATATGTTTGATATATATATTCAAGATAGAGCGTCGAATTTTCTTTTGTGTTGTTAATTTCCCAGTAGTTGTATATGCTTTTTAGGATATTGAGGAAATAATCGGGCAATTCGGAAACCGTAGATTGTTTTGAAAAAATCAAAGTGAAGAGATCATTAACAGCGAGTTCCTTTGTGGTGAGATATACAGAATTGTGGGTAATAATCGAATCCGACAGTTTTTTGCAGATTTCAGGATCAATGGTAGCAATGAGTTGATGATTAATTAATTTCAATACATCCTTATTGTAGAATAAACTATCGGAATCGGAAAAACGGCAGTTTTTTTGAAGCTCCGTCAAATGGTTTATTAAACTAAAAAGGGGGGTTAACCTCAATGGGAAGCCCATCGTGACGTTGATTTTATCTATTTGTTCCGGAATAGATGAAATGACCGGTAGCAGTAATTCTTCATCACAAAGCACCAATGCCGTATCGTCGAAATTCTGAATATCTTTTCCATGAGTAATTAATTCCCTGGCAGCCACCTGGGCTTGGCCCGACTGAGATGGGATACTGACGATTTTCATTTGTTTATCCGATTTCAGCAACAAGTCTGTTTGGTAGGGGAAAAAACTCTGGGGAAATTTCTGAAGGTTTGCGCGCATGAAAAGTCCGGCTTCCATATTCTGATCGTCGAAATAGTAATGGTCGAAATCCCAGAAAAAGCGGGCCTTATTCTTTTCCAACAAAAAGAGAAAAAGCTCTTCTTCGCAGCGGTTTAATGCATTAAATCCGGCAAAAACAAAACTCCGACCTTCGATATACTGAAGATCCGTATTCTTAAGTTTCTCTGAAACGGATCGGAACAGCATTCCTTCATAGGCCATATTTTCCTGATTCAGATGATTCTTGAACTGATGGTAGATGCTTTTCAGATCTTTCCATAGGCGAATGAACTCATTTTGTTGATTCGATTTGTCCTCATTCGACAAGCTTTTCCAAAAGCTTTCCAATTGTTCTTTCTCTTCAGTTTGGTAGTCACTGAAGCGTTCCTCAATTTCTTTCAAATCAACGATGTTGGTAAACAATGCATCCGCATCGACCAGATATTTATCAACCTGATCGAAATCATTGACCAGCATATCGCCCCAGAAGTAGAACTCGTCGAAAGATTCCTTCGTTCCGGTAAGATCACGGTAAACCCGGAAGAGCCTGAAGACCAGATTCAGTTTGTCGGGGAGCTGTACGGCTGAAAGGGAGGAGAACAATTCGTTAATGGAGATGATTTCCGGAGCCCAGACAGGTTCTTTAATCAGGTTATTCAGGTAATCTTTGAAAAAGAGACCTGCACGCCGGTTCGGGAAGACAATCGTTAGCTCTGATATTTGCCTACCGTGCAGTTCAAAGAGATGCGTAGCAATCTGTTTTAAAAATCCATCCATTATTATTGATTCATTTATGTAAGAACGGCCAATCTTTCCGACCTAAGTAAAGTTAAAGATGCACATTTTAATTCACAACAGAAATTATTGTTTGGTTCAATTCGATTAATTGAACTTATTCCTTAACCTATTTGTAATATATCAGAATATACCAATGATAAATATGGATAAATTTTCTCTTGTTGGAAATCAGGAGATTGGAGCAATAGAAGAGCTTTACCAATCTTATCTTCAGAACCCGTCGACCGTGGAAATTTCATGGCGTAATTTCTTCGAAGGTTTTGAACTGGCAAGAAAGTCGTATGGTGAATTGCCCTCGGGCGATTATGATCAGTCCCAAATTCAGAAGGAGTTTAATATTCTAAACCTGATTAACGGTTATCGTCAGCGAGGTCACCTCTTTACCCGGACGAATCCGGTAAGGAAGCGGAGACAATATTCCCCGTCACTGGATTATCAGATCTTTGGATTGGAAGAGAAGGATTTGAATACCGTCTTTCAGGCTGGGAACGAGATCGGAATCGGACTGGCCACCTTGAAGGAGATCATAGATCATCTTGAAATCACCTATTGCGAGTCAATTGGAGTCGAATATCTGTATATGCGTCATCCGGATCTGATAAACTGGTTGAAAGTTAAGATGGAGAAGAGCCGGAATCGGCAAGAGTTCACCGCTGAGGAACGGAAACACATATTTTATCATCTGAAAATTGCCGTTGGTTTTGAAAGTTTCATCCATAAGAAATTTGTCGGGGCCAAACGCTTCTCTTTAGAGGGAACGGAGGCGTTGATTCCTGCCCTTGATGCCATTATTGGTTATGGGTCAAGGCTGGGAATTGATGAATATGTAATCGGAATGGCTCATCGTGGGAGACTGAACGTCCTGGCGAACATCCTGGAGAAACCATATCAGAATATTTTTAAAGAGTTTTACGGTACTGATTACGAGGAGGGAATCTCTTTGGGTGATGTGAAGTATCATTTAGGTTATGAAAATGAAGTGGTTACCGATGATGGGAAGAAGGTAAAATTGAGCCTTATTCCGAATCCCTCGCATCTTGAAACGGTGGCTCCGCTCGTTGAAGGGATGGCTCGGGCGAAGATCGATCATACTTATAACAACGATTTCAGCAAAATAGCCCCGATCGTGATTCACGGGGATGCCGCAATCGCGGGGCAGGGGGTGGCTTATGAGGTTGTACAGATGGCGCAATTGCCCGGGTACAAGACCGGTGGAACAATACATATCGTGGTGAACAATCAGGTGGGCTTTACCACCGATTATCTAGAAGCACGTTCGAGCACTTACTGTACCGACGTGGCAAAAGTAACCCGTTCACCTGTTTTTCATATCAATGGCGACGATGTGGAAGCGATCATCTTCACTGTTAAGATGGCTTTAGAGTTCAGGCAACAGTTCCAGTCGGATGTTTTTATCGATATTCTTTCTTATCGGAAATACGGGCATAACGAAGGCGATGAGCCCCGTTTCACTCAACCTTTGCTTTATAAAGCAATTGCCCGGCATCCCAATCCGCGCGATATCTATGGGAAAAAACTGGTTGATTTAGGGGTGATGAGCTCTGAAGAAGTGAAGACGGAGATCGATAGTTTTGATCAATTTCTGGAATCAAAATACGAGGAGAGTAAGGCGATTGAAAAACTGAAGATACGTAATTTTCTGGTTCAGGAATTCAAACCTTATCGCTTACCTGAACCTTGTGAGAAGATTGAAGTGCCTACTGCTGTTTCCGAATCGGAGTTAAAGAATATTGCCTCCGGGATTACAAAGCTGCCGTTGGACCGGAAGTTCTTCAACAAGATTGTTAAGCTGACCGAAGATCGAAGAAATTTGATTGAAGAGCAAAAGGTTGATTGGGCATTAGCCGAATTGTTGGCTTATGGTACTTTGCTGAATGAGGGTATTCCCGTTCGGTTAAGTGGTCAGGATAGCCAGCGCGGCACATTCTCTCACCGGCATGCTGCAATTGTTCAGGAGGATACGGGAGAGAAATATATTCCGCTTCAACATTTAACCAAGGATCAGGCTCCGTTCACCGTGCTGAACTCGCCGCTGAACGAATATGGCGTGATGGGTTACGAGTACGGCTATTCGATGGCCTATCCAAAGGGATTAACGATCTGGGAAGGACAATTTGGCGATTTTAGCAATGTAGCCCAGGTAATTATTGACCAATATATCAGTTCAGCAGGTGAGAAATGGGGATTAATGAATGGTTTAGTCTTATTTCTGCCTCATGGATATGAAGGGCAGGGGCCTGAACATTCAAGCGGACGGATTGAACGTTATCTTTCGTTGTGTGCCAACTATAATATGCATGTTGTGGTGCCAACAACACCGGCTAACCTGTTTCATCTGTTGCGCCGACAGGTTTTAAGCGAGATAAGAATACCAACTATAGTTTTTACACCCAAAAGTCTGTTACGTCATCCATTAGTTATCTCCCCAATAGAGAGTTTAAGCGCCGGACATTTCAATGAAGTAATTACTGATCCGCTCGTGCAGAATGGAAATGCTTCAACAGTGGTTTTTACCAGTGGAAAAATTTATTACGAATTGCTTGAGCGGCGTGGTAAACTGGAAAGGAACGATGTATCGCTTATCAGAGTTGAACAACTATTTCCATTTCCAGCCGATACGATACGTTCGATTCGGTATGAGAATCCAAATGCCAAGCGTTTTCTTTGGGTGCAGGACGAACCGGCCAACATGGGAGCATGGCCATTTATCTCGCGGAAGTTTCCGGAGCTTGATCTGGAGTTAGTGAGCCGTCCGGAGAGCGCCAGTCCGGCTGTGGGACTGCTGGAGAAGCATAAACGAAGGCTTGAAAGGATATTGGAAGTTGTTTTTAGCTAAATTTATCTCATCAAAAGAAAAAATCAGAAACGATGATAGTCGAAATTAAAATACCATCACCCGGAGAATCGATTTCAGAAGTGGAAATAGGAAGATGGCTCGTCGAAGAGGGAGCGGTCGTAGCGAAAGACCAGGAGATTGCCGAAATCGAATCGGATAAAGCGACACTATCCTTAATCGCATCGGTTTCAGGAGCAGTGAAAATATTGGTAGGGGAGGGCGAACGCGTCGCTGTGGGCGCGGTAGCTTGCCAAATCGATACGGAGAAGGCCGGAGAAGTGGTTACAGAAGCACCCAAAGAAGCAAAACCTGTTGCAGAACCTGCTAAAACAATCGAAAAAGCCGTTGAAACGAAGGTTGAAGAAGAGGTTCATCCGGTGGTAAAACTCACCCCAGCGGCTAAGGCTGTGATGGAAGAGGAAGGAATGTCGCTTGAAGACGTTTTGAATGGTTTGAAGCGGTTAACGCGTCAGGATGTTGAAAAAGCAGCGGGTTCATTCAAAAAAGAAACTCCTGCAGTTGAAAAAGTGGTCAGCAGGGAAGAGGATCGGATCGCGATGTCGCCGCTTAGACGGAAATTAAGTCAACGATTAGTGGCGGTGAAGAATGAAACTGCTATGCTGACAACCTTTAATGAGGTTGATATGAACCCGGTTATGGAGCTGCGGAAGGCTTATCAGCAGAAATTTCTCGAAAAGCACGGTCTTAAACTGGGTTTTATGTCGTTCTTCACCAAAGCTGTGAGTGTAGCCCTATCGAATCATCCGGCTGTTAACTCGATGATCGATGGAGAAGAGATCATCACGCCTCGTTACCATGATATCGGGATTGCCGTATCGACCCCAAAGGGATTGATGGTTCCGATTATCCGAAATGCAGAGGCAAAAAGCATTGCAACGATCGAAAAAGAGATCAAGGAGTTGGCCGACAAGGCCCGCGACCGTAAATTAACGGTTCAGGAAATGACCGGAGGAACATTTACCATCACCAACGGAGGTGTATTCGGGTCGTTGATGTCGACGCCGATCATTAACCCGCCGCAGAGCGCCATTTTGGGGATGCACAGCATCAAGGATCGTCCGGTTGCCATTGATGGCAAGGTGGAGATCCGTCCAATGATGTATATTGCCCTTTCGTATGATCATCGTATTATCGACGGGAAAGATTCTGTGGGTTTTTTGGTCAAGGTGAAAGAATTGATTGAGAATCCTATGCGGCTTTTATTCGAGGGCAGAAGCGCTGAGGAGCTTTTGCTGGAGCTATAGCTGTTGATTGAATCAAAAATATGATGGAATAACAAGGTTGCTCAATGGGTGACCTTTTCTTTTAATCCGTGCAGTATCAGAAAATTCCCGTTCGAAAACGAATTTGCCCTAAACTTAACGATTATGGGGCATTAAAAAAACAGCGCTTTTAGAATTCTTTATTCTAAAAGCGCTGTTGTGATTAAAGATAAGATTGTGGAAAAGGCCCATAAAGTCAGAAGGAGGGAAGAGCGGAGATTATTCCTCTTCACACATCTCTTCAAATGAATTCTGAAGGGCGACCATTTTAATTGCGGTAATGGCGGCCTCATCGCCTTTATTTCCCAGACGGCCACCGGCGCGATCGAGCGCTTGTTGTTGATTTTCGGTGGTTAAAACCCCAAAGATGACCGGGATTCCGAAGCGGAGGTTCAATTCAGTGGCACCCTGAGTCACGCCCTGACAGATGAAGTCGAAGTGGCGGGTTTCGCCCTGTATAACACAGCCAAGCAGGATAATGGCATCCACGTCGGTGTATTCGGCAAAGAATTGGCCCCCTAAAGTTAATTCGAAACTGCCCGGGACATGCTTGACGGTGATATCATCGTCGGAAGCGCCATGCTTTTTCAAGGTTTCCACTGCTCCGCGCATCAAAGCACCGGTAATTTCGTAGTTCCATTCCGAAACGACAATGCCGAATTTCATCCCGGAGGCACCGGGTACATCCTGAATATTATATTCTGAAAGATTTTTTGTTGCCATAAGTACATTTTTTTACAAACTTACGAGAAATTGGGATTTCTTCAAAACAGAGATCAAGACTCAATGATCTCCTGCACCCGGCCAACCAGACCGGACTGCAGACGAACTTTAATTCCATGCGGATGAAACCGGCTGTTGGTCAGAATATCTTTTACAATTCCTTCGGTAAGTTGTCCAGTGCGCTGATGTTCTTTTAAAACAATGGCTACATGAAGGCCAGGTCTTATATCATTTCTGTTTTTACCATCCATATCTTAGCTTTAAGTTTTCTGTGATTAAATTGAAAGTTTTCAGATTTCAAAAATATCCAATTAAACGAAAAAAGTATTCATTTGATCTTAGGTTAGATTAAGTAATTTAATACTTGGAGTATAGATGGGATGATGAGTGAGCTGCATCGACGAAAAATTACATTTGTAAACGATGAAACATTAATTTAACCGACAGAATAGTTTTCAGATTCGTTTATTTAAGTTTTCTTTGGACAAATCATTAATTAAACCGGTGTGATTAAGATATTACTATCTATAGTATTAATTCTCTCTGTAAAGGTATTAACGGCACAGATAGGCAAAAATGATTCATCGCTTACAGATAGTCTGACAATCAATTGGAAAGGAACAGACGAATATGCTTTGGTAAACGAATCTATGAATGATTGTTTAAATAGTCAACTTAAATCTGCATCATCTGTCGATTCGATCATGGGCCCTGTCGTTCGCGAAACGGTGAAGGAGCGGAAATGGTTGAAAACAGCAATACTTCCTACGGCATTAATCACCACAGGAATTGTAACCATGGCCGTACCTGAACAAACTTTACTCAGTAAATACACGATTCAGGAAAATGCCTTGAAGCTCTTTCCGGGTATTGATACACCTATCGATAATTATCTTCAGTTTGTACCTGGTGTTGCTGTTTTTGGTTTAAAAGCTGCTGGTGTGAATAGCCGTAATGATTTTTTAAACCAAAGCATCATTCTGTTAAAAGCTGAATTTTTGATGAGTGTAGTGGTTCAATCGATGAAGACTTTTATAAGAATTGAACGTCCTGATATGATAGGTATGAATACTATGCCTTCGGGCCATACCGCACAGGCATTTCTCTCGGCTACGATCCTGGATATGGAATATCGCGATGCTTCACCCTGGATCAGCATGGGTGGCTATGCGGTGGCGGCCACTACAGCCGTGGGGCGTGTGGTAAATAACCGGCACTGGGTTTCGGATGTGCTTATTGGGGCGGGTATCGGGATCTTCTCAGCCAAATTGGTTTACCTGACCCATCAGAACAGATGGGGTAAAAAGAGTAATACGGTATTTGTTCCGATGATTTTGCCGAAAGGAGCAGGAGCCGCGTTGGCGATTCAATTCTGACCCTGTTTGAAACAAAAAGATCCGGGAATGATTCCTGTTTTGAAGCTGTCAATCTTCGTGCCCTCGAAGGAGCAACGGTAAATAATTCCTTTTTGCAGGTAATCAATGGCATCGCTGAAGTAAATTTCCGAATTGACCGGATCGATTGACAGGCCGTAATAGAGATTTCCGGTGGATAAGAAGAGTGGTTGATCGGGTAACTGATCGGCACCGACGTTCATTTTCCAAATGCCATTGTTAAGAAATAAAAGCGTCTCTTTGTATTTGTCCATTATCAGACGCGAGGGTTTGTCAGTCGCATTGAAACTGAATTCTTTCTCGATGGTCAGCGATGTCGGATCGAACCGCTGCAATTTGGCGGTTTGTCCGGCGCCGTTTCCTCCTCCGCAAAGAACCCATAGCTTGTTGTTTTTATCCAGCGCCAATCCTGAAGGTTGAGCGGCTGTCGTAATCTCGTTAACCACCTGATCGGTTCGGGTATCGATCATCAGCACCGTATGATCCCCCGACCAACAGGCCACAAAAAGATAATCGCCCCACTGAACCACCGTCTCGGTGGAAGAATGGCCCGGAGTGGGGATGGTTCCGGTGATATGGCCCGTGGAAGGATTGAAAACCGAGATGGCAGCAGCATAAAGATCGGTGATATAAGCTTTCTTGTCGCTGATAAAATGAATGTAACGCGGTGAAACCAATCCGGTTATCTTGCCAACATATTTTCCGGTCGAAGTATTGATGATATAAATTTTGCCGGAATTATTGACCACAATATAACCTAACCCGTTGTGAATCGTCATTGACTGGGCAACATCGCCCAGCGGAAGAGCATTGACCGAAAAGAAGAGATCGTTCTGCACCTGCTTCTTTTCGGGATCGTAAAATGAGAGGGAGGCATTCCCATACATGAAATTTCCTTCGTTAATTACGAAGAGTCCCTTATCGGGAAGGGTGGAGGAGTTGTTACGATGCTGTTCGATCCATTGATCATCCTTCATGCAACCGGTCAGCAGCAGAAACGGAAGAGTAAGAAACGATATTATGCAGATTTTATACTTATTCATCTTGTTAAAAATCAAAACGGATTAAAAGAGAGTAGTTTCTACGGGGCATTGGACGTTGAAGGACTGTACGATAATCTTCATTGAGGAGATTATTGATTTTCAGTTCGATGTTCAAACGTCTTTCATTTTCCGAAAACATGATATTCTTGCCCAGACTGAGGTTATTCATAAAATAGGGATAGAGCGTCTCTAGTTTAGACTCTTTGTCGTTACTCGAAGTGGTGAAGCGTTCGCTGTAATAATTCCAGGTCCATGTGCAATAATAGTTTTTCAACGAAAGATGAGCTGTCAGGTTTGCGGAATGCAACGGAATGAAAGGCAACTGCTTACCGATGGATTCGTCGGCCCAGTTCCTGGGATTGTCATGATTGACAGACCGGGTAAAAGCATAATTCCCATTGGCCTGATAAGCTAATTGGCCGACGCGACCTTTCAATCCAACATTGAGTTCAACTCCCTTCGTGTTCACTCGCTTCATATTGTAGGGCTCCCAATATCCCTGATAAGTGGGAAGCCAGATGATCCAGTTGTTAATGGCAGAAAGATAACTGTTAATGGAATAGTTGAATTCAGTTTTACCCCGGATAAACGATCCTCCGGCGCCAAGATCAACCATATTACCTTTTTCAGGTTTCAATTCGGGGTTTCCTCCCGGCAAATAATAGAGATCATTCAACGTGGGCTGATGATAGTTGCGGGCAATGCTCGATTTAAGATAGAAATCTTTGTCGGTCAGCGGGCGAAACTCAATTCCTGCCAAAGGAAGGAAGGCTGTAGCCTTGCCATCGGAGAATTCCTGCCGTATCAGAAGAGAGGCGTTCCAGCGTTGATTGAGTATTTTGCTCAGATGGGCAAAAACAGAGGAGTCCCATCTTCTTTTATTGTACCCAGCCTCATTGGTTGTCGCCTGATCATTCTTCGAATCGACAGCAGAGAGGTTGGCCGCCGCCCCGGCGATCAGAGAGAGTGATTCATTGGGTTGATAAGTATAGGAAAAGCGGTTACTCCAATTGAAAGCCTTTGTATGAGAGTCGATAACGGTCTGATCATTTGATCCGGAGATCTTAGTCTTAAGCCGATAGCCTGAAATCTGGTAGTTAAGACCCGAATTAACCGTGAAAAAACCTTTATCGAGAAAGTGTTTCCATTCAATGACCGAGCGATGGGCATCTTCAAGCTGCCGGTTGATATTGGCATTTTCGGCAGTCTCATTGGTCAATAACTGAGGGATGGAACGTTCGTTGTGCTGAACCCAATAACGGGCAGCTAAATAGTCTTTTGCCGCGGGATGAAGGTAGAATTCCTGCAAAAAACCGTAATTCTTATAATCGGCATTGAGGTTTTTTTGCTTCGGATAGATGTACTGACCGGTCTGCGGATCAATGTCGGCGATGAATTTATTCAGGAAGGGAAAATTATTCTGTGACTGATTGAAAAATGCACGGGATTGCGATTGAATTTTCCTGTTTCCGATATTTAACTGAATGAACTCATCGAAACTTGAATAACTGCCGATCCCGGATAGGAGCCTGCCGGAGAAAATATTGTTCCAATTGGTTTTATTATCCAGTTGTATTGCACCACCTAATGCGCCGCTGTTATTCTTGAGCGAGGCTGAACCGTGTAAGAGGGAAACATCGTCGGTAAAGTAGACCGGGATCATTGAAAAGTCGACCATTCCCAGCATCGGGGAGTTCAGATCGAGGCCATTCCATTGTACCTGGGTATGCGAAGGTGCCGTGCCGCGGAAAGAGGCAGTGGCCATCGCGCCCCGGCCATACTCCTTGATGAAAATAGGGGTATTGCGTGAGACCAAATCCGCGAGGCTCACCGTCAAGGCATTGGTCATCGCGAGAGAGTCGATCCTGCTGGTGGTCTGACCTGCCTCTTCCTTGATGATAATCTTGGAAGCAATGATCTCGACCGTCTTTATTTGCAATGTATCAGTGAGTTTCTGCCCAAAGAGGGTGCCAGAGATGAGCAACATGATGGAGAAAAAGAAGAAAGATCTGTATTTGAAACTAATTCTATTCAAAGTGAACCGCATTAATAGGAATCTTTATCGATCAGATGCAAATCGGCGGCGCCGCTGACTTCGGTGGAGATCTCGTTTAACCAGCCTGCAATTTGAAAGACCCCGCTCTGAACTTTTATGAAGCGGATCGCATTCAACTGAACCGGATTTCCGTCGGCATCTACCGCGTTGGAAATATCGAGCAGATTGGCTTTCAACGTACTGTTGTAATCGTTATTCGAATAACATTCGGCATAACCATTTAGAAACAGGCCGTTGCGGATAACCCAATTCTCTGTCTCGGTTTGAGAGTCGTTGATATAGGCATTTGGGAGACGTGTCCCAGTAAACGTAACCGAGTTTTTATCACCGTAGCCGCTCCACCACCAGGTATCGGATTGGAAAACCGGATTTAATTCGCCGCTGTTGCCTTTGTTGTCTGACCAGGTGACTTTACCTGAGGATTGTGGCTTGAAATAGGTCAGCGAATAGTCCCGGATGGTTTCACTGTGGTTGAATTCGCTGCCTTTTAGCTCATACCAGGTGTCGTTGGGGAGACCATCATTATTACTGTCGTCCATAACGAAGATAACGCCCGGTTCGGAGGCAGCTCCGGGCTGCGTGTAAACACAAAAGTCGGCTCCATCGGAGTTGTTCACCGCATGATCGAAGCCTGCGATGATAAAACCTCCCCAGCCGCCGAGATATGTAAACGATTTATCCTGCGTCCAGGGCTCTCCGATGAATGAAGAGGCAGTGGCATTCGCCGGAATCAGGGATGCATGTTGCCCTGGAGCATAGACATATTCAAAGACCCCGGTGATATAAGGTGAGTGGGTGGTGGTGACCTTGATTTGGAATGCTTTGGAATCGGAGCCATTCGCTGTTGTTGCTTTAACGACGGCTGAATAATTCCCGACATTGGAAGGTGTAAATATCAAGCTTTGATTGGTCGAGATAACCGTCCCGTCGATCTCCCAGGAAATGGCAGCTCCTTCCGCATTGAGGAAATTAGCCTGCAAGGAGATTGGTTTTCCCACCTCGACCTGAAAACCGGCAGAAGGAATCTCCATCTCGATAGAAGGTTGATCGAGCCCTTTATCGCCCGAACAGGAATAGATCATGGAGCTACTCCAGAGAAGAAGGAGAAATACGATTGTTTTTGTTTGTCTACACATACTTAAAATCAATTTAATTGTTTTAAACACAATTGATTCTAAGCTCATCGGAAAACTCACAGAATGGAACCGGCCATCTGAACGCTTTTATCCCGAAAGCTTAAACCGTACTTGGCAGGTCTTCTGACTACTCCCGATCTTCGGCAACCTTCCCATCCGGTATTTGGAATCGGACAGTGGCAATCAGCCGGAGACATAGTTATGGTGCGAATAATCGCACCATCGGGTTTTACAGCAGCGGGTACTGTTCCGGATTTTCACCGGATTCCCAAATTAAGCCGCAAGGGCACCAAATCCAACGGACAAAACTACAAATTAAACTTTAGAAAAGGGCCAACTTAGTCTATTTGATTTGATCCTAAACTCAAAAGTGCCCCGATGAATCCCGATAAGGGAATCTATTCCCGTGGTTTTATTTAAAAGAAATCACTATTGTCCGATTAAAATACAACTGTAACTAATGATTTACGTGACTAAATGATAATCTGTGCCTGTTCTCCCTGTTTCTTGGTTTTATAAAGGAGACCTCCATAGATTGCACGGCTTAACGGTCCTCGAAAATTGGGTCCCCATCCTGATTTTTAGCGCTCTCCTTTGGTCCTATGTTGCAAATCAAAAACATCAGGCAGGCTGATCGGGAATATTCTTACTACCGTTGCCACAACGAAGAATGCCTTTTTTGTGTTTGCCATTTTTCGGATCACACTCCTTAGCAATCGGGCAATCAACGGGAACCAAACCTGTTTGGCTTACAACCCCAATTAAACCGATGACTCGTTTGAAAATCAGCGAAGCTAAACCTTCAGGAGTAACCCCTTTCTTTTTTAGTGGTTCAGTAGTTAAGAATTATATTACTCCACTGACTCAAAGGAAAATTCGTTTATACCAACCATTTTCCCGTGAATCACCCTGAGGTGTATTACCACTTTGAACAAAAACTACGGGCCCCACCATTCCCGGGATGGCGTTGGCCCCTTCGGATTTAATTCGTGTCATGACAGATTATTGTTCTAAGAACTATTCCAATATTTTAAATGTATTCTTTCTGTGCTATTATAGTATAGAAACTGTACAGAATCTGTACTGAAACAGTACAGAAAGACCGGGGATGACCGGATTGAAATTATTACGGTCCGGGAAATTGCAGTTTCCAATGACAGTAGTGTAGTAAGTCGGAGTGCAACTCTCTGCTCGCGCCGCGGACAAAGGATTGTGCCCAGTCGCGCACCGACTGTCAAATTTACTCTCTGTCATCATAGCATCATGCCCCAATTTTTTTTGGTTAGGCTCTACCAATGATAGAATTACAAAGCCAGCCTATTAAGGTAAATCCTGGCAGAACAGTAAGTGTAAGCCAGAGCGATAAGTCATGCGACCCCTTCGGGGTCGTGGTTAATTCAACCATTTCTTTCTATAGACATACAATACCTGCGGGATTATTGGGTCAACCGATGGCAGGTATGACCTCGCAGAGGTCAAATGTTTATAGAAAGAGTACTCAATCATCAGCACGTTCCCGAATGGTCGGGATCGCAGGTAAAAAGCAAGCCACGCCTTCGGTCATCATTTTATCGTCTCTCATTTTTTGGGGATGACCTCCCGAAATGACAGTTTTTATCGGACCGTAATAAAAAGAAAAGAGATCTGTGTATCTTTATCGGATCGAATCTGAAATAACGCATTAAAATATGACTAACGTAGAACAACTTTCGCCCAATTCGGTTTGGAAATATTTCACGGAGATCTGTCGGGTACCCCGTCCTTCAAAAAAGGAGGAACAGATTATTGAGTATCTTCTTGGATTTGCAAAAAAACATGGCTTAAAAGCCAAACGGGATCAGGCCGGTAATGTATTAATATCCAAACCCGCCTCGCCGGGGATGGAACAGGCTCAAACTATCGTGCTGCAATCGCACATGGATATGGTTTGTGAGAAAAATGAAGGTGTCGACCATGATTTTCAACGCGACGCGATCGTTCCGGTCATCGACGGGGAGTGGGTGAGAGCCAAAAACACCACTCTGGGAGCCGATTGCGGCATTGGGATAGCCGCCCAACTGGCCATACTTACAGATGAAACGGTTGAGCATGGTCCATTGGAGTGCCTTTTCACGGTAGATGAAGAGACAGGGCTTACGGGGGCCAGGGCGCTCGAGACAGGATTCATCTCAGGATCATTTTTGATTAACCTGGACTCGGAAGATGAAGGTGAGATTTTCATTGGTTGTGCAGGCGGTATTGATACCACGATCCGGTATGCCTATCGACCTGAATTGGCTCCGGAGAATTATTATTCGGCACGAGTCTCTGTTTCCGGTTTGCTTGGCGGGCATTCCGGTGATGACATTGATAAGAACAGGGGGAATGCCGTGAAGATTGTGAACCGGTTTTTGTCGTCAGTTTCTTCCGTAATGGATCTGAGAATAGCCCTGTTTAACGGCGGGAACCTGCGCAACGCTATTGCACGCGAAGCTTATGCAGTGGTGATGGTTCCATTTAATAAAAAGGAGGAGCTTGCAATCAGATTAAACCATTATCGGGATGAAATAGAGAAGGAGTTGTTCTTAAAGGAGCCAAAATTCAGGATCGCGATAGAGAGCTGGGACCGGCCGGAGCTGGTGATTGACCATGAGACCCAGACGAAGATGATTAACAGTATTTATGCATGTCCTCACGGAGTGTTGGCCATGAGCGCAAGGATGCCCGGGATGGTTGAAACATCGACAAATCTGGCCTCGGTGAAGTTTACAGAAGGAAATACGATTGAAATAGTGACCAGTCAGCGGAGTGATTTTGAGAGTTCGAAGCTGGATGCGGCCTCGATGGTTGAAGCGGTGTTCAATCTTGCCGGAGGGGAGGTCAAACATGGCGAAGGATATTGCGGGTGGACCCCCAACCCCTCTTCGCCTTTACTGGAGATAGCGCGGCAGTCGTATAAAGAGCTCTTTGATAAAGAGCCGGTGGTCAGGTCGATTCATGCAGGATTGGAGTGCGGTCTCTTTCTTGAGAAGTTTCCCAATCTGGATATGATCTCTTTTGGGCCCACGTTAAGGGGAGTCCATTCGCCTGATGAACGAATCAATATTGAGACTGTGGATAAGTTCTGGCGGCTCTTAACCGATCTGTTGCCCCGAATTTCATGAGAAGAGAGAAAAATTCGTAGTGTTGAATCTTGATGTCATCAAATTGGCTTATTGTTTTAGTTTATAGCGTACTTTTTGGGATGAAAATTCATTGGCAAGTGGTTTTCTTTTCATAAAAATATTGATTTTATCCTTGTTAAAGCGTAATTTTAATATATGCTCAAAAGCCTGAAATGCTGTTGGTATAAAAAAATAATTGCGGGAAGTTAGGGTAATCATAAACAGAAGCAATGCCATGAAGGAAAAATTAATAACAGTCGCCCGTTTCGGATACCTGCATCGGGCCTATTTGATTAAAGGATGGCTTGACTCGGCCGGCATTGAGAGTTGTATTGTAAATCACGGGTTAAGCTATGTTATCAGGACCCAGGCAGAAAACCAGATAGAGCTTCAGGTAAAGGAAGAAGATGTTGCGCAGGCATTAGATATAATTGATACGGTAAGCAAAAAGTATGGTCCTGAGTTTCAGGAACCCGATCAGATGATTTCTTCCATCAAAAATATTCTGGTGCCGATCGATTTTTCAAGGTATTCGGCTAATGCCGCTCAGTATGCTGTTCACGTTGCCAAGCAGAAAAATGCCAAAATCACTTTGGTTCATGCTTATTTTAATCCGGTAACTAATCCATTATGTTACGATAATTTTTACACGTTTCCCAGTAATGTAGCCGATGCGTTACGCGAGATAGAGGAGAATGCCAATGAGAAGATGAAAGAATTGCTCGACAAGCTTAACGAGTACATGAAGGAGAAACATATTGAAGGGGTTTATCCGACATCGAAATTAATTGGCGGAATTGCCGAGGAGGCTATCCTTGAATTTGCTGAAAACGGGCAATATGATCTGATTGTATTAGGATCGCGAGGCAGGGCATTATCCGATTATTGGTTTGGCAGTTTTACGCTCAATATCATGGAAAAAGCTAAAATACCCGTATTGGCCATTCCAGAAGAGGCACATTATAAGGAGACTAACTATAAGCGGCTAATGTATGCTACCGATTTTGACAAATCGGATGGAGTAGCGATACGGAAATTGCTGAATATTGCCCGTCCGTTGGATGTTCAGATCTTTGTGGTCCATATTGATGTTACCAGCGAGAATCCATTCATTAACTATGATTTGGATCATTTTAAGGATAAATATATCGGGAAGTTAGAAGCGGTGGATATGAGATTTGATCTGATCAAGAATTCCAACCTGATAAAAGGGATAGAAAACTATATTGCAGATAAAGATGTTGATATATTGGCTGTTACTACTCATAAGCGTAATCTTATCACCTCACTTTTGAGGCCCAGTATTGCAAAAGAGCTGTTATTCGAGATTCATATTCCTTTATTGGTTTTTCATTCATCCGGTAATTAATTATCAAAATGAGAGTGGAAGGCAAGAAGAGTGCCAGCGAAATGAGGCTGGCACTCTTCTTGATATGATTTCAGTCTTAACAATTAATGAAATACACCAAATATTTCGTTAATTTGCAATAAGAGTCATTAAAAATAACGAGTAACAGATATTCAGGAATATGAAAGGATTGGCCAGGAATAAGATATTACTCTATGTAAGCATTTTAGTTTTTTTATCAGCTTGTGTTTCGGTCAGAAAGATCGAGATAGAGGTAGCAAATCCGCCTGAGAAATTGATAGCAGAAGATATTCAGAGTATTTTAATGATTAACGGGAGTCTGACTCCTGATTTTAAGAATTATCGTAGTGATTCACTTGAAGCACTGTTTATTGGGAAGTCGTTTGCGATGGATACCATTCTGCTTGACAGTGTCGCGGCTGATACTGCCTTGCAGCTTGCCGGTAAGTATTTGTATGAATCCAGTCGGTTCGATGTTGTTATTCCTGTTGACCGGAATATTGATCATTCGATGATGCCTGATAATAAAAAAAGAAAATTGACCCGGGAGGAGGTGAGTCAGCTTTGTCAGGATTTTAAAACTGATGCTGTTCTTGTTCTTAACCATTTTGAGGAGAAGGTAAGATCTGCGTTTGGGAGATATTACAGTGGTATTGATCTGGAATTTATGGATCAGGTTTATTATGGAAAGATAGAGGTGAGTTATTTTTCAGAGTGGTTTTTGCTGAAACCAGGTGAAGAGAGTAAAGAACAACGATTTGTGGTAAGTGATACCATTTATTGGGAGATGAATGACTTTTCACTTCAGGATATGTATAATGCTCTGCCATCGATCAAAGAGGCTTTAGTAGAGGGAGGGGGTGCAACCGGAGAGCGTTTTGCAAAAATGATAGGTCCTTTATGGACAAAGGATAGGCGTTTTTATTTTTTAACGGGGAATAAAGAAGCAGATCAGGCTGTTGCACTCATAAAGGAAAATAAATGGGAAGAGGCGTCGCTAATATGGAACAGATTTGCAGATAATGCTTCTTCGGCATTCAGGAGTAAAATTGAGTTTAATTTAGCTTTAGCTTCGGAGATGAGCGGTGATTTGAAAAAAGCACTGGAGTGGGGGAATAAATCGTTTCAAAGCAGGTACAGGAAGGAGACTGATTATTATTTGCGAAAGCTTAACAAGAGAAATGCTGAATTAAATGATTTGGGAAAGAAATAACTTCTTCATTATACTATCAGTAAGACATCTATAGTTTTGGTTTTATTGCTTTATGGGGTCTGAATTTCTGTCTTTCCGTGAGCAAAATTACGATTGATCAGATGGAGCATGGTTCGGTTACGCTTGCCAGGTAGGTCCGCAATATAGTTCAAAGAAAAGAGTCAATCGTTGCTGGATATAATTATACTGTTGCCTGCGAGATGCCTGGTAATAGGGATAATGTTGTTTTATGGATTAACAAGTCTTTATCAGGGTGTAAAGGCTGTAGGTTTGGAAGGGATATTAAGAAATACGCTGATTGTTTGAACGGAAGGCAATTGATTATCCGGAAACGCCATAGTATTGAAAATTCGGAATAAGAATTCGTTTATCTTCAAAACTGTAATTATGGGCAATACTATTTACTATTTAATATTGATAATACTTGCGGCAAATTTTCTATTTGACCGTTGGTTGGAATATCTCAATTCGACTCAAGGGTCGTTGGAATTGCCCGAACAGCTTAAAGGAATCTATGATGAAGAGAAATACAAGATTTCTCAGGATTATGAGAAGACGAAGCATAGGTTTTCAAAACTTACAGAATCGATCAGTTTTCTTGTCATTTTTGGATTGTTCGCGACGGGGAGTTTTGGATGGATCGATAATTCAATCCGTGAAATGATTAATCATCCTATCTGGACCAGTCTTATCTTTTTTGCAGTAATTGGTTTTGCGTCAAGCTTATTTTCTCTACCTTTTTCCTGGTATGCAACTTTCGTTATTGAGGAGAAATTTGGTTTTAACAAGAGTAACCTAAAAACATTCATCAGCGATTATGTAAAGGGGCTTTTAGTCAGTGGATTAGTTGGTGGGATAATATTGACTTTAATAATATGGATTTATCTTTGGAGTGACCGATATTTTTGGTTATTGGCATTTGGGATTGTTGCAGCTTTTATACTGATAATTACTACCTTTTATTCTATCTTAATTGTTCCGCTTTTTAACAAACAAAAGACCTTGGAAGATGGTACATTGAAACGAAAGATCAGTGAGTTTTGTCAAAAGGTTGGATTCAAATTGGATAATGTTTTTGTAATTGATGGCTCCAAACGATCGTCAAAGGCTAATGCCTATTTTACGGGATTGGGTAAAAGGAAGCGCATCGTCCTGTATGATACTTTAATTAGTGAAATGGGTGAAGACGAAATTGTTGCAGTGTTGGCCCATGAAATTGGACATTATAAAAAACATCATGTTATTTATAGTCTGATAATTTCGTTGTTAACAACAGCTGTCACGCTCTATGTTTTTTCACTTGTTTCAGGTAATGAGGAATTTGCAACTGCGCTAGGGGCAAATGTCGGAAGTTTTCATATTTCGATCGTTGCGTTCGGAATTTTATTTACACCTCTTTCATTACTGACCGGGGTTTTAATGAATATTTTTTCAAGAAAAAACGAGTATGAAGCCGATAATTTTGCTGCATTTCATTTCAGTGCTTCAGCCCTCTCGACTGCCTTAATAAAACTTTCGATCAATAATCTTTCGAATCTGACGCCTCATCCGACGTATGTTTTTTTTCATTATTCGCATCCGACACTATTACAGAGGCTTGATAAATTAAAATTAAGACATTAATTTTAATTTGTTGTATTAGTAGATATACGAATCGACGAAATGGAACAAATTGTAAAACTTGGATTTCTGATATTATATGAGATTGCCAATAATCCTCTTCATAAATTCATTACGGTGTTCTCTGTAGAGGTGAATTAAGATTTATATTGCTGATTAGTATTTGAAAAAAGTGGAATGATTGGTTTAAAAGTTCATGTTTTATAGTGAATCTGTCATAGATTGGGTTTTTCGCGGAGAGATCTTTTCTTGAATAGGGAGAACAGTTGTAAAGATTTTTAATTTTGTAACGTATTCTGAGACTTGAAAAAAGTTGTTAAGTATCTAAATATTAAAAGATGAAAATTTTAGAAGGAAAAACAGCAATTGTAACCGGTGCATCGCGCGGGATTGGAAAATCAATTGCCCTGAAATTTGCTCAGGAAGGATGTAATATCGCATTCACCGACCTTTTTGAAGATGAAAACATGAAAGCTACTGAAGCTGAGATTGCTTCTTTGGGAGTGAAAGCCAAGGGATATGCTTCGAATGCTGCCAAATTTGATGATACCCAATCGGTGGTTGATCGCATTTCAAAAGATTTTGGGCGAATTGATATTTTAGTAAACAATGCCGGGATAACCAAAGACGGAGCCCTAAAACGGATGACAGAAGATCAATGGGATGCAGTAATCGCAGTAAATCTCAAATCTGTGTTTAATTTCACCAAAGCTGTTCAACCGGTAATGTGGAAACAGGGTGTTGGTAGTATCATTAATATGAGTTCGGTTGTTGGGGTCTCGGGAAATGCTAACCAGATTAATTACTCTTCTTCTAAAGCAGGTATTATCGGATTTACTAAATCGGCTGCAAAAGAATTCGGTGCAAGAAGTATTCGTTGCAATGCTATTGCTCCGGGTTTCATTATTACAGAAATGACTCATCAATTACCGGAAGAAGTTCGTAACGAATGGGCCAATAAAATACCACTCAAAAGAGGTGGTACCCCTGAAGATGTAGCCAATGTTTCATTATTCTTAGCTTCAGATTTATCTTCCTACGTGACCGGACAGGTTATCAATGTATGTGGGGGTATGAATACTTAATTAATCAATATTAAAACTGATGGATTTCAAAAAAGCTGCAATGTGTGCAGCTTTTTTTATTAATTCAAGAAAAATACATCTGTAGGTTTGAAATGAAATTTTACTTTATTATATTTAATGAAACTTTTTTTACCCTAATAGGTATTCGTTAAACCAGGATGTTTTTGAAGCCAGGCGGTGGAATTATTTCAGATAATTTCAATTTCTGATGAATAATCCAATCAGGGTTGATCGCTTCAGATAAATTACGATGAAAAACAGGGAATTACGATTTAGTATCACTGTATATATCTTAATCTCCGAAATTATGCTCGTGACCATCATTATGGTCATGGGATATCGTTTTTCCAAAGCAACAATATATGACAATATTTTTCACCGGGTTAGGCTTCAGACCATATCAACGGTAAACCCGATTTTTGTCTCCATGGAGGAAACCAGGAATGTAATTGAGGTTCTTGCATCGGAGATTGAAGAGTCAAATAATCCGAGGGAGACAGCCAAATTACTTGAGTTGGTCCTTAAAGGGAACCCAAATATTTTATCTGTTGGTTTTCTGGTGAGGGATGAATTAAATCCTTTAAAATTACAATCATTACGTAGTTATTTCCGAGATGAAGAGCCTATTGGGCAGAATAGTCTGATAAACGGGAATAATGAATGGTTAATGGATCGATTTTATAAGATGGATGACGGTTGGTCAGATCCTTATACTGATTCCTTAAGTGGGCATTTTATTGTTCAATATGCTAATTCAGTCACATACAAGAGTAAGGGGAAAATGAAAAGTGGCATTATTCACTGTTCTGTTTTATTAGATGATTTGTTGAGTGAGCTGAAGAATTTTAAAATTCAGAAATCCGGTAAACCTATTGTGATTAACCAGACAGGGACTATTGTTTATTATCCAAATTCCAAATTTCCTGGAAATAAATATGAAGATATCATTTCTGATTTAGATCATGTGCATTTGAATCTGAAGGAGATAGTTCAGAAAAGAAGTACGGGTACACAAATTATGTATCCAGGTTTTTTCAATCAAAGAAAGTCTGTGGCAATTTATTGGCCTTTGGATTCAATAAATTGGTCCATAATTATTGTAGTTCCTATTTCTGAGTTTTATAATGAACTCCACAGGTTATTAACATTAGTCATCCTGATAATCCTTTTAATTGGGAGTATAACAGCAGCAATAACGATGTATCTGTCCATCAGGTTAATATCTCCTATTACGGATTTAGTGGATGATTCCAGAAAGATGTTGGCAGAAGTGGGCGTGAATTTACCTCAGAATAGGAATGAAATTGAAATCTTGTCAGATGGGATTGAATTGATGAAATATCGACTCGATAATTTCAAAAATGATTCACTTAAGAAATCAATGGATAGAGCTGAAATTGATAAGGAACTCAATCTTGCCAAGGAGATTGAGATGGGGATGGTTCCAACTCAGTTCCCTTTATATCCGGGAAGAATAGATTTTGATTGTTACGGTAAATTGATTCCGGCAAAAACAGTTGGAGGCGATTTGTTTGATATTTTCCTGCTTGATGATAATAATTTGTTTATTTCGATCTGTGATACCTTAGGGAAGGGGATTCCTGCAGCAATGTTTTCTGTAGTTACCCGGACGTTAATTCGAAGTATAGCCAATCCCATTACCAGGTTAGGTAAGATTATGGAGCAGCTCAATGATGAGCTTAGTTTCGATGGAAAATCCGAAATGTTTGTTACTGTTTTTCTGGCTAAACTTGATTTAAAAACCGGGGAACTTACCTATTGCAATGCTGGTCATCCTCACCCATTAATCGCCCGGAATAGTAAAATGGTCGATGAGCTTGAAATGACACACGGAATCCCGGTAGGGGTTCGGACCAACCAACACTTCAAAGAGAGTTCTGTTTTCTTAAATAGTGGAGATTCGTTGGTGGCTTATACTGACGGGATCACTGAAGAGATTGATGAGATAGGTGAATTTTTCGGTCCTCAAAGGTTAATGTCAGTCATTCGGATTTATGCAGAAGAAACATCCGAAAGATTGGTTGAGGAAATACTAAACTCAGTCGATCAGTTTAAAGCAAAATCTGAAGCTACAGATGATACCACGATATTATCGGTAAAATATATAGGAAAATCCAAACACACAAGAAATTAACATATTTCCGCAAACTTTATCATACTGATAAGGTAAAACTAAAAGTACATCCTTCGCCTGGAGTATTTGTACTTTGAACCTCGACAATACCTCCAAGTTTTTCAATAATACGTTTGACAATAGGTAATCCTAAGCCATGTCCTTCAATATTAATCTTGTCAAGTCTTTCGAAATCCCGAAAAACTAAATCCATAGATTCTGAGGGAAGCCCATTTCCATTATCTGAAACATAGAATCTATATGTCGTTTCATTTACAGGTTCAAAACCTAATAACACCCGAGGAGGAGTGCCTCCATATTTAATGGCATTACTGACCAGATTTACCCAAATTTCTTCAATCCATTGAGCATGGCCTTTTACCAAAGGCCATTGATTCGGATATTCTATAACTGCTTGATTTTTTTCAATTAAAGGATTGATGCGTAATAAGGCTTCGCTGATAATCTTATTCATGTTAAGCTCTTCGGGAATTACATCATTTTTTCGGATTCGTGATAACAATAATAATTCATCCACGATCTTACACATCTTATATCCCTGATTTTGCATCAGGTTCAATAGTTCTATTGCCTGTTGCGGATTATTGTTCTGATAATCCATCTTAATAAGTTCTGTTAAGCCAATCATACCGCTGATTGGGCTTTTCAGATCGTGTGCAACACTTCTTGCATAAGCATCCAAATCTTTGATTAACTTTTCTTTTTCCTTGATTTCCTGGACTAATTCTTGATTTGATTCTTCCAGTTGTTTTAAGGTGTTTTTTCTGGATGTAATATCATTTAGCAGAATGACTTTTCCAATATGATTTTTTCGATCGGTAACCATATTTACTTTGACTTCAAAGTAGCGAGGATTCATCGCTTCGTCAATGCAAATCTTATCAATAAATTCATTAGCAGAGTCTTTTATAATTCTGCCTGAAAATATTTTTTTTGAAAGCGTCTCAAAAGATGTGCCTATGACCATTTCCTGTTGCATCCCAAGGATCTTATAGAATGCCGGATTTGCTTCAATGATACGGTTGGCCATGTCCAGAACAATTACTCCATCGCTCAGATTATGGATGATTTTTTTTCTTGCAATAGGTATTATTTCAAATATGCGAAGCCAATAAACACTAGAAGAGACTAGAATGCCGCTAATAATAAAGGATATAGGGGTGAAATCAATTGCCCTAACAGGCGAAAGCTTGAAAATGTATAAAATATTGCCAATGAAAGGGAATAAAACACTGAATATTAATAGTAAAGCATGATTCTTAAAGGAGCTGTAAAATCGCAGAATACTTAATAGGAGAATTAATATCCCACTTGATAGTGTAATGTATGTAAAGGAGATAAAAATCCAGAACCAACTACCATAATAGTACATGCTCAGATTTTCTTCTTTTATCAGTTCAATATTGGTCCAGATTAAATGATGAAATGGATTAGTGAATACAAGAAGCAGGGTGATAAAAGGAATTACAAATAGTAATCCCAAAGAACGCCGATTAATAAATTTATAATTGTGAGTATATTCCAGAGCAAATAGTAGGAAAAAGGGTGCGCTTGGGGTAATGCCAATATAGCTGATCTGAGACCATAATTGTTTACCTACGAGAGAAAGGGAGGCATGCTCGAATCCATCGCAGATTGCCCAAATAGCAGCACTTATCTCAAAGCCAATTAAATATTTTACTCCATCTACTTTTTTAAATTTCCAAAGTATAAACACTAACCAAAGTGCAATAAATCCGGAAATTACACTTGGATAGAATAACCCTGTAAATTGGTACATCATTGAATTAAGTTCACGTTATAAATATGTTCGCTAAAAATAATCTTTTATGTGTTAGAAATAAGCTTAAGTACAAACAATTTTAAATAAATGTCATTCAATAGTATGAAAAACAGATAGATATGGAAGTTTGTCCTGGGGGCTTTTACTCATGGATTTGTAATAGATTAATGTTATTAATCTATTACAAATCCATGAGTAAAAAATTGTCGGTGTGATGGTTGATTTAACTGTATAGAGAGATACTACTTCCGGGTGATCAAATTGTAGCTCTATTTTCTGATTTTTCTGTTTTTTTTCAAATGAGGTTAAAATTTTTAAAGCCAGATTTTTAATAAAAAAAGCCGGTCAATCCGGCCTTTTATTAAAATTTAGTAAAGAGTTCTACAATTTCAGTTTTTACCATCTCCGGGTCAGGATTCAAAGGGAAGACCAACGCTGGTTGGGCCTGAACGATGCTATTCTCTTTTTTAAATTTTTCAATTCCTCCACCGGTAATATTCAGCATAATTAAGGCGTCCTTATTGAATACAATATCCTTTACAGCCTTGATTAATGATGCAACAGAAACTGCAGCAGCCGGTTCAAGGTCGTTCCCTTCAGTTTCGAGGAACAGTTCAGCTGCTTGTTTTGCCTCGATATTGGTGACTCCAAATATTTCACCACCAGCATCACTTAATGCATCGAACAAACCTCCTGTAATTCCGTATGGAGGTTTCCGGTTAGATAATACTTTAGCATTGATTTCTTCAACCTGTTTTCTGGCAACGCTATCGTCGATGGGGAGCATTTGCGGAGAGCGAACATCCCAAGCATCTTTTATCGGAAGGAAAGGGGCATTCTGCGAAAGCATTAATTTCATCATATTTTTCCCGAACCGACCATCGGCAATAAAACGGAGATTTGCCTCCCATGCTGCAATAGCACCGGTACCGCTTCCGATAGCCTGAAAATAATAATCCGGTATTTGTCCGATAGTGGTTACTGCCGATAATACTGTGGTTCCCATGCCATCGCGGCGGGCCACATTTTTAGCTCCCCCTTCCGGGAAGAATCCTTCAATTTCGCAGATGATATTGGAGAGGTGTATGGCGTCGAAGTAATCCCCCCCGGATGCAGCTGCTATGAATTTCACACAGGAGTCTAATTTCTGGTCGAACCAAAGCGCATCAATATTGTCTTGGGGAACACAAATCAGGACAGGGATTTTATTCTCGGAACAAACGCGGGCAAAGGCACGTGCCGTATTACCTGCTGAGGCCACAACCATAATCTTATCCTTGGTTTGGTTTGTTCGAGCACAGACCGAGAAGGCTTCGCATTCTTTAAATGAGCCGGTTTTCATCCAAGCTCCACGCTCAGGCCAATAGCCATTGAAAGTAATATATAGATTATTCAGCCCCAATTTTCGAGCCAATGAGGTACTTTTATAAGTTATTGGTGCCCCTGAGCCAGCCAGGATGCGGGATACGGGTAGCCAGTCGGAAAACTGATATAATCCGGGCAATTCCGGATGGATAGTCAGTTTTTTTTGCTCATAAATAGCACGAAGCAGGCTTGGTGTATGTGAAAACGGACAGTTCAGCTCCCAGTTTTTATCTTCGAATAATGAATTACAACACAAGGCCTGAAGCTGATAGTTAGTTTTTAAAAATTCTGCCATTGATGAAAGATTATGTTGACGCCAAAAATAGTTGATTTGAACGGGAGAACAAAGATTTAATGTAGAGTTATGAATGAATTGTTATAAAAAAAAGCAAGGAGTTGAAAACCCCTTGCTTTACCTAACCTAAACCTAACCTAAATAACCTTTCAAAGTGTGAAAGGGTGCGTTAAATATTTTTTGTTTAATTTCCTTTCCGTTTGTGGTACAATATTAATCAATCATTAAATAATCTCCAAAAAAAATCAATAATTTTTAAGGAAAAATAAAGTTTTTTTGATGGATAATATTATTATGCTCAAAATTAAGAGGTTGTTATTATGTGAACCTTAAGGAGAACTAGTCTTTCATATTATGAAAGACATTGGTTACATCTTCATCCTCTTCAAGTTTGCCTAATAATTTTTCAATTTCGGCTATTTGTTCTTCATTTAGTTCTTTAGTTTCAGACGGGATTCTTTCAAAATCGGCACTGACAATTTCGAAATTATTCTCCTCAAGGTATTTCTGGATTGGTCCAAAAGCTTCAAAATCGCCATAGATAATGGTATTTCCTTCTTCTTCAAAAATCTCCTGAACGCCAAAATCGATCATTTCCAATTCGAGTTCTTCCAGATTGACTCCATCTTTGCAGGCCACCTTAAACTGGCACTTATGTTCAAACATATAATCGACACAACCGGAAGTGCCCAATGACCCATTGCATTTATTAAAGTAGCTACGAACATTGGCCACGGTGCGGGTCGGATTATCTGTAGCCGTTTCAACCATGATAGCAATGCCATAGGGACCATATCCTTCATAAACGATCTCTTTGTAATCAGCCTGATCCTTTGATGAAGCTTTCTTGATTGCCCTTTCGACATTCTCTTTCGGCATATTGGCCGCCTTGGCATTTTGCATTAAAACCCTTAATCTGGAGTTTGCAACAGGGTCAGGACCAGCAGATTTAACTGCGATTGCAATTTCTTTGCCCAGTTTTGTAAAGGTTTTGGCCATTGTGCCCCAACGTTTTAGTTTTCTTGCTTTTCGGTATTCAAACGCGCGTCCCATAGTATTTTGATATTTTTTTATATTTCAGACCGCAAATTTAAAATGGTTTTTTAAATAATCGGAAAAACTGCCAATTAATGTAACACAGAATCATGTAATTGCTCAATTTGATTACTCTGTTATTTGTTGGATATCATAACGGATTACATCAGAAAGGGTTCGGGTCTGGTTCATGCCAGGAAAATTGAGTAACAGTAGGAGCTTGGAATTGGGAAGAACCTCTTTTATTGGAGATCCAACCGGGTTATGGATATTATCCAATATTAAGGATGCCCCGGAATGAGCGAATTTCACAATTTCACCAGCCTCAGGAGGAGCTGGACCAAACAGGGCCATTGGTCGGATTCCTAATTCCACCGCCAGAGGCTCCTGAAAATAATGGACCAGTATTGCGTGTTTGTCCACACCTTTTTCTTTAATCTTGTTTCTCCCTACAATCAGAATATTTCTGATTTCTTCAAGATTCTTTTGTGCAATATCTTCTGTTCCTAATTTATTAGCGATATTCATAATTGATTTTTCGATAGTTGCAAAACGATAACTGGTTTCAATCTGCAGTAATTTTTCTTCCGGGATATTGAGTCCTTTTTTCAGTCTGTCGACCATATTTTCGTATCCGGCATAGACAATAATTGATGCATTTGCAATTTTAGGAATATCTCCCGGGCGAAGCTCATATTCTGAGGGGTGTTCCATCTCGAATGGAGCAAGTATAACGATATTCGTGGCACCGGCTGCCTGGGCGAAGGCAGCGGTCCAGCTATTGGTCGCAACCACCTGTGTCATCTGACTTTTTTTGTTTTGGCAACAAATGAATAGAAGGGGAATGGTCAAACAGTAAATAATAGAAGTCTTCATTTTTTTAGGGTCAAAATGATAATGAGGAGGACGATGGAAGCCAGTGCTGCTATGGATGAACTGGCCGGAATATCAATGGCCAACGACAAGAAATATCCGGCCACAGCAAAAAAACCGCCCCAAATCGAAGACCAGATAATGACTCCGCGCAAACTTCTGGCATGGAATGTTGCAATTAAGGCCGGTAGAAGAAGCAGTGCGTCAAGTAGTAGTGCGCCAATAAGTTTCATGGCTGTAGCTACCGTAATGGCAGTGAGTAAAACCATTAAGTAGTATAGAGTACTTTCGTTAATCCCTGAAGTATAAGCAACTTCCCGATCGAAGAATACAGCCTGGAGCTGGCGTCTGAAAAAGAACTGAAAAGCAATTAAAAAGAATGAAAAGACGACTACCGCAATTACTTCATTCCAACTCAGTGAATAAAGGCTTCCCCATAGCAGAGAGAGTGTATCCTTTGCAGGGACATTAAACTTATAGATAAAAATAAATGCCAGAGAGATGGAGATTACCATCATAAAGGTACTTATCTGTCCTGGATCAATTTTCATCGACCGTGAGGTGCGGGTCATAAATAATACAAGAAATAAGTTAACCAACATGGTGGTGGCAAAAGAGTTTAAATCCATAGATAAAGCGATCGCTCCACCTAGGATTGCTCCATGCATCAGCATAAAACGCAACGGCAACAGGTTCAGTCGTAAAAGATAAACTCCTGTGATCGGAAAAGCAAATCCGGCAATCAACAGAACAACTAAACCTTTTAATATTGGAGAATAGGAGAGTAATTCTAACATAACTTTCCTCCTTTTAGCTCTCTTTGAGTCCAATTAAGTTTTTCAATCCATGCGGACTCATGTGATACCAGTAACATCGTGATAGCCTCATTTATGGTTAGTTCATGAAGAAGATCCAAAAGATCCTCTTTCCCCCCGGAGTCAAGAAATGAAGTTGGTTCGTCGAAGAGCAATATCCTTGCGTTTTGGCAGAGGCATCGCGCCAGCGAAACCCGCTGTTTCTCTCCGCCGGACAAGCTATGATAAGATTGTTTTTTCAAATGAAAACAACCCGTACGTCGCATTGCGATCTCCACCCGGTAGTCAATTTCAGATTGGGCGAGTTTTCTTCCGCTGAGTCCAATCGCCGCTACTTCACCTGCCGAAATGGGGAAGGTATTTTTTATATTCTCTTGGTGGACATATCCGGTTTGACTTCTGTTTATTTTCCATTCCGAACTACCAACCAGATATTCCCCTATCTTTATCGTGCCTTGAATTGGATTGGTGAAACCGAGAATGGATCGCAGAAGCGTAGTTTTCCCGGTCCCGTTCGCTCCATGAATGATCAATTGCTCACCCCTTTCAAGATCAAGGTTTAATTGATCAAGGATGTTTCTTGATCCAAGATCAATGGTCAGGTTTTCGATATTAAGAGATAGTCCTTTTACTCGTCCTGAACGTTTCCTCAAGAAAAGCCAGGCTTCATCTATCGTCATGTTATCGCTAATTAAATCCTCGGTCCGGCATTGAATATGTTCAACAATATGATCGAAGGAATAATCAATTCCACTGGCCTTGAAAACAGGGATTGCCCTTTCGCTCATCATCTCGATATGACATTTTCGGATTCCCAACCTAACGATCAGGCAAGCAGCTGCTTTCCCAGCGATTTTATCACATAGAATTAAATCACCGGTTGGTAAGTTTTCTTTTTTCAAAAAATCTTCCAACTCAAAAAGCGGGTGTAACCAATGTTGGTCACTGGTAAAAATTACCTTTTCATTTTTACGGACAATCAGTGAGTGTTCCAAAGTTTAAAATTTTGGCTTAAAATAATCTTTTTAGTGGAGAATCCGATTCGAAGTTACTTACATTTTATTTCATTGTCTTGGCTTATTCTCCTTTTCGTGAAAAAAGAATTGCAGCATTGATCAGAAAGGCGGATATCATAATCAGGTTTCCCATTTCCCGATCGAAATAAATGCTGTACAGTTTGCCGGATAGCGCGATTATGCCTCCCATGATCATTGCAGTTAAGCTATGCCATTTTCTGCTCCGGAATCCCAGCAGTCCGGCGAATGTTGGAACGATAAATGCTCCTGAAAATACAGTTAATGCTATCAGTAAGGATTGGATGATGGAGGTGACTACAAGAGACAGAATGATGCTCAATAGACCGATGACGAGGATAATAACTTTCGTGTTACGCAGTGCATTTTTCGAGTCAAGCCCCTTAGAAATTGGATCACTGATGATGATTGATGCCGTTAATAATGTTGTATCAGCAGAGGACATTACCGCAGAAAGGAGCGCAGCAACCAGTAGCCCTACGCCCCACTCGGGAAGAATATGAATCATCGTTTCAATTATTGCTGAACCTTGTTGTTGATGCAAGTCCGGGAATTTTGAATTAGCAAATACTCCAAGAAAAGTGATTAGAAAAGCGAATGGAATCAGGATCAGGGCGGTGATAAGGACACTCTTTCGGGCAGTCGATTCACTTTTGGCGCAGAAAATACGGGAATAGATATCCGGCCCCACGATAAAGGTGGTGGAATAAGTTAAGATAAGTGTCAGGAGATCAAAGCTGTGAAAACCTTGGTTAAAAGGAAAATTAAGTTGCGTCATATCTGTTGTCGGTATTTTATCAGAAAATAGCAGATAAATGGCAGTTATCAATATACCGGTCAGAATAAAAAGAGATTGGTAAAGATCAGTTTTAAGTACTGAGATTTGTCCTCCTATTACTGTGTAAAAGATAAAGAGAAAGCCGGATCCCCAGACCCCAATGGAATAATCCAGTCCAAAAAAGCTATTCAGGATTTTGGCTGCACCAATTATTTGGGCGGCAACAACTCCTATCCAGGCAAAGGCAATGATAAACGAAGAGATCATTTTTGCTTCCTGTCCGTAATATTCGCCAATCATCTGCGGTAAAGTAAATTTTCCGTGACGGTGGACGATCTGTGAGAAAGGTACGAGTATAAAAAGTCCAAGAGCCGCTGAAAGCAGTAACCATGCGGCTGCCCAACCTTGTGTGGCAGCCAGATCGGCAGTGCCCAGAATCGCAGAACTGCCAAGAATACTTGCCAATAATGAGCCGGTAATAGACCAAAAATCTCCCTTTTTGCCTGCAACATAATAGTCGCCTGATGATTTGATTTTACGCGAGGAAAGGATTCCGACAATAATCATCGTTACAATATAGAAAGCAAGTATAAAATATTTTATCATTCGGCTAATCCCGGATTAAGTTTTCAAATTCAAAGGGGCACAAATTTAGTAAATGAGAATCCCATTTCCATAATTAAACCTGTCAAAACCAATAGTCGTTTTGTCTAAACAAATGATTGACGTGATGGGAAAGAGAAATTTCTGTCAATAATTTCTGAAAAGTCTGACGATTCGGTTAAGAGATCTTCAGCTTTGCCATATTTTCTTATCCATAGATGGAGATAATCTCTTCTTCCTCTTCTGTTTCTACCTTAGGTGACTTTTGCTGAGGGATCATTTCATTCCGGAAAGGAGGGAAGAAAACCCAGTAGATTCCCCAAAGGGAGATGAAGGCTGACATTAAGAAAAACATGATGCTTAAAGCAATCGAGAGTTCATTGTTTAGAGCGAGATATTTAGCCCCAATTAGAAAGACCATTTCTCGTGCCCCAATTCCCCCAATTGTTACCGGAAGAGCGGTAGCTATAGCCGAAAGGAAAAAGAGAAAGAGATAATCGAACTGATCCGATGTTTGGTGAAATGCTAACAGGATGAAGATTGCTGTAACAAATTGGAACATCTGTAGGGCCATTGACCAACCAAAAAGTGAAGCATGGATCGAATAAAAACTCTTGAAGAAAAATTTTAACACGATTATGTAAATGAGATACACGGCAGGAATTCCGATCCAGTAGATTTGTCCAAAAGGGATTTTTATTCCCGACAGGTAGTAAAGTGAGATAGTAATCATTCCAATGGCCACCAATCCGGAGATCCGGTTCACCAACATTGCCCCGATATTCTTTTTAATACCATTTTGCCGGTATTTATTGATAAGATAAACCTTATACCCGTCGCCGCCAATGCCTCCTGGAAGGAAAAGATTGTAATACATTCCTAACCAAAAGAGTTTCATGTTGAGCATTTGAGTCAGATATGCGCCGGTAATCTTCAACGAAAGATTTTGACGGAAGGCTGACAAGACGAATGAACCTATCAGGAAGACTAGGGCAAGGATCAGGTACCAAGGATTGGCAGTAGAGTAAACTCCCAAGACCTCTTTAAACGAAATTCGCGACATAACCCACAAGATTGCCGCAGTCGATACTCCAAGTTTCAAGAGATTAATTCCCAGCTTTTTAAATTTCTTTCTCACCAATTGTAATTTTTTTAATTCGGTACGGACTTTTGTGTTGCGATTCGTAATAAGTCCGCATTTGATAATCGAGAATAATCCCTATGGTAATAATTTGAAAACCCATGATAAAAAGCAAAATTCCCAATAAAAGAACTGGTCGTCCCCAGATGTCGTGCCCCATAATTTTTATCACCAGCAGATAGATCAGGATTATTCCTCCGATTAATGAGGTCAGTAAACCTGCTGTGCCGAAAAAATGCATGGGTTTCTGCATATATTTCCTGAAAAAAAGTAACAGCATCAAGTCGCTTATTACTCTAAAGGTTCTTGAGATTCCATATTTCGACCTGCCTAATTTCCGGACGTGATGCCTAACATCGATCTGGGCGATCTTGGCGCCTTCGAAGTGAGCCAGAATGGAGATAAAACGATGTAATTCGCCGTATAGCGGAATGTTTTTAGCGGTATCAGCCCGGAAGATTTTTAAAGCACAGCCATTGTCTTTTATGTCTGCCCCGGTCGTTTTGCGAATCAGCCAGTTAGCTATTCCGGACGGAATTTTTCTTAAGAAATAATTGTCCTGCCTTTTTTGACGAATGCCAGCCACAAGGTCATAATCTCCCTCTTCGGCCAGACAAATCATCTTTGGAATATCGGCAGGATCATTTTGCAAATCCCCGTCCATGGTTACAATAAATTCCCCTTCTGACTGGTCGATACCCGCCTTCAAAGCAGGGCATTGCCCGTAATTTTGTTTCAATTCGACCAGTTTAATTCGATCATGCTTAAGGTTCTTAATGGCTTTTACCGTGTTGTCTTTCGAACCATCATCCACAAAGATGATTTCATAGTCGTAGCCGTTCAGTGCAACTAATATTTGCTCTACCAGAGGCCGGATATTTTCCTCTTCATTATAAACGGTAATGACTATGGAAATCTTTTTCATTGGTCAAAATCAATTACATGCAAAAATAAAATAATTAACTGATGAGGATATGTGAAATTTAAAAATTAAATTAATGATTATCGAATCTATTCACGTATAAATTTGTTTTTATCTGCTCCGCAAATGGGGCAGGTCCAGTCGTCGGGAAGATCGGCAAATTTAGTTCCGGGAGCAATTCCTGAAATTGGGTCGCCTTTCTCCGACTCATAAGTATAGTGGCATAGTTGACACTGCCATATTTCGTTGCCGGTTTTTTGCTCGATTTCCATTGCAAGCTTTGTTTTGTCAATATAGGTCGGTGCATTTTTCGGCGAATAACCTTTCAGAACTTCACGATAATATGTATAGGTTAATGCCTTTTCTGACGATTCTATCAAGTCTGAATTGATGGCTTCTCCAATAAAAAGAAAGTGAGACCCAACATCAATAATCTGATTAACCTTACATTCAAACCAAGCCACACAGGATTCTGTTACAATGGGGCAGCCTGTATGTCCATACAAATAATTAACACTTTTAAATTTATCGGTTTCCCTCATACTGCGATAACCAAATTCTCCGATTAATCCGGCAGATGCTTTTTCTCCCAATACGGAGAACGCGAATGTCCCGCTATCACGGATTATGACTGACGAAAAATTATCCTTATTGCAACTAATTCCGAATTGCGGGGGATTGGCTGTTACCTGAAAAACGGTATTGGCAATGTACCCGGCTTTCTGTTCCTTAAATTGGGAAGTGACAATGTATAGTCCGTAACTTATTTTGAAGAAAGATTCAATGTTCATCATGGTTTTTCCCTTTCTAAAACAATTTTGTTTTGAAATATAAGGATAAATTCAATTCTCATAAAATCTTTGATGTATTTTTTGCTCAATGTTTTCATTTATAGAGGTATCAATGTTACGAAATATCCTGATTGAATTTTTCGGATTTACGATGGGCTCAAAATAAGTTGCGAAATTTAGGATCGTCTCTATTGGGTTATCTGAGATTTGTAGGTGCAATTTCAGATTTTAATCAAGATGCCCCAAGTTGTAAAAAGGATAGAATACTGAAGATTTTGTTGTACGCATCAAAATTAACGACAACCAAAAGTTTGTTGAATGAGCGAAAAGTCTTGCAGGTTTTTCTTCCTATCGTCCAACCCTGACTGAAAGAAAACAATAAGTGTTCTTTCAGTGCAGTTAAAACACCAAATTGATCCTTCAATTTTTTGCCCGTTTATGATTGTGGCGTAATTGACTTTTTTGCAGTCGTTTCCAACAAATGAATCATTCTGTATAGCCGTGAATTCAATTCCCGGATTACGGTATAAATTGGTGTTTTTCATTGATTCTTGTTGTGCGAGGATTACTTTGGTAGGATCTTCTGTTTTATCCATCCAAATCAAAGTAAATAATCCGGTTGCATTTTTACCAATCTTTTCAACAGAAAAATAGTGACCGGTTTCCGGTATTGGCTCATCAGCAATTATTTTCCATTTATCCGAAAGGGTAAACGATATTCCGTTTTTTAAATAATGGAATTCTCCTTTTTGGCAGTAAGCAAAGTTGCTGATAATAAGTAAATAAAATAAAACAAATGCAGCCTTTATCTTCATCTTAATCGATTGTTTAAATGATGATGAAAAAAAGGCTGCATTGGCTGCGTTGTACTTCATCTCCTGAGGTTATTCGACCGCTTTAAAGTGTTCTTCGTTACCTTTTATAATTGCCCGATACCATGAATCCGGATAAGCAGGATGAAGTGGTTGAGCCGGAAGTTTTCCAAATTCGTTAGTCTCGAATTTTCCGTCTTTTTCCGTCATTACGTTTCCATCTTTGTATTTGACAAGTAAATAATTGCCCAGTTCTTTCCATTTTTTAACGGTGGTTTCAACTTGATTGACAGAATAGTTTGTTAAAGATGAAAGAGCAGCATCATTTTCTCCTTTATTCCACAATTCAAGGGCTTTTTTATCCGTTTCCTGTACGCCAACAAAGAAGTTGCTTTCAAATTGCGTCTGTACTTTTTTAAGATCTGCAATCATATCGTTGTATCTTAAATAACATAAGTTGGTGACCAGATTGAAAGTCCAGAATGCGGAACTGTCAGACCAGGTAAGCATGTCTCCGTTTCCAACTTTCAATGAATTCGGAACTTCTTTTATCCCGCAATAGATGGGCATATAACAAGTGGAATAGGTATCATCAACCCCGAACCAAAGAATTCCGCCAATGGGATCAGGCAAGGTCGAACGGCTTTGAGCAACAAAAGAAAAACCGGTTTGTTGAGTGGAGGTTGCTCTCTCATGACAATAGGAAACAGAATCGACTTGCCAGGTCATGGGGCGCCAGCGATAAGGTAATTGATGAGGGCCTGCACCAATATCTTTGGTCATATCCAATGCCGTTCCTTCATAATGGTCGCGCATCATCTCCATCACATTTTTAACAGAAAGAGGTGCATCGGGTTTAATCCATAACGGCATTCTATTGGTGGCATAGTGGTTTGAATCGTAGGTCACCTTACCTAATGCATAACTTTCATATTGCCCCATCTGTTTATTAACTTTATTAAATCCGGCCCATACTCGGGCTTCACAGAATCGAGCAGCGCTAAAATCAACTGGGGCATAGGTGTCAGAGAAGCTGAATTCGGAGTTTTTCCCCTTGAACCAACCTTTCTCAATGGCAAATGAGATCACATCAGCAGAATAAAGACAATTTTGAGGATCGTTTAGTGGAAACTGTGTGATTCTGGCTTGGTTGGCATGTCCAGAGATATATCCGTCAGGAACTTTCATTGCCACCCAAACAGCTCCGGTTTGGCCTTCACCTTTGCCAATTAGTTCAAGAATCCATGCTTCAGTGGGATCAGCGATGGAGAAGGATTCTCCACTTGAATAATAACCATGTTTTTTAACCAAATCAGTCATGATCGAGATCGCTTCACGTGCAGTTTTTGCACGTTGAAGGGTGAGATATATCAAACTTCCGTAATCGATAATTGCTCCAGATTGAGAACCTAATTCTTTCCTTCCACCAAAGGTGGTTTCTCCAATGGACAACTGATGTTCGTTCATGTTGCCAACTACCTGATAGGTATGTTTAACCTGTGGTATCTTGCCTAAAAACTTGCCGCTATCCCATTCGTAAACATTCACCATGGTCCCTTCCGGATAATCGGCTGCCGGCCAATAATAGAGTTCCCCGTATAGCGTATGTGAATCTGCAGCATAGGTAATCATCGTCGAACCATCTGCTGAGGCCCCTTTGGTGATCAGGAAATTCGTGCAGGCATTTGTGTAGTTAATCCGAGCAAGAATTGAGATCAAAAAAACTAATAGAATACTTCGCTTTAGCATATTTGGATTATTTACAATTTTTACAAAAATAGAAAAAAGCAATTGAGCAATGCGTAATAAATGATGAGTTTAATCAGGTCTCACCGTAAATCTTGATGTATCTGTAATGCCGGTCTGTGTTAAATCATATAGTATAAGAAGATGACAATCAGGATTTTGAAATAACAGTACTCTTTATTTGTAGAATGTCGCTTTATATTGAGATCTGTTTTCTTTATTATCATCCACTGTTAATACAAGTTGATGGTTCTTTTTAAACTCCATTTTTGTCTTGTCGAACGTGTAAGAAAGAAGATTTGATTTCGCATCATATTCAAAAAGAGCCCATTTCCCATCTATTTCACCACGATATGATCCGATTCCGGATAGATTGTCAGATATCTTAAATTGAATTTTTGTTCCGTTGGTAAGCGTTTTTTTCTCTTTGATGCTGAGTGGAGTGATGATAGGGGCAATAGTATCGAGAGAAACTGCAAAATTGCCAAATGTGGAGGATTGCGTGAATACCCAGCCGTTTGAGAAATTTCCACCGATAGATGTGCGTTTTCCCGATGCCGGATCAATTTTTACAATTAAAGCTTTATTCTGATGATCTTTATTTATTCCGGTTGTTCTTATTGATAAGGAAAACGGGCGGTTTACAGGTGTGTATTCATTGTGTATTTGATGAATTTCAGAATAATATCCATTCAACTTAGGTTTCACTGCGTACCGGAATTTTAGATTATCAAAAAGAGTCCCTTCGAATAGGTTGATCCTGATTTGGTCATTTCTAAAGATATTTTGTTCATCATACTTAAAATATTGGGTATACTCCGTCGTCAGGGGCTTTCCTTCAAATTGTTTCGATAATAGTTTAAATGTCAATTTCGTTGAATTCTTAAACGCATCACTTACGGTTATTTCGATTACATGAATATTATCGTCATCAATGCTTAGAATACCACGGTTAAACCCTGTTTCATAGATATGAAGTTTATTACCTGGTTGTTGATATAGTCGGTGTACCCATCGGTTGTTTCGGATCTTTTCCTCATAATCTGCGTGACTGTTGACATAGCGGTTAAGCTCAAACGATAATTCATCCAGCTTAAAAGCAAATTCCTGTTTATTATCCATTTTTAGCACAACGGAATAGATCCCGCATTTCATTCCAGTCCCATTGAAATAGTCTTCAGCTTGGATTCCCAGACCGATTTGCCCGAAAACTTCAATAGGAACATTGTTCTTTAATTGATATCCATTCGCTACCGGTATAATCTCAAATCTTTTTTTGGTAAAAGTTTTATTTACGTGACTCTCCTCTGATAAAGGATACACGTATAAAGAATTGATTTTTGGAGCACTGTTATCTTTAATTCCCAGGTCTTGAAAAAGTGGGTTTTGGGCTCTCTCCGAATGAGTATCCCTGATTTCAAAATGTAAATGAGGTCCTCCTGAACTCCCGCTATTGCCAGACCATGCAATTATCTCACCTTTATTATAACTCAATTGATTTTTTGAAAGCTTCAGTTCAATTTCAAACCTTTCTTTTTGATACTGCTCGTCTTTAACTACGGTAGCGATTTTGGGGTGAAAACGGCTCAAATGGCCATAGACACTGGTCGTCCCATCGGGATGGTTCATATAAATTGCATTCCCATAACCTGTTGATGAAACATTAACCCGGGCAATATAACCATCTTGAACTGCAAGGATCGGCATACCTATTTGCCCTCCTGTCCTGAAGTCCAATCCGGCATGAAAGTGATTGGTTCTCAATTCACCAAATCCGCCTGAAAAAGAAAATGGGGGCTTTACCGGGCTTGTGAATGGATTTATTTCGGATTCAGATTGTGACCTCCCTTGAAAAACAAAAACTATTAGTATAAGAAGAGCAAAAAAACCTTTCATTGTAAATCTTTCCTTTGCAAGGCGAAAATAGTAAACTTTTCATTGTTTCATCAAGTAATAAATTCAGTAATACTTTTGAGATTTGAATAAAATGTTAACTTTGTAACTGTAATCCTTAAATATGACAGAGCGCGAAACTCTTTTATTGAGAGAATTTAAAGAAAAGTTAGATAAGCTGATTGGTTTTCAATCGAAAATGAAATCAGAAAACTATCTTCTTGTAGAAGAGCAAAAGCGCTTGAAAGAACAGATCAGTATACTCACAATGAAAAATGAGGAACTGAGCAAAAAAATTGAGGATTTAAAGTTTGCGAAGTCATTGCTTGGTGCGGATGAAGAGTCACATGAAGCAAAAATTAAGATTAACAAACTTGTGCGGGAAATTGATAAATGTATTGCTCTTTTAAACAAGTAATACGCCTCTGTTATGGATGATAAGCTTTCGATAAACATCAATATAGCCGACCGGATGTATCCCTTAAGGATAGATCGTAAAGATGAAGAGAGTATCCGGAAAGCTGCGAAAATTATCAACGATAAGGTTGTTCAGTACAAACAAAGATATGCTTCAAAAGATATTCAGGATTGTCTGGCGATGGCAACTTTACAGTTTGTAATACAAAAATTCGATACCGATCAACGAAATGATCTTTCGCCTTTGGTTGAAGAGTTGGAGCAAATGAATGATTATCTGGCAGAATTTATCGAGAAAGAAAATATTAATTTTAAATAGATGACCCCGCATTTATGTTTTGTTGGTTAGGGCAATGAATGACCCTGATTACGAAATTTAATTGCGGTATTTTTTTGTTAAACCAAATAATTTATTTTTTAATGACAATAACAATCATAGCAAGCATTGTTGCCCTGATAATTGGAGGGATTGGATCCTATTTCCTCTGGGATACAGTGTTGCATAAAAAAAGAAGCCATATTCTGAAAGAAGCTGAAATTCAGTCGGAAATGTTAAAAGAGAAAAAGATTATCCAGGCTAAGGAAAAGTTCATTCAGCTTAAATCGGAACATGAGAGCTATATTAATGAACGGAATCAGAGGATCCTTGGTGCTGAGAACAAGCTAAAGCAAAAGGAGACAATCTTTTTGCAGCGTAAAGAAGAACTCCAGCGTAAAATTAAAGAGTCTGAAATAGCTAAAAGAGAGGCAGATACTATTCGTGAAAATCTTACTTCTCAGATGGAATTGATCGATCAGAAAAATGAAGAGTTAGAGAAAATGCATAAGCAACAGGTTGATCAACTGGAAGCCATCTCTGGTCTCTCTGCTGAAGATGCGAAAACACAACTGGTCGATTCCTTAAAAAATGAAGCAAAATCGGAGGCCATGTCCTTTATCCAGGAGATTATGGATGAGGCCAAGATGACGGCCAACAAAGAAGCAAAAAAGATTATTGTAAAATCTATCCAGCGTGTAGCCTCGGAAACAGCCATCGAAAATGCGGTAACCGTATTTCATATTGAAAGTGATGAAATCAAAGGCCGGATTATTGGCCGCGAGGGTCGTAACATCCGCGCACTGGAAGCTGCAACCGGAATTGAGATTATCGTTGATGATACTCCCGAAGCAATTGTATTATCGGGATTCGATCCGGTACGTCGCGAAATCGCCCGATTAGCGCTTCATCAATTGGTTACCGATGGACGAATCCATCCGGCCCGGATTGAAGAAGTGGTTAATAAAGTTAAAAAACAGGTCGAGGAAGAAATTATTGAAACCGGTAAACGTACTACCATTGACCTGGGTATTCACGGGATGCATCCTGAACTGATCCGTTTGATTGGAAAGATGAAGTATCGTTCTTCTTACGGACAAAATCTTTTGCAGCATTCACGTGAAACGGCAAACCTTTGTGCAATAATGGCTGCCGAATTAGGATTAAATCCCAAGAAAGCTAAACGGGCCGGTCTTTTACATGATATCGGTAAGGTGCCGGATGATGAACCGGAATTGCCTCATGCTGTACTGGGGATGAAACTAGCTGAGAAATATAAAGAAAAACCGGATATCTGTAATGCAATCGGAGCTCACCATGATGAAGTAGAAATGGAATCATTGCTTGCTCCTCTGGTTCAGGCTTGCGACGCTATTTCAGGCGCCCGACCCGGAGCAAGAAGGGAAGCGGTTGAGTCTTACATTAAAAGGTTAAATGATCTTGAAAATATGGCTCTCTCTTACCCTGGCGTTACCAAAACTTATGCAATTCAAGCTGGTAGGGAATTAAGGGTAATTGTAGGTAGTGATAAATTGACAGATGCTGAGGCTGAGAGTCTTTCTTATGATATCGCAAAAAAGATCCAGGATGAAATGACTTATCCGGGTCAGGTCAAAATCACGGTAATTCGAGAGACGCGGGCGGTAAGCTATGCCAAATAAACCGAAAGAATCGTGATAAGAATTATTGGAGGCTGTCTGAAAAGGCAGCCTCTTTTTGTATATCTATGATTGATGACAAAACTCTGATTCAGAAGTAATAATGTATTGGTTAAAAGCTCAGGATGGCTGTTTTATCAATATACTAAATAGTATAATCTCCAATTTTGAGAGCCCAAAGTCTTAGCATAGATATAGAGGTTGCTCATTTGTTACCTCCTCAGACCGGGGCATGGCCTCCCGATGGTTATCGGGAGACAGGTTCAGGCGACTCCCTGTTCACGGTCGGGTCAAGTCCGGAGTTTCTCGTATGTTTGCCATCATATTCTTAAGGTTTATTATCGCAAGAGA
>CAZWBR010000017.1:0-72012 GCA_964632305.1 uncultured Prolixibacteraceae bacterium
AACCATAGTATCTGTATGGTTCCTCCAAGGTTCCTGTATGCTAACATAGAGAAACCAAACAGGAACCTAAGAAAAAGGATGGTGTAACACCGGCCTTGGCCTTGTGACGAACAGGGCTTCAGGGTATGATTTCCGGAAATCAGGATAAAGTGACCGGGTGACTTGGAGTCAGCCGGTCACTAAGTTTATCAGAGGTAGAACAATTTCCCCGCAGATCGCGCAACTTTTCGCGGAAAGCTCTGAGTTGACCAGCGTTTTCCGCAGGAAACCGATTCTGATTTTAAATTAATGGTAAGTTCAGGATGACTTTTTGGACCCCCTCTTTTCTTATCCCTTGCACCCGTCCTCTTACTTTCCTAATAATAAACCGAATGAAATCCCGTTCAGGCCGTTTGGCCCCCAAAAAATTATTGATCAATCCCTTAAATTGAGCCGTATAGGTTACAGTAAAAGTTCTGAATTTCAATAATAAAAATTCCTATATTTGTAGGCTCAAAAAAATGAGGGGAGTTTTTTCGTTATGACTAAGAAATTCAAGGAATACAAGGAATTTAACCTTTCCAAAATCAATAAAGAGATACTTAAATTTTGGGAAGAAGACGATACATTTCATAAATCGGTCACTACCCGCGCCGATGGACCATCCTTTGTTTTTTATGAAGGGCCGCCCTCGGCTAACGGACAACCCGGTATTCACCATGTGGTATCGCGAACCATCAAAGATATTTTCTGCCGTTACAAAACCCAACAGGGATTTCTGGTTAAACGAAAAGCCGGTTGGGATACCCACGGCCTTCCGGTCGAACTGAGTGTCGAAAAATCACTTGGTATCACCAAGGAGGATATCGGCAAGACCATTTCCGTTTCGGAATATAATGCCGCCTGCCGTAAGGAGGTGATGAAATACACCGACATGTGGGAAGACCTGACCCATAAGATGGGTTACTGGGTTAACATGGAGGATCCTTACATTACCTACGACAACCGTTATATCGAGACACTCTGGTGGTTGCTGAAAGACCTCTATTCGAAAAACCTTTTGTATAAAGGCTATACCATTCAGCCCTATTCGCCCGCTGCCGGTACAGGACTAAGCTCTCATGAGCTGAACCAGCCGGGTTGCTACCGCGATGTGAAGGACACCACCTGCGTGGCCCAGTTTAAAGTAGTGAAAAGCGATAAATCAGCTTTCCTTTTCCAGGATGTCGACTCCGAACTGTTTATCCTGGCCTGGACGACCACACCCTGGACCCTGCCGTCGAACACCGCACTGGCAGTTGGCCCGAACATCCGCTACGTTAAAGTCAAAACATTCAATCCTTATACAGGACAACCGGTCACGGTAGTCCTGGCCAAAGACCTCTTCCGGAACTATTTCCCCGAAAAAAATGAAGGTCTTTCATTCGACGAATACAAAGGTGAAGGGAAACAAATCCCCTATCAACTGCTGAACGAATTTTCAGGCAGCGAACTGGTAGGTGTAACTTATGAGCAACTGATCCCCTGGATCAAGCCGATAGGCGACGCTTTCCGCGTGATCCCCGGCGACTTCGTGACCACCGAGGATGGTACCGGTATCGTTCATATCGCCCCCACCTTTGGCGCCGACGACGACCGTGTGGCTAAACAGAACGGAATCGCTCCGCTGATGCTGATCGACCGTGAGGGAAAACGCCAGCCAATGGTCGACCGCCAGGGTCGCTTCTTCCGTATCGAAGATCTTGACCCTGATTACGTACAATCAAAAGTTAACAAAGATTCCTACTCCGAATATGCCGGACGTTTTGTCAAAAACGCTTACGACGAATCGCTCAACGAGGACGATGCCCCGCTCGATGTCGATCTGGCGGTGATGCTGAAAAAAGAAAACCGTGCCTTCCGTGTCGAGAAACACGAGCACAGCTATCCGCATTGCTGGAGGACCGACAAGCCGGTGCTTTACTACCCGCTCGATTCATGGTTTATCCGTACCACGGCCGTCCGCGACGAAATGATCGAACTGAACAAGACCATCAACTGGAAACCGCAATCGACCGGCACCGGACGTTTCGGCAACTGGCTGGAGAATCTGGTCGACTGGAACCTCTCGCGTTCACGCTACTGGGGAACCCCGCTGCCGATCTGGCGGACCGAAGACGGATTAACCGAAAAATGCATTGGTTCGGTAGCCGAATTAATGGAAGAGATCGAAAAATCGGTGGCCGCCGGATTCATGAAATCGAATCCTTACACCAATTTTGTCGTTGGCGAATATTCAAAGGAGAACTACGAAAAGATCGATCTGCACCGTCCTTTCGTCGATGATATCATCCTTGTTTCCGATAAGGGAGAAAAGATGTTCCGCGAAACCGACCTGATCGACGTGTGGTTCGACTCGGGAGCTATGCCCTATGCACAGGCTCACTATCCATTTGAATGCCCGGGGGATTTAGGGGGCTTATTCCCCGCCGATTTTATTGCAGAGGGAGTGGACCAGACGCGCGGATGGTTCTTCACGCTGCACGCCATCTCAACGATGGTGAAGAAATCGGTCGCCTTTAAAAATATTATCTCCAACGGTTTGGTGCTCGACGCCAACGGCAATAAGATGTCGAAGCGGTTGGGCAACGCGGTCGATCCCTTTACCACGATCGAGAAATATGGTTCCGACCCGCTTCGCTGGTACATGATCACCAATTCGCAACCATGGGATAACCTGAAATTTGACATTGCCGGTGTAGAAGAGGTGCGCCGCAAATTTTTCGGCACCCTATATAACACTTACAGCTTCTTTGCCCTGTATGCCAATGTCGATGGCTTTGTCTACCGCGAGGCAGATGTCCCGGTTGAACAAAGACCTGAACTCGACCGATGGGTCCTCTCCCTGCTCAACACACTGATCAAAGAGGTGACCGACGCTTACGAGAACTACGAGCCTACCCGCGCCGGAAGGGCCATCTCTGAATTTGTCTCTGAGAACCTTTCGAACTGGTATGTCCGTCTGAGCCGCAAACGTTTCTGGGGCGGCAGCTACAATACCGACAAGATTTCGGCGTTTCAGACCCTTTACACCTGTCTGGAAACCATCGCCAAGCTGGCGGCCCCGATCGCTCCCTTCTACTCTGACCAGCTCTTCCGCGACCTGAACAAGGTGTCGGGACGCGAACAGGATATCTCGGTTCACCTGACCCGCTTCCCTGTTACCAATGAATCATTGGTCAACAAGAAACTGGAGGAAAGGATGGACATCGCTCAACGCATCTCATCCATGATCCTGGGATTGCGCCGTAAAGAGAAACTGAAAGTGCGTCAGCCGCTGGCAAGAATCATAGTCCCGGTTCTGAGCGAAAATTTCCGCAAACAATTTGAGGCGGTTGAAAATATTATCCTGACTGAAGTCAATGTTAAAGAAGTTGAATATCTGACTGATGCATCAGGGATCATTAAGAAAAAAATCAAGCCCAATTTCAAGACCTTAGGTCCGAAATACGGGAAACTGATGAAACAGATCGCGGCCTTTGTCAACCAGATGGAACAAACCGCTATTGCCGATTTCGAACGATCGGGTAACTACAACGCGGTGATCGATGGCGAAAATGTCAACCTCCAGCTGGAAGATGTAGAAATCATCTCTGAAGATATCCCGGGATGGCAGGTGGCCAGCGAAGGCGGTCTGACCGTCGCCCTCGACATCAACGTTACTCCAGAATTGAGGCTGGAAGGCATCGCCCGCGAATTTATCAACCGGATTCAAAATATCCGTAAGGATAGCGATTTTGAAGTGACCGATAAGATCAAACTGACGATCGCGAGACATGCGGAACTGAACGAAGCGCTGGAAATACATCGGGAATACATTAGTAACCAGACCTTAGCGCAACAGCTTGAACTGGTTGAAGTTCTCGACAACAGTGCGGCAAAGCTTATCGAGATCGATAAGGGCGTTGAAACCTTGATTCTCGTCGAAAAAGTTTCTTAACAGGAAAGTTGCCCTTTGTTTGTAAATTATTTGCAGAGCTTGATATAAAGAGACCCGATTTAAACTATATTTACGCTAAAGCTTAATATTATGACAGAAAAAACCAGATATTCAGACGAGGAACTTGCTGAATTCAAGGAATTAATACTGGGCAAGCTCGAAAAAGCCAGACAGGATTATGAGCTATATAAAAATGCCATTACCCACGGCGACGGAAACGATACCCAAGACACTTCCCCAACATTTAAAGTGTTGGAAGAGGGAGCCGCAACTCTGTCGAAAGAAGAAGCCGGTAAACTGGCCCAGCGTCAGCTCAAATTTATCCAGCACCTCGAGGCCGCTTTAATCCGTGTGGAAAACAAAACCTACGGAATCTGCCGCGAAACCGGTAAACTGATCCCTAAGGATCGGCTCCGTGTCGTACCTCATGCCACCCTCTCAATTGACGCGAAGAATAAACAGCGCTAATCAATGATCAGGGTGTACTTGAAATTGAATTAACCATGATAGATTTTCGGGGCGAAGTGTTATGCCCCGATTTTTCGTAATCTGTTTTTAACTAGATGATGAACAACAAGCAGAAATCGGTTTTGATCATATTCCTGGTCCTTCTTTTTGATCAACTCTTAAAAGTCTATATCAAAACCAACTTTATGTTGGGCGACGAATTTATTGTTGCTAAAAATTGGTTCATCATCCATTTCGTGGAAAACAACGGGATGGCTTTCGGACTGGAGTTCGGCGATAATATCGGGAAATATTTACTCAGCATTTTCCGTATAGTGGCCGTTTCCGCCATCGGCTGGTATCTCTCCCGCCTCTGGAAGAAAGAGATCCAATTTGGCATTATTGTCAGTTTTTCCCTGATATTTGCCGGTGCTTTGGGAAACATCCTCGACAGCGCCTTCTACGGCCTCATCTTCAACGAGAGCTACGGTCAAGTAGCCTCTTTCATGCCCGAGGGCGGCGGTTATGCCTCTTTTCTTCAGGGCCGCGTGGTCGATATGTTTTATTTCCCAATCCTGACCGGCCATTATCCTGAATGGGTGCCCCTCTTCGGAGGTCGCGAATTTATCTTCTTCCGCCCGGTATTTAACGTGGCCGACTCTTCCATTACTGTAGGAATCTTCATGATCCTTCTATTCTACCGCAGGTATTTCGACCAAAAGGAATCGGAAGAGATTGAGCCTAAAACAGTTGACGTGGATATTGCAGAATCAGTCGAAAGAGAATAGGATACTACTCCCAGTTTGATCCGCTGTTTTAGGCCTCTGAACAAAACGGATCAGTGGGGTATAAGATTATGATTTATGTGCCAAGATGGTCAACTGGGGAGGTGTCTGAAATCCCTCTTTTTCGATCTTCTCCTTTAAGTAATCGGCTCTTGCCTCTATCTCCCTGCCATTTGGCAATTGAGCAGCCATAGTGACCATCGCATCAAATCTCCTGAAAAACTGCCACATCTTCTCCTTTGAATTCAAGAGTGGCATTTCGTTGCCCGATAATATTGTGGTATCGATCCCGATATTGGCATCATCAAATATTCTATACAGCTCATCAGAAGAATAAATAGCCCGGTGATAAATTCCCATGGCTGTATTGATCTCTGCCTTCAGGTTCAGAAATTCGAAATGATTTTGCTGAGCAGGTTTTAGGTTGTCGGAAATCATCTCATTAACTATCAATAATCCTCCGGGAACCAAAACCCTCACCATCGAGGAGACGGCCTTCGCTGGAAGCTCGAAACAGTGTATCGAATTGGAAACCGTGACTGTATCGAAATAATTATCCTCAAAGGGCAGTTTTCGGATATTCCCCTGGACAAAATCAACTTTGTAATGCACCAGCTTTTCTTTGGCGACCGCTATGCTTTCCAACTTTGAATCCAGACCAGTGGCTGAATCGTATGTGGCAAACGATTCAAGTAAAAAATAAAGAAAATCTCCCTCCCCGGTGGCTACATCCAATAGATGACCGGCATGCATCCTTTCCAGATGCTTTTTCAATTCGGGGAGATGATACATAAGATCCGGATTATTAGTACTTGAAGTTGGCACCTATTTTACTTCCAAACGCGTGGTCCCGATATTGCGCCCATCGGCAAAGACATCGATGGTATAACTTCCGGTAATAATGGCCGATTCATTGTTGTTGTCCCAATAAATGCTGACCGGGAGCTCTGCGCCTTCGTATTCCACCTCACGCATCGCCGAATAGGGAATCTTCAGATCTTCAAAATTAAAGACATCTTTCTCCGATTTCATTAGCAACAACTGATCGGGACGTTGTATCCTGACATAGATATTTTTTGCCCCCCTCTTGGCGGTCAGGTTCTTACTTAGGGTAAAATCGATCTTGATCTTCTCTATCTTGGCCGCCTTATTCTGAACATTCCCCTTCTTATTGATCCCGGTCGCCTTAAGATCCTGGGCTTCAAGCTGAGCCGCCAGCGAAACGGTCTGCTCTAATTTCTTTTTCTCCTGCTCCAGTTGTGCATTGATATATCTGGCTTCTGTAACCTGCTCCTTGACATCTTTGTTCTCGTCCATCAACCGCTGGTTCCTTTGGTTTAGACTATCAATCTGAACTATATAATCACGCATGATATTCCGAAGAGTAGTCACCTCATCCCGGTACTTTGAAATCTGCTGATAACTGGCGCTTTTCACCTGCTCGACTTCAGTTAAAAGGTCTTTCACCCTTGTTTGTGCCAGTTCAATATTCTGGTTCAGCGATTCATTTTCGGTAGTTAAGGAATCATATCCCGCAACCATCTTGGTCAACTCGGCAGTGATCGAATCTTTCTCCATATTCAGTTGTTGCTCAACCGATCGGTGTTCGCTGCGCTGCCAAAACAGTAAAACACAAACGATAACCAATAAAACTGCGAGGATAATAACAATCAGATTATTCCGTTTATCTTTAGAAATACCTAAATTCTGATCAACCATAATTATAGTCTCCTTTACTGGAAAGTGAATAGTAGTGGCAAAATTAGAAATATTTTATCCCGAATCAAAGGATGAAAAATTCACCGCAAACCCCATGCCGAAGTTTTGCATTTACAGCAGTTAACGAAACAACTTCCTCCTTTTGACCGTTATATTCCTAAAAAAAAAGAGTTATGAACCTGTTTGGAATCCGAAATGAATATCGCCTTCATGCCCTCGATGAAAAGATAACCCGCAACCCCTTTCAACTTTTTACCATCTGGCTCGACGAAGCAATCAAAGGAAAGGTTAACGAGCCCACTGCGATGACCTTAGCCACGGCTACCCCGGAAGGATATCCATCAGCCAGGATCGTTCTCTTAAAGTCCTTTTCTCCCGAGGGCTTCCTGTTTTTTACCAATTATCAAAGCAGAAAAGGCCGTGAACTGGAAACAAACAACAAAGCGGCTCTTCTGTTCTTCTGGCCTGAGTTGGAACGGCAGATCCGCATCGAAGGGATTGTCAGCCGCACCCCCGCCAAAGTTTCAGATCACTATTTTATGAGCCGGCCTTACGAGAGCCGCATCAGCGCTGCAGTCTCTCCCCAGAGCGAACCTGTGGCCAGCCGCTCTCTCCTCGAATCGCTTTGGGAGTTAAAATCCTTGCAAACCAACGAGAACAAGCTGACAAGACCTGATTTCTGGGGAGGATATACTATATTGCCGGAGAAAATCGAATTCTGGCAAGGCCGGCCTAACCGCCTGCACGACCGTATCCTCTTTCAAAAAGAAAATAATATTTGGAAAATATCCCGCTTGGCTCCTTGAACTACCTCCGTTTTCCACCCCGCTTCTCTTCAGGACGTAGATGCTTGCTCTTGGAATTAAAACTGAAGGAACTCTTTTTATGATGCCGCTTTTTCTCATGAAAAGCGCCCAGAAAAGTCGGATCAGCCAGTTTACGCTGTCGGTCAATCTCCTTGGCTATCTCCTGAAGCTCGTCACGGGTCGAAGGGACCACTTCAACTTCTTCGGGCAACTCCAGCTCCTCAATCTCCATTCGGATCAACTTTTCAATATTCTCAAGATGAAAATCCTCATCCGGCCCTACCAAAGAAATAGCAACCCCATGAAGATTGGCCCGAGCCGTTCGTCCAATACGATGAACGTAATCTTCATATTGTGGAGGCAAATCAAAATTGAAAACATGGGACACCTGGCTGACATCAATCCCGCGCGCCGACACATCGGTAGAAATTAAGATCCTCACATTCCCCTCCTTAAAATCATTGATCGCGTTGATCCTTGAACTCTGCGCCTTGTTCGAATGAAGAATCCTCACCTCCCCTTCCGTCTTCCGGCTGATCACTTTATAAACCGCTTCCGCGTTTTCTTTGGTGCGGCAAAAAATAATGACCCTCTTATACTCTTCCTGATTATCCAGCAAATGGTTGATCAGGTTTAACTTGGTGCGAAAATTGGGAACCCTGAAAAAGAATTGTTCCACCTTCTCCGCCGTTGTGGCCGATGGGGCCACCTCAACCCTTACCGGAAAGGTAAGGAACTCATGGCTCATCTCCTCAATTTTCTCCGAAAATGTGGCGGAAAACAACAAATTCTGCCGCTTGTGAGGGATCACTTCGAAAAGCTTCAACAACTGTGGCATAAACCCCATATCAAGCATCCGGTCGGCTTCGTCGATAACCAGTGTTCTTACCTTTTTCAAGGAAACCGATCCGGCTTTGTACAAGTCCCATAACCGCCCCGGTGTGGCGACTATTATATCGATGCCCGGTTCTACCAAAGCGGCATGTTTAGTCCAGCCAATACCCCCGTAAACCGCGGCATGGCGTAGGTTGGTAAACTGGGCCAACTCCTCAATATCTTCACCCACCTGGATCGACAACTCCCGCGTAGGAACAAGTATTATGGCGCGTGGATCGTCCCCTTCCGCTTTCACCAATTTCATGAAAAGCGGGATAAGGTAAGCCGCTGTTTTTCCCGTCCCGGTTTGGGCGATCCCCAACACGTCCTGCCCCGACTTTATCACCGGTATGGCCATCTCCTGAATCGGGGTAGGTTCTGTAAAACCAACCTCATTCAAGGCCTTTAAAATAGACTTGCCTATTCCAAACTTCTCGAAATTCGTCGTTCCTTCCATTCTTACAATTTTGCTGCAAAGTTAGCTTTTCTTTTCAGCCCACCGCCATAAAACCGCTATCTTTTTATCATTGAGCAATTTAATAAAACCTAGATCAATTTAAAGACCTTCCCCGGCAACCCTTTCACCAAACCGGAAAATTCCAGCTCAAGCAATACCGGTGAAACATGGCTCATCGGCAAACCCGTCTTAATACAAATCATATCAATAGCCATACCTCCTTCCTTTCCCAACAAATCGACAATAATCTGTTGCTCAGGACTCAGATCTGCAAACAACCTCGGCTGCACCGCGTCGGGCTGGCTCTTCCCCTTTTTCCAATTCATCACATATTCCAAATCATCGACCCCTTCCATCAATGCAGCCCGGTTCGATTTTATCAGGAAATGACACCCTTCCGAATAAAGATCCCCAATCCTTCCCGGAAAGGCAAATACATCGCGGTTATAGGAATTGGCAATCTCAGCCGTGATCAGCGCACCTCCCTTTCGGGCCGATTCCACCACGATCGTCGCGTCCGCTAATCCCGCGATAATGCGGTTACGGCGAATAAAATTCTTCTGATCAATAACCGTGTTGCTTAAAAAATCGGTCACCAATCCTCCCTGATGCTCAACCATCTCCCTGGCTGAAGCCATATGCAGTCCCGGATAAACGGTCTCTAATCCGTGAGCTAAAACCCCCACAGTGGGTATTCCATACTTCAAGGCGGCCCGGTGGGCATGAATGTCGATTCCATAGGCTAACCCGCTTACAATCAAAACCGGGTAGCCCCGCTCAGCCAAAGCTGAAATAAACTGATCAACACAATGCTTCCCGTAATCGGTGGCTTTTCGGGTCCCCACCACGCTGATGACTTTGGCGATATTCAGATCAGGCTTCCCTTTGACAAAAAGAACGACCGGGGCATCATTGCATGACCTTAACCGGTCAGGATAATCGCGATCCAAATAAAACAGGGCCGAAAGACCATTCTTCCCGACAAAATCAACCTCTGATTCCGCCTTTTTAAGTACCTCCGATTGGATAATATTTTTCGCCAGTATGCTCCCTATCCCGGGTATTTGGCGTAAGACATTCTCCTTCTCCCTGAAAACCTGCTCAGCGCTCCCGCAATAAGCGATCACGGTCTTGGCATTGACACATCCAATTCCCGGAATCAGCGAGATGGCAATCTTGTATAACAGGTTATCTTCCATAATCTAAGGATTCCACGAATGCCTTGTTCAGACTCTTCTTCCTATTTGGCCGAACGAACCTTCGGGACTACGGTTTCATAGGTAGTCACACTCCAGACTCCAAAATAGCCTAATGCCCCGCCCGAGAGGTTCGTTGGAGGATTGCCCGGAGCCTGCGAGTTTACATTTTGCTGAACCGTCTCCCCCAACGCCTTTAAATACCTCCATGCACTATGCTCCATATTGTAAAGCTCAACCCTCAGAGTATCCCCGGGCGAAAAATCACGATAGTAAAAAGGCGCCCACAGGCGTTGACCATCATAAAAAGCATCGCTCATCATATAATAATCATCCGGGACATATCTCTTGTTCCGGAATAGTCTCAACCGGTAATAATTATCAAAATTGGGAGGATCGGTAAACTCAACAAAAACATTGAGACTGTCGCTGCTGAAGATCGATTCCCGGTAATAGACCGTATCAATCTTAACCGGCGCCGGCAACATGGCGGAAGCCTGGTAAACTTCCCCGCCGGTAATGACCTGAAGCTGATATTCATTCCCTGGAATACCCTGCGTATTGGCGGTCACATATAATCCGGGACCCTTTTTGAACAGCTTCTCCCGATTTGTCCCGCTACTCAGGATCACCACCGCTTCGTTTACCGCATCCGGCTCACTCTGGTCAAAATAAGACTGGCTGTTGGTGAGCCGTACCCAGAAAGGCCCCTCCCCGTTGGTAATCACCGACTCGATCACCACATTCGGGGCGGCATCCTTCAACTCCACTTCCACAACCTCCTCACAGGCCGATAAAAGAAAGATACTTAACAGCAAATAGAACCATCGCATCATCTGATATTTTAACTATCAATCAACAAAAAAGCGGGAAGACCCGCTTTCTGTTTAATATCTCCGGTCGTCACCCCGGTCTCCGTAACTCCTTCGCTGGTCTCCCTCTCCCCGACCTGAATCACGTCTTGGATAGGGTTTGTGACCATATTCCCTCTGTCCGCCACCCGAGTAAGGAGAACCACCTCCTCGCTGGCCACCACGGTCATAGCTCCTGCGCTGCTGAGTCTGCTGTTCCTTGGGTTGCGACTCTTTTACTGCTATTGTACTGCCTTGAAATTCCGAATCATTCAGTTGGCTTATTGCTTCCAATGCTTCCGATTCATTGGCCATCTCAACAAAACCGTATCGTTTTGAATGACCCGTCTCTTTGTCAAAAATGACTTTTACAGATTTAACATCACCATAATGTGAAAAAAGATTCTGAAGATCCTCGCTGGTTGTTTCGGGGTTTAACTTCGCTACAAAAATGTTCATAGTAAAAAAGATTAGAAATTGAAAAAAATACCCCGGATAAGTTAAATTTTGGTCAAGTAACTCCGATTAAAAACAGATTTCCCTGAACTTGTTTACAATCCGTTCTCAAATTTACATTAAAAATATTAGAAAGGGTAAATTCTGACAATAATCTTTTCTACAAATAGACCCTCTTTCACCGGAAGAAATCCCATCCCGAATTTACTGGATTCAAGACGATTAATTTCTCAATGACCCTAATCTCATCAAAAACCCTCCCCCTCTCTTCGTTCTCACTTCTTCCCCCTCCATTTATTCCAACCTATCCCCATTTTAACTACATTTGTTCTCATGATCGATCCAGTAACGGTGCAGCGGATTCTCGACGCTGCCGAAATAGTTGATGTTGTAGGTGAATTCGTTACGCTGAAACGGCGCGGAACGACTATGATCGGGCTTTGCCCCTTCCACAACGAGAAAACCCCTTCTTTCAATGTCTCTCCCGCCAAAGGCATCTATAAATGCTTCGGTTGCGGGAAAGGGGGCTCCCCGGTCAACTTCATCATGGAACACGAGCACCTCTCCTATACCGAAGCCCTGAAATGGCTCGCTAAAAAATACCATATCGAGGTCCGCGAAAAAGAGGAAAGCCCCGAGGATATCCGCGAACGCAACGACCGCGAAAGCCAGTTGATCGTCTCCGAATTTGCCCAGAAATTCTTCCGGCAGCAACTGTGGGACTCCAACCAGGGCCGCCTCATCGGATTAAGCTACTTCCGCGAAAGAGGCTTCCGCGACGACACCATCAAAAAATTCGGACTCGGCTATTGCCCCGACGGCAAAGACCTCTTTACCAACTCGGCCCTCAAGGAAGGCTACCGCATGGAATATCTCGAGAAGACCGGGCTAACCATCAAACGCGACGATTGGGTCCGCGACCGTTTTGCCGGCCGTGTCATGTTCCCCATCACCGGGATCTCCGGTCGGGTGATCGCTTTTGGCGGCAGGACCCTCTCCCAGGATAAGACCATCGCCAAATACCTCAACTCGCCCGAATCGGATATCTACCACAAGAGCCGTGTCCTTTACGGTATCTACGAGGCCAAACGCACCATCATACAGGAAGATAAATGCTACCTGGTCGAAGGTTATACCGATGTCATTTCCATGCACCAGGCCGGCATCGAGAATGTGGTGGCCTCCTCGGGAACCTCCCTCACCCACGATCAGATCCGACTGATCCGTCGCTTTACCAATAACGTCACCATCATCTACGACGGCGACAAGGCCGGCATCAAAGCCTCCATGCGCGGGATCGACATGGTCCTCGAAGAGGGAATCAACGTTAAAGTGCTCCCCCTGCCCGACGGCGAAGACCCCGACTCCTTCTCCCGTTCCATGGGCGCCTCGCAACTGGCCGAATATATCCGCCTGAACGAAACCGACTTCATCAAATTCAAAACCAAGCTACTGCTCTCCGGTACCGAAAACGACCCACTGGCCAGGGCCCGCCTCGTCACCGACATCGTCAGCTCCATCTCGGTCATCCCCGAAGAGATCGTGCGTACCGAGTATCTGAAAGAATGCAGTCGCCTGCTCGACGTCCGCGAAGAAGTGCTCTACAACGAGATCCGTAAACTAAAGCTGAAAGGCGACGAGGATAAACAGAAAAGAACCGAACGCGAAGCGGCTCAACCCAATAAACCCCTCCCGGAATACCTGTCGATGAACCTGGATTCCTCTTCTAAAAATCCATGCGAAAATGAAGAACGGGAAGTATTACGGATGATGCTGAAATACGGCACCATGAAAATTTTTGAGATCGAAAATGAATCCGACAGCTCCCTCATCCCCGTCTATGTCGCCGGTTATATCCTGTCGGAACTGGATACCGACCAGTTGAAATCTTCCGATCCGGTCATCGAAGCCATCCTGGATGAATACCGCCAGCACCGCGGCAATCCGTCTTTCGACGGCGCCCGCCATTTCGTTAACCATCCCAATCCACAGGTCAGCAAGCTGGCCTCCGATATCCTCTCGGAAAAATACTCCTCCAGCCCCTTTTGGAAATCACGCGGAGGCCATGTCGAAGAGGAACACGACATCCTCCACTACTTGGTCCCCAAGATCCTGCAGGAGTATAAACTGAGGTATGTCAATCATCTGAATGCCAAAATAATGGAAGAGATGAAAAAGGTCCCGGCCGATAACTTCGAACGTTTCTGCGAACTGCAGATGCAGTATCAAAAACTGAAGTCTGTGGAAAAAATCCTGAGCGATCAGTTGGGTAAAAGAGCCGTTAATTTCTGAAAATCAACAACCATGATATTCGTAACCGGTGGAACAGGAATGGTGGGGGCCCGTCTGCTGCTCGATTTGACCAGCAGGGGCGAGAACGTGAGAGCCCTGAAAAGAGGCTCCTCCGATACCGCTTTTGTCAAAAAATTCTTCTCCTGGTACACCCCCGACGCTGAGCAGCTCTTCGCCCGGATCCAGTGGCACGAGGGCGATCTCCTCGATCCCGAAAGCATCCGCCCGGCCCTGAACGAGGTTAAAAGCATCTATCATCTCGCGGCTATGGTCTCTTTCGACCCGCGCGACCGGATGAAGATGATCAGCACCAACGTAGAAGGCACGATTAATATTACTGAACTGGCACTGGAAGAAAAAATCGAACGCTTCTGCCATGTCAGCTCCATAGCCGCCCTGGGAAATGCCGATCCCTCCATCCCGGTCAACGAGTACCATTCCTGGAAAAACGACCGGCACCGTTCCGCCTACTCCGAGAGCAAATACCAATCCGAGATGGAAGTGTGGCGGGCTATCTACCAGGGATTGAACGCGGTTATTGTCAACCCCTCCGTGATCCTCGGTCCGGGAAACTGGAACAGTGGCAGCCCTCAACTGTTCAGCGCCGTGAAGAAGGGAATGAAATTCTATACCGGCGGCGGATCTGGCTTTGTCGATGTAGCCGATGTCTCCAGGGCCATGACCGAACTGATGTTCCATCCCGACTGGGAGAACCTCAAAAATAACCGTTACCTGCTCAACTCCGAAAACATGAGCTATTACCAGCTCTTTGGACAGATTGCCGACCAGCTCGGTCAAAAAAGACCCTCCATGCCTGCCGGTAAGTTCCTGCTCGGCGCCGCCTGGCGACTCTCCGCCTTAACCGCTTTCTTTACCGGGAAACGGCCCGCCATTACACGCGAGACGGCCCGCAGCGCGGCTAACCTCTCCCTGTACGATGGATCTAAAATAACCGACGCCATCGGCTTCCGCTATACCCCCATCAGCGAAACCATTGCCTCCGTTGCCGCGATATTCAAAAAAGAGCATCCCTGAACAATTCCCCCCGGCACCGCCTTCAGGTCGGTCTGATAGGCCAACCTTTTCCTTGCCGTCAGATACCCCCTCTGACTGTCCCTCTTTTTATAACCCCAAAGGAACGTGATTTCAACAACCTGGTCTGGCTTTTTCTCCTCTTCTATAACCCCGAAGGGGTGTGATTTCAATAACCGTGGGCTTCGCCGTGAGCTCAGTCGAACGGTGTAACCCTCGGAAAACAAGTTACCTTTAAACGCAACCCTGAAAGGGGTGAACTTTCAATCAGGTTAATTAGCCCGATTCATGCAGCCACTAATTGATTATCCGCCTATCTGCCCGACCCATTTACCTGCCGTCAGATACCTGTTCTGACTTCTCCTCTTCTTCAACCCCGAAGGGGTGTGATTTCAATAACCGTGGGCTTCGTCGTGAGCTCAGTCGAACGGTGTAACCCACGGAAAATATACCACCTATAAACCCAACCCTGAAAGGGGTGAACCTTCAAAAAAACTGATTAACCCAATTTAAAGCAGCCACTAAATAGTTATCCGCCTTTGCGCCCAACCTTTTCGTTGCCGTCATCCCGCATAGCTATCGGGAACCAATTGGCTAATACGCTATTTGGCTTTAGCCACATCCCGGCATTTGATCCAATAAAATAGTTTCCCCCCACGCAACCTTTTCGCCCCTTCATCCATCTGAAAATTGAATTTACTAACTGCTAATCATGAAAAACATTACCACCACATTGCTCGTAATGCTTCTCATTTTTTCACTGACGACCGCGGCCCAAAAACCGGGCAAGGGTGTCGTTTACCTGAAAAACGGGAGCATCGTCCGTGGCGCCCTGCTCAGCCAGGATCCCGGCGCACCGGTCAAAATCAAGACCAGCGACAACAACATCTGGGTCTTCGAACGATCGTCGATCGACAGCATCGACCAAAAAGCAAAACTATCAGCCCCCTTTCATACCGGCTTCTTTAACCTTACCGAAGGAGGCGTCCTGATCGGGAACAGAGACAACGACTTTAACGCCCCATCCACCTTCATGAATGTCTCGGGATGGCAATTCTCCAACGGTCTCGCGGCAGGAGTGGGTCTTGGGGTTGATTTTTTCAGCGAGACCTACCTCCCGGTAGTGGCCGATTTCAGGTACTACCTCCGCAACCAGGGCATCAAACCGTTTATCTCGGCGCAGGGAGGTTACGCGATAGCCCTTGGCAAAGCCGACAAACAATATGTCTATAACTATGCTTCCACCTATTATATCTGGCCCGCACCGGTCGGACAGGCGCTGGATGTCGATGCCCGCGGCGGCTGGCTCGCCAATCCGTCCATCGGGTTCGTTGCCCCCCTCGGAGAGAACCTCGGTCTGACCCTCAGCGCCGGTTACCGCATCATGCGCCACCGCTACACCCGCGAAGACAACTACAAGCTCGACATCGACTATAACCGCCTTTCACTCAAAGTCGGACTGATCTTCAATTAACCTTTAACCGATTAACAATCATGAAAATGAATAAAAAATATCCGGGCTTATTTTCCTTGCTGCTCTTAATAACCCTTCTCTTTAGCGCCTGCGAAGATAAATATACCGAGGAGTACCTCGAGCTCGAACCCGTCTATATGGGCTATAAAGAATTCCGCGAAGCGGTAAAGGTCGAACCTTCCCGCGAACTCAAAAAACCGGGAAAGATCTATTTCAAAGACAACTATCTCTTCATCAACGAACAGATGAAAGGGATCCATATCTACGACAATGCCAATCCGGCCTCTCCCCAATACCTCGGGTTTGTCAATATCCCCGGTAATGTCGATATCGCCATCTACAACAATACCCTCTATGCCGACAGCTATATCGACCTGGTCGCCATCGATCTCTCCGACATGAACCAGATCAAGGAGATCAGCCGTATCAAGAGTGTCTTCCCATATTCCGTACCTACTTACGAAGCAGGTTACCGGCAGGGAAAAATCGATGACACCCAGGGCGTGGTGATCGATTGGACTGTAAAAAAAATACGTAAGGAAGTGGAAGATATCAACTATTATCCCGTTTACCCGATCTATTTCGCCAACAAATTCACGCAGTTTACCTCTGATGCCTTGACCAACGGGGGACGGGAGGGAAGCAGCACAACCGGCATTGCCGGCTCGATGGCCCGCTTCGGACTGAACGGATCCAACCTCCTGGCTGTCGATAACAGCACCTATTACAGCTTCGATCTCACCGACGCCCAAAATCCAACCCTCAAATCAAAATCAGGTATTGGCGGAAATGTCGAAACCATGTTCCTGCTGGGTAATAACATGTTTCTGGGCACGACCACCGGGATGCTGATCTACGATATCAGCGACGTCACCAAACCCTATTATGTGGCCAACTTCTGGCACGTCACCGGTTGCGACCCTGTAGTGGTCCAAAACAATAAGGCTTATGTGACCATCCGCGGCGGTAATAACTGCGGCAGCACGGTCAACCGCCTCGACGTGCTCGACGTGACCTACCTCTTCGCTCCGTCCCTGATCCGCTCCTACAACATGGTGAACCCTTACGGACTGGGAATCGACGATGATGTCCTCTTCGTCTGCGACGGTACCGCCGGACTGAAGGTTTACGACGCTTCCGATCCCTACCTGATCACCGAAAACCTGATTGCCAAATTTCCCGACATCCACGCCTACGACGTCATCCCGCTGGGAACATCGCTGCTGATGATCGGCGAAGACGGCTTCTATCAGTACGACTACTCCGATCTGACCAATATCAAACAGATCAGTTCGATTAAAATTAACGAATAAAGAACTCCCGCTTCCCGCTACCACTTCGGGAACAATACCCCAACAGGTGATGGATGCAGGCAATGATCCCTAAATAATAAAAAACCAGGCCGCGGAAATATACATCTGCGGCCTGGCCTTCGTTTATGCGCATATCCCACCCTGCCGCAAAGGAAAAATGCTCCGGCAACAGATGAAAAGTCACCTCAACAAAACAGGATTAGCCCTTGAATCCGATCGTTTTGTGGGTCCCGTCGCAATAAGGCTTGTTCTTCGATTGGCCGCAACGGCAAAGATAAATCGCCGTCCCCTCACTCTCCTTCTCCCCATACTGTCCCGCTATCTGTACTGCTCCGGTCACTAAAATCGGGCCATTTTCCGTAAAGGTCAACTTGGGTTTTTCCTCTTTCTTTTCCATAGTTTCAGATTTGATTGTTTGATTAAACCAACAACCGACACGGTATAATTGTTTCATCATTCCGATGCGAAGCGAGGAATCTCTGCATGAATAGTGTTATCCAGACATTGGCGAAAAAGAGGATAAAAAAGGAAATTATAACCGGAACGTTGTACCTCCGTGCCGTTAGGCACGAAATATTGGTAGAAGAGATTGTACGAAAATGATTCGCCCGCCCCGGACGGGGCGGAACAAATGTATGAACCATTATTTTCTACCGATGTTTTGCCCTTACCGGGGCAATGATCCCAATGTTTCTCAAATTTCAAAAGAGTTTCTGTTAGATGGCGCTCTCCAAGATGTGTTAACTGATCTATAGGTAAAGGATTACCGTTTTTCAGGGGGAAAGAAAGTGGCGCAATCCCGAATTCACTCCTTTACCCGGGAGGATTCCATATCTCCCCTTATATCCCGTTTCTTCAAATCAAAGAGGGACCATCGCCGGACTTTCTGTGCTGTTTCTGTGCATCTTCTGTGCTTATCCTGTGCTCTTTTAGTACAGAATAAGCACAGAAGATGCACAGAACCAGACCGGAAGATCCGGCCCTGGTCCGGGATTGAAAAATTTAATACCTATCCAACAAATTATCTAAACGAAGCTAAACAAGTCATTTATTGCTATTTATTGTCATTCGTGGTCATTAATAGTTATTGAGTGGATAAAATAATCAAGGACGATCACTGACGATTAATGGCGACCAATGACGATCAGTGACTACCATTGACTACCGATGACAATCAGTGACTACAAATAAAAACCGCTGACGATCAATGACCACAAATGACATTCCCTGACAGAAAGACAACATAGTTAGGAAAGCAAAAGGATATTCGAGAAATAATTTTATGGGTAATGCTAAAGTTGTGTAGCAATGCTTACGGGCAGGTAATTTTCCTCCGATTGACAGACCTCCGCGGCAAAACGGGTGGCTGTCCCGAGCGCCGACTGCCACTGTTCCGGGGTTAATTTCCCGATCGATAAACCCTGTCCGAATAAACGGCAGAGTGAGCAGATCATCCCGGCCGAGAAATTATCGCCCGCGCCGACAGTACTGACCACCTTCACGGGTAGCGCCGGCAGGGTCAGGTGAAGGCCGGGAGCCAGAAATTCAGCGCCATCGCCCCCTTTGGTCAAAGCCAGGAAGGAAGCCCCGGCCCCGACAATCTCCCGGTAGACCAACCTTGCATCGGCAGTTCCGAAGAGCTGAAGGAAATCCTCGACCGACCCTTTCACGATGGTTGCTAATCCGATGTTTTGCAGAATCATCGCCTTCAGGGCAGGATTACGCGCTACATCCTGACGGATATTGGGGTCGTACAGGATGGTGGAGCCGCACTCCCTGGCTTTTCGCAGAAAAGTAAGCAGCTCCTCCCTTCCCTGTTCGCGAAGGGCGAAAGAGGATCCGAAAAGGATGATATCGGCAGACTGGGGTTCGGGGTAGAGCGGTACAACGTTCTTTGAAGCCGGATAGATCGAATACGAAGCCTCTTCCTTTTCATTGAAAAAGGCGAGGGCGATCCGGGAATTACCCCCGAAACGACGGATATAATCCGTGTTGACCCCATTCCTCAACAAAAAACCGACCGAAAGATTCCCGACAGGATCCTCTCCGGCCGAAGAGACCAGCATTATCGGCAACCCGCAACGGCCAAGGGTAACGGCGCTGTTGAGCTGGCTTCCGCCGACCGCCGATCCCACCGGTTTTCCCTCCCGGAAAAAAATGTCGTAGGTGGTCTCCCCCACCGCGATGATTTTCATACCCGACAGTTAACGAACGCGGGTATAAGACTGTTTCTTCAGCACGATGGCGGTCCGGGCGGGCAGGTAGAGCTTCAGATGGTGAGGCGAACTCAGTCCGGCATCGGGAAGTGAATAATAGAGGATACGATCGTCGATACGGTTGAAACCGCCAAAAGCATGGGCATCGGTTTGCAGGACAATCTTGAATTTCGAAGGCTCCACCGGGATGCCATACCCCTCGAAGGAGCGGGTCGGATTGAAATTGAAGACAAACAGAAGCTCCTTCCGCATATAGGCCAGCACCTGATCGGCCTGGTTATCGTAAACCCGCCATACTTCGGGCGCTTCGAGCAACCGTTCATTCCTGATCAGGTGGATCATATCGCGATCGAAATCGAGCAGCCAGTGAAACCGAAGCTCGGGATTCCCGGCGATGCTCCAGATCCTTCGGGCATGGTTGTACGACCAGCCGTTTCCTTCGCGGGGGAAGTCGATCCATTCGGGATGGCCAAACTCGTTGCCCATGAAGTTCAGGTAAGCACCTCCCGCACAGCTGGCCGTGATCAGACGGATCATCTTATGCAAGGCTATTCCGCGGTCAACGATCATATTGGGCTGATCTTTCCTCATGCTGTAATACATTTCCTTATCGATCAGCCTGAAGACAATGGTCTTATCGCCCACCAGCGCCTGGTCGTGGCTCTCGGCATAGCTGACCACCTTTTCTTCCAAACGGTGAGACGTGAGCTCATAAAAGAGATGGCCGACATTCCATTGATGATCGCCCTGTTCCTTGATCATCTTGATCCAAAGGTCGGGGACGCCCATCGACATGCGGTAATCGAAGCCCAGTCCGCCATCGCTGATCGGGGCCGCAAGTCCGGGAAGCCCGCTCATGTCCTCGGCGATGCACAGACAGTGCGGGTTGATCTCATGAGCCAGCCGGTTGGCCAGCCGGAAATAGACCACTGCCTCGTCATCGAGATTAGGGGTGAAATAATCGGCATAACAAGTGAACGCTTTACCCAGGCCGTGATCGAAATAAAGCATACTGGTGACCCCGTCGAAACGGAAACCATCGAAACGGAACTCGGTAAGCCAGTATTTTATATTGGAGAGTAAGAAGTGTAATACTTCGTTTTTGTTGTAATTGAAGCAGTAGGAGTCCCAGGCGGGATGCTCGCCCCTTGAACCCTCATGAAAAAACTGATAGCGGGTACCGTCGTAGCATCCAAGTCCTTCGACCACATTTTTTACCGCATGGGAATGAACCAAATCCATGATGACCGAGATACCCATTCCATGGGCTTCATCGATCAGATGTTTCAGCTCCTCCGGGGTCCCGAAACGTGAGGAGGGGGCAAAGAAACTGGAGACGTGATAACCGAAACTGCCATAGTAAGGATGCTCGGGGATGGCCATCAACTGAAGGGTGTTGTAACCGGCCTCTTTAACGTGCGGCAGGACGGTGGTCCTGAATTCCTCATAGGTATGAACGCGTGGTTCCTCGCCGCCCATCCCGACATGAGCCTCATAGATCAGGGGGGCCTCACCGGTACGGTGAAATTGGTTTTTCCACGTATAAGTGTTTTCCGGATACCAGACCTGAGCATTAAAGATCAGGGTATTGGGATCCTGAACTACCCTTCGGGCCCAGGCCGGGATCCTTTTCCCTTCTCCCCCGTCCCAATAGACATAGAGGGCGTATAAATCGCCATGCGACAGGGCATCACACCCAAGCGAAAGTTCCCAATTACCATTGTCAATGGGTTTAAGCTCGAAGTCAGGACAGGGTTGCCATTGATTGAACGGTCCGATCAGAAATATCCGGGTGGCGTTGGGGGCCCACTCCCGCAGGACCCATCCGTCGGGGGTCCGGAACAGTCCAAAATAATCGTGTCCCGAGGCAAAGTCGGATATGGACTTGTCATGGAGCAAAGCCCTCTCTTTTGCGGAGGTTTTTTCAGCCCATCGCACGAAATCGGGCAGATAGGGTTTCAGATAAGGATCGTTTTGGACAATTACCGGTTCTTTCATAGTGGGTCAATTACTTTCCATAAAAGTAAAACTTTAATGGAATACCTGACAACGGAACAGGCAGAAGTTTTTTTCTTATTTGACTATGAAAACCGGGTTCAGGCAGAGTGACCACCCGCAAAGAACAAGGGCGAAAACAATGATACAAGATAAAGAAGGAACAACTTTTCCAAAGTTTGGAACTTTGGAAAAGTTGAGACCCCGGGTAGGATCAAATCTATTCGAAAAATTTATCCACTCCTTCGGCCACGATTCTCTGCAGATCTTCGGGGGTATCGATCCCGATGCCTTCGTGATCGGTAACACGGGTATTAATCTTAAAACCATTTTCCAGCCAGCGTAACTGTTCGAGCGACTCGGCTTTCTCGAGCCTGCCTTCGGGTAACTGAGCCAGTCTTTGCAGGATATCGGTGCGGTAAGCGTAGAGCCCGACGTGATTGTAATAGGTGGCCAGTGAAAGCCATTCGGAAGGATCGTGTTTGGCTCCGTAAGGGATGGGGGCACGGCTGAAATAGATCGCGTTGGCCTCGTTGTCGAGCACAACCTTGGCATTGGCGGGATTCATCACCTCTTCGAGGCTCTTGATGGGTTGGATCAGCGTGGCGATCTCGGTCTCCGCGTTTTCCTCGAAGCAGCTCATCGCCAAGCGGATCTGCTCGGGTTGAATAAACGGTTCATCGCCCTGAACATTGATCACCACATCGAACGATCGTCCGGTTTGGGCCGAGATATTACGGACCGCTTCGGCGCAACGGTCGGTCCCGCTACGATGGTCGGTCGAGGTCATCACGACCTTTCCGCCAAAAGACTCAACGGCATCGACGATACGCTGATCGTCGGTGGCCACCCAGACATTCTCAGTCGCTTTGGCCGCCTGTTCGCAAACGCGCTGAATCATTGGTTTTCCGCAGATATCGGCCAGCGGTTTCCCGGGGAAACGGGTCGATCCGAAGCGGGCGGGTATAATTACAACAAACTCCATTTTCTAATCTGTTTTCGACAAAAGTAATCGTTTGAAACCATCTGGCAAAACGGGGAGAAGAGGAAAGACGTTAGATAGACATTAGACAACAGATGTTAGATAAAAGACATTAGATGAAAGACGTTAGACAACAGACTATAGATAACAGATAATAGATAACAGATAATAGATAAAAGACCTTTATTGGTTACAAAATGAGAAATCCAGACTCCCCGCTTGGGAAACTGCTCGGAGGAGGATTCCTCGTTGGCGGCTACGCGGGACCGCCCCTACGACAGAACCGGCTTAATTTTTTAAACCTAATCAGCTTTTCTTATTTGCAAATCACACCAAATTGTAATAACTTTGTATATACTTATAGGGGATAATTATGGAGATATCAGTAATAAAAATAGGCAATTCGAAAGGCATCAGGCTGAGCAAGACGCTGATTGATAAATACAAGATCAAAGACACCGTGGAGTTGATCCTCGAAGAGGAATGCATCATCCTTAAACCGAAAGTCGAACCGCGAAAGGGGTGGGACGATGCATTTCAGAAAATGCATGAACTTGGAGAGGACAAACCTATGATGCCGGATATCCTGGAAGATGAAAATTTCGAAGAATGGAGTTAGCTCAGTATCATATCGTTTTAGTCAATCTTGATCCTACTGTTGGCAGTGAGATAAAGAAGACGCGACCTTGTGTGATTATCTCGCCGAACGAGATGAACCGGCATTTAGCCACGGTAGTGATCGCTCCGATGACCAGTCAATCAAAGCGATACCCCACAAGGGCAGAGGTGAGGCACAATCAAAAGAAAGGGTGGATCGTTCTTGATCAGATCCGTACGATCGACAAACAACGGATTGTCAAAGTCTATGAACGATTGACCGATCGGGAGATCGAACGGGTGAAAGCGATTATCAGGGAGACCTTCGTCGAGTGAGGCCCCGGGAACAATGGACAGAGCAGTTGATAAACAACTAATTTCTTCGTAATTTTGGATCAGAATTGATCAGCAATTCTATTAAATAATTCATAATGAAAGCTTCCGATTTTGAAATAAATCCTTCCCTTTCTTTCAGCCAACTAGTTGAGTTAATCAGACAGTTGCCCTACCCGGAAAAGCTAAAGTTATCCGAGTTATTGAAAAAAGAGACCGGAAAACCGGAAGAAGAGGATAAGGTAGAGACCCACCTGATTAGTGAAAAAATATTAGCCAGAGATTGGCTGTCGCCCGAGGAGGATGAGGCATGGAAAGATTTGTAAAAGAAGGAACGGTATATTTTGTCGGATAAAAAAACTAAAGTCTTGATACCTGATACTTGTGACTTGATACAGACATACATAGCAATAGCCGGGGTGCGACTTTGCACCTGTCTTTACTGTTTAGCCTGAAGCCCGATCGCGCCCCGGCTTACTGCTATTGTACTTCCGCCACGATCTTCGCTTCGCCGATCTTTTTCACACTCCATTTCTCGGATAGCTGCGGGGATGATTTCCACCCCTCACCATCAGGAATAAGGGCGGCTTTCTGAACAAAAGTCTGCAAACCGGTAGCATTATTAAAGGTTATGACCGCTTTACGAATATCCTTGCCGTCGTTTTGGGACTGGCGGATCCAGAGAGTGAAACCGTTTAGACCTTCGAAATAGCTACTCCAGTCGGGAAGGCCGTTTTGCAATCCCAATTCTCCCTTAATAAATTTGATCTTACCGGTTAACTTTCCATCGGTGACAGCCAATGGATCCGGCAGTTCAAGTTTCTCTTCTTCTGGAATAATCCCTTTCAATTTCTTCATTAGCTCAACGGAAAGATCGTGGGCTACGGCGCTACCGGAGTCATTGATCACTGAAATATAATGATGTCCCCTGAAAAGCTGAAGCTGGTATGGATTCTGACAATAGATCATCTCATCCTGGTCGGACAGCTCACATTGAAAAGTATTGATGGAGTAGATTCCGAAAGCGGCCTCCGACGATTTCATGCGGTAATACCCGATCGTAAATTTTTCGTTTCGGAGAACCACTTCCTGCACGATCAGCTTGTCGAAGCCATATTCAAAATAGAGGGAGGAACCCCCGTTTATGTACCCGTAGAGGGATGTCCCGTCATAAGTCGATTCCTTCGCGATGATCAGGCCTGGCAGCAGATCTTTGGTCAAGACCTGGCTTTGACCCGGAGAAGGAACGAAGATAGTCAGGCAGGAGAAGAGAAAAAAAGATGTGAGTCGGGCCATCAGGCAAGATTTATGGTTTTCAAATTTATTTTACTGTTATCGCTGATTCCCAAACCCAATTCGTCAGCCCTTTTCAGGAAGACAGAGGCGCCGGGGGCCTCCTCTTTTTGCAATTTCATCTCGATTCGTTTGCGGGAGACGATGTTGAGCGCCACCCGATCGACGGCCACGGGATCGGTGCCGGCAAGGAGAAGATTATACTGGCAGATAAACTGCGGGTTAGCCGCCGGTCCGCCGTTAAAGCAACCAATCAGGCCATCGACAATATTGAGGACCACCTTGTCGCGCAAGGGAGGGAAGGCACAAACTTCGGCGCAGGTGTCGTGCCACAGTTTATCGTGTAACCGTCCGGTATTTGAAACCGAGCCGAAGGCCAGATTTTTCATGCAGACGGTGATTGAACTGCCGGCATTTTTGAGGATGGGAAGGTTAATAATTTTGGTCACCTCTTTCGTACATATCTTACTGAAATAGGAGTGTTTACCGCCATTTACCATATAGGGCAGGGTATATTCGTCATAGGAGCCCTCCACGTCGGCCCAGTAGAACCATTCTTTGTCGATCATCTTCTCGCCGTAGAGTTTCCCGTTCTGGTCGAAAAAACTTCCGCTGGCATCCTTTTGTTCGGTACCCGTGATTTTTATCCCGGGGTAGTTTTCAGGAAGAAAGCCCGCCTCGTGCAGTTCCATTTCGCGACGGTCCCAAATCACCAGGTTCTTACGAGGGATGCCAGCCTCCTCAAGTTGAGCGATAACCGCCTTCACCAGGGCATGACTGGTGCTTAGTAATTTACCGGCAATGGGATTGACTTTTAGACCGATAATATCGTCGGGAGAAAAGAATTTCAGCCAGGCGGCCTTTACTGATTTCTCGCCGGTCAGATCGAGCATCAGCACCTTCAGCATCTCCTCAACGGCTTTGGGTTGTATGATCTTATCCTTGATACAACTGGCATGATTGACCTGGGTGACCCTTCCGGGGAAAAGGCCGGGCATGGATTGCGGTTTTCGCGGATATTTAAGGGCATCGTTGATATTGGTAGCCGGTTTCTTGGTTAGCTCATCGGCGGAGAGGATGCCGGGAACCGAGGCGATAACCGGAGTCAGGGCAGCCCCTACCCCGCCGGCCGATAATAACCGGAAGAAATTCCTCCGACCTTTTGGCAGTTTTTCATCTTTCCTGTACATGACCAGATAATTTTTCACTATTAGTAAACCATAATGGGTAGTTATTACGAATAGGGAACTAAAATTCATCAAAACAGGAGTAATAATTTTTTATCCGATGCATTTGACAGGGTAAAGTCTCCCTATTATTTACGGGAGCAAGAGGGATTTGGAATAAGCGCCAACCTGAAGGTGATTTTTATTGTTTACCTGTAATTATTTTTTCCGTACTTTTACTTATTATCCTGTTAGAAACGGGATCGACCGATTTGTTCTTAAATCTATTACCATAAATACAATGAGAAAATTTCAGAAATTGATCTATAGTGTTTTAATTCCGGCGTTAAGCCTGGGATTATCGATGAGCGCGAAAGGGCAACCGCTGCCGGTTGATCCGGCGATCAGGATCGGAAAACTGGGAAACGGGATGACCTATTATATTCGTCATAACGAAGAGCCCAAGGAACGAGCCAGTTTTTACATTATCCAGAATGTAGGGGCGTTGCTTGAGAATGACAACCAGAACGGACTGGCGCATTTTCTGGAACATATGGCTTTTAACGGGACCCAGCATTTTCCGGGGAAGGGCATTATCAGCACCCTCGAGAAACACGGGGTAGCTTTCGGGCGGAATATCAATGCTTATACGGCTTACACCGAGACGGTCTATAACCTGAGCGATGTACCGGTAACCCATCAGGGATTAGTGGATACCTGTCTGTTGGTTTTGAATGACTGGTCGCATTACCTGTTGCTGACCGACGAGGAGATTGATGCGGAACGGGGGGTGATCACGGAAGAATGGCGTACCCGCCGCGATGCCGGGTTTCGGATGCAGTCGAAATATTTCCCGGTGCTTTTTAAGGATTCGAAATACGCCGTTCGCGATATCATCGGGGATTTGAACGTGATCAAGACTTTTGATTACAATACCTTGCGGAGTTTTTATCACGACTGGTACCGCACGGATTTACAAGCGATAGCCATTGTCGGGGATATAAATATTGATGAGGTGGAGAGTAAAATTAAAGCGCTGTTCAGTTCCATTCCTCCTGTAGAAAATGCCAGGGCGAGGACCAAATTTGAAGTTCCCTACCATAAGGATACCCGGTTTGTACTGGCTACCGACCCGGAAGCTTCGCAGAGCATGATCAGCCTGTACATCAAGCATGATGGGAGGCCCAATGGAAAGAAGGATATCAGTTATTACCGTGAGGAACTGATTGCCAACCTGTTTAATATGATGCTCCGGGACCGGATCGAAGAGCTTCTGCAGAAAGGCGAACCACCGTTTATTAACGGAGACATCAGTTTCGGGGGATTTGTACGTGATTATGATGTGTTGGGTATTTCGGCCACGGCCAATCCGAACCGTGAAGCGGAAGCGTTAAAGGCGATCTATACGGAAGCCCAGCGGATCTATCGTTATGGTTTCACGCCAACCGAAGTTGAGAGGGCCAAGAGTAACCTGCTCACCCAACTGGAAACCAGATGGAAACAGAAAGACAAGATTCAAAATGACGAATATATTGACAATATTGTCGAGCATTTTTTGACCAACGAGCCGCTCACCTCGCTGGATTTTGACTGGGAGGCGACCCAGGCTATGCTCCCCTCGGTAGAGACTGCAGAGATATCGGCCAAGGCGAAAGAGTGGATGAAGCCGGAAAACCGGGTCATTATTATCATGGGGCCGGAGCAAGAGGGGATTAAACACCTGAATGAAGAAGAGTCGTTAGCGATCCTCGGTGAAGTTGAGAAGTCAGAGATTAAGCCTTATGAAGATGCGGTCACCTCTTCATCGCTGATTGAAGGGGAGTTAAAAGGGTCGCCAATTGTAAAGACCAGGAAACTGGAGGATTTTGACGCGGTGGAATGGACCCTTGGGAACAATGCCAGGGTGGTTTACCGAAAGGCGGACTATGAGAAAGACAATATTCAGCTTTTAGGGCTCAGTCTCGGAGGAAGTTCGATCTATCCGGAGAACAAAGTCGCTTCGGCCATGATGGTGCCCCAATTTATGGAAATGTTCGGGGTAGGAGATTTTGATGCCGTGACGTTGAAGAAGATGCTGACCGGTAAGAATGTTTCGCTGGGTAGTTCGATCTCGGATCTGAACGAATCGTTCAGCGGGACCTCGACGCCGAAAGATTTTGAGACGCTGCTCCAACTGCTCTACCTCCAGTTTGAGAAACCGCGTTTCGATGAAGAGGCCTATCAGGCCCTGAAGAGCCGCTACCAGGCCTATTTGGCCAACATGGCCAATAATCCTCAGAAAGTGATGAGCGACTCACTCCAACTGATCATGACTAATTACAGTAAACGGACCAAGCTGATGGTGCCGGAAATGTTCAACGATATTTCCCTTAAACAGATGGAAGAGATCTACCGTGACCGGATAGCGGATGCCGGTGATTTCACCTTCTTTATTGTGGGGAACATAGATGAAGCGAGCGTCAAGCCACTAGTGGAGAAATATATTGGATCGCTCACCGACCTGCCGCGCACGGAGAACTGGAAAGACAACAAGGTCGGGGTACCGGAAGGAAAGACTAACCGGGAAATAGCCATCCCCCTGGAGACCGAAAAAGCCACGGTAGTGATCAGTTTCAACAATCAATCGGGGTATAATCCGAAGAATAATCTCCTGGCCGACGTGTTGAAAGGGATCTTAAGACTACGTTACACCGAGGAGATCCGCGAGAAAGAAGGCGGCACGTACGGGGTCAGCGTTTCGAGCAGCAACAAGCATTTCCCCAGGGAAGAGAAAGAGGTAGAGATGCAGTTTGACACGGATCCGGCGAAAGCAGAACATCTCAAATCTATCGTATACAGCGAAATAGACAAGATCATTGCCAATGGTCCGACGGCTGAAGATCTTGATAAGACCGTCAAGAACCTGCTGAAGGAGAGGGAACAGGCAAAACTGCACAACAGTTATTGGATGAGCACATTATCGGGCTATTACATGCATAACATCAACAATGATGCGGCAGAGAACTTTGAGAAAATACTCCAGGCGATGACCCGGACGGATGTTCAGCAATTCGCAAAAGACTTTTTCAAAACGGCCGATGTGGTGAATGTGGTTTTCAAGCCGAAGGCCAAAGAGTAGTATTACCTTCACAACAGATCACCTGAAATAAAGATTGAAAAGGAGGCTTGCAAGAGCTTCCTTTTCTTTAGTAACCCGGATGTGAGGAATCAGAGAGTTAGCCAATCCGGGCAAATAATTACGACAAAACCGGGAAGCCTAAGGGAACGGTTTAATTATTCACGGATTAATTATAAATTTGTGATCCAAAATATTGTAGCATCATCGATGAATATTCAGGAAATAAAACAACGATTCGGAATTATCGGCAATGCGCCGGGGTTAAACCGGGCCATTGAGGTGGCCCTTCAGGTTGCGCCCACCGATCTCTCGGTGTTAATCAACGGGGAGAGCGGGGTCGGTAAAGAGTCGTTTCCTCAGATTATTCACAATTTTTCGCACCGGAAACACGGTAAATACATCGCGGTGAACTGCGGGGCCATCCCCGAAGGGACTATCGATTCGGAACTGTTCGGGCATGAGAAAGGCTCGTTCACCGGGGCGCTTACCGACCGGAAAGGTTATTTCGAAGTGACCGATGGAGGGACCATCTTTCTGGATGAGATAGGTGAGTTGCCCGTCTCGACCCAGGTCAGACTTTTAAGAGTGCTGGAATCGGGAGAGTTTATCCGGGTTGGTTCGTCGCAGGTACAAAAGACCAATGTCAGGGTGATTGCAGCGACCAACGTGGACTTGACACGGGCCATCAGCGAAGGAAAATTTCGTGAGGATCTCTACTATCGTTTGAACACGGTGCCGATTAAGATTTTACCATTACGGGAAAGAGGCAGCGATGTACTGTTGCTGTTCCGTAAGTTCGCACAGGATTTTGCGGAACGTTATAAGATGCCCCCGATCAGGTTGAGCGATGAGGCCCAGAAGATGATGCTGACCTACCGTTGGCCGGGGAACGTAAGGCAATTAAAAAATATTACCGAGCAGATCTCGATCATTGAGACCGAGCGGGAGATCAACGCCGAGCGGTTAATCCATTATATCCCGTCGGAGAATGTGGGGTCCTTACCGGCTCTCTACAGCAAGAGTGTGGATGAGCAGACCTTCAGCAGTGAACGGGAGATTCTCTACAAGATCCTTTTTGACATGAAGAAGGATATGAATGATCTGAAAAAGCTGGTTCATGACATGATGCAGGAGGGGCAATCGCCAAAGGTCCATGAGGAGAATGCCCATATTATTAGGAAGCTTTACCACCAGGAGGAGATGGAACATCCGGTGGCGCAACCCTCGTATCAGCCACAGATCATTATTAAGCCGAGTGAGCGTTCGCACATTCAGGATACCGAGGAGATAGTCGAAGAGTCGCTCTCCATTGAAGACAAGGAGATAGAACTGATCCGGAAAGCCCTTGAGAAGCATAACGGCAAACGAAAAATGGCCGCGCAGGAATTGGGGATCTCGGAAAGGACGCTCTACCGAAAAATAAAAGAATACAATATAGAATAAGAATGAGTTTTAAGCTAAAAAATATCCTTACCCTTTTTCTCAGTGCGGTAGTCCTGACCCTGGTTGTTGCAGCCTGTAAAATCAACTATTCCTTTACAGGGGCCTCCATCTCGCCGGATGTAAAGACGGTGCTGATCGAGTTTTTCAACAACCGGGCGAGGGTGGTGAACCCGACCCTGAGCCAGACCTTTACCGAGGCGCTGAAAGATAAGTTTGTCAACGAGACCGGGCTGAAGCTCAACAATGATGAGGGAGACCTGGAGTTTTCGGGTGAGATTACCGGGTATGAGGTAAGGCCTATATCGGTTCAGCAATCTGAAGAGGGACGGGATTTTGCCTCGATGAACCGGCTCACTGTAACCGTAAAAGTTGTATTCGTCAATAATAAGAATCACGAACAGGATTTCAATTCCTCTTTCTCGGCCTATTACGATTGGGAGAGTACCAGAGCGTTGACCGATGTTGAAAGCGATGCTGCCAAGTCGATCGTCGAAAAACTGGTTGAAGATATCTTCAACCGGTCGGTGGCCAACTGGTAGGGAGAGAGATGGAAGATAGAAGATAAAAGACTTTGGATTAAAGATTGAAAACTTAAGATAGAAGGCCGAAGAGGGGCAGAATAATTAAAGATAGGGAGTGAATTGAGATGTCGATGAGCCGGGAACAAATGTTACGTTATATGGATGATCCGTCGTTGCTGAACGAACGGACACTGGGAGAGCTCAAGGAGATTCTTGATGAGTTTCCCTATTTCCAGACGGCCCATCTGCTCTACGCAAGGAACCTGATGAACGAGAACAATTTTCGTTATTCGGGACAGCTAAAAACCTGTGCCATCTATGCCACCGACCGGGCCGTCCTCTATCATCTGCTACACCCCAAACAGGAAAAATCCGAGGCCGAAAAACTACCGGAGCTCGAAGTCCGGGTAAAAGAAAATGAACCTGAGGCGCCGGCTCTCTTCGAGCTGGCAGAAGAAACCCCCATCACGGAGACCAAGCTGGTCACCCCGGAAGTTAGAGAGACCAGGAAAAGGGAGACCACCTCGTTTGACCTGATAAGTTTCGAGCCGGGAGAGATGGGATATAAACTGGAAGGGAGCGAGACGGAGAGTGAGATATCCTTGTCGGAACTGGCCAACGATCTGCGTAAGATGTCAGTGAAAAAGAGCCAGACAGCTTCGAAGGAGGAGAAAGAAGAGCTTATCGAACGGTTTATCCGCGAGAACCCGATCATGCAACCGCGAACGCCGATAACCGACTCATACGAAGAACAGTTGCCCCCGTTAGATGAGGAACATAAGGAGAGTGATGATTTTATTACCGAGACGCTGGCGCGCATTTATCTTAAACAAGGATTTTATCAAAAGGCAATCAAAGCTTTTCAGCGATTAAGTTTGAAATATCCCGAAAAAAGTATTTACTTTGCCCGTCAAATTGAAGAAATTACAAAACTGCTTAATAAATAACCAGATGTACACATTTATAACTGTATTACTTTTCATCGTTTGTCTAATGCTGGTCCTTCTTGTACTGGTACAGAATTCAAAGGGCGGAGGTTTGACCTCAACTTTTTCCAGCTCCAATCAGGTGATGGGTGTTCGTAAAACGACTGATTTTCTTGAAAAAGGCACCTGGATTCTTGCTGTAGCCCTGGTAATCCTTTGCGTCAGCGCAACCGCTTTCCTTCCCCGTCAGGGAGAACAGGCCAAATCGGCTATTGATGAGCAGATTCAGCGTGTTCAGGATCCCAGCGCTCTCCCGACTTTCCCTCAGGCTGTACCTCAGGAAAAGAACGATACTGCCAAATAAAGAAGAGTAGACTTCGCGATAAGGGCTCATCCAGGTATCTGCAGAAGGTAGGGAGGATCCGAAAAGGCCGTTGCATCAAAGAGTGCAACGGCTTTTTTTCTATTGGGACTAAAATAATGTCAACTTGACAGAGCCGACTGACACAGATTCAACCGATATTTAATCCTCTATTTAAGCATCTTAGCTGCACTTCAGCAATGACACATTGATAAAATCCCGAAAAATTGTCTGCCAAAGCGCATCATTTAGGGTGAAAAATCCTTTGGCACGTAATCTGTAAGAGAAGGGTATAAAATAAATACTAATGTTTAATCAATAAATACAATTCAAAATGGCAGAACTTAAAGGAAAAATCCTTGCCGGCAAAGTCTTGGTTGAGCCGCAGGAAGCAGTAACAAAAACAGCCGGCGGTATTATCATCCCCGATTCAGCAAAAGAGAAACCTCTTTCAGGAAAAGTAGTCCTCGTTGGTAGTGCGAAGAAAGACGAAGCGATGGAAGTAAAAGCAGGGGATACTGTTTTCTACGGAAAATACTCCGGCACAGAACTCTCGATCGACGGGAAAGACTATCTTTTGATTTCGCAGACTGATGTCCTTTACATCATGTAATTGAATCGTTTAATGATTTTCAAACTTATTTAATATCCATAACAATGGCAAAAGAGATTAAATTCAATATTGAAGCTCGCGAGAAGCTGAAAAAAGGTGTTGACCAATTAGCCGATGCCGTAAAAGTAACCTTAGGCCCTAAAGGGCGTAACGTGATCATCGAAAAGAAATTCGGTGCTCCCCAGGTAACCAAGGACGGTGTCACCGTAGCGAAAGAGATCGATCTTTCCGATCCGTATGCCAATATTGGCGCTCACCTGGTTAAAGAAGTTGCTTCCAAGACTGGTGACGATGCCGGCGATGGAACCACCACTGCAACAGTACTGGCCCAGGCTATCGTTAACGTAGGATTGAAGAACGTTACTGCAGGGGCTAACCCGATGGACCTTAAACGCGGTATCGACAAAGCAGTTGCCAAAGTTGTTGAAAGCATCAAAAATCAGGCTAAGACCGTAGGTGACGATTACAGCAAGATCGAACAGGTTGCCCGTGTATCGGCTAACAACGATGCCGAGATTGGCAAACTGATTGCCGAGGCAATGGAAAAAGTACACAAAGAAGGTGTAATCACAGTTGAAGAAGCCAAGGGTACCGAAACCTATGTTGACCTTGTAGAAGGGATGCAGTTCGACCGTGGTTATATTTCACCTTATTTCATCACCGACACCGATAAGATGGCCACAGAGATGGAATCGCCATTCATTCTGATCCACGATAAAAAGATCGGGTCAATGAAGGAGCTGGTTCCGATTTTGGAAGCCACCCATCAGTCAGGTCGCGGTTTGATGATTATCGCTGAAGATATCGAAGGTGAAGCATTGGCTACGTTAGTAGTTAACCGTCTTCGTGCCGGGTTGAAAGTTTGTGCCGTTAAAGCCCCAGGGTTTGGCGACCGTCGTAAAGAGATGCTGGAAGACATCGCCATCCTGACCGGTGGTACTGTCATCACAGAAGAGAAAGGGATGAAACTGGAAGATACGACTCTTGAGTTGTTGGGCCGTGCCGAGAAAGTAACTGTCGATAAAGAAAAGACGATTATCGTCAACGGAGCCGGCGACAGCGCCAATATCAACGCCCGTATAGGCCAGATCAAGAAACAGATTGAAACCACAACCTCGGATTACGACCGCGAAAAACTGCAGGAACGTTTGGCTAAATTAGCCGGAGGGGTTGCCGTTCTTTACGTAGGCGCTGCATCCGAAGTTGAGATGAAAGAGAAGAAAGACCGCGTTGACGATGCGTTGAACGCTACCCGTGCAGCGGTTGAAGAAGGTATTGTTCCCGGCGGAGGTGTAGCACTGATCCGTGCCATCGAAGTACTCGAAGGTATGGAAGGCGACAATGAAGATGAGACCACCGGTATCGAAATCGTAAAACGTGCGATCGAAGAACCAATGCGTCAGATTGTAATCAACGCTGGTGTTGAAGGAGCGGTGATCGTACAGAAGGTTAAAGAAGGCAAAGGCGACTTTGGCTTCAATGCCCGCACCGAACAGTTCCAGAACCTTTACGAAACCGGGGTTATCGACCCTGCTAAGGTTACCCGTATCGCGCTGGAAAATGCTGCTTCAATCGCAGGTATGTTCTTAACCACCGAATGTGTCCTCGTTGAAGAAAAAGAGGATAAACCCGAAATGCCACAGCACGGAATGGGCGGCGGCATGGGTGGAATGATGTAATATCATTTCCAAATATATCCGAACCTTTAAAGGTTCGCCATAAGTAAAACCGTCGGGGCCACCCCGGCGGTTTTTTTTGATTGCCCCCCTGCTAACCCGACTTTCCGATCTGCTTCAATGCCGTTACAGTATAGCTTCTGTACATCCATAGCACAGGATAAGTACAGTAAATGTACAGAAAATGTACAGGAACACCGGAGAAGGTCACCGCATCAACCCGATCAGGTCGTATTCGGTCATGACCCGACGACTTTCCGCGACTATTCCTATATTTGTGCAATTTTAATCAGGATGGAGATAATAACGATTTTAATACTTGCGGTCGGGCTTTCGATGGATTCGTTTGCCGTGTCGATCGGATGCGGGTTGGCCGAGCAGAGAGTATCTTTTCAACATGCCGTCAAGATTGCCTTTTCGCTTGCCTTTTTCCAGGGGTTGCTCCCCATCATCGGTTGGCTTCTGGGGACGAGTGTAAAAATCTATGTCGAGAACGCCGATCACTGGATCGCCTTCATCCTTTTGGCCTACCTGGGCGGGAAGATGATTGTCGAGAGCCTGAAAGAGAACGATTGTGACAAATTGTCCGATATCTATTCCTGGAAACACATCATGACCCTTTCTATCGCCACCAGCATCGATGCCCTGGTGGTCGGTTTCTCTTATGCCCTCGCCTCGACAAAAACTATTTTCGGCGGGGCAATCATCATTGGTGCCGTCACCTTTTTCTTTGCCATGCTGGGCATCCGCATCGGGAAAGATGTCGGGGAGAAATTCGGGAAAAAGGTGGAATTTCTGGGAGGGATTATCCTGATCGGGATCGGGACCAAAATCCTGCTGGAACATACGCTGCTGGCCTGATCGAGGGAATAAAGAAGAGATTATCGGGTCTGCCCATTTCAGGCAGATTACCAGTATTCAACATTTCTCCACACTCATTATCCATGGTTATTGATAACCCAATCTGTCGCCCCTCCCCTTTCACAGACCATACTTGATCAATTAGGATGAAGACTTGCCCGGACACGCCACCCAAATGGCTGTTTCCCACTAAGCAAACAGGATATATGCAGGATTTTCAGAATGTTTAGCCTAAATATCTACCAATTGATAAAAACATAGCGGCTTTTATCAAAATTCAACAGAAATCATGCTTCCGTTATTTCAAAACCGATGCTTTTCAGATCACTGTAGAAAGTGGGATAAGATTTGGTGACCACCATTGGATCGGCGAGGCGTATTTCGGGGAATACAAGAGCTGCCGGGGCAAAGGACAAGGCCATGCGGTGATCGTGATAGGTCTCGACGACCGGGTTAACCATCGGGGCCGGTTCAAGGTTCCCGTTCCAGGCGAGCTCTCCGGGGGCCGGCTCGGTCAGAATCGCACCGAATTTGGCCAGTTCATTCTGCAGGGCGGCTATACGATCGGTCTCCTTAATTTTTAAGGTCTGCAAGCCCGTAAAGCGGAAAGGAATGCCTTTACAAACCGCCAGCACGGCAAAGGTTTGGGCAATATCGGGGTTTTCAATAAAATCAATATTCAGGCGGTCGGCAGTCTGTTTCGGGAGCTTCGTCAACCTGACGCAATTGCCCTCCTGACGGGAACGGACGCCGAAATATTTCTCAAACCATTCGGCCTGCACACAATCGCCCTGGAGAGATTTCAGCCGTAGCTCCTTCAGATAGAGATCGCAATTATCGGAGAGGGCCGCCATGGCGTACCAGTACGAGGCTCCCGACCAGTCGGCTTCGATGGTAAAGGGAACCGGGTTATAGCTTTGTTCTTCGATCCGTATCTCGTTTCCCTTCCAGGAATGACGGATCCCGAATTTCTTCATCAGGTTTAAGGTAAGGTCGATATACGGCCTTGAGGTGATCTTGTTGACCAGACGAAGGGTCAGCCCACCCTGGACGGTTGGAGCGATCATCAGCAGGGCGGAAATATACTGGCTGCTGATGTTGCCATCTAGCTCAATGGTACCGCCCCTGAGCGCGGTCCCGGTAATGCGGAGCGGAGGGAAACCTTCGTTTTCGGTATATTCGATCTGAGCGCCCAATTTACGGAGGGCATCGACCAGCACGGCGATCGGACGTTGTTTCATCCGGTCCGATCCGGTCAGGGTCCATTCGCCCACGATCTTCGAAAGATAGGCGGTCAGGAAACGCATGGCGGTGCCGGCATGTCCGATATCGAAATGGCTGGTATTGGAGTTAAGCACGCTGTTCAACACCCTGGTATCATCGCTATCCGACAAGTTCTGGATATCGTAAGGGGAATAGCCCAGCGCATTGATGATCAGCACCCGGTTGCTGATGCTCTTGGATGAGGAGAGTGAAATCTCTCCTTTAATCTGTTTATCTTTATTCGTTATAACGTATTGCATGGCGAATCAGAGTTTCCGGTAATAATCGAGGGCCTGGCAGATCATTTCCATGCTGCAATCGCGGTTGATGGCCACCTGGCCAACGGCAGGGATCAGAGTAAAGTTAACCCTTTCCCCTTCATTTTTCTTATCGTGCGACATCAGTTCGAGAAGCGCGGGATAGTCCTGCTGCTGTACCTGGAATTTCCCGTATACGGATAGCAACCACGCAGAAAGCTCATCCAGTAGTTTCACAGGGAAACCGCAGTCGAGGAAGGAAAGGTGTAGTTCAGCGATCATCCCGAAAGCGACGGCATGGCCATGAAGGATGGGCCGTCCGGTTGCCATGGCATAACTCTCGAAGGCATGGCCAATGGTATGTCCGAAATTTAAGGCTTTCCGGATATTTTTCTCGTTAGGATCCTGATCGACAAAATAGTCTTTAATGGCGACCGAACGGGCAATGATGCCGCGCAGGATATCAAGATCAGGATGCTGAAGATCGAAACGGCGTACTTCCTCCAAATGATCTTCGGAGTGGATCAGACCATGTTTGATCATCTCGGCATAACCAGAGATGAAATTAGCCTGATCGAGGGTTTTCAGGAAGCGGGTATCGATCAGCACATCGATGGGCTGGTTGATGACCCCGATCTCATTTTTCAGGCCATTGAAGTTAAAGCCGGTCTTACCGCCAACCGAGGCATCGACCTGGGAGAGCAGGGTGGTGGGGATGTTGACAAAATCGCATCCGCGTTTGAACGTAGAAGCCGCGAAGCTGCCCAGATCGGTCAGCATACCGCCACCGAGGTTGACCACCAGCGATTTCCGGTCGGCACCGTTTTGGCTAAGGAAGAGCCATATTTTTTCGACAGAGGAGAGCTTCTTGTTCTCCTCACCCGAAGGGATGACCACCCTTTTCAGCGTTTCAAAGCCCGGGGTAGAATTGATCAGGGGTAAACAAAGACGGGAGCAATTATCCTCGGTAACCAGAAAAGCTTTATCTTTGGGATAAGCGGAGATGATCCGGCCCAACTCCTTTTCCAATTCGCCAGTAACGGTGATAGAAGCGTGATATTTCGGGTAATTATTCATCGATCAGTAGTATATGCTGCAAAGTTAAAAGAATTTGCTATCTTAGTTTAATAAATATGACTTTTACCCACCTTTGAGATTCTTTGGCCATGGTTTACAGTAATAAAAACAGTGTTGCGAAACTGAAAAACGCCTTATTAGTGGCCGGACTGATCCTACTTGTTGCCGCCACGGTTTTCATTTTTTTAGAGGAATTTGTGATCGTCGCGATTATCGCGGGAGTATTTTTGATGGCCCTCCTGTTAATTGCCCTGATGAATTTTCAATATATCCGCATCATGGATGAGAACAACCGGCTGATCATTCGCTATTACTCCGTATTTGCGGTTAGCCGGGAATATCAATCGATCGAATTTCCGATAGGGAGCCTGAGGAATGTAGAGGTTCAGAAATTCTTTTTCGGACTGAAATGGGATGTTCTTTTTTCCGTTCGGCTAAAACAGGGAATAGCCGAATACCCGCCGGTTTGCTTCTCGGCTGTCCCGATGAAAGACCGGAAAAGACTGATTGATTCGCTCCGCAAAATGGTCCTTGTCCATTGAAGGTCATTCCCTAACCCGGGCAGTAATATAGTGGCGCACAAAAAAAACCGCACAGGAAATGATCCGGTGCGGTTTCACTAAAGTTTTATTCCCTATTTGACAGTGATGATGGTTTCGCCCCGTATATCACGGGAGGAAGAACCTACCCTTAATTTATAGCGTCCGGGGGAGACGACCCAGTCATTGGCCGCTTCGTCGAAGTAAGCCAGTGAAGCCACCGGGACTTTCAATTCAATCTTTTTTGATTCGCCAGGCTGCAGGAACTCTTTCTTAAAGGCTTTAAGTTCTTTTTGAGCCTTAAGCACTTTAGGTTCCATATCCTGAATATAGAGCTGAACCACTTCGGCCCCGGCCATCTTCCCTTTGTTGGTCAACCGAAGTGAGACGTTGATGGTGTCGTTGGCCTTGAAGAGGTTCCCGGCACATTCCGGAGCCGAGATATCGAAGGAGGTATAGGATAGTCCGTAGCCAAAGCAATAGATGGGGTTGATATTTTTGGTATCGAACCAGCGGTACCCAACCAGGATATCCTCAAGATATTCGACTTTTTGACCATCGCCGGGGAAGGCATTCAGGGCATGAGCCGGAGAATCTTCCAGTTTTTCAGGCAGAGTAAATGGCAATTTGCCTGAAGGGTTTACTTTTCCCAACAGCACATCGGCCAGGGCATTGCCCCCTTCAGAGCCGTTGAACCAAGTCCAGATAATGGCGGGGGCCACCTGATTGATTTCGCGGATATCGTAGGGAGCGCCAGTAATCAGTACGACAATGGTTTTGGGGTTAACCTTCACAACGGCTTTAATCAGTTCCTCCTGGGCAAAGGGAAGGCGAAGATCCTTACGGTCGACCGATTCGGATTCGAAGGTACGGTTGGATCCGGCCACGATAACCGCGTAATCGGATGTTTTGGCCAACCGGACAGCCTCGCTGATCAAGGCTTCGTCGGGAGTATAATCGACATCGCGGCCATAGGCCTGGCCTCTTTTCCCGGGGAGATATTTCTCTTTATACCCTTGGGCATACCTGATCTCGCATTTATCGCCTAAGCGGTTTTTCAAACCTTGCAAGGCGGTAACCTCATATCGGGTTTTTACTCCCGCGCCAAAGCCTTTCAAGGCAAATGTAGTGGCCGCATTATCGCCGATCACCGCGATACTTTTTGTCGAGTAAAGATCGACGGGGAGGATACTTTCGTTGTTCTTCAACAGGACAACAGCTTCGGAAGCCACCTGATAAGCCACTTCTGAATGTTCAGGGGTATTGATTGATCCTTTTTTACGGGACTGATCCATCTTTTTAACATTAAACATCACCCTAAGGATCCGCTTAACCTTATCGTCAATAAGACTCTCCTCCACGCTTCCATTTTGGACAGCTTCGAGCAGAGGGTTGGCGAAGAAGAAGTTACTGAACGGAAGACCGGAACCCATCTCAACATCGAGCCCATTTTTAGCACTGTTCACGGTATTATGTACTGCGCCCCAGTCGGAGACGACTATTCCTTTGAAACCCCACTCCCCTTTCAATAATTTATTCAACAGGTAATCGTTTTCACAGAGATAAGCCCCCCGAAAGCGGTTATAAGCCCCCATAACAGAGAAGGCATTACCCTCAGTGACGGCCGCTTTAAAGGCGGGGAGATAGATCTCGCGAATCGCCCGTTCGCTGGCCAGCACATCGATAGATCCCCTGAGGGTTTCCTGGTTATTGATGGCAAAATGTTTTACACAGGCGGCCACATCCTGTTCCTGCACCCCCTGGATATAAGGAACGGCCATTCGGACATTCAGGAACGGATCCTCGGTCATGTATTCGTAGTTACGACCGCAGAGGGGCGAGCGTATTATATTGATGGCCGGGGCAAGCAAGATATCCTTATCGCGGGCACGGGCCTCCTGACCGATGGCTTCGCCATATCTTTTCGAAAGTTCGGGATTCCAGGTGGCTGCAAGAGCCGTACCTGCCGGGAAGAAAGTGGCGGAGTCATTAGTCCAGCCCAGAGGCTTCCAGGAATTACGTTCGATCTCTTCCCTGATTCCCAGAGGACCGTCGGCGTACTTAAGTTCAGGGATACCTAAACGTTCCACTCCACCCGACCAGAACATGCCGGTTCCGTGAAGGAGGTTAATCTTTTCCTGAAGGGTCAGTTGTCGAATGATTGAGTCGATTCTTGAATCGTAATCGAGGGTAAGCTGAACAATCTCCTGTTTAGTGGTCACATTTTTCATTGAGGCCGTACAACCTAATACAAAGATTGCCATAGCAAAAGCTTTAAGTATAAGGGTTAGTTTTTTCATAAGTTAATAATAAAGTCGTTCGTGAAGGGTCGTGCTCCCTTCACGGGATTGGGCGAGTTGGTCAAATCACAGGTAAAAACGGGTAAAGAATGGGCGGGAAAAAGGGAAGCTCTTTACGCTGAAAACGGCGAAGAGAGCTTCCCTGATAAATGAAACAGAAGACTATTCTGCTTTTTTCAATATCGTTTCGAGCTTTCCATAGCCATCGTTCAAGCCGGCGATATAATCTTTCTTGACCTGGCTGTAAAACTGTTTCACCATTTTCCGGTTATCTTTCCCGTCGGGATGATTAACCCGGTCGATGATTCCATTGTGAAGATTCACCGTATTGTCGATAATTTCCATAATCTCCTTTTCTTTTCCTTCGAAGGAGCCGAGGAAATCGATACAATCGCCAATCATCTGGGAGGAGAGAAATTCCATCTCCTTTTTTAACCGTCGTATGCTTGCCATAATTACGTATTTAAGATGTTAATAAGAGACAATGATCCTATTTGGATCGCTTATTTTAAAAACTTTTACAAGTTACAATTTTTAATCCGCATTACAAGAAAAGACCCAATTCAATCAAAAAGCGCTCTTCTTTCGGGAGAGTTCCTTTTTCTTCTTCAGTTTCTCGGCCTCCAACTCGTCATCGACGATTTTCTTGGTGAACTGGTTAACCGGGAGGTCCCAGATCAATCCTTCGTTGTCCCAATTGGAACGGACCTTAATGACGCTTGGGAAATAGCACACCTCCTCCGGTTGAATCTTCTCCTTCAGGTTACCGGTATCCCATTTTCCATTGTTGTTCCGGTCCACGATGGCTTTCAGCAGATATTTCTGAGGTTCGAGATAAGGGAAAGTGACCTCGCCATCCTTTTCAATGACCGTAGAGCGAATCACATTTTCCTTGCTGTCGTCCGAAAGGAGCTGAATGATGGTTGGAAACACCACATTCCTGACCGATAGAATGATCTTCCCGTAATGCTCTTCTTCCTGGGTTTTAAACTCAGCCTCCAATTTTTTCGAAGGAAGATCATAAACGGTCGTTACGGCCATCGAATCAATAGTCAATTTATAATTAGTAGCAAATTCCCAGGGGTACGAGATCCAATATTTACGGTTATTGGCAGTATCAGCCCTAAGTTTATAGGTTACCGGAGTATAAAGGGAATCCTTCCTGACCTGAAGATGTACCATCGCCGAATCGAACTTTGCGATAGGATCGGGCGACTCGATTAAAATATCACGGTAGATATCGAATCCCGCTCTCGCGGAAGAACTAAGGACGACCTCCTCAATCTCTTTTGCAATCTTACGCCGTTCTTTCCGCTTGCCCTTTTCAACCTGTTGCTTATCGGCAAAGAAAAACCTCACTGTATCGTTGGTCGTGTAGAAGTTCTTAAGGCTATCCTGTTGCAGATAGGACAGTTTAAAGACTAGGGTGTCCATATTATAGACCAGCGAGTCGGTCATCCATATCCTCAAAGAATCTGATTTTGCAGATTTTTCGATCAGTTTCCAATCCCCGGCAGGTTTCACGTTGAGTGGTTCGATGTTGAAGGTATCTTCGACAGAAGCGGTAAATATAAGATCAAGATATTTTCGGTTAGAGCGCAGGTAATTATCCAACCTGAGATCGAAGTATTTCTCTCCGAAGCGCAAAAAATTGAGCGGATCGGGATAGAAGCGGGTTTTCCCGAAGACCACCAGGGTATCGGGACCTGAAACGGTGGTATCCTGTTGGGGAAAATATTGAGCGGAAGGGATAACCAACGAATCGAGGAAAGCGATTGAATCGGATCCGGAGGTGTATTTCAGATTGTTATCAAGGTCGGTAACCGCGAAAATCTGATAACTTTTAGCAGGGATATTGGTCAATGCAAAAAATCCCTGGTGGTCGGTTTTGGCAATATAATCGGGACGGGTGGTAGAGACCAGGGTATCCGATTTCCCGCTGTAGAGCAAAACATAAGAGTTAGGAACCGGCTCCAGGTTAAAGGCATCTTTTACATAACCGACCAGCCGCAACGAGTCGAACTCAGGGCCGGTCGAAAAGGCCAACCGGTAATCGCGTAACGGATTCTTTTCATTGTTATCGGCTATTCCATCTTTAAAGTCGAGCGAATAGGTCTTATTGGGCAACAATTCTTCGTTCAGGTTGACCACCAGTGATTTTCCTTTAGTCCGAAAAACGGGTCTCTTGGAAGTGGGAGGCGAGACCACAAATTTCTCATTCAATCCATCCATTTGGATAAACTCGTCGAAATAGATGCGGATCTCCTTGCCTTTGGAGTTGGTCTGTCCTTGTACGGGCAGACTTCTCAGGACTGTGGGAGGTGTCTCATCTTTAGGACCGCCTTTGGGCATTCCGACATTGGCACACGAAGTATAGATGGCACACAGCACCGATAAGATAATTACACTATTTAAAGCTTTCTTGCTCAAAGTATTTTATTTTGATGTTTGCAGCGTACAAACTTACGAAAACCGAGTCAAAGCGAATTTATCGCGGACTCTTTTTTTGTCCTATTTCAATAACTTCTTCTATCTTTAAGCCCAAAAGGGCAATATGTTCCGTAAAAGGGAAGAGCTGAAAAAGAAATTATCCGACCAGGAATTTGACTATGTTTTTTACGGGGTCAATCTTACGACAGCATTTCTATGCTATTCGCTGGCCCTCGAAGGGAAAAGAACAGCGCTTTGTCAGGCCGGCGATTTCGACCGGGAGGATCATTTTCAAACCACCACCATCTTTCCGGGGTCACTGCGACAGTTCGGTAAAGCAGTGAAGCAACTCGACGCGATGGAACGGTTACGCCGGGTTTATCCACACCTCATCCTGCAACAGAGGGTAATAAATACAGGAATGTCCGCCTACCGGTCAAGACTGCTGAACACCCTGTTCAATCGCCTGGTCGCCGGAGATCCGGCCAAACGATCAACCCTGATGGAATTGCCGAAATACCCCGAATACCGGCATTGGCACTATAGTGGCTTAGAGACGGCCATCCTCTCCAGAGAATACCAAGTGAATATAAACCGGTTGATCCTTGAGATCCTGAAAGAGGCCGAACAGCGCGGAGCGGCCATTTGCAATTACATTGAAATCCAGCTCCATGACGATCAAATGATGTTCAGGGATCAAATCACCGGGTCTGAAGGAGTAATAAAATCCACGATGAGCTACCGGTCATTACAATCAGAGCCACTCATTATCGTAAAGGAGAAAACTGGCGGCAGCGAAAAGATCAACAACCTGATACGAATTCCCGGAAGCGAATATGACTATCAAATCAGGGTTCAGGCCAACGGGCCATGCCGCATCGAGGTGACACAGATCAGATCCCGGGGGAACTTATCAATGGTCCGCATATTGAAAGAGAAAAATCAAATAGAACAAATCGTTGGCCAGCTTGAAGAGAGGGATTGGGAAAGAATGTCCTTCAGAAGAGATCCCGGCTTGTCAAATAGCAGACACACCCTTGTGGACGAGAGGATTGAAAACCTTTTCAATAAAAAGCTTCCCGATTTCCCTTTAAAAAATGGGTTACAAATCCCTGAAAACTCTTCGAGCTGGAGCGAACCCGATTATTCAATACACCATCTCTCTTTAGTAGGAGACCAACTCTTTGATGAAGCCCGTCAAACCGGTATCGAACAGGAGCGATTCATGGAGCTCTATTATCGTTACGGCACGAATATCAGGGAAATAACCGAATTGGCTTACGAAAGAATGTCGGGAGATGAAAACACACCGCAAAAAATATGGGAGTCAGCCGTCAACGATCTTGAGAAGGCGACAGCCTGGAAAAAATAAAAGCTGTCTTGAGGACAGCTTTTATCAAATATCTTTATCAATCTACTTATACCGCGTATAATTGATCAACAGCTCCATAGGAAGCGAACTGGTCCCCCCTTTCAGGACAACCCTGTTGGCTATGCCGTTTCGATCGGAATGAACGAGATAGAAAGTGGTGTTGCTCACCTCGCCATCTATGATCTGCTGCAGATGCTGGGTGATATTGAAACTATAAGTTGCCGACTCCGAACTGTAATACCCCCCGTAATAGGAACTTGACAATTCACTATCCTTAGGGAAAACCTCGTCACCATCACTGTCGATAATCTTCAGGTAGATCCTTGAGGGGATACCGAATCGTTGCATATCTGTCAGCAGCGTATCCACATGAAAATAGAGGGTGGCTTTATTGATTAAATAGTCGGATGAATCGGCCCAACTGGTCAGAGAGGGAACATTTACCTTGACTTTTGTCCCACCAAGAGGTTGAATAAACAACAGTGAATCCTGAACCTGCTCCTTGTTTAAATTGGAGAAGAAGGCGCTGTTGCTGTAATCGTGAACGAATCCGGGAACCACGGCCGAGTTACTGCTGATCTTGTAAGAAAAAGAGAGCGAATCTTTAGTGTCGGTATGATAATTCATCGACAATTCGGCCGAATTGTGAATAATTCCGACCAAAGCTCCTTTCCTGCCGACAGGTTCAGCCTCTATATATAACCCCTTGAATGTTTCGAGGAAGACATCATTGCTGATCATAGCGAGAGAATCGACAGCCAGCAATTTCTCCGCGAAGGAAGGGTTAAGCCTGATCCTGATGAATTGCTCGGTAGTATCCCTCTGGGCTGTGTTGACCCTGAATTTGGGAATAAAAGAGGCACTCCCCAGGAGTGTGCCCGAGGCAATATTTTTAGGATGAAACGAGGAGAGATATTTGGCATCGTATTTTAAACTGCCGTCAAGCTCGTAGACCTTCAGGGTTTGGGGGTTAAGCGTATCGCCGTAAACACTCTTATAGCTCAGGATCAGGACCAGTGAGTCAACCGATGAAGAGCCATCATAATCGGGGTGATAAGGCAAACGGAACTGAGCCGCGAACGAGCCGTCGGTTCTCCCGTAAAGGGGATCATTAAAACTACCGGTGAAGGATAAGGCAGGCCTGTCGGACCTTATTTTATCATCGGTGAAGGTATAGGCGGTAATCGAATTTTGTTCCAGGTACGATCGCGAAACGAATGTCGATGTTCCCGGCAAAAGATCTATGCCGAGCGTCTCGTCGCCCTTTTTACAACCGGCAAGCAACAGGATGAACAGGAAGAGTGTCCCGAGAACCGTATTTATTTTGGAATATGAATTTTTCAACGTATTCAGTTTTATATTAAACCGGCGCAAATTATAAAATATTATTATAAAAATCGAAAAAGGCATCCTGGTAAGTTTCCTTGGGTTGATAATCGAGAAACTGTTTCCCCGAAGCCTTAATATATTCTTCTATCTCAGGATTGATGGTTTCACTTCCTTTTATAATAGCATCTGAATAGTTGATGACCAGCTTGGAATAATTCTCGAAGGTTGGCTCATTAATGACAGAGATATCCTTTGGATCAATACCGTCCTCGGCAATTTTGGAAGCCATATTTTCCGCAAGCGGATTGCTGAAGCCATTATCATAGACCGAATAAACGACCTTGGTATTGGCAAACAGCGGATTATCGCGATAGGTCTCCTTCACAAACAGGGGAACCATCCCGGTGAACCACCCGTGACAATGGATGATATCGGGCGACCAACGCAACTTAATCACCGTCTCCAACACTCCCCGGGCAAAAAAGATGGCCCTTTCGTCGTTGTCATCAAACTCAACGCCGTTATCGTCGGCAACCGTGAACTTCCGCTGGAAATAATCTTCATTGTCGATAAAATAGACCTGCATCCGGGCCGATTGAATAGAGGCAACCTTAATAATAAGAGGGTGATCATTATCATTAATTACCAAATTCATCCCGGAAAGACGGATTACCTCGTGAAGTTGGTTTCTTCTCTCATTTACGCATCCAAACCTGGGCATAAATGTGCGGATCTCTTTCCCTCTCTCCTGAATACCCTGAGGAAGGAATCTTCCGATGTCAGCAATTTCTGATTCAGGCAAATAGGGCATGATCTCCTGCGAAACAAATAAAACCTTCTTCTTTTCCATTCCCATTTTTTAAGATGATTTGCAAAAATATATAAAATCTAAGGAATATTCAATCATTTGCATCGCGGGATATTCAATCAGGGAGCTGAAAGTTTTTATTGTGTTCAGATATTTCTTTACTTTGCAATCTGTTTCAGATATAGGTATGAAGCTTTTTAAAGAAATATCGGCACTGCAAGAAGTGCTGAAACAAGAAAGGGAACAAGGCTATTCCATTGGTTTTGTTCCAACTATGGGAGCCCTTCATCAGGGACACCTGTCGCTGGTTAATCAAGCCGGTCAAGAAAACGACATTGTCGTGGTCTCGATCTTTGTCAATCCGACCCAGTTCAACGATCCGGGCGATTTGACCAGATACCCCAGAACCCTGGATAAAGATATGGAATTACTCTCGGGAATCAAGTGCAACTATATCTTTGCCCCCGAGGTCAGGGAGATCTATCCTGAACCCGACACCCGCAAATTTAATTTCGGGGATCTCGAAACGGTGATGGAAGGGAAGTTCCGCCCGGGCCACTTCAACGGCGTGGCCCAGGTGGTCAGCAAGCTTTTTGATATCGTCAAACCCGACAGAGCCTATTTCGGCCTGAAAGATTTTCAACAATTGGCCGTCATCAAAAACATGGTCAGCCAGTTAAAAATTGATATAAAAGTAGTACCTTGTGAAATCGTGCGGGAAGCAGACGGGCTGGCCATGAGTTCGAGAAATTCATTGCTGACACCCCAATACCGCGGTATTGCTCCTGTGATCCGGCAAACGCTGTTAAAAGCCAAAGAAAAGGCCGCGAGTATGCCGGTTAATGATCTTCGGGAATGGGTTATCAAAGAACTCAGTTCGACCGGCAATTTAAGAGTTGAATATTTTGAGATTGTCGATGATACAAGGCTTCAGCCGGTACTCTCCTGGGACGAACCCGTCGTTAAAGTAGGCTGTGTTGCGCTCTACGCGGGTGAAATCAGGCTCATTGACAATATTGTATTTTGACAAATAACAAACAGAAAAGATGTTTATTGAAGTATGTAAATCAAAGATTCATCGGGTCTCGGTTACAGGCGCCGATCTGCAATATGTTGGAAGTATCACCATCGATGAGGACCTGATGGACGCGGCCAACCTGATTGAAAACGAAAAAGTTCAGGTGGTCGACGTGAATAACGGGGAACGATTTGAGACCTACGTGATCCGCGGCGAACGCAACACCGGAGATATCATCCTCAACGGGCCCGCTGCCCGTAAAGTTGCCGTAGGCGATATCATCATCATCGTTTCGTTTGCCACCATGGATTTCGAGGAAGCCAAGAGCTTCAAACCGCGAATCATCTTCCCCGACACCGAAACCAACCGGTTGATATAGTCTATTTTTTGTATGGAATAATCATAAACCCCGGGAGGAAGATTCCCGGGGTTTTCTTATTTTTGGATCAAGCTAATAATTCTCAGGTGGCAAAAATCAAAACAACCTACGTCTGCCAAAGCTGCGGATACCAAACCCCGAAATGGATCGGGCGATGCTCCTCATGCGGGGAGTGGAATACACTGATCGAGGAAATTGTCACCGTCGGGAAAAGCAATACCTTACCGCTTCTCTCACCAGGCAGTTCCAAACCTGTTCCCCTGACGGATATCTCCGTGGAGCATCAGCAACGGATGGATACCCTCAACGCGGAATTCAACCGGGTCCTTGGCGGGGGTTTTGTTCCCGGTGGATTAGTCCTTCTCGGAGGCGAACCGGGGATAGGCAAATCGACCTTGGTCCTTCAGATCGCCCTGCAGGTCACCTCCCTGAAAGTACTCTATGTCTCGGGTGAAGAAAGCCTGCAACAACTGAAGTTAAGGGCCACCCGCATCAGCGGCAATAACCCCAACTGCTTCTTCCTCTGCGAAACATCTCTCGAGAATGTGCTGCTTCATATCGAAAATGAACAACCCGACCTGGTCATCATCGATTCCATACAAACCATGACCACGGAAAATGCGGAATCCTCAGCCGGGAGCGTCACCCAGATCCGCGAATGTACCACCGGGATTATGAAGCTGGCCAAGAGCCGGAATATTGCAGTAATCCTCATCGGCCATATCAACAAAGAAGGAAGCCTGGCCGGACCCAAGGTGCTCGAACACATCGTCGATACCGTCCTGCAATTTGAGGGTGACCGTAATTACCTCTTCAGAATACTGCGATCGGTCAAAAACCGTTTCGGCTCAACCTCCGAACTGGGGATTTTTGAAATGCGTCAGGACGGATTGCGCGAGGTAGCCAACCCTTCCGAGATGTTGCTCTCCACGCATAATGAAGGGCTGAGCGGGACGGCCACAGCTGCCTCTATCGAGGGATTACGCTCCTTCCTGATCGAAGTACAGGCCCTGGTCGGATCGGCCGCCTACGGGACGCCACAGCGCTCGGCGACAGGCTTCGATCTCCGCAGGATGAATATGCTTTTAGCTGTACTGGAAAAGAGAGCCGGGTTTAAATTAATGGCCAAAGATGTCTTCCTGAACATTGCCGGGGGATTGAGGGTCGACGATCCGGCCATGGACCTGGCCATTATCGCCGCGGTATTATCCTCTAATTTCGATACTGCCATTGCCAAGCAGATTGCCTTTGCCGGTGAGGTCGGCCTGACAGGAGAAATAAGGCCGGTGAGCCGGATAGAACAGCGCATAGCCGAAGCGCAAAAACTTGGGTTCAAAGAGATATACCTCTCCCGGTATAATAAGGGGGTCGATTTCTCGCGATTCGAGATTAAAATACACCAGGTCGATCGGGTGGAGAAGATGATAAGGACGCTTTTTGCCGGATAAAACTCATCGTAAATCGGGCTGTTTGCCCTTGCAAATAGCCAAAAAGCCAAAGTACTACTCCCAGTCAAGTTACCACCAGATTCTTCCATTCTTACCGGCGATACCGATCCCTTCGCGAAAACATGGAAATTTCAGTTAACCCTGTCAGTAATATAGAGAGGAAACGATCGTGGTCATCACCTCCGCTGATCCGCCGCTTCTGCCCCGCTCCACCCTGAGAAGGAGATGGGGAAAGAGGGGCCAACTCCGGACTTGCTGTTAGGTTCTTCTATGGTTCCTCCAAGGTTCCTGTAAGCTAGCTTACAGGAACCTTGGAGGAACCATAGAGCAATCATGTAAAAAGGACGGATTAGACAGGTCCCGGGTAAGGTCTTCGTGAAGAGCAGGCCCCGGATAGGGAGGGGCCAAAAAAATGGCGGGACTGTTGTTTCAAACAATCCCGCCATTTTTTAAATCTTATTTGGAAAATTAGTATTCCCAAAGATCCTGCTCGTAATTAAAGATCGCGGTTTTGATCCTTTCAGATTCTTCGGCGGCATATTCACCCGAAGCATACTGCTCGATGGAGCGGTTATTGTAAATATTTTCTTCTTTCACGATATAACTGTCGAAGCGGCGGGTCAGGAAAAGATCGTCAAAACTAAAGCTTCGTGCGCCGTTGGCCAGGTTAAGCGATTCATATTTGGCCAGAAGCGGACGGATTTCAGGATAATAGACCCAGAAAATCTTTTTCCTTAACACGTTTTCCTGTGTCACGTCTTCATCGCGATAGAAGAGACGGATAGGGCACAAGCCTAAGATGCGAACCTGCAGGGTAGAAGTTTGTTTATCGAAATACCACACCTCTTTGATCATGATCTGTTTAATTTCCTCGGGACGCATATCCTGCTGAATGGTCACCTCCTCCATCTCGCCGGTCTCGAAATTTCTTCTCTGACTAACTTTTGTAGAGGCTCCGAATTGTTCCTTAACCTGGTTATAGGTCATCGGTAATTTAAACTCATTATCTTCCTGGGCAGCATCATAGGCAGTAATCCGGCCATCCTTGATACCTTTCAGCAGTAGATTGATCAGATTGGAACGCCCCTGTATCTCACGGGTAGGATAATAGAACTGCTGGTTCGATTTCTCCCTCAGATCAATAACCCTCCATATTGTTTTTGACCAAAGCACATCCGCTTCGCGAACACCAGGAAGCGGTGCAGGTTTCCGGTCAAGAGTGATCCGTTTTGAATAAGCGCCATCGATAACCTGGGCTTTCAAAACAACTGTTGAGGAAGTACCTAACAATATAACCAAAAGAATAAATAGTAATTTTTTCATTGCTTACCTGATTTTAAAGCTAATAGCAGACAAATTACGGGTAGACCCATCTTCGCCCTTGACCGTGATATTATCAAAATAGACCCGGCTTCCTGGATTCAACCCTTTCATCAGTTCGATCTGATCGGCAGAAAAACGGTTCCCGTTCGTAGGTTTATCAACAACATAACCGCCTTTGGAAGTCGAGACAATAAAGGAAGTGACCGTAAACTTCATCTGGAAATCGAAATCGGGGATCTCGGCAAAGACACCCTGTTCGGCCAGCAGTTCGTTTTTCGAAATTAACCCTTCATTTTTTCCTCCGACGGTCGCGATAGGATTAGGGACCCGCTTAACGCGGAATTCAACCGTTCCAATCTGTTTTACGCTCCCGTCGATATCTGCGTTAACCGTAACCATCACCTTGGTTCCGACCTTATCTGGATAAACCACATATCCATCGGTGGTCTGTTCGAAGCGGGCATTTGTCATAGAGACTTTGACATTCTTCGATGCGATACCAGGAACAGAGATGGAGACCGGGTTGGGTAGTCCGTGATAGAAAACATTCATCTTGGTCGGACTGACCGTCATTGAAGGTTTTGCCACCGTATATTCATGTTCGAAAGGATAAGGGACGACGATCCCGTTCGGATTTTTATAATTGATAACCCCATTCCATTTGAAAGTACCCTCACGCGAAGCAGTTAACCGGTAGAGACCGGCATTCTCGCCAGGTACCATCGGAAGAGTGGAACCACCTACCACGATCTCCGGTTTTACGGTAGTATCTATCGCCGAGATAAATACCTTGGCTTCGTAGGTTCCTCCTTCGAGCACATAGTCGGATTTTGAAACGACCTGAGCTTTTAACTGGTTGAATTTGAATGAGCTGGCGTCGATCTGGGTATAAAGATAATTGATCACATCCGATTCCGAGTTACGAATATCCGATTGCATTTTCGACATCAGCGTAATAACGGCAATCAACGGATAACCTTCGAATTTACTCTGTTCCCACGATTCAGAATCCCCGTCAACAACCGGGGGCGCTGAAGTATCGAGACTCTTCTCAATAGCATGTACTAACGAAGCATTACTCGTGTCAATCAAAGAGATAAGGTAGCTCCGATAATCCTCAATGGCTTTCTTCAATTCGGTACCATGCTTCTTCACCAACATTATTTCGGCCGCGATATTCAAATCATCCTTTGACTCAATATTGTTGACATCGCCATCTGCGCCATCGGCCCGTTTAACGATCATCTCTTTTAAACTGGAGATATAATTATACAAAGTATCGGTACGCTTTTTAATCTCCAGTACTTCGCTGTTTAACTTTCCTGCTTTTTCAGGATTTTCCTGAGCAGAATTATTAAAATCAGTATAGACCTTCTCGTTCTTATTGTTGAAGTTTTCAATCGTCTTCATAAACCCTTGATCCACCACAGCAAAAGCATCCAGCACCGATTTGTCGACATTCAATGCCAACATTGCAGTCAGTACCAGGTACATGAGGCTAATCATTCTTTGCCTCGGGGTTTCTGGACAGTTTTTTGTACCCATGTGGTCAGGAATTTAATAGAATTAACCTTTAATATTCATTGCACCCAGCATATTCCCGTAGACCTGATTCAAGGCTTCCAAATTACGGTTGAGCTGTTCGGTATGTTTACGGTATTTTTCGGCCTCCGACAAAGAAGCATCGATCAGTTGCGACATGGCAGAATAATCGGCATGTGCTTTGGTTGAGGTTTCAGACAGTTTTTTCACACTCTGCAGATGAATTTCATAGGATGAATTCAAGGATGCCAGATTGCTGTTGATCTTGGTCAACTCACCTGAATAGGATTTGGAGTTCTCGTTCAGGGTTGCAAAATCCTTATTGATGGAATCCGAGAACTCTTTATAAGAAGAGGAGAGTTTTTCTCCGGTAGAGGAAAGCTGATCATTGATCTTGCGGGTTGACTCGGCAAACTTCTCGGCCATGCTCTTTGATGAGGTAGACATCACCTGTGAAGAATGTTCGTATGAACTAACCAGATCGTTCAGTGATTTTTCTATTGAGTGGGCGGCACGTGAATTGACATCGGTAAAGACATTTACCGATTCAGAAGCCGAGTTGAGGTTTCGGACATAAACATCGGTCGCTAAGGTAGCGCTTGAGATATCCGCGATACCACTGGCGGTATTGGACAGGTCCTGCAGACCTTTTTTCAGTTTGGCAAGCAACTCGGGCGATACCTCAGCTTTTTCAAGTAGGCTATCGAAGCCCACCGGCTGAGTTTTAGTTTGCAGGGAGGGATATTCGTCTTCCGGTATAAAATCTTCTTTCAATTGCGGATAAACTTTGGTCCAGTCCGGGTTTTCGAGCATCGGTTCAAAAGCAGAGAGGAAAAAGATCAAGGCTTCAGTTGACATCCCGATGGTCAGCATTAATCCCCCTGCCGGCCAGTGTTGCAGTTTAAACAATGCTCCAAGAAGTACTACAGATGCTCCAATACTATAAAAGTAGTTCATCGTTGACTTCCACCTTTTCGAATGTGTTAATTCGGACATTCCCATGGTTATAGATATTAGATAGATTTTGTACTTAGTTATTAAAACTCATCTCCGAAAGAAGAGCGCACGCACCGGAAACCGACATACGATTTGGCCGTATCCTGGTATTCGAATGTTCTTGTTCCGACTTGAATATAGTAAGTAATATCTTTCCACGATCCCCCGCGAATCACTTTCCGTTTCATAGTCGGAGCATCATCGGGCAGGGCATTGTACTCGAAATTGGGGTTCATATCATGCATAAAATTATAGGCAGACTCGTCATAAGCGGTAATGGTCCATTCGGCGACGTTACCGGCCATGTCGTATAATCCGTACCCGTTGGGCTCGTAGGAAGCGACCTTGACCGAAGCTTTGCCTCCATCGTCGCTGTAATTTCCGCGCATAGGTTTGAAGTTAGCCATAAAGCATCCGGTTTGTGAACGAGTGTAATACCCGCCCCAGGGATACATCGAGTTGTTTAATCCTCCGCGGGCGGCCAGTTCCCATTCAGCTTCGGAAGGCAGACGATAATCCTGAACCAGATAATCGCCTCTTTCGGCTAAGGAGGCATTCTTGTAATTTGTTCTCCACATGCAGAAAGCTTTAGCTTGTTTCCAGCTAACGCCGACCACCGGATAATCGTCGAATCCGGGATGCGAGAAATACATCTTAGCCCAGGGTTCATTGTAGGAATAGGTGTAGTCCCTGATCCAAACCAGGGTATCAGGATAGATGTTCACGCCCTCACTCATCACGAAGCTGGAGCGGCTCTCGATTGGGACAACTTTACCGGCTAAATCGGTCACAGTTCCCTGATAACTCTGGGTATCGAAATTATAGGAGTTTTGTCTCCTGGCGGCTTGTTGCAGATCAACCCAGTAATAGCTATAGTTCAGCTTACGGGTGTCAATTTCCTTTTTACCGAAGATGCGGTCATTACCCTGATAATACATAGGTTCAAGCGCTTCGCGGTAGTCGGGATCGCTCCAGTCGAGCCTGGTATCCCAGTCAATTATGGCTGGTTCGATCGTATTGCCTTTACGGTCCTCCGTGATCTGAAATTCATCAAATTGTTCAGCAAGCATCTTCCTGGCGATCGAGTCGCGGACCCAGTACACAAACTGACGGTATTCGTTGTTGGTGATTTCGGTATCATCCATCCAGAACGACATAAGATCGACGGTTCGGGTAGGGCTGGTAGCATTAGCGACATCCTGATCGCCCGGGCCCATATTAAAACTTTGTCCGGGGATTAAAGACATTCCCAGAGGAGCCGGTTCGAAATACTTTCCCCGCTTCTCTACCCCAATCAATTCGCCGCTACCGGAACGGTGACAACTGGAAAACAGCAGTATTGCCGCCATACTGCAAAAGAATAATATTCTCTTCATAGTTCTACTAATATATTGAGCACAACTTTCCTGATCAATAACCATTATAAAAATCTTACACTTTTATATTTGTGCAATTTTCGCTTGTTAAACATTACCGAGTAAGCCACAAAGAGCTCGTGAGACCCCGAGTTATACCTTGACAAAGCAGAAGTGTTTAGGTCGTAAGAGTATCCGAACTTTAATCCATTCTGCAACTCTGTACCCAAAAGGATTACAACAGCGTCGTTAGGTCTGTAGCTTAACCCGCCCCATAATCTCTCATCATATTGAAGAATACAGTTCAGGTCAACCTGGTAAGTCGTTCCATCAGTTTTAAAAAAGAACGAAGGTTTCAGTTCAATCAATTTATTAACTGTTTCAACCCTATAGCCTCCAGAAAAATAATAATGTCTCTTTAAAGAATACTCCCCCTCATTCCCAAAAGAAAAGGAGGGTTGATTTAAATGGCGTAAAGACAATGCAAGATAATAGTCTTTGTGCTTATAAAAAAGTCCCAAACCAAGATCTGTCAAAATTCCGTTAGTCTCCTGTTGCGGGAGACCGGGATCAGAACTATTTATAAGATCACTACCCTCTTCCTGGAGCCATCCCGGTTTCAGATTCTTATTCATAATCCCCACCGAGACACCTGACCCAAGCATGCCTTGTCCGACCGTTGTTCGCCAGGAATAACTGATTCCTACCGACACATTCTTCTCATAACCCGCCACGTCATTGATAAAAGAGATCCCAATTCCATCATTTTTTCCGATCAGAGGCACCGAAGCATCGGCATTAAAAACCGTCGTCTTCGGAGCACCCGGGAATCCCACCCATTGATATCTGTTTAACAACGAAGCATTTATAACATCAGAGCTGCCTGCAAAACCCGGATTGACCGTCAAAAGGTTAAACATGTTTTGACTGAATTGCGGATCTTGCTGCGCTTTCGCAGCGAAAGTAGTAATAATTAACAAAATCCAAAATAGTTTAACACTTTTCATTCAAATAGTTGAAAAAACTTATCAAGTATTTTACAAAACAACTCTTTCGCATTATATTCTTAATTTCTTAAAACAGCCTGTTCAAATCAGTAGCTTTTGCTAAAAAAATTCCACCACCGATCAGGAATCTCATTTCTGCAGGCCCTCTTGTAGTCCCTTTTCGAACAAGGGATCCTCAAAGGGAAAGTATCGCAATCGGGCGAAGGCACTTCCATCCACCACCGTTTGGAAACCGGATGCTTTAAAAAAGTGATCGGCTCGGATAACCCTTCAATCGGAACCTGGTAGTGTTGAAAATCAATCGCTTCGTCGGCAGGAACCTCGTCAATACGTTTCGATACCCCGTTGATGAAATACCAGCAAAGCTGGGCCGCCATCATTCCACCAATGGAAGCGGGATCATTTTCGGGGGCATAACCGAAAAGGCCAAACCATACCGGTGAGGTGGCAATACCTGAATACCAGGCCAACTGACATGCTTCCTCCCCGCTTAACCCGTTGGGAGAGTTACGCGATTGCCCAGGCGCCTCCGACATCTTCATCGCCCCAAAATCAAAACTTACCAGATCGGCATTACGCAACAATGGTTCAATATCGCGAACATCATTGCGAAGCTCACCCAAAGAAATCAGATTCCCGGTGAAGCTCTCGGTCACCTCATCCCGGTTTAGTTGATTAATAAAATAGGATTGAATCGCGATCAGATTAACCGTCGTTCTAAATGGCAGATTATTGATAAATATTTCGTCATTTGAATTGCCGTTCTCACCGTAATTATCGATCCGGTCGTCGATCACCGCGAGAATCAGATCCTCCTTTTCAAAACCGGAGATTACCGGTACGGTGATATCCTGGCTTCCACCTAGGATGAGTAACGGAATATCCCATAGCATAAGCTCTTCAGCAACCATTTTCACAGCGGCAAAAGTGTCTGTGGCATCCTTGCCGGCTTTGATATTTCCCAAATCAACGATACGGAAATCTTCAGGGAACCCGGAGAGCATGTAGAGCTGTTGCCTTATCCGGTCGGGACCTTCAGCAAAATTGCGGCAATAGGAGGTTCTTGCTTCAGGGATACCGATAATCGCCACATCGGGAAGGTTGTGTTCATCCCATTGGTTCTGTCGTAGCTGATATCCCAATTTATCTTTCCCTCCTGAAAATTGCTTAACAACTTCCAGTTCCTGAGATGGGATAATCAGTTCTTTTAACATCGGCTATTATTTTGGTAATAATAACTTACAAGGTAAAGAAATTTTACGGAGAAATGCAAGACAATAAATAAAACTTCGATTATTTTCCCTTTCTCGCTCCTGTTTTAGGCTTCTTACTCTCTGTCTCAATCAATTGTCTGCACTCGTCGAGGGTCAGCTTCTCAATATCCACATCTTTTTTAAGCCGGATGTTCATTTTCTTGTAAGAGAGATAAGGGCCCCAACGGCCTTGAAGAACGCGGATCGCGGGATCTTCGTCATAAGTTTTTAACAGTGATTTGATCACTTTGTCGCGTCGTTCCTCGATAAGTTCAATGGCGCGGTCCAGGGTTATCGTGTAAGGATCGTCGACACCCTTTTTTAGAGAAGCGAAATTTGATTCATGCTTTACGTAAGGGCCGAAGCGACCTAATCCGACAGAGACCTTTTTCCCTTCATACTCTCCCAAATCGCGGGGGAGATCAAAAAGTTTTATCGCCTCTTCAAGTGTAATCGTCTCAATGCTTTGCCCTTGTTTCAAACTGGCAAACGTTGGTTTTTCGTCACTTCCCTCTGCGGCTTCACCTAACTGCACAAAGGGGCCGAAGCGACCTATTTTTACAGAGACCGGTTTACCGGAGACCGGATCGTCGCCCAGGCTTCTTTGGCCGCGGGTCCGCTCCGAATTCACCAGTGCATCCTCAATCTGTCTATGGAATGGACGGTAAAAACCATCGATCATCTGGTTCCAGACCAAATTGCCTTCGGCAATCTCATCAAACTGCTTCTCAACGGAAGCTGTAAAATTATAATCGACAATCGGTTCGAAATATTTACAAAGAAAATCATTGACCACCAGGCCTATATCCGTGGGGAATAACTTCGATTTTTCAGTCCCGGTAATCTCGCTTTTTTCTTCCGTTTTGATCTTCCCGTTTTTCAACACCATCAACAGGTATTTTCTTTCTGTTCCCGGGCGATCCTCCTTCACCACATAATCGCGTTGTTGAATGGTAGTAATGGTCGGGGCATAAGTAGACGGGCGCCCAATACCCAGTTCTTCTAGCTTACGGACGAGGCTGGCCTCGTTATATCGTGCGGGTTTTTGAGTAAAACGCTGCAGGGCCTGAGCCGACTCCATCTGAAGTTGCTGGTTAAGAGTCAACGGAGGTAACAGCCCTTTTTCGTCCTCCGAAAGATTCTCATCATCGGTCGATTCCAGGTAAACCCCCAGAAAACCGTCAAACTTAAGCACCTCACCAGTAGCAACGAACTGCTCCCGCGATTTTGAAATATCTATATTTACAGTTGTCCTCTCGATTTCGGCATCGGCCATTTGAGAGGCCAATGTTCTTTTCCAGATCAGATTATAGAGTTTTTGTTCCTGAGGGGTCCCTTCTATTTCTTCCTGGTCGAGATAGGTGGGACGGATGGCCTCATGGGCTTCCTGAGCCCCTTTAACCCTGGTTTTATAATGCCTGATCTTAACATACTTTTCTCCATACGAGGCCGCGATCTTCTTTTTCGCACTGTTAAGCGCCAACTCAGAGAGATTGGTCGAGTCAGTACGCATATAGGTGATAAAACCTGCCTCATATAAGCGCTGCGCCACCGACATCGTCAATCCGACGGGGAAACCAAGTTTGCGGCTGGCCTCCTGTTGAAGGGTCGAGGTGGTAAAAGGCGGAGCCGGCGATTTCTTCGCTGGCTTAACCACAATGTCACTGATCACAAAATCGGAATTACTGCAACTCTCCAGAAACGATTTGGCCTGATCGGCCGTCTCAAAACGGGTAGGACATTCAGCCTTTATAAAGGCATTCTTTCCATTCTTTTCAGGGACCAGGAACAACGCGCTTGCTTTAATGTATGGGGTTGATACCGCATTAATGATCTCCCGCTCTCGTTCCACGATAAGCCTCACAGCAACCGATTGAACCCTACCGGCCGATAAGGATGGCTTCACCTTTTTCCACAACACCGGGGAGATTTCGAAACCGACCAAACGGTCAAGAACACGGCGGGCCTGCTGAGCATCAACAAGATCCCTGTTAAGGCGGCGCGGCGTTTCAATGGCATTCAGAATCGCATCTTTAGTGATCTCATGAAAGACTATACGATTGGTCTTTTCAGGATCAAGTTTCAACACCTCCATCAAATGCCAGGCGATCGCCTCTCCCTCGCGGTCCTCATCGGATGCGATCCAGATGGTCTTGGCAGCCTTCGCCATTTTCTTCAGTTCGGCTACCACTTTCTTCTTATCATCGGAGATGATATAGTTAGGCTGATATTGATTATTTATATCAACCCCAAAATCTTTCTTATCCAGATCCCGGATATGTCCGAAACTCGACGTAACCAAAAAATCTTTTCCCAGATATTTTTCTATCGTCTTGGCCTTCGCCGGTGACTCAACAATGACTAAATTATCGCCCATCCTTTTGATGATAACAGATCAGGAACCTCCTGAAATTTTTGCAAAGTAAAGAAAATCACTATTTAAGTTCAAAGAATTTTGCTGAACTAAATTCCCGAGCCCCATTTAATTAATGCAAAAATAGACTATAATAAAATGAATGTCAATGGCTTATTAACACATATTTTATTTTTGCGCAACTACTCTGGAAAAGCGAAAAGCTGAACCTACCCTGTAAGTTCCGAAACGATCGACTCCTTGACCCAGCGGATGGGCGAGGCCATTTTAAAACTCTATCATAATTCCCAAGGTTGGCAATAAAGTTCCCGAACTATTTCTGATTGCTTTCAGCACATACCGGTTCTCATCTTCAGGATCAGTAACCGGGACTCCGCTCGGATCGAGCACACGAACCAAGTTGTCAGCCAGGGCAGCTTTAAAATTGTAAACATTCTGAATATCGAGATAAAACATCAACGACCACCTTTTATAGAAATAGGATTTATCGACTCGTAAATCAAGTTGATGAAAAGCTTTCGCCCTTTCCCGGTTGAACCGGCTGTAATCCAAATAGGCTCTGCCCTGGGCATCCCAGGCCTCCTTTAACGAAGAACGGTCAAGATCCCAGGGGGTAAAAGGCGCCCCCCCCAGATATCTCCAACGAAAACCAAAGTCCCAGTTTTTTTTGAACGAACGGGTAGCGGTCACCGAAAAGAGGTTACGGTTATCCCAGGCGGAGGGGATATACTGTCCGGTATTATCTGAAAACTCACTCCGGACAAAAGTATAGGTGGCGACCCCGTTAAATCCCCAAAGGTCTTTAAAACGGGCCATCACTTCGACCCCGAAGGCCCGCCCTTTGCCCTCCGAAGCAACTTCCTCATCCCCGTAAACCCCGTAGTCCGCCCCTTTACTGGCCAATGAGACCGAATCATTCACCGAAAAAGGATAGTGGCTGTACTGTTTATAGAACCCTTCCACCTCTATTTGAGTCGACGCGGTGGGACGATAATCGAATCCGGCCACAAGATGATTAACGCCAATATAGGTTAAGCCATTCTCACGATTGACCAATTGGCCTGCATTGTTCCGGAATCCCAGGGTCGTGTAGGAGGGTAACTGCAGAAACCGTCCCGAATTAATATTGAGCGAAGCCGTTGGCGATAATCTGTAACTGGCCGAGAATCGCGGACTGAGATTGGAGAAGAGATTACCCATCTTCTCTGAATAGCCGTTCCCGTCGGCCCTTAATCCCAGCGATAGGGTCAGCCGGTTCTCCGCAAAATCCCTGCTGGCCTGGCCAAACAGGGCATACTTCACAAAATCAATCTCAGATTTATAATTCTGTGAATAAGGCAACGATCCGGCAAAGCTTTTTCGGAAAGTATTATTCTCATAATCGGCATACTGAAGATCAACCCCATAAATCAGCTTATAGCCTTTGTCCGAACGGTAGTTATGTTCAACCCTGAGTTTCGTCTCGGTCTCCATGGAATTATAATCAAGAATTTTATTGCCGGCCTGCTCCACATTATCACGATATTTGACCGAAGTATTGTTCAGCCGGTTTTGGCTAAGGACCAAAGTATTATTCCCTTTATCGTGAAAATGTTTCAATACGGCCCCAAACGTGTAGTTCCACTGATCATTATCGGGCAAATAACCTAATAAGTAACGTTGTTCTTCCGTCTCATCCGCCCCGGTATTCAGATCGAACTGATCGAGAGCGCCCAATCCGATGAAAGACAATTCCAGTTTATCATTCAACCTGTTTTTATACTTAAACTGAAAATCGTTGTATGTTGGGAGAAAAGGGAGCTCAAGAGCCTTGAAAAGAAACTGCAAATAGGATCGCCGGACAGAGGCCAGGAAAGAGCTTTTCTCTGATAGTGGTCCTTCAGAAGAGAGGGCAAGGTCGGACGCTCCGACTGTTGCCCGGAATTTAACATTATCGGCATTAGCCTCCTTATGGCTAAACTCCAACACAGAGCTCATCGCGTTGCCCCTTGAAGCCGGGAAGGCTCCGGAGAAAAAATTGACCTCCCGGATAAAATCCACATTGATCATACCTACCGGACCTCCTGAAGCTCCCTGCGTAGAGAAATGATTCAGGTTGGGAATCTCCACCCCATCGAGGTAAAAGCGGTTTTCACTGGGACCACCTCCCCTGACAATCACATCATTCCGGTAGGCCGGCGTTGACGATACGCCGGGGAATGACTGGATCACCTTGGAGATATCCCGTTTACCCCCGGGGTTTTTCTCGATCTCATCGATCCCGATCGTCCTGAGCGAATTGGGGCTCTCCTCCCTCTTCGGGAAATAGGAAGGTCGGACCGTTACCTCCTCAATATTGACATTCTCTTCTTCCATCGGAATATAAAGGGTGGCACTATTGGCCAGGGTGACCCGGAATGTTTCAGACATGTATGTCTTATACCCCACCGCGGAAACCTGTATCTGATAAAAACCGGGAACAAGCTGACCAATCGTAAATTGCCCCTTCTCATCGCTGTTGGTCCCCACCGCACTGTTTCTTAAAACAATCGTCGCAAACTCAACCGGCTCATTATTCTTACTGTTAAAAACCCTGCCATTAATGACCCCCGTTGAGCTTTGACCAAAAAGGGACAGAAAAGAAAAAATCAAAAGGACAAATATCGCTGATTTCATTCCCATTACTATTTATATTTAAAACAGTTATGCCTGATAAACGTGAATCACGACTAAAATGTTGCAATTATGATGATTATTTTTTCGCATACACTCTTAAACACTTTAATCCTCATTTAAATCAAGGTCATGCCCGGCTTATTGTATCTTTGCAAAAAAAAATGCCGATGGAACTCTGTTATAATCACGCCGGAATAAACATCCATACCCGAATCGATGGTGAGGGTATTCCGATACTGTTACTTCACAGCTATTGGGGAAGCAGTGAACTCTTCGATCCGTTGGTGAACGCACTGATTCAACAACCGTTTAAAGTCATACGTATCGATTTCCCGGGACATGGATATTCCTCCTCTCCCACCCAACCCTACACGTTTAATGAGCTTTCGGCGAGCGTCAGCTTCGTTCTTCAGCAAATCGGGATCGACAAACCGCTCCCGGTCATTGGCCATTCCATGGGAGGCTATCTCGCCATGGCTTTCACGAAGAACTATCCCCAAAAAGTGAAAGCACTTGTCCTGATGCATTCTCCGCTTTGCAAGGCCGACGATCAGAGCATAAAACTGCGTGAACGCGAAGCCACCTTCCTGAAAAAAGGAAAAAAAGAGCTGCTGCTCCGAACCACTCTCCCGACCAATTTTGCTCCCGGCAACGAGACCCGTTTTGCAGAAGCCTTCGGGCAACTCAGCCGGATCAGCCGGCAGGTCACCCTCGAAGGAGCTTTAGCCGCAATACATGCCATCAATCATCGTGAAGATTTCAGGGAATACTTCAAATCGGCCAAACTTCCACTGTTAATCATCATCGGGCAGCACGATCGCGTTTATGATTCCGGAATGATGAGGGCCGAGGCCGTTGCCATACCTGCATCACAACATATAATCCTCTGTCAATCGGGCCACTTGGGATTTATCGAGGAGTCCGGGGAGGTCACCAGGGCCCTCATTACTTTCCTGAGCACCTATGCCTGAAAAGATAAATAAAAGTGACATAAGTCACCCAACCTCCTTAGAAACAATTTAAATTGCAGAATTCGCCTGAATCATGTTGTAAAGCATCTTTTCAAGACCTAATTTTGTGTAAAATTTACAAATAGCTTTTATTGCAAAATAATTATTAAAATCAAGTACTTATGAGCAGTTTCATGAACGCCTCCATTGGGCGGAAAGTATTTATGAGCATCACAGGACTGTTTTTGATCGTCTTCCTGTGCGTCCACCTTACGCTGAACCTGTTCCTGACGTTGGATGACACCGGGAACCTGTTCAACCTTGCCGCTCACTTTATGGCAACCAATCCGATGATTAAAGTGATGGAGCCGGTTTTAGCGCTGGGTTTCATTATTCACATCATCTGGTCAGGATGGATTACATTAACCAACATGAAAGCCCGTCCGCAAAGCTATGAATCAGGTGATAAACTACTGAACTGGTACGCTCCGGCTAAAAACATGTTTATCCTTGGAGGAATGATCCTGGTCTTCCTGGTCCTTCACATCTTTAACTTCTACGTTAAGATGAAGATCACCGGCGATATCGGAGAAAAAGAGGTAGACGGTGTAGTGATGCACGACGCCTATACCCTGGTATCCAACCTGTTTATAAACTACCCGCTCTACGACTTGATCTATGTGCTTGGCGGTATCCTGGTAGGTCTTCATATCACCCACGGTTTCTGGAGCGCTTTCCATACCATTGGCCTGAACAATTCAGTCTGGATGAGCCGCCTCAAATTCCTGGCCACCCTTGTCGGAATTGTACTGGCAGCCGGATTCGCCTTTATCCCGCTCTACTTCCTCATCAAATTCTAAATTGAACTAATAAGATTACAAGATATGAGCATCTTAAATTCAAAGATACCTGCAGGGTCCATTTCACAGAAATGGTCGAACCACAAAGCTAAAATTAAAGTGGTCAGCCCCGCCAACAAAAGAAAACTCGAAGTAATCGTAGTCGGTACCGGTCTGGCCGGTGCTTCGGCAGCCGCTTCCCTTTCTGAATTAGGCTATAACGTAAAAGCGTTCTGTTACCAGGACAGCCCCCGCCGCGCCCACTCTATTGCTGCTCAGGGCGGGATCAATGCCGCTAAAAATTACCAGAACGATAATGACTCTGTCTATCGTCTGTTTTATGATACTGTTAAAGGTGGCGACTACCGTGCCCGCGAAGCCAATGTCTATCGTCTGGCCGAAGTTTCCCCCAATATTATTGACCAATGTGTTGCCCAGGGAGTTCCGTTTGCCCGCGAATACGGCGGTCTCCTCTCCAACCGTTCGTTCGGTGGGGTATTGGTCAGCCGTACTTTCTACGCCCGTGGTCAGACCGGTCAGCAGTTATTGCTCGGCGCCTATTCAGCGCTGAACCGTCAGATCCAACAGGGTGGAGTAAAAATGTACACCCGTCACGAAATGCTCGACGTGGTGCTTATCGATGGCAAAGCCCGCGGTATCATTGCCCGCGACATGGTTAACGGTGAGATCAAACGTTTCGGCGCTCACGCTGTGGTTATTGCCACCGGCGGTTACGGAAACGTCTTCTTCCTTTCAACCAATGCGATGGGCTGTAACGGCTCGGCCGCCTGGGTATGTTACAAGAAAGGTGCTTACTTTGCCAATCCTTGTTTCGTTCAGATCCACCCGACCTGTATCCCGGTACACGGTTCACAGCAGTCAAAACTGACCCTTATGTCGGAATCGCTGCGTAACGACGGCCGCGTTTGGGTTCCGAAAAAATACGACGATGCCGAGAAGCTCCGCAAGGGAGAGATCAACGCGAACGACATCCCCGATGAAGACCGCGACTTCTACCTCGAACGCCGTTATCCTTCATACGGTAACCTTGTTCCCCGTGACGTCGCTTCCCGCGCTGCCAAAGAACGCTGCGATGCAGGCTTCGGGGTCAATTCGGAAGGAAAGGCCGTATACCTCGATTTTAAATACGCCATCCAGCGTCTTGGCCACGATACCATCGCCAAACGTTACGGTAACCTTTTCCAGATGTACGAGAAAATTACCGACGTCGATCCGTATAAAAACCCGATGCAGATCTATCCTGCCATCCACTACACCATGGGTGGAACCTGGGTCGATTATAATCTGATGACCACTGTTCCCGGTCTTTATGCCATCGGTGAAGCCAACTTCTCCGACCACGGCGCCAACCGCCTCGGAGCTTCTGCACTGATGCAGGGTCTGGCCGACGGTTACTTCGTACTTCCTTACACCATTGGTGATTACCTCGCCGGTGAGATCATGGTTCCAAAGACGGATACCAACCGTCCCGAATTCGAGGAAACAGAAAAAGCAGTTGTCGACAAGCTTCAGATGCTTTACAACATCAAGGGTAAGACCCCGGTTGACCACTTCCACAAGGATTTGGGAACCATCATGTGGGATTACGTCGGGATGGCCCGTAATGCCGAAGGCCTCAAAACTGCTATCGAAGAGATTAAGAAACTGCGTAAGAAATTCTATTCCGACCTGCTGATCCCGGGCGAGATGAACAATGTGAACCCCGAACTGGAAAAAGCAAGCCGTGTGGCCGACTTCCTCGAACTGGGCGAACTGATGGCCCGCGATGCCCTCAACCGCAATGAATCGTGCGGCGGTCACTTCCGCGAAGAATCATGCACCGAAGAAGGAGAAGCTAAACGCGATGATGTCAACTTCGCCTATGTCTCCGCCTGGGAATACAAGGGTGTCGATGCTGAGCCGGTCCTTCACAAGGAAGATCTGGTTTTCGAAACGATTGAATTAACGCAGAGAAGTTACAAATAAGAAAGGGGAGTTGATCTCCAATCAAAAAATCTCAAAAAATGGCTGATAAAATTCTCAAAAAAATATTTGTAAAAGTCTGGAGGCAAAACAGCCCGAAGGCTCAGGGCCGGTTCGAAACATACGAAGTTGAAAATGTTTCACAAGGCACTTCATTCCTCGAAATGATCGATATCCTGAACGATCAGCTGATCCTTCAGGGCAAAGATCCGATCGCTTTCGACCACGACTGCCGCGAAGGCATCTGCGGGATGTGTTCTCTCTATGTAAATGGCCATGCTCATGGTCCGGATACCGAAGTCACCACCTGCCAGTTGCACATGCGCAAGTTCGACGATGGCCAGACCATCACCATCGAACCCTGGAGATCGGGAGCCTTCCCCGTAATCAAAGACCTGATGGTCGATCGTACCGCTTTCGAGAAGATCCAGCAGGCCGGTGGTTATGTATCGGTCAATACCGGTGGTGTTCCCGACGGTAATGTTATCCCGATCAGTCAGGACGACGCCGAGGAAGCAATGGATGCCGCGGCATGTATCGGCTGCGGAGCCTGCGTGGCAACCTGTAAAAACTCTTCGGCCATGCTGTTCGTAGCGGCTAAGGTTTCGCAGTTTGCCAAACTGCCCCAGGGAAAAGTTGAAGCTAACCGTCGTGCCAAAGCGATGGTCGCCAAGATGGACGAACTGGGCTTCGGCGGATGTACCAATACCGGCGCCTGCGAAATGGCCTGCCCTAAGAGCATCTCCATCGCGCACATCGCCCGCCTGAACCGCGAGTACCTCGTCGCAAAATTAGCAGACTAATTATTGTCTCAATAGTTGCAAAAGCGCTGCCTTCGGGTGGCGCTTTTTTTGTTATTAACATCAGATAGTTCATAACTCTTTCCCCAATGGGCTATTGCGAAGGTGCATTTTATATTGTTTATCTATAAATTCGCACAAAGAAGAGACAGTATTTTCCTAAAAAACGGTAAATATGCCATACAGAAGATTACCAAACACAGATCAGGCCCGCTTAAGGGCACTCAACACGGCAGTTATGATGGGGCAAAAAAAACCGGTCGGACAACTGGCCTTCTCAGCCAACACCCTTAACCGGCTCAGGGCCTTCTTCCCGGCTTTCGAGACCAATATCATCCATCACAAACAAGCCAGGCAACAGCAGGAGAAAAGCAGCCGGGGATACCTGGAGACCGCCAAGAAAGCAAGGCTTTACATCTCCCACTTTATACAGGTCCTCAACTTCTCGATCCAACGGGGCGATATGAAGGCCGATGTAAGGGAGTTCTACGGGATGACCCGCGACAAAAAAACGCCAAACCTTATCCTCGATTCGGAAATCCTCGAATGGGGCAAAAAGATTATCGAAGGGGAACACAAAAGGACCCTCCATGGCGGAAATCCCCTCTATAACCCCTCTATTGCCGTCGTAAAAGTGAAGTACGACCAGTTTGTTGATGCTTATCATTTCCAGAAAACCCTTCAAAACAATACCGCCCGCTGGACGGCCAAGGTAGCCTCGATGCGCAAGGAGGCCGACGATATTATCCTCGATATCTGGAACGAAGTGGAAGAGTTCTATGCCGAACTGCCCGATGAAGAGAAAAGAAACAAAGCCGCGGAATATGGCCTGATCTACGTCTATCGGCCAATGGAAAAGATGAACCTAAGAAAAGAAAATAAAGTTTTTGAAGATAATCTCGTGTTTTAATTTAGTTCACATCGTAATGAGCCCGTCGGACATTGTTCGCCGGGCTCTCTTTTTTTTTACCTAAGGATAGCCCCCGTTCAGATACAAACAAAAAAAAGAGGTTGCCGGGCGGCAACCTCAAATTATGCACTTAAATCTTACATTGTGCATTAAAGGCAATTGGGTACACAAATATATTGAATCGGAATGAAATAATCAAGCTTATTTTGAACTTTTCATTCAAATTATGACTTAAAATATCAATATTTTACCAAATCTGATTTAACCAATAAACTTTATCCCTCAACTTTCCTTTCCCGCCCCGTCCCTCCCTGCCGGCAGACGCTGATCACCCGGGAACAATCACCTGAATATCTTCCCTCCTGCCTTACGGAGGAACATTGAAATGATCAAAGCAATAGGAACCCGATTCAGAAACCAATAATCCCTTTCCGAAAGGAAGTGAATGGCAGCTAATCAGAAATGAAAGTAAAACAGTCTGAGTCAGGGCACGGTAACAAACTATCTTTCCCAACTTTTTCCACTTTCCACCGGTAATCCCATATGCATATTCAGAAATAAAGAGGAACGATGCGGAAAATGTATTTCAGGTTGCCTGAAAAATCATATCTGAAATGATTACAAATTAACCCCTCCTAAAGGATATTTCCCTTTCCCCTGAAACAATCCTTTCTTCTCAACCGTTATAAGTGCATTTAATAAAGACCTTTTTTGCGATATGAAACAACCATGATTTGTCAAACGCCGACCGGAAATGAAAATAATCCTTCAATCATGGCTATTCCATTTGACCTTTTAAAAAGAAAATAATTTACAAATGAAAACAAGAATCATTCTTACGGCATTCTTTCTACTATTCCTTAACGGCCTTTTTGCCCAGCAATGGGTGACTAACTACGAGGAGGCGTTAAAACTGTCCAATGAAAAGAATCGTAATATTCTATTGGTTTTTTCCGGTTCCGATTGGTGCGCCCCATGCATTAAGCTGGATAAAACAATATGGCAATCCCCTGAGTTTACCAGTTATGCCAATGATCACTTGGTGATGTTGCGGGCCGATTTCCCGAAGAGCAAGAAGAATCAATTGCCCGAACAACAGAAAAAACAAAATGAGCAGTTGGCCGAAAAGTATAATAAACAAGGGCTCTTCCCCCTGGTCCTCCTGCTCGATCAACAAGGTAAAGTGCTTGGAACGACGGGATTTAAAAACCTGACCCCCGCCGAATACATTAGCTTACTGGGCTCATTCGAAAAAAAGACCCATTGAAATCAATTACCCTTATAGTGTTGCTCCTGCCCTTCATCGGTTTTTCACAGGTCGAAAAGTTCACCCGGGTGATGAAACTGATGGGAAGCCGTTACGATATCACGGTTTTGGCCACAGACCAGGCAGAAGCTGACCGGTATATCGACATGGCGGCCAGTGAAATTTCGCGCATCGAGCAGGTGATCTCCGACTGGAAAGAAGATACTGAAGTGGCTGAGATCAACCGACAGGCAGGCATTAAGCCGGTAAAAGTCAGCGATGAATTGATTAACCTGATCATCCGCTCAAATCTGATCTCAGAACTCACCAACGGAGCTTTCGACATCAGCTATGCCTCGATGGACAAGATCTGGAAGTTTGACGGATCGATGACCCGGATGCCGACCCCGGAAGAGATAAAACAATCGGTCGCGAGAATAGGCTTCCGCCATATTATCCCCGATAAGGAAAACCTTACTGTCTTTCTCGAACAGAAAGGGATGAAGATCGGCTTTGGGGCCATCGGCAAAGGTTATTCAGCCGATAAGGCCCGCGAATTGCTCGAAGCTCACGGGGTGAAGGGCGGGATCATCAATGCCTCAGGCGATCTGACCACGTGGGGAACCCAACCCGACGGCTCCCCCTGGATGGTGGGCATCACCAATCCCCTCAACGAAAATAAGGTCTTTTCGTGGTTCCCCCTCAGCAACAACGCGGTGGTGACCTCCGGCAATTACGAAAAATATGTTGAGTTCAACGGGAAAAGATATACCCACATCATCGATCCCCGAACAGGCTATCCCGCTTCCGGATTGACCAGTGTCACGATCTTCGCCCCGAAAGCCGAACTGGCCGATGCACTGGCCACTGCCGTCTTCGTGATGGGAAAAGAGGTCGGGCTCGATTTCGTCAACCAGATGAAGCAGATTGAATGTGTCATGGTCGATGACCAGGGCCGGATTTTTACTTCAGATCATATCCAGTTAAACAATATCAAACCATGAAGAAATATATAGCGACAACACTTTTCCTGATGGCTCTGCTTACCTCATGCACAACGGTGAAAGAGTACGAGAAAGTTTATATCAACGACCCTGACATGAAACTTTCGGCCACTCCCACCGAACGTTTCGAAACCAATTTCCAGGTCTATCGCGAAGGAGCCTCCGGGGCCAACGGTGGCAAAACCGGCGGAGGATGTGGATGTAACTAAAAATAGACTGCATGAAAGCGATTTCAATACTATTACTCTTATGTTGGGCCAACACGCTTCTTGCCCATGCACAGGATACCGTCAGCACCTATAAAAAACGGGTTCTCGAAACACCTGAAGTTGAACTGTTAATGAGCTATTACAACCAGGACGGGACCCACTCGGCGGTGGGCGGAGGGGTAGGAAGCGAAAAACTGAGCGACGGAACCCCCACTATCGTGATCTCCATTCCCCTGAATGAGGACGATGTCCTGACTATCGATATGGGCCTTTCGGCCTATACCTCCGCCTCATCCAGCAATATCAACCCCTTCAACAGTACCGGTGCCTCCAGGGGAGGAGGCGACGACGATGATGACGAGCATGAAGACGAACCGGATGAAGGGAATAATCTCCCCGGCACGGGACCCACAGGAACCCCGTGGGTGGCTTCGTCAGGCGCCTCGCGAAGCGATGTGCTGGCCAGCGGCCATATCGCATACAGTCACACCTCCGACAGCCGGAATTTTATATGGGGAAGCAACATAGCCGTCTCCAACGAATTCGACTACAGCTCCTTTGGCTTTGGTGGAGATCTTGCCTGGCAGTTCAACGAAAAGAATACCGAATTCGCCGTTAAAGGACAGGTCTATCTCGATAAATGGAAACCAATCTATCCGACTGAACTTCATGAGTATAGCCTGTACGGAAACAATTTTCAGAACCAGGGGTACTTCAGCGGCGTGACCGTATTGAATGAGAATGGCAATGCCTCAACACAATATCAACCGGCCAGGTTCAGTTCGATCACCTCTCCCGGCAGGAATTCCTATTCCGCCTCTTTTATCGTATCCCAAATCTTCAGTAAACGATTGCAGGCCTCTCTTTTCTTCGATATCGTGATGCAGGAAGGCTTGCTATCCACCCCCTATCACCGCATCTATTTCGCCGACCGCCCCAACTATTTTATCGGCACCGCGGACGATATTGCCCGTTACACCAACCCTGCCAACCTGGGAGCGTATATGATGGCCGATGATATCGAGCGAATGCCTTCAACCCGGTTAAAGTTCCCGCTGGGAGCAAGGATCAATTACTACCTGAACGAACGGTTTGTCGTTCGTACCTATTACCGCTATTACCTCGATGATTGGGGAATGACAGCCCATACCGCCAGCCTCGAACTGCCGGTGAAGCTAACGCCCTCGTTCACCCTTACCCCCATCTATCGCTTTTATACCCAGCAGCAGGTCGATTATTTCGCCCCGTTCGACACCCATCTATCCTCTGAAGAATATTATTCCTCCGACTTTGATCTCTCGACCTTCTACAGCAATCAGTACGGGCTTGGATTATCCTATACCGATATCTTTACCAAATTCAAGCTCTACCGCTTTGGGATGAAGACGATCAATCTCCGTTATAATCATTATCAGCGGGAGGATGGATTGAATGCTAATATCATGTCAATGGGGATCAAGTTTGTTTTTGAATAGCTTGCCTTGCGGCCTAATGATTTCCCGTAAGATTTCATTTTCGACCTTTTCAAAGAGTATGTTCAATAAAGTGTGTCAGAGTTAAGAATAATAAAAAAATAACTTTGG
>CAZWBR010000018.1:0-71727 GCA_964632305.1 uncultured Prolixibacteraceae bacterium
CAAAAACAAAAAAAGCCGAAGTCGGGGGCTTTAGCTTAATCGCTGCTCATCTCGGGAAGGCACTGAATCGGGATACGACCTACGGATTAATCCCGAATGATCGGGACCGCTCTAACCAATTGAGCTATTTTCTGAATAATTGATCATGAAGGTACAAAAACAAAAAAAGCCGAAGTCAATGACTTCAGCTTTTTCGCTCCTCAGGTAGGACTTGAACCTACGACCTACGGATTAACAGTCCGCCGCTCTAACCAACTGAGCTACTAAGGAATATATTTTTTAATCAATTTCCAGAGAACGTTGTTTTGATGAACTTTGCTTTGTTTCCGTGGCTTTCAGCCGGCGCTCTTTTCATCATGTTTGCCCTAGCATTTAATTTTCTAAAGCGTTGCAAAAATAAGCACTTTTTCAGAAATCAAAAATATATTTGCAAAAATATTCAAAAAAAATTGAAGCAGATGGGATCAACAAAAATATTGGGAATTGGCAATGCCCTGGTCGATATCATTGCCTTGCTCGACGACGATCAGACTATCAATAATTTGGGATTGCCCAAGGGAGGGATGACCCTGGTCGATGGCGATCTCTCGGACCGGATCAGACTGGGACTGTTGAACCAAAAAACTAAGGTGGCAACCGGCGGATCGGTGGCCAACGCGATGAACGGGATCGCCAATCTGGGCGTTCCCTGCGGATTTATGGGCTCGATCGGGCGCGACGACCTCGGGAAACTATTCGAGGATGATCTGAAAGCCCATGCCATCGATCGTGTTCTTAGATATGCCGATCTTCCCACCGGGAGGGCAGTCTGTCTGATCAGCCCCGACGGCGAGCGGACCATGGCCACCTATCTGGGCGCCGCCGTGGAGATGACCCCGGAGGATATTACTGAGGAAGTGCTTTCAGGATACCAGATCTTCTTTGTCGAGGGCTACCTGGTCTTTAACCATGCGCTGATCATGGCCGCTGCTTCACAGGCCAAATCGGCCGGGCTTACCATCGCCCTCGATCTGGCCAGTTACAATGTGGTGGAGGCCAACCGTGCGGTTTTGGACGAGCTGGTCGATAATTATGTCGATATCATTTTTGCCAACGAGGAGGAAGCCGTTGCTTTTACCGGTTTAAGCCCCGTTGAGGCGCTCGGTCATCTGGCCCGGCGCTGTGATATCGCCGTGGTGAAAGTGGGGAAAGAAGGGGCTTATGTCCGTCAGGGCGGGCAGCAGTTCCATATCCCGGCACTGGGCAGCGAGGCGGTCGACACCACCGGGGCGGGCGATTTCTTCGCCGCCGGATTCCTGGCCGGTCTGGCCAAAGGCTACGATCTTGAGAAATGCGGCAAGCTGGGCGCCCTGCTGGCCGGGAAGGTCATCAAAACGGCCGGGGCTAAGCTGGGACCTGCCGAATGGGCGGTGATCCGCGAGACGGAGACGAAACTTTAGCCCGGGCGGGGTGTTACCCTTCCCTTTCCGTAAAAGCTGAATAGATGGTTTTTTTAACCCTGCATAAATGATCTTTACAAGTCCCCCGGTTCACGGGGGCTTTTCTTTTTTTGCAAACAGCAAGACTTTCATAACGCCTTTTTTCTCTTCCGTAAAACGCTTGTGCCGTCAAACCGCTAAAATTTAGGATCTGAAGTTCTGGATTCGGTATAGTCCCTGTTTCATCCCTGTTTGCTCCGGGGTATCTCTAAGGTTCCTGTAAGGTTCCTCCAAGGTTCCTGTAAGCTAAGATACAGGAACCATACAGAAAGGTTAGTCGAACCTATGGCAAAGAAGGGAGTTGATATGGCTTAAGTGTTGCTTATTACTCTCCTGAGATAAGGAATGGTCGGGGAGGGCAGTGGGCCGGGAAACGGGATTTGGGATTATCTTTCGGGATTGGAGGATTTGTGCACGACCCGGAGACGGGAACTTTTATATGAGATGGGATAAAAAGAAGAACCACGGTGGACATTAGGGTCACCGTGGTTCTTTTATTTGGAATAGCTGTTTTAATGATCCTGACGGATGCTCTTATTCGGCTAACAGCAGGTAGTAATTTTTCTTGCCTTTCTGCACCAGCAGGTATTTTCCGCTGATCAGTTGAGAAGCGTTGACCGTGATGTCGGCCGACTCGATCTTGGCTTTGTTCAGTGCCACGCCGCCTCCGGCAATGGTACGGCGCCCTTCGCCTTTCGAGGGGAAGACCTGACTTTTCTCGGCCAGCAGATCAACGATGCTGATTCCCTGCTCCAGATCGGCTTTCGCGACGGTGAACTGCGGCACCCCTTCGAAGACCGAAAGGAAGGTGGCTTCGTCGAGTTTGCGCAGGGTCTCTTCGGTTCCTTTCCCGAAAAGGATCTCGGAAGCTTCGACGGCGCTGTTGTAATCGGCTTCGGAGTGGACCATGCAGGTCACCTCTTTGGCCAGACGTTTCTGCAGCACGCGCAGGTGCGGGGCTTCGAGTTGTTCGGCAATAAGCGCTTCGACCTCTTCTTTGGTGAGCAGGGTAAAGATCCGGATATATTTTTGGGCGTCCTCGTCAGAGGTGTTCAGCCAGAACTGGTAGAATTTGTAGGGCGAAGTCCTTTCGGGATCGAGCCATACGTTGCCCGATTCTGTTTTCCCGAACTTGGTGCCGTCGGCTTTCTTGATCAGCGGGCAGGTGAGGGCGAAAGCTTCGCCACCCAGCTTACGGCGGATCAGCTCGGTGCCGGTGGTGATATTGCCCCACTGGTCGGAGCCGCCCATCTGCAGTTTGCAATTCATCGTTTCGTAAAGATGGAGGAAGTCGGTTCCCTGCACCAACTGGTAAGTGAACTCGGTAAACGACATTCCAGCAGCGCCACTATCGGGATCAAGACGTTTCTTAACCGAGTCTTTGGCCATCATATAATTGACGGTGATATGTTTCCCGATGTCGCGGATAAATTCGAGGAAGCTGAATTGGCTCATCCAGTCGTAGTTGTTGACCATTTCAGCGGCGGTGGGAGCGTTGGATTCGAAGTCGAGAAACTTGGCCAGTTGTTTTTTCAGGCATTCCTGGTTGTGGCGCAGCGTCGGTTCGTCGAGCAGGTTGCGCTCCTGCGATTTCCCTGAAGGGTCGCCGATCATGCCGGTGGCGCCGCCGACCAATACGACGGGTTTATGGCCGCAGACCTGGAAATGTTTCAGCATCATCACCCCGACCAAATGGCCAATGTGCAGTGAATCAGCGGTCGGGTCGATGCCGACATATGCCGTGGTTGTCTCTTTCTTTAATTGTTCTTCCAATCCGGGCATCATATCGTGGATCATGCCCCTCCAACTGAGTTCTTCTACAAAATTCATAGCGTACGAAAAAATTTTTGACAAAAATAGTTCATTATTCCGATCATTTAAAAATAGTTGCATAAAACTGAGTCGCTTTTTCGGTGTTTTGGCAAAAGAATGGCGGATTGTTGACGGGTGCGGCTGTCGCTATTCAACCGGGGCGAATGATTAATGAGCCAATAATTCATTGTCGGGTATGTTGTTATTCCTTTCCATTTAAGGGTGGTTTTTTCACGGTTTAGGGCAGGTGCCGGATCATGCTGTTGACAGGATGGTGAAAGTCGGAATTTTGATCGGGATATTTGTCCGGGGCGGAAGGATTCATGTTCTCAAGTTGGATGTTGAGTTGTTTTTTTTCGCAACTTTGGATAAATCTTGAAACCTGTACTATGAGAAAAGAAAGAATCATCGGGGTCAGTAATGCCATTGGGTTGATATCTATTGTTTTGTTGATTTACTGGGTGTTCGTGTTTATTGCCTCCTCGGTTTTCGGGTTAAAGGTTTTTAAAGAGAACATCACCGAGTCGTTTTACTTCAGTATTTTGGGTATCCTGGCTTTAATGCTGGGCGCGTTGATGATTAATGTTATGTTGAACCTGACCCGTATGGCCGACCATCTGGGGCAGAATGTTCCCAAAGCCGGATCGAACCGTTCGGCCAATATCAAAGTGTTCATTTTCATCCTGAGTTTTCCGGTTTTGCTGGCCTTGATGTTTGCCGGAGACTGGTTGACCAATAAAAACAAGGAGAAATACCTGATCGGAGCGGCAAATTACCTGGTTGAGCAGTATCCTGACCGGCTGAAGCAAATTGCGGCTTATCGTTTTGATACCGTTTATCTGAGAAGTAGTGAACAAACTCTTCGTTTCCTGGTGAAGAACAGTGAGGAGTTTCAGGAGATTGCCGTCATTGTGCCCGATTCGGTGGAAAACGATCCGGTCTTTTTGAAGATTGACGGTTATTCTATGGATTGGGATAAGGATCAGGGGCAAGGCAAGATCAGTATGATATATTCCTGTTCCCAGTCGGAACACGAGTATCTGAAGAGTGTCTTTGAAAAAGGATTTACCGGGTCCCGCTTTGGTTCGCGTGACGGAACTTATGAGCTTTATTATCCGGTTATTGTAGAAGGACGGATATTTGTTCTGTATTTTTCAGATTATCAGCGTTATGGTAAGATTGGCTCTTAAGCTTTAGGCTCCCTGTTGATTTCGTTATGTAAAGGGATTTTTCGGGTCCGAATGTTGGGGTAGCTCTGCCGGGGTTGATTGACTGTTATTTAATAACAAAGAAATGAGGTAATCCTGCGGATTATTGAAGATATATTTGCTTTCTTTGTGCCTTGTAAGTTGTCGAAGCAATGTATTATTTCGGAGTTTTTTCATCGCATATTCCTTATATCCTGTTCACCGTGGTTTACATGGTTTATATGGGTATGTTTTCGCTGATGAAACCGAAGTGTGAAGAGGCACTCCCCAATCCGACAGAAAGTCACCTTCAGCAAACCGATGTGGCAAAGGCAAACGTTGCTGCTACTGCAAAGGCTTATGTTGTAAAAGACCTGAGTTTTCACTATTGTTATGTTGCAGACTGTTCGTTTCACCCGGTTCCCGACGACAGGAGCCGACCGGCAGTTTTTCACCCGGATATCCCTGTCCGGGCAGTATGTTTTGGTTTTTCTGATTTTTCGCGTCCTCCACCCTCATTGGTCTGATTATCCTTTGGAGGAGCGGCCAGCCATACATAGTTGTCCTTCATCGGTCTAGTGTTTTATCTTCTGTTCTGCGGGATGGAAGGAGTGGTTGGCCTACAGTTAAATCAACCAAAAATCAGACAATGAATTATAAATATTTGAGCGTTGTAGCAGTGTTTCTTGCCTTTACTTTTACAACGAGGGCGCAGGATATGCTTGTCGTCACGGATACGACAGCAGTTCCGAAAGTTGAGATTGGCGAAGTGGTGATCAATGCCTCGAAGAACCAGTCGAAGCTGAAGGAGTTGCCCGCGTCGGTATCGCTGCTGTCGACGGAAACGATCAGACAAAATGAAGTTCATTCATTAACCGATATCACTTCGACAGCCCCCAACTTCTTTATGCCAGACTACGGATCGAAGCTGACAGCCCCGGTCTATATCAGGGGGATCGGTTCGCGGATCGACGCCCCGTCGGTGGGCCTTTATGTCGATAATGTGCCCTATTTTGAGAAGGCTTCCTTCAATTTCGATTTCTTCGATATCCAGAGGATCGAAGTCCTTCGTGGCCCCCAAGGCACGCTTTACGGCCGGAATACGATGGCCGGGATCGTGAATGTGCTCACCCTCTCGCCGATGGATTACCAGGGAACCCGCGTCAACCTGTCGGCCGGCTCCTATGGTTCCGCTGCCGTGAATGCCGGACATTACGGAAAGACGGGCAATAAGTTTGCCTATTCTTTATCGTCCAATTACCTGCATCAAAACGGTTTCTTTAAGAACCAATACACCAACGATCAGGTGGATGAGCTCAATTCTGCCGGTTTCCGCAATAAGCTGATCTGGAGACCCACGCAGAGCCTGTCGTTCGAGAATGTGCTCAGCTTCGAGCATAGCGACCAGGGGGGCTATCCCTACGCGGTTTTCAACACCACCACCAATCGTCCCGACCCGATTAATTACAACCAGTACAGCTCCTATTACCGTAACCTTTTCTCCGATGCTTTGGTTGCCCGTGTGGTGAAGAACAATTACGAGATTTCTTCGACCACTTCGTACCAGTTACTGGACGATACACAAAAGATAGACCAGGACTTCACGGCCGATTCGCTCTATTTCGTGGTGCAGAAACAGCATCAGCACATGATTTCAGAGGAGTTGATTGCCCGGTCGAGAGGCGATCACCGCTATCAGTGGCTGGTGGGCGCTTACGGATTTATGCAGTTCCTGGATAAGGGGGTCGATGTGGATAATTATAAGGCAAAGAGCAAGTCGTTCAAGCAATACGACAATACTGTTTCGGGTTACGCCTTCTTCCATCAATCGACCCTGAATGATTTCCTGGTCAAGAATCTTACGCTGACGGCAGGCATCCGGTTCGACTCTGAGCGAAATGAGCTGGACTATGTCTACGATTTGAAGAAGAACGGGACCATCGCCAATATGGTCGATACGCTCTATCCTTCGCTTGATTTTTCGGTGGTGATGCCAAAAATAGCGCTCAATTACAATATGGGCCGAAACAGTGTTTACGCGGTCGTGGCCAAGGGATACAAGACCGGAGGATACAATTCAACGATTGAACGACCCGAAGATTTGACTTTTGATCCTGAAGATAGCTGGAACTATGAGATGGGTTTGAAATCGTCACTGTTCAATAATATGCTCTATGCCGATCTGGCCTTCTTCTATATCGACTGGCGTAACCAGCAGATCTATCAGACCGTCCCCAGCGGAAACGGATCGATGCTGAAGAATGCCGGTAAATCGGAGAGCAAAGGGGTTGAGGCCGCGTTGAAGACGGCGCCGGTCATGGGTTTTGATGCTTCGGTATCCTACGGATATACCCATGCCACCTTTATCCATAATGTGTTGAATGCCAATATTGACTACAGCGGAAATTTTATCCCTTATGTTCCGCGCCATACCCTAGCCATCCAACTGAACAAGAGTATCCCTATCCGCAATTCAGCGGTGCTGGATCAGTTGAAAATAAATGTGCTCTATCGGGAAACGGGAAAGATCTACTGGAATGAGGCGAACTCCCATGCCCAGGATAATTACGGGACCACCGATGTGAAGCTGTCGTTGATAAAAGGCGATATGCAGTTTGACCTGTGGGGTAAAAATATATTTGGAACTGATTACGAATCTTTTTATTTTGAGGCTCTTGGAAAGAAATATGTCCAAACCGGCAAGCCAGCCCGTTTGGGTGTGAACCTTTCTTTAAAATTCTAAAATCGATGAACGAAAAAGCATGGCATAAATTTCCGGTACTCTTCAGTCTTTACATTGCGCAATCCATCCCGATGAGTTTTTTCTCGACGGTGGTGCCGGTGATTATGCGCCAGGAGCATTACTCGCTGGAATCGATCGGGTTGATGCAGTTGGTTAAGCTCCCCTGGATCTTTAAATTTCTGTGGGCCCCGATGGTCGACCGCAACACAACCTCGCTCAGGCAGATGAAGCGATGGATTTTCCTGTCGGAGATTTTCTATGCTTTTGTCATTCTCAGTATTGGCTTTTTTAATCTGCAGACTGATTTCGTGCTGATTGTGGCGCTGATGGTGATGGCCTTTATCGCATCGGCCACACAGGATATTGCCACCGACGGTTACGCGGTCCTGTTGCTGAAGCCGGAGGAGCGCGGATTGGGTAATGCCATGCAGTCGGCCGGTAGCTTTGCCGGATCGCTGATGGGAACCGGCGTCCTGCTGATCGCCTATCACTATTTCGGATGGCAGGCGTTGTTGATTCTGCTGGCTGCCTTTGTCTTGTTCGCTCTTATCCCGATAGGGGTTTATAAAAAGAAAATAGAGATCCCGGTAGAGGAGAAGAAACGGGTTTCGCTGGCCGATGTTTATCGCTTCTTCGCCGTGAAGGGGATGCACAAGCGGGTGCTGGTGCTGATCTTTTACTATTCAGGCATTATCGGGATACTGGCGATGCTCAAACCCTGGATGGTCGATCTGGGTTATTCGGTCAAAGAGATCGGGTTTATGTCGGGGATCGTGGGTACTTCAGTCGCTTCGCTTGCCGCTTTTGCTTCAGGATTTATTCTGCGCAGGATTGGTCGGCGTAACGCGATGTTTGCTTTCCTTGCGGTCTCGATATTTGCCTCTGTCTACTTCTGGCTGATATCGCAGGGGACCCCTTCGGTGGTTCAGCTCTATACCGGGATTTGTCTGTTATGGGGCGGGTACGGTTTATCGACGGTTGTGATTTATACCACGGCGATGGATCTCGTTCGTACTGGTCGTGAGGGAACGGATTTCACGATCCAGATTGTGATAACCCACCTGAGCAGTCTGATCATGGCCGTGATCAGTGGCAAGGTCGGCGATATACTTGGATACAGTGGTCTCTTTGGGGTGGAGGTCCTGTTCGGATTGGCGGCATTGCTCGCCGTATTTTATGCTTATCCAAAACGGCAGATTCCCGTAGAAGGATAATGACCATGATGGTTTGATATTTGCAATTTGATTGCAGGATTAGTGTATGGAGAATGATGATGAAAGTTGATCAGCAATTACTTGAGAAATATAATGTGCCGGTGCCGCGTTACACCAGCTATCCGCCGGCCAATCATTTCCGTGATAGTTTCACGGAAAGGGAGTATCTCGATTTGATTGAGGCCTCCAATTCCGGGAGACCTGAGTATATCGCATTTTATGTGCATATTCCCTTCTGTAAGAAGATTTGTTACTACTGCGGTTGCAACGCCTGTCCGCTGGGCAAAGGGGACCAGGTGTCCGGTTATATCGAAGCGGTGAAGAAAGAGATCCGGATGGTTTCATCCCGGATTGGTAAATCGCGTAAGGTGTCGCAGATCCATTTTGGCGGCGGGACCCCCAATGCCATTTCTTCGGCCTACCTGAGCGAGATTAATGCCTTGTTCTTCTCCCTCTTCAACTTTATCCACCAGCCGGAGATCGCGATCGAATGTAATCCCGCCTACCTTGATCCGGTTTATGTTGATGATTTGAAGAAGGCGGGTTTTAACCGTTTCAGTCTGGGGATTCAGGATTTCGATAAGGGGGTACTAAAATCGGTGAACCGCGATCCATCTGCCCTACCGGTGGATCAGTTGATCGGGCTGTTGAAGGCGGGAGACAAGAAAATCTCGGTCAACCTTGACTTTATCTATGGGTTGCCTGGTCAGAATGCTGAATCGTTTGCCCGGACGATTGGTCAGGCGATAGATTTGCGCCCCGACCGGTTGGTTACCTTTTCCTATGCCCATGTGCCGTGGTTGAAGAAACATCAGTTGATCCTGGAGAAGAAGGGATTGCCCGGACCGGATGAGAAGATGGAGATGTTTTTGACCGGAAATGAATTGCTGAAGCGGGAGGGCTACCGGTTTATCGGGTTCGATCACTATGTCTTGCCGGAGGATGAACTGAATATTGCCTACCAGAATCATCTGTTGCACCGTAACTTCCAGGGCTATTGCACCCGCCGTACAACAGGACAGGTCTATGCTTTCGGTGTCTCGGCCATCAGTCAGCTCGACGGGGGTTATATTCAGAATAGTAAAGAGGTAACCGGGTATATTGATAGTATCAATCAGGGGAAACTGGCCGTCGAGAAGGGAATTGTGCTGAACTCCGGCCAGCGGATCGCCCGTGAAGTGATCAATGAATTGATGTGTAACCGGTTGATTAAATGGCACGATTTGTCGACACGGCTGCAGGTGCCGGTTGAGGAACTTCGCCGTATCTTTGTTCCTGATCCAATGGTATTCGAAGAGTTTGTCGCGGATGGTTTGCTGAGTTTCTCCGACGATCAGTTGGTCGTTTCCGAGACCGGATGGCTTTTTATCCGGAATATTGCTGCGGCTATCGATCCGGCCTTTAAGTCGGGTGAAAATAAATATTCAAAAGCGGTCTGAAGATGAATAAGTCATTGAAAACAGATGTTGTCGTGATTGGGGCAGGACTTACCGGTCTTACCCTCGCTTTTTACCTTCAAAAGGCGGGAAAGAAGGTGGTCGTAGTTGAAAAGGAAAACCGTTGCGGGGGGGCGATCCGTACCTTTCAGGAGGAGGGATTTCTCTACGAGTCGGGCCCCAACACCGGGGTCTTATCTTCTCCCGAGCTGGTGATGCTTTTCGATGATTTGAAAGGACGGTGCGAACCTGAACTGGCCAATCCGCAAGCCAAGCAACGGTGGATCCTGAAGGACGGGAAATGGCAGGCGCTCCCTTCGGGCCCGCTCTCGGCCATTACGACCGACCTATTCACCTGGAAAGATAAGTTTCGTATTCTGGGTGAGCCGTTCCGCAAGCCGGGCAACGATCCGCTGGAGAGTTTGGCCGATATGGTTATCCGCCGGATGGGACGGAGCTATCTGAATTATGCCGTCGATCCGTTTGTTGCCGGGATCTATGCCGGCGACCCTAAGCAGTTGGTCACCAAGTTTGCCATGCCCAAACTCTATAACCTGGAACATAACTACGGAAGCTTTATCCGTGGAGCGATCAGGAAGAGTAAGGAGCCGAAAACTGAGACCGAGAAACGGGCGACCAAAGAGGTCTTCTCGGTAAAAGGTGGGCTGCAAAACCTGACCGATGCACTGGCCGATGCGATTAATTCGGAAAATATCCTGTTGAATTGCAGCACGATCACAGTTGAGGTTAAGGCGGGCGGTTTTCAGACGTTGGTCCATCAACCCGGAGCGGAAACGGTGATTGATTCCGAAAAGGTAATTTCTGCCGTTGGAGGCTATGCCCTCCCATCCATCTTTCCGTTCCTCGAAAATGAGCTGGTGCCGGTTGCTTCACTTGAATATGCCCGGGTGGCCCAGGTGGTGGTGGGATACAACAAATGGAGCGGCATCCCGATCAATGCTTTCGGCGGATTGGTGCCTTCGCTCGAGAAACGTAAAATACTGGGGATTCTCTTCCCTTCCTCAATCTTCCCTAACCGGGCACCCGAAGGCGGCGCCCTTCTTTCGGTTTTCATTGGCGGAATGCGCAACCCCGATGTTTATGACCTTGACGATGATTCATTAAAAGAGGTCGCATTACAGGAGATCGCCGACACGCTTCATCCTTCCGCTCCAATGCCCGATCTGGCTAGGCTCTTCCGTTATCCTCACGCGATACCGCAATACGGAAAGGCTTCCGGGGAGAAGCTGGAACGGATCGCCGAATTGGAGAAGCGTTTTCCGGGATTGATCCTGGCCGGCAATATCCGCGACGGGATTGGCATGTCAGACCGGACTAAACAAGGCAGAACCATCGCCGATCAGCTTGGCTAAAAGAAAATGTGTGGCGCTTTAGCAGATCATTGAAAAAAATATTAATTTAAGGCACTTACTTTGGAAAAATCGTGTGTATGATCGAAAGAATAAAACAAAAGTGGAATATCCGGTCGAATTGGCAATTGATAGTGATACTCTTTGTCTTTGCGGCAACCGGTTGCCTGGCTTTAATGGTCAGAAAGTTGGCATTCAAACAGGCCGGGATTACTCCTGAAACCTCTCTCTGGATCAAAATTCCGCTTTTCTTTATCGTGGTCTTTCCGACATACCAGGTGATGCTGGTGGTTATCGGCGGCTTGTGCGGCCAATTTCGATTTTTCTATGCCTTTCAGAAGAGGAATTTCAGCTTCCTGTTGCGCAAACGGGAAGTTAAATTACAAATTGAGGTCGAATAAGCTACCAGGATGGAGCAGAATCCCCGCACTGCACTGTTGCTGATCAATGTCGGGACGCCTGATCAACCTGAGGTCTCTGCGGTCCGGCGATATCTTGCACAGTTTTTGAACGATCCGCGGGTGATTAATCTTCCTTGGCTGATGCGTAAGATCCTGATTAACCTGATCATCGTTCCGTTCCGTGCCCCAAAATCCACTCTACTCTATCAACGCCTTTGGACAGAGAAGGGCTCACCACTACTCTTTTATGCCCGTCAGACGGTGGAGAAACTAAACATGCAACTGGAGAGCGGGAACAAGGCTTTTGTGGCGATGCGTTACGGTAACCCTTCCATTCCGAAGGTTCTGGAGCAGATCCGCAAGGAAGGATTCTCCCGCCTGATCATTCTTCCACTCTTTCCCCAATATGCCTCTTCGACCAGCGAGACGGCGATTCAGGCTGTTCGTGCTGCCATGAAAAAGTTGCAATTCTGCCCCGACGTACAGGTGATTGATCAGTTTTATTCCCATCCGGCCTTTCTTCAGGCCTACACCGACCGGATTCAACTGATGAATCCTGATCAGTTCGACCATATACTTTTCTCCTATCATGGCCTTCCAATCAGCCATATTCGTAAGGCCCATCCCCATATTCAGGAGAGCCAATGTAGTTGCATGGATGTGATGCCAATGTATGGGACTATCTGTTACAAAGCGACCTGTTATGAGACGACGCGTCTGCTGGCCGGCCAGCTTCAGCTTCCCGAAGGAAAATACTCTACTGCTTTTCAGTCGCGTTTATCGAAAAACTGGCTGACTCCCTTCTCCGATCAGGTCATTCGGGAGCTGGCCACTCAAGGTAAGAAAAGGGTGCTTGTCGTGGCTCCGGCTTTCGTGGCAGATTGTCTGGAGACAACCATTGAGATAGGAGAGGAGTATCGTGATCTTTTCATACAACTGGGCGGAGAGGAACTGGCGCTGGTTGAAAGTCTGAACGACAGCGACCAATGGATCGATGCGATCAGGGAAATTACATCACTTTAATCTGAGTCTAAAATGAAGATGGATGAGAAAATATATGAGGGCAGGGAATTTAAGAACTCCGACTTTTCCAGTCAGACCCTGACGGGAATAGAGTTCGAAGACTGCCGCTTTATCAATTGCGATTTTTCAGGGACTAACCTCTCCAACTCCGATTTTATAGGGTGCCGGTTCGAAGCGTGCAACCTGGCCCTATCGAAGCTGGGGAACACCGGACTGAAGGAGGTGCAATTTTTGCAATGTAAGCTGATCGGGTTGCAGTTTGACCATTGTAACGACTTCTTATTCTCGGTGAAGTTTGAGCAGTGTCAACTCGATTATGCGGTTGTTCATCAAAAGAAACTGAAAGGGACCCTCTTCTCCCATTGCTCAATGAGGGAGTGCGATCTTACCGAAGCCGATCTTGCTTCGGCGGTCTTCGATCATTGCGATCTCGCCGATGCGCAGTTCCTTCATACTGATTTAAGAAAGGCTGATCTGCGTTCAGCGCTTAATTATACCATCGATCCCGAACAGAACAGGATCGCCAAAGCCATCTTTTCTTACCCTGAAGTGGCAGGTCTGTTGCGCAAATACGATATCCGGATCGAATAGGATTATCAGCTTTTTATTCGATTGAAAAACCAATGGTCCGGATCTTTTCAGGTCCTTCGGTTCATTCTTCATGTTTACTAATTCAATGCTTGCGCTATCTTCAGAAATCAATGTCGTAAAGGCCTTGTCCATCCTCTTCGAACTTCTTCACACTGATGTCGGTCATCGGGTGTTTAATCAGTTGGTAGAGCAGCTCGGGACATATGGTCGCTGAGTGGGCGCCGGCCATGCTGACACGGTAAATTTGGTCCACTGTCTTGAAACTGGCTGCAAGTACTCTAGAATCCAGATCATATTCAATGGTGTTTTGTACAATGTCGGCTACCACTTCAATGCCATGCGACGAGATATTGTCGAGACGGCTCACGTAGGGGGCGACGAAATCGGCTCCCGCCCGCATTGCCACTAATGCTTGTTGCTGTGTGAAGATCGCCGTCGCAGTCACACGGATACCGGTATATTTCAATATCCGCATCGCCCTGTACCCTTCGGGGGTTACAGGGATCTTGGCAAAGAAATTATCACCGAAATCGAAATAACTGCGGTATTTCTTCGCTTCACGCACCATGTCATCGGCTTTCTGTGAGAGCATTTGTACATGCACCATTCCGTTGCCGACCAGTTCCTGTATTCCTTCCACAGCTACCGAGAGTTTAAGCCCGGCTTGGCTCAGTATGGTTGGATTGGTGGTTACACCGTCGAGGGGAAAAAAGGTATAGAGATTTCTCAATTCTCCCAGATCAGCGGTATCTGCCATGTAAATCATAATCTAATATTTTTTATTTGCCGTAAAGATAAATACGATAATTCCCTTTAAGTTGAAAAATAAGAAAAAAACATTGTTTGCGATATAATTAAAAGCTTGTTTTAACTGCAAAACCCTTATTATTCTGCTCCTTCTCTTGACTTTCCCCCTGAAAAAGTAAAACTTTGTGTGGAATAAATCAAAATTAAACCTCGATGACAACTTATTCCGAAAAAGAATTCTCCTGCTGTCCCCCCTTCAATCCTGAATTATGGGAAGACAAAATCTGTGATTGGGAAAACAAACGGTTCATCAAAGACCATGTTCGTACCTTCTTCTACATGCCGATGAACTTCGGGTCGGTGATGCAGCGTCTGGACCGACTGGTCAAGAAGGCTGATGCGACTGTCCCCGACTGGCTCTGTCTCTCCGATCATACCTCGAAATGGAACATGGATATTTACCTCGCCACCGATAGAGAGGTGCCAGGGGCAGAGAATGTTTCCCTTACCGGAAAATTCTACAGTCGTGTCTATGAAGGCCCATTCAAGGATACCGGTAAATGGTGTAAGGACTTTGAAGCGAAAACTGCCGAGAAAAGCTTCGCTGTCAAGCGCTGGCTAATGTGGTACACCACCTGCCCGAAATGTGCGAAGAAATATGGAAAGAACTATGTCGCGATAATGGGGCAGGTCGAATAAAAAAAAAGAGCCGGCAGGAAACTTAGTCCTGTCAGCTCTCCCTGTTTATCACTTCTGTTTCAGTGATGTGCTATTGAATCGGGTTCGTTGTCCGGATCATCAATGACATATCCATCTCGTTTGACCGTTCCCAAAAGCAGTAACCCGGCAACATGGGGTGCAGCCATCGATGTCCCTGACATGGTCGCGTAACCGCCATCTTTATAGGTCGATTTAATACTTACGCCCGGGGCACACCAATCGATTGGTGGGTTTCCGTAATTCGAGAAATAGGCCCACTTATCCCCGCTGCCCATGGCCGAAATCGTATAGATATTTGTTCCGTTTACCCGCGCCGGTGAGTGGTTATTGGCATCGTCCGATTCATTGCCGGCGGCAAGAACGAACTTTACCTTTGCCGAGGCTCCCAGAACCGCGTCATCCAAATCCTGCGATATCCCTCCGCCTAAACTCATATTGGCTACATCGCCCGACTTTCCGTTGGCCGCTACATAGTTGACTCCGGCAATAACCCCTGAAGTAAAGCCGCTGCCGCGACGGTCGAGTACCCTGACCGATACCACGGTAGCTCCGGCGGCTACACCGATCACGCCAATCTCATTGTCTATTGCAGCAATGGTGCCGGCTACGTGTGTCCCGTGCCCGTTCTGATCATCCGGGGTGGTGCGGGCGCCCAAAAAAGTTCTGGAGCGGATTCCATCCACCGTTAAATCGGGATGATCAAGATCAATACCCGAATCAATAATCCAGGCAGTCTTCCCAATGCCGCTAATTCCTCCTCCTACACGGGTAATACCCCATGGAATTTGTTCTGCTGGTGGAATTGGGGCCGGCTTTCCTTTAACTTCGATCGGTGATAGTGCGATCTCCTTATCGGCTTCGATATAGGCCACTTCACTGTCGGCTTCCATCTTTTTCATCTGTCCGGGGGCCATCTTTACCGTGAACCCCTGCAATGCGGTTTCGTAAACCTCTTCCGGATCGCCCGACAGTTCATATTTCTTCATCAACCCGTAGGCTTTTTCTTTTACTTTTTGGTTTCTGATTCCAAAATCAGCAGCCTCTATTTGGGCATCTTTCTTCAGTACAACGATGTACTTGGCAGCGATCGTTGCACTTTTCAGGTTTTCAGCCTCTTGGTTGGCTACCGATGTAATCTCTTCCTTCGTGCAGTTGGCCATCAACAAAACGACCACCCCTACACCCACAGCCAGTGCCTTGAATTTTTTCATAATATTTCCCAATTATTATTAGATATAGCTATGCAATTTAAGTCGAAATCCTTAGAAAAGCAATATTATAACGGTGTATCTTTCAGTCTATATAGAATTATTTGTGCAGCGCTCTTCTGTTTATTGGCTTTGAACCTAACTATTTCATAATTTTACTGTGCTCTGTTTCCGAGGAAGCTTGCGCTAAATATTTCCGCGATCGATTCTGTTTCGGGAAGTAGAGTACCAACTAATTGTAATAATCATGAATAGCGAGAAAGAAACCATGCTGTTACGCGACCCTCAGATACTTCCCGTCGATGAGGTATTGAACGGTGCGCTGGGTGAAAGTTACCCAGCATTCGGAGAGTTGGTGAACACTATCTCCAACGTCGAATATGGCCTTATGCCCGAATGGAACTACTACAACGACGGGAAGGCCTGGCTCTGCAAAGTGCTTTTTAAGAAGAAGACCGTCTTCTGGCTCTCGGTGTGGGACGGCTATTTCAAAGCCACTTTCTACTTTACCGAAAAGAATTGCGGCGGCCTCGACGACCTGGACCTCGATCGGGAGTTAATGCAAAGTTTCGTTAAGAGCAAACCGATCGGAAGGTTGATGCCCTTTACCTTTGTGATCCGCGAAAGCATTCAGCTTACCGATCTGCTGAAAGTCATTCAATACAAAAAAAGCCTGAAATGATAGCATACAAACTTCGTCAATGGACATTTGATGATTTGGAGAGTGTGTCGCGTCATGCCGATAATCCAAAAATTACCCGTTTTATGTCCGATGGGTTCCCGATCAGCCGAGATCAGTGGAAACTATTTCTGGAGCATGTTGTCCAAAATAAGTCATTGCATTATCAGGCCATAGAGATTGACGGGGAAGCAGTCGGGGGAATAGGCATTAGTCCGAAAACCGATATCTTGCGAAACAATGCCGAGCTCGGTTACTGGTTAAGCGAAAATTATTGGGGGAAGGGGATCATGGTAAGGGCCGTTGAAGAGATCACGAAGACCGCTTTCGATACTCTCCCTATCAACCGGATATTCGCCACGCCGTTTGGTAACAATATCGCTTCTCAACGTCTGCTCGAAAAATGTGGTTTCCACCTTGAAGCACGCTTCGAAAAGATTATCCTCAAGAATGGTGAGTTGCTCGATGAACTGGTTTACGCGTCACGAAGAAAGGATTGTTCTTCCGATCGTTGATCCTGCTTTGTTTTGGAATCTCTACTGCCTTAAACTTTTATATTTGTCTCTTTGCCGACTGTGAAAATGAAAACATCCTCTGCTTTCCGTTATTTTAGCCTCCTGCTAATCATTCAATTTAGCGGTAATCCTGGATGATGTTGAGCCCGATACCTACCAACGCAAGGTTGGGAGAGAAGGTTGCAAAACTGGTCCTGCGCGAAGACAATCAGATCAACGAAGAGAAGGGAACCAATTTGGGAAGGGCCGAGTTGAAGGACCAAAAAAAGATGATGTCTGTCAAGGGTAGGAATAATTCCTGTGCTTTGTTTTTTATAATTGTTTGTTGTACTTTTAGATACAATCAAAAGTTCAGTAGCCATGAAGTTGAAATTGATCTTTTTAATCATCTTCTGTGTCGCTATTCTCCATTCCTGCGACAAAGAGCGGGAGAGCATCTTCCCAGTTGAAAATCAGGATAGCCCTCTGCTGACGAAGGAAATCTATTCCGACGAATTGTTTAATCAGTACACTTATTCCAACGAGAACCTGCTGAAGGAGCGGAAAAGCAAATGGGCCTACACCGTTTATCATTACAATGAGAATCACCAGTTGGTCACCTATGATTTTTATTACGATTCGCGTATTTTCAGCAGCGATTGGGCTACAGCCCAGGCAGCGATGAATAGAACTGATTGGGTAACTCCTGAAAATACCGAACTAACCGGCACCGGAAAGTATTTCTATTCGAAGAACGGGCAACTCGAAAAGATTCAGGTTACCAATCTGTCGAGCGGAACGAATTTTTTAACCACTTTTGATTATGATGCAAATGGCCGTATCGCGAAAAAAACCTTCCGGGACAACAATCAAGCCGAAAGCTTCATCGAATATGCTTATGATGAACGTGGCAATCTGATCCGTGAAACGCGTTACTATCTTTCGAATGGCGCTTCCCAAAAAAGCAGCACTACCGAATATCTCTATGACAATCAAAAGAACCCCTACAAGGCATTTCAGCGGCTGCTGCTGCCCGGAGAAAATACCAACGAAAATAATATAGTAAAGCAAACAGTTACTTTTTACGAGGATATCCCCGGAGTCGATAAGGTCCAGGTTGCCGAATCGGCCTATCAGTATAATCAGCAGGGTTATCCGGTCTCAAAAGGGGTGGTTCATTACGAATATCAATGATCGGGAATAATTTTTTAGACCCCGAGGATTCCCAAAACCTTCGGGGTCTTTTGATTTGCCAGGTTTCCGAATGTTTTGCAGGATAGCAAGGTCAGCAGTGCCGATTATAATTCTTTGTTAATCGCTCCTTTTGCTATTTTTGTAAAAATTCAAGAATCATGGCAAAGCAAAACTGGAAACCGGGCAACATGGTCTATCCGCTACCGGCAGCACTGATTAGTTGCGGGAACAGTCCTGAAGAATATAACCTGCTGACCATCTCGTGGCTCGGAACTCTTTGTACCGACCCGCCCATGTGTTATATCTCGGTTCGTCCGGGTCGCCATTCTTATGAGATAATCAAGCGTAACGGCGAGTTCGTGATCAATCTTACGACAGTTGAAATGGCGAAGGTAACTGACTGGTGCGGGGTGAAATCGGGTCGCGATATGGATAAGTTTAAGGAGTCGGGGCTTACCCCGATGCCCGCTTCCGTGGTCAATTGTCCCATTGTTGGGGAATCGCCCGTGGCGATCGAATGCCGGGTACGCGAAATAAAGCCCCTCGGCTCTCACGATATGTTTATTGCCGATGTGGTTAATGTCGTAGCCGACGATCGTTACATTCATCCCGATTCAGGTGCTTTCGATTTGGCCTCAGCCGGTTTGCTGGCCTATTCGCACGGACAATATTTCGGTTTAGGAAAAAGAATCGGGAAATTTGGCTGGAGCGTGATGAAGCCAAAAACAAAAAAGCGGCTTTCCCGTTAATACAGGTGACGGCTTCTCCCGTTTCATGGGTTCCGTTAAGGCTTCTTTTAGCCTCTGGAACGATTTGAAAAAGAACATTCTGATCCCGAACCGCCCGATGCGGAAGGTCCAGGAGGAGATTTTGTTTGGCAAAGTTCGGGATTCCTGCTTTCGGGGAAATAGTTTTTTAATTTTTCGGGTGTAATGATCATCCTATTATACATGACAAATAACGAATCCGGGATAAAGAAAAATAATAAGTGCATTAACTATTAACATCTATGAAAAACAATTTAATTATCGGACTCCTGCTCCTGGCAGGGATGACATCTTGTAATATGAATAAAGAAGTAAAAGAGACAAACCCGTTATTGGCCGAGTGGAACACCCCTCAGCAAACACCTCCTTTCACGGAGATTAAACACGAGCATTATATACCGGCTATCGATAAGGCTTTGGCCGACGCAAAGGCCGAAGTGGATGCCATCATTAACAATTCTGATGCCCCCACTTTTCAGAATACCATCGTGGCACTCGAATTATCAGGCAAAAAGCTTGACCGAATTACTTCAGTCCTTTTTAACCTCAATTCGGCTGAAACCGATGACTCCATTCAGGCCATTGCCCGCGATGTATCGCCCAAGCTTAGCGAATTCAGTAACTATGTATCGCTGAACGAACAGCTGTTTCAGAAAGTAAAGTCGGTCTATGAGCAGAAAGAGCAATTGAAACTTCAGGGCGAAGATCTTAAATTACTTGAAGACCGATACAAAGGGTTTGTAAGAGGCGGGGCTAATCTGGTCGGGGATGCCAGGAAGCGCTACGCCGATATCAATACTGAGCTTTCCAATTTGACCCTGAAATTTGGCGAGAATGTTCTGGCCGAAACCAATGCTTATTCTCTGTTGATTACTGACGAAAAGGATCTGGCTGGTCTTCCGGAATCCGAACGTGAAGCCGCTGCGCAGTTGGCAAAGTCTAAAGAGAAAGAGGGCTGGATGTTTAACCTTCAGGGCCCCAGTTATACCGCCTTCATGAAGTTCGCCGACAACCGCAAGCTCCGCGAAGAGATATATAAAGCCTATAACTCCCGCGCGTTTCAACAGAACGATAAGAATAACGAAGAGGTCATTCGACAGATTGTTAATCTGAGGATGGAAAGGGCCAAACTACTGGGCTATCAGAACCATGCGCAGTATGTCCTTGAGGAGAGGATGGCCGAAACCCCTGAAAAGGTGAATGACTTCCTGAAGAAACTCCACGAAGCTTCGCGCCCGTTCGCGCAGAAGGAGTTTGATGAACTGAAAGCCTTCGCGAAGAGCCAGGGATTCAATGAAAAGTTCGAACGCTGGGACTGGTCCTACTATTCAGAGAAGCTGAAGAACAGCAAATACGGCTTCGACGAGCAGCAGGTGAAACCTTACTTCAAACTGGAGAACGTGATCGACGGTGTGTTTGGCCTGGCTACCCGCCTTTACGGCATTACCTTTAAGGAGAACAAAATGATCCTGGTCTATCACCCCGATGTGAAAGCCTACGAAGTGTTCGATCAGGACGGCTCCTTCCTCTCGGTGCTCTACATGGATTTCTTTCCCCGCGATGGGAAACGTGGTGGGGCATGGATGACCGAATACCGTCCTGAAAGCAATCTCGACGGGAAAATGGAACGCCCGATCATTTCACTGGTGACCAACTTTACCAAACCTACCGAGACCAAACCCTCGTTGTTAACCTTCTACGAGGTTACTACTTTCCTTCATGAGTTTGGTCACTGTCTGCACGGGATGTTGGCCAACACCAAATATCCCGGATTGTCGGGAACCTCTGTTTACCGCGACTTCGTAGAGCTGCCTTCACAGGTCATGGAAAACTGGGGCACCGAAAAAGAGTGGCTCGACCTCTTTGCTACCCATTATGAGACAGGTGAGAAAATCCCGGCTGAATTGGTTCAGAAACTGATCGACGCCGAGAATTTCCAGGCCGGTTATATGAGCGAGCGCCAGCTTAGCTTCGGGATGAACGACATGGCCTGGCATTCCGTTACCGAACCTGTGACCGGCAGCATCGTCGAATTTGAGCAAAAAGCTCTGGCACCAACCGATCTGTTCGGTACTTTGGAGGGATATTGTCTGAGTACCTCCTTCTCCCATATCTTTTCAGGTGGTTATGCGGCCGGTTATTATGGCTACAAATGGGCCGAAGTACTCGATGCCGATGCTTTCGACGCCTTCAAACAACATGGCATTTTCGATCAGGCCACTGCCACTTCTTTCCGTAAGAATATTCTGGAGAAAGGCGGTACCGAGCATCCGATGACGCTCTACAAAGCCTTCCGCGGCCATGAACCTTCCATAGAGCCTTTGCTCGAACGAAGCGGCTTGAAGAATTGAGTTATAATTTAATTGTACGATATTCTGGAGAGGTTGCCCGCAAGGGTGACCTCTTTTGGTTTTATTATACCAATCCGAATGACGCTCTTTATCTCTGATTGGATTAATTTCTGAGAATGATCTGCGGGTCAATGAAGAAGAGTATCTGCTCCCGGTTGCTGCTGAGGGAATGACATTGTCTCTTAAAAGTATAACATGGTTTACTGGAGGGTCGGTCGAAGGGGAACTTCGTCATTTACCCATAGGACCGGTCACGGCCATTGCTCACCCCGAACCTGTTGAGGGGCTTTTTTCGTATAAAAATATCGTGCTAAGCTTCCGGTGTTGTTCAGTATTGTTATTTGCACCACGATGTGAAACTGCAAATAAAGTACAAGTTTCTGCAAAATTTCTGACAGAAAGTTGACAGGGTTTTCCTAATTTTGTAATTCAATTTCAAATTATTAGAAAATGGAAAATAATATATTTAGCCTAAAGGGTAGGGTCGCTGTCGTAACCGGCGGCGCCGGGGTTCTGGGTGGAAGCATCTCCCGCAGTCTGATTGCTGCCGGGGTGAAAGTCGCCATTCTTGATATTCGTGCCGAACTGGTCGATCAACGTGTCGAAGAGCTGAAGAAGTTAGGCGGCGAATGTATGGGCGTTGTGGGTAGTGTCCTCGATATGGAGGAGCTGGACCAGTTGGCTGCCGTCATCGAGAAGAAATGGGGTGGGGTCGATATCCTGGTCAACGCGGCAGGCGGTAATCTTCCAGGCGCTACTCTTGCAGTGGATCAGACTATTTTTGACATGAAGATAGCCGATTTTAACCGGGTCACCGACCTGAACCTGAATGGAACAGTTTATCCCGCTATTGCCTTCGGCAAAGTGATGGCAAAGAAGGGGAAAGGCAGCATCATCAATGTATCTTCAATGGCCACCTATTCCGCGATTACCCGTGTGCCGGGTTACTCGGTAGCCAAAACCGGCGTGAATATTTTCACCCAGTGGATGGCTTGTGAGCTGGCCCAGAAATTCAGCGAGAAAATTCGTGTGAACGCTATCGCACCCGGTTTCTTTATCGGCGATCAGAACCGCGCAGTACTGATTAATCCTGACGGTAGTTTAACAGACCGTAGCATGAAAGTGATTGCCAAGACCCCGATGGGACGCTTTGGCGATATCTCCGAATTAAACGGTGCTGTGCAATTTCTCTGCTCCGATGCAGCCAGCTTCATAACCGGCGTCATTCTCCCGATCGATGGTGGTTTCAGCGCCTTTAGCGGCGTCTAAAGAATAAGATTGACTATTATACTATTTACCATTGACTATTTTAGATTTGATTCCTTGAAGTGATTGGTAAATAGTAAATTAGTAAATAGTAAATCAACGATTAGTAAATAGTCAATGGTCAAATTGTCAATAATCATATGGAAGAATCCTCAATGATGTTAAAGACCTGGCGCTGGTTTGGCGCGAAGGATAATGTATCACTCGATCAGATTCGTCAGCTTGGCGCGACAGGCATCGTGACTGCCCTGCATCATATTCCCAATGGTGAGGCGTGGTCGGTCGAAGAGATCCTCAAGGTAAAGAAGGATATCGAAAATCACGGTTTAACCTGGGAAGTAGTTGAAAGTGTCCCTGTTTCCGAAGGGATCAAACAGGCAACCGACGACCGTGAACGGTTGATCGCCAACTATTGCACCAGCTTACGGAACCTCGGTAAATGCGGGATCAGGACCGTCGTTTATAATTTCATGCCTGTTCTCGACTGGGCCCGCACCGATCTGCAATACCGTCTTTCTGACGGTACCGAGACCATGTATTTCGACTTCCCTACTTTCATCGCGTTCGATCTCTATATCCTGAAACGCCCCAACGGCGAAAAGGATTATCCGCCTTACCTGGTGGAGAAAGCCCGTGCGATCGCTGAAAAAATGACCAGGGAGGAAGCCGATCTTTTGGCTTACAACATCATAATTAAAACCCAGGGATTTATCGACGGGACGGTCGACGGGAGCGCCAGTGATCCTAAAGCGGTCTTCCTGTCTCTGATTCAAAAATATGACCGGATCGATGCGGATCAACTACGCGAAAACCTCCGTTATTTCCTCGGGAGAGTGGTGCCGGTGGCCGAAGAAGCCGGAGTTAACCTCTGCATCCATCCCGACGATCCGCCGTTCCCGCTGCTGGGACTGCCCCGCATCGCCAAGACCGCGGATGATTTCCGCTGGATCCTCAACTCCGTTTCATCGCCCAATAACGGCCTTACCCTCTGCACCGGTTCGCTCGGCGTGAGGGAGGATAACCTCCTCCCGGAGATGATCCGCGAGTTCGGTCCCCGTATCCATTTCTTCCACCTCCGCAACCTGAAACGTTCTGAAAACAATTGCTTTTATGAAGCAGGCCACCTGAACGGCGATCTGGATATGAAGGAGATCATGAAAGCGGTCATGGAAGAACAGGTACGCCGCAAAAAAGAGGGTAGAGCCGACTGGCTGATCCCTGTCCGCCCCGATCATGGACTGAAACTTTTGTATGATTATCAGCGCGACGATAATCCGGGCTATCCTTTGCTTGGCAGGATGCGAGGACTGGCCCAACTCGAAGGATTGGCACAGGGTGTGGCTGCCTTCATCAAGTAATTCATTCGACAGGCTGACCATTGAAATCTTCTGTGCCCTGATTGATTTAACGGGGAGGCAGAAGCCCTTTTGTTATGCGAGTTTAAAATAGCGTTATTTATTGGTTTCTTTGCCGAAAAAGTGGGGGCTGCCGAAAACATTTTTTTTATTTTTGCAGTTCACGTTAATAGTGTTGACATGTTAGACAGGATCAAAGAATTACAGAAAGAGATCGAAGAGGCCATAGCCAATAGTGTTGAGGAGGCCGAAGAATTAAGAATCAAATATTTGAGTAAGAAAGGTGAAATCTCCAAATTATTTGATGAGTTTCGTACTGTCTCTTCCGATCAGAAGAAGGAGATCGGACAGGCTGTCAATACTTTGAAGAATTTTGCGGTCGAAAAGATCAACCTTTTGAAGGATGGACTTCAGAATCAGGAGAGCAGCGCTTCGGGCCTCGATCTTTCCCTTCCGGGAGAACCGATGAGGCTGGGGACCCGCCATCCGATCTCGATCGTGAAAAACGAAATCCTCGATATTTTCAAACGTCTCGGTTTCGTGGTCTCTGAAGGACCTGAGATCGAGGATGACTGGCATGTTTTCTCCGCGTTGAACTTTCCTGAAGAACACCCGGCACGCGATATGCAGGATACTTTCTTCATCCAGCGTAATCCTGATATCCTGTTACGGACCCACACCTCTTCGGTTCAGGTCCATGACATGGAAATAATGAAACCGCCGATTCGTACCGTTACCCCGGGACGGGTATTCCGTAACGAAGCCATCTCCTACAGGGCTCACTGTATGTTCCACCAGATCGAAGGATTGTATATCGACGAAAACGTATCTTTCGCTGATCTGAAACAAACCCTGCTCTATTTCGCGAAAGAACTCTTTGGCGAGAATACCGACATCAGGATGCGTCCTTCCTACTTCCCCTTCACTGAGCCTTCGGCTGAAGTGGATGTCTCCTGCTCGATTTGCGGGGGAAAGGGTTGTAATGTTTGTAAACATACCGGCTGGCTCGAGATCCTGGGCTGTGGCATGGTCGATCCGAATGTTCTTGAAGCCTCAGGTATCGATAGCGAAAAATATACCGGTTTTGCATTCGGGATGGGAATTGAACGCATCGCGATGCTGAAATTTGGTATTAACGACCTGCGTCTTTACTTCGAGAACGATGTGCGGTTCCTGCAACAATTTGAAGCTGCAAATTAGGACCAGATCCTGGTAATAAAATATAGGAGGCTGTCTGAAAAGGCAGCCTTTTTTGTATTCCTCTGATTGGCTGCAACGCTGAAACAGAAGAAATAAGATTTTGGTTCAACGCTTCGGATGGCTGATTTTATTGTGAAAATCCGGTTATGGAGACTTAAAGCAGATCGGTTTAGTCTGTCAGCCGGATTTATTTATAACATAAATATAGAGAATGCCTTTTTGGGACCCTCTTGGGCGGGAGCCATCTCCTGTTCCGGGTCGGGTCATCGTCAGGGTTGCTCCTAGGTTTCTCTTAGGTTCCTCCTAGGTTCCTGTTACCTACCTAAGAGAAACCATATAGGAGCCTAAGAAAAAGCATGGTGTAACCCCGGATTTGACCCTGGGATGAACTGAGGTAAGGGGGGCCGGGGACAGGTATAAAGTGACCGGGTGACTCCAAGTCACCCGGTCACTAAGTTTATCATTGGTCTTGTATGGATTTGATTGGGCGAATCTTTTTCAAAGTGCGCAGAGCATGGATGAATCAGTATTTCACTATCAGTAGTAATAAAAAAGCACGACTTTGATTGTCGTGCTTTTAATAGATCTATGTTTTATATCAAAGTGTTTTTGCAACTTCTACTTGTTCGAAGGCTTCGATAAAATCACCTACCTGTATGTCGTTGTATCCGTTGACATTCAGACCACATTCATAGCCTTTGGCAACATCTTTCACATCGTCTTTAAAACGTTTCAGTGAGCCAAGATCGCCTGTAAAGACCACGATACCGTCGCGGATTACGCGCACCTTCGAATTGCGGGTGATTTTTCCATCCCTGACGATACAGCCGGCAATGGTTCCCACCTTGGTGATTTTGAATGCTTCAAGAACTTCGGCAGTACCTTTGACTTCTTCCTTGATTTCGGGTGCAAGCATCCCTTCCATGGCCGATTTGACCTCGTTGATCGCATCGTAGATGATCGAGTAGAGTCGGATATCGATCTCTTCTTTCTCGGCCAGCTTACGCGCACTTAACGAAGGACGGACCTGGAAGCCAACAATAATAGCGTTGGAGGCTGAGGCAAGCATAACATCGGATTCGGTGATTTGACCTACCGCTTTGTGGATAACGTTCACCTGGATCTCCTCGGTGGAGAGTTTGATCAACGAGTCGGAGAGGGCTTCGATTGAGCCGTCCACGTCGCCCTTGACGATGACATTCAATTCCTGGAAATTTCCGATGGCAATTCTTCGTCCGATTTCGTCGAGGGTAATATGTTTCTGAGTCCGCAGACCTTGTTCGCGTTGTAACTGTTCGCGTTTGTTGGCAATCAAGCGTGCTTCACGTTCGCTTTCCATCACATTGAATTTGTCACCGGCCTGGGGTGCACCGTTCAATCCAAGGATTAAAACCGGTTCGGCTGGACCAACCTGGTCGACCCGCTGGTTTCGCTCGTTAAACATCGCCTTGACGTGGCCGAAGTTTTGACCGGCCAGGATGACGTCTCCCACTTTCAGTGTGCCGGATTGAACGAGAACTGTGGCCACATAACCGCGTCCTTTATCGAGTGATGATTCGATGATCGAACCGACAGCCCTTTTGTTCGGGTTGGCTTTCAATTCAAGCATTTCGGCTTCGAGAAGAACTTTTTCCAATAATTCGTGGACGCCGAGACCGCTCTTTGCAGAGATGTCGTGCGACTGGTATTTACCGCCCCATTCTTCAACGAGGTAGTTCATATTGGCGAGTTCATTTTTGATCTTTTCGGGATCGGCCGAGGGTTTATCTACTTTATTGATGGCAAAGACAATTGGGACACCGGCTGCCGAAGCATGGTTGATGGCCTCAATAGTTTGCGGCATCACATTATCGTCAGCTGCGACGATGATGATCGCGATATCGGTGACTTGCGCACCGCGGGCACGCATGGCGGTAAATGCTTCGTGACCAGGGGTATCGAGGAAGGTGATCTTACGACCGTCTTCGAGGCTCACATTATAGGCCCCGATGTGCTGGGTAATACCACCGGCTTCACCGGCAATTACATTGGCTTTACGGACATAGTCGAGCAATGATGTTTTCCCATGGTCGACGTGTCCCATGACGGTGACAATCGGTGGCCTTGGAAGCAAATCCTCTACTTTGTCCTCTTCTTCGACAATAGCTTCCTGTACTTCAACAGAGATAAATTCGACCTTGTAACCAAACTCGTCGGCTACGACGGCCATCGTTTCAGCGTCAAGGCGTTGATTGATCGATACAAACATTCCTAATGACATACAGGTAGCAATGACCTGTGTAGGATTAACGTCCATCATGGAGGCCAGTTCGTTGACCGAGACAAATTCGGTGACCTTGATCACGTTTTTGTTCATTTCGGCACGGGCGCTCTCTTCGGCCATCCTTTCGGTGAAAGCCAATCGTTTATCCTTACGGTGTTTGGAGCCTTTGGTCTTCTGTCCTTTTGTAGTCAGACGGGCCAGGGTCTCCTTTATTTGTTTTTGAACGTCTTCTTCGTTTACCTCTTGTTTAGCGGGGACTTTTTTCTTTACCACAAGAGCCGATTTTTTCTTTCCCTTCTCTTTTTTCTCTTTAGGCTCTTCTGTTTTTTTCTCGATGATAGAGACTTTTTCCTTACCATCTTTTTGAACGCGTTTCCGTTTTTTCTTTCGTGAAAGGCGGTCTTCTTCCCTTCCTACGGCTCCTTTTTTCGGAGCTTCAGTTGGCAATTCGATTTTACCGATCACTTTAGGACCGGAAAGGACTTCTCGCGATATTTTGAAGATTTCTTCTTCTTTGTCAACATCTTCCTTTTCGAATTCAACGGTGGGTTTGAGTTCCTTTTCGGGACGAGGGCGTTGTTGTTCGGCGAGCGATTTTTGGGTAACCAGTTTTTTCTTATTCAGAATAATCTCCTTTTTCGGTTTTTCTGCCGGTTTCGGGGGATTAAGGTCAATTTTCCCAAGAATCGTCAAGCTTGGTTCTTTTTGCTGTGGCACATTCGAGATCAACTCCGGTTCTTGCTCGTTTTGGGCAGGTTTGGGTTCTTCCGATTGAATTACCGGGGGTACTTCAATTTTATTCTCGATCGCCGGCTTAACAGGTTCTTCTTTCTTAACCGGTTCAGCAGGTTTTTCCGCTTTTTCTTCTTTAGGTGCGGAGGGCGGTTGAACCTGGGGTTCTTCTGCTTTTATTTTGGGCTTATTGATCTGTTCGAGGTCGACATTTCCAACTACCTTAATGGTTGGTTTTTCGGATTTGCTGACCGGGACAGCCTCAGGGGTTACCGGTTTTGCCGGTTCCTGAATTTTCTCTTTGGGATGGGAAACAGTGGAGTCCTTGATCAATACGGAGGATTCTTCGGCCTCTTCCTCTTCGGCAATATGACTATCTGCATGAATGTCTTCAATCGATACCGACTCCTTCTTGGTCCGTACATGGCGAAGGTTTAACTTATCGGCTTCGATCCGGGCTTCATGGTCTTTTTTGAACTGTTTTTCCAATAATTCCTGGACGTCCGGTTCGATTTTTGCATTCGGATCCGAAGATATTTTTAATCCCTGCTTATGGAGGTATTCTACCAACGTAGAGATCCCCACGTTAAGTTCGCGTGCAATTTTACTAAGTCTTGATCCTTTGTTGCCTGTAATCATAATTTACCAAACAGTTTATTTTGCTAAAAACCCTTCCGGTTTGCCAAGCGCCACTGCACTCTTATTCAAACTCGGATTTAAAAATACGTAAGACCTCATCAACCGTCTCTTCCTCGAGGTCGGTACGTCTGATCAACTCTTCGCGAGTAAGGTTGAGGACATTGCGAGCCGTGTCGCAGCCGATGGCTTTCAGTTGATCCAAAACCCAGTCGTCAATTTCATCGGCGAACTCATCCAGGTTGACATCTTCTTCGTCAGCAGCTTCGCGTTCGCGGTAAACATCGATATCGTATCCGGTTAGCTGGCTTGCCAGTTTAATGTTCAAACCACCTTTCCCAATCGCGAGGGAGACTTCCTCCGGTTTGAGGTATACATCGGCACGGTTATCGTTGGGGAATATTTTGATGGAAGAAATTTTTGCCGGATTCAAGGCTCTCTGAATGTAAAGCTGGACATTGTTTGTGAAATTAATCACATCAATATTCTCGTTTCGCAATTCTCTCACGATACCATGAATACGGGAACCTTTCATCCCCACGCAAGCGCCAACGGGGTCGATTCGTTCATCGTACGATTCCACTGCCACTTTAGCTCTTTCGCCGGGAATCCTGACAATTTTTTTAATGGTAATCAGGCCATCGAATATTTCGGGGACCTCCAATTCGAAGAGCCTTTCAAGGAAGACCGGGGAGGTACGCGACAAGATGATGTAAGGGCTGTTGTTTTTCATCTCCACTTTGATGACCACGGCTCTCACACTGTCGCCTTTACGGAAGAAATCGGATGGGATCTGTTCCGTTTTGGGCAGCAGAAGTTCATTGCCTTCGTCATCGAGCAGTAACAGTTCTTTTTTCCAAATCTGGTATACTTCGCCGGTAACGATTTCTCCGATTTTGGTTTTATATTTCTGGTAGATATTGTCTTTTTCCAGTTCAAGGATCCTTGAGGCCAGGTTTTGGCGGAGATTCAGGATAGCCCGTCGGCCAAAATCAATAAATTTTACCTCGTCGGTAACTTCTTCACCGACTTCATAATCGGTGTCAATTTTCTTTGCCTGGCTTAACGAGATCTGAAGGTTAACGTCAGACAGCTCATCGTCTTCTACCACGATGCGGTTGCGCCAAATTTCAAAGTCTCCTTTATCGGGATTGATGATGACATCAAAGTTTTCGTCTGTGCCAAATTGTTTTTGAAGTACGCTCCTGAAAGCGTCTTCCAGAACGCTCATCATGGTGGCACGGTCAATATTCTTTAGCTCCTTAAACTCCGAAAATGTGTCAATCAAGTTCAGGTTGTCCATATCTTCACGGTTTTTATTTGAAGGTAATAACGGATTTTACTGTTTTTATCTGTTCGAAAGGAAATGTGAGCGTTTTGGACTCCTCAATCTTCTTTCCGTCAACTTTTGTTTTAATCACGGTTTCAATGGTGAAACCTGCATCATCGGCATTCTTCAGGATCCCGGTCAGTTTTTTCCCTTCAAGGGTAACGACTTCAACTTCTTTGCCAATATTTTTTTTGTATTGGTTCACGACTTTGAAGGGGTGTGTTAATCCAGGGGATGAAACCTCAAGGGAGAAATCTTCGATTTCGCGGTCGAATTGATGCTCGATATAACGACTGATTTCAACGCACTGATCGATGCTTAATCCTGAAAAACTATCCAGGGTAACGGTTATTGCATTACCCGTACCGATGGTTATATCGACGATGAACATGTCGTCGGACAATTTTTCTTCGACCAGATATTGTACTTGCTCTTTTGTTATCATTGTTAACCTTAATAAAATAGGGGACATCGTGTCCCCTAATCCTTCGATTATTCTCCGCTGCAAAAATATACATTTACTCTGAAGTATGCAAATATTTTGTAGCGTAAGGAGGAGAAAGTTTTTTTGAATGAGGATGTTGTGAATTTTATTCCCGATTTGATCGGAACATTTTTTAATTTTGGGGACTCGGTTTGTAATGACCCATCTATATTTTTTTAAGAGTGAAGAATAAAATTATCAACGATCCGGTATGGGGTTTTATCGACCTGAAGGCCGGCCTGATTCTTGATCTGATAGAACATCCCTATTTTCAACGGCTGCGAAGGATCAAGCAGTTGGGTCTCTCTTCGATGGTCTATCCCGGGGCCAACCATACCCGTTTCGAACATGCCATAGGGACGATGCACCTGGTGCGGTCGTCCCTTGATGTGCTGAAGGAGAAGGGGCATAAGATCTCGGAAGATGAATCGGAAGGGGTGATGGCGGCCCTCTTGCTGCATGATATTGGGCATGGTCCTTTCTCTCATGCCCTTGAGGAGAGTATTGTTAAAGGAGTATCGCACGAAGAGCTTTCGCGGTTCTACATGTACGAATTGAATGACCGGATGGAAGGTCGGCTCGATCTGGCTATTCAGATCTTTCGGGATCAATACCCGAAGAAGTTCCTGCACCGGTTGGTGAGCAGCCAATTGGATATGGACCGTCTCGATTTTTTAAGACGCGACAGCTTCTATTCCGGGGTTTCAGAGGGAGTCGTCTCCTCCGACCGTATCATTAAAATGTTAAATATCCGGAATGATGATTTGGTCGTTGAAGCCAAAGGGATCTATTCGGTCGAGAAATTTCTGATTGCCCGCCGGTTGATGTACTGGCAGGTTTACCTGCATAAGACGGTTGTTGCAGCAGAGAAGATGATGATCAATCTGTTGCGCCGGGCTTCCGAATTGGTGGAGTCGGGCGTCGAGGTTCCGGCCACACGCAACCTGGAGGTTTTTCTCAAACAACAAATAACAGGGCATGATTTTTGGTCGGATGAGCCGGAAAAACGAAAGAGCGCCCTCGATCATTTTGCCCGACTGGACGATGCCGATATCCTCTGTTCGATCAAAGATTGGACCGGACACCCCGATAGAGTACTCTCTTTACTGTCCGGTTATATTATTGATCGGCGGCTATTCAAGATTAAATTATCGCAGAAGCAGGTGAGCGAAAAGCGGATAAGTGAGATGAGGGAACAAACTGTCGCGGCATTGGGATTAAAACCGGAGGAGATCGGTTATTTCCTCTTTACCGGTGAGATCACCAACAGCGCTTACAGTGCAGAGGAAGAACGGATCCTTATCCTTTACCGGAACGGGAAGTTAAAGGATATTAGTGAGGCCTCGGACATCAATTTGGAGGGACTTACCAAGAATGTGCGCAAACATTTTGTGTGTTATCCAAATAAATCGATATCGGGATAATGATTATTAATTATTTTTGCACCAAATTTTTTAAAAATTAACAGATGGAGTTTTCGGTCAATGACATTGCAGCGATCCTTAGGGGAACCGTTGAAGGAGACGGGGCTATCAAGGTATGCAGCATCTCTAAGATTGATCAGGGAATACCCGGAACCCTTTCGTTTCTATCAAATCCGGCTTACACTAAATATATCTATACCACTCAGGCATCGGCTGTGATTGTGAAGAAGGATTTTATCCCGGAGGAGCCGCTTTCCTGCACACTGATCAGGGTTGATGATCCATATACTTCATTGGCAATGCTGCTCAATATGTATGAACAAAGCAAACCCGTGAAGAGGGGTATTGAGCAACCATCATTTATCAGTTCTTCGGCTAAGATAGGCGATAATATATATATAGGTGCGTTCTCTTATATCTCTGATAAGGTGGTCCTTGGGAAGAACGTCAGGGTTTATCCCCAGGTCTATATCGGTGAGAATGTCGTGATCGGTGAAAATACGGTTATCAATGCCGGGGTCAAGATCTATGCCGATTGTAAGATTGGGGCCAACTGTATCATCCATTCCGGGGCTGTGATCGGCGCCGACGGATTTGGGTTTGCCCCCTCTTCCGATGGAAGTTATTCGAAAATTGCCCAGGTTGGAAATGTCGTCATTGAAGACTTTGTTGAGATTGGAGCTAATACGACGATTGATCGTGCGACGATGGGTTCAACCTTTATCCATAAGGGTGTCAAACTGGATAATCTGATCCAGGTGGCCCATAATGCAGAAATCGGTGAAAACACGGTTATGGCAGCCCAGACCGGGATCGCCGGTTCCACCAAGATCGGTAAAAATTGCATGTTCGGAGGCCAGGTAGGCATTGCCGGACATCTCACCATCGGTAATGAGGTTAAGCTGGGTGCACAGGCGGGTGTCCTGGCTTCGATAGAAGATAAAGCTGTCCATACCGGTACTCCGTCGCTTGACCATCGTACGTTTATGAAATCGTATGCAGTCTTCAGAAGCCTGCCGCAGATGCGGAAGGATATTTTTGAGCTGCAAAAGATGTTGGTCGATAATTCTTCTGAGAAATAATTTTAAAGTATATATTCCGAATCGGAAATTAAGTTGAAATTCTGAGTAATGAGCATTAAGCAAAATACGATTGAACAGCCGGTCAGCGTTACCGGGAAAGGGTTGCACACGGGAGTGGAGGTAACTTTAACTTTCAAACCTGCGCCCGAGAACTTCGGATTCAAGTTTAAACGTGTCGACCTTGAGGGTGAACCGGTCATCGAGGCCAATGTAGCCAAGGTAAAGGGGACTGCCAGGGGAACCGTACTGAAAGACGGCGATGTAATGATCAGTACCATCGAACATGTGATGGCAGCGCTGATCACCTCGGAGATCGATAACGTACTGATGGAAATCAACGGGCCCGAAGTGCCAATCATGGATGGAAGTGCGGCGCCTTATGTTGAAGCCCTCCTGGAAGCCGGATTGGAAGAACAGAATGCCGATCGGGAATACTTCGTGGTAAAAAAGAAAATCTCCTATCACAACAGTGCTACCGGTACCGAATTAGTCATTCTGCCTGATGATACCCTGAGCATCGATGTGATGATCTCCTATAACTCTGTCGTACTGGGCAACCAGTTTGCCTCTTATGACGGCCATACCAATTTTGCGAAGGAGATCGCTCCCTGCCGTACCTTCGTATTTGTGCGCGAACTGGAAGCATTGATCAATAACAACCTGGTTAAAGGGGGGGATCTGGACAATGCCATCGTCATCATGGACCAGGTAATGCCACAGGAAGAGCTCAACCGCATTGCCGACCTGTTCAACCACGAGCATATCAAAGTGAACGAAATAGGAATCCTGAAAAATCTTCAGCTTCACTACGACAATGAGTGTGCCCGCCATAAACTTCTCGATATTCTCGGAGATATTGCCCTGATCGGGAAACGGGTTAAAGGCCGCATCATTGCCAAACGTCCCGGCCATGGCGCCAACACAGAATTTGCCAAACTTCTTCTGAAAGAATACCAGCGCGCGGTTGCTGAAACAACTGCACCGGAATATAACCCCAATAAGGAGCCGATCTACGATATTAACTCTATCAAGAAGATGCTCCCGCACCGGAATCCTTTCCTGCTCGTCGATAAAATCGTCGATAAAGGTGGTGATTTTATTATCGGGGTTAAGAATGTTACGATGAATGAGCCGTTCTTCGTGGGCCATTTCCCCGAAGAGCCGGTTATGCCCGGTGTTTTAATCATCGAGGCAATGGCCCAGTGCGGCGGCGTGTTCGTGATCAGTTCCATGCCGGCTGACGGCGACTACTCGACCTACTTCCTGACCATGGACAACATTAAATTCAGAAAGAAAGTGGTCCCGGGTGACACCCTGATCTTCAAGCTGAAACTGCTGGGCCCTATCCGTCGGGGTATCGCGAATATGCGTGGACTGGCCTTTGTGGGCGATACCGTTGTTTGCGAGGGTGAGTTCATGGCCCAGATCGTAAAAAATAAATAATAACATTAAGAAAAAGCAAGTTTAAATATATCTCAGATGAATAAACTGTTAGCAAATATCCATCCTGATGCCAAGATTGGTCAGAATGTGACGATCGAACCTTTTGCCACAATCTACGAGGATGTGGTTATTGGCGATGGGACCTATATCGGTCCTTATGTCACCATTATGCCCGGAACGCGGATCGGGAAGAATTGCAGGATCTATCCTGGCGCCGTTATCGGCGGCGAACCGCAGGATCTGAAGTTCAAGGGAGAGTACACCACTACCGAAATCGGCGATAACAATACGATCCGCGAATGTGTGACCATCAATAAAGGAACTTCGGCCAAGGGAAAAACTGTGGTGGGAAACAACAACCTGATTATGGCGTATGTTCATATCGCTCACGACTGCGTGGTGGGGAACAATATTATCCTGGTCAACAACTGCGGTCTGGCCGGTGAGGTAGAGATCGACGATTGGGCCATCCTTGGCGGTTATTCGGCTGTTCACCAATTCTGTCATGTTGGTAAACATGTGATGCTTTCAGGAGGATCACTCGTCCGTAAAGATGTGCCGCCCTACATCAAAGCAGGACGCGAACCACTTTCTTACGCAGGGATCAATTCTATCGGGTTGCGCCGCCGCGGTTTCTCGAACGAAAGCATTACCGAGATCCAGGATATCTACCGGATCATCTATCAGAAAGGATACAACAATACTCAGGCCCTCGAAGTAGTTGAGGCCGAGATGCCCGCTTCGCGCGAACGCGACGAGATCCTGCTCTTTATCAAGGATTCAAAACGCGGAATCATCAAAGGCTATTTCCCCGATTGATCTGGAGGGGAACCAATAATACAGAGGGTAGATCCATTCCTGGATCTGCCCTTTTTTGTTTCTTTCAACTGAATCTTCCTCCTTTGGCTCTCCTGGCCGGGCAATAGCCGGTTGAAATTCCCTTTCCTGCTGATTGACCGTGCTTTCTTTTATTTTATCGTTTCCCATGTTGAGGCTTTTTGCTATTTTTGTTCAATTGTATTGACCCGGCTCCTTGTCGGGTCAAGAAATTGATTCTGAGTGTTAATAAGTTTTCTATAGATTAAGACAAATGGAAATTCCAAGCAAGTATAACCCGATAGAGGTTGAAGACAAATGGTACAAATTCTGGATGGATCAAGGTTTTTTCCATTCCGAACCCGACGAACGTGAACCTTACACGATCGTTATTCCTCCTCCGAATGTGACCGGCGTGCTTCACATGGGGCATATGCTGAACAACACCATTCAGGATATACTTGTCCGCCGTGCCCGTATGTTGGGCAAGAATGCCTGCTGGGTCCCCGGTACCGACCATGCCTCCATCGCCACCGAAGCCAAGGTGGTCGATAAGCTGAAGAAGGAAGGGGTGAGTAAGGATGACCTGACCCGCGACGAGTTTCTGGGACATGCCTGGGAGTGGACCTACAAACATGGCGGCATCATCCTCGAGCAGTTGAAAAAGCTGGGCGCTTCGTGCGACTGGCAACGCACCTGTTTCACGATGGACCAGGAACGCTCCGAGGCCGTGATCAAGGTCTTCGTCGATCTTTACAACAAGGGTTTTATCTACCGCGGCGTTCGCATGGTCAACTGGGACCCTGCGGCCAAGACCGCCCTTTCCGACGAGGAGGTTATCTATAAAGAAGAAAAATCAAAGCTTTACTACGTCCGTTACCGGATCGAAGGAAGCAACGACGAATATGTGACCGTAGCCACTACCCGTCCGGAGACGATACTGGGCGATACCGCGGTCTGTGTCAATCCCAACGACGAACGATTCCGTCACCTTGCAGGAAAACGTGTGCTGGTGCCGCTGGTGAACCGCAGCATCCCAATCATACAGGATGATTATGTCGATATGGAGTTCGGAACCGGCTGTCTGAAGATCACCCCAGCCCACGATACCAATGACTATGAAATCGGTCTGCGCCATAACCTGGAGGTGATCGACACCTTTAACGACGACGGCACGCTGAGCGCGAAAGCCCAACTATTGGTAGGGGTCGACCGCTTCGAAGCCCGCAAACAGATCGTCCCGATGCTGGAGACCGCCGGTAACCTGGTTAAAGTAGAAGATTATAACAACAAGGTGGGGTATTCCGAACGCACCGACGTGGTGATCGAACCGAAGCTCTCGGCCCAATGGTTCCTGAAGATGAGCGATCTGGCCAAGCCGGCCCTCGAAGCCGTCGAAACCGACGAGATTAAGTTTTATCCTTCGAAGTTCAAGAACCTTTACCGTCACTGGATGGAGAACATCAAGGACTGGTGCATCTCGCGGCAGTTGTGGTGGGGCCACCGGATCCCGGTTTACTACCTGGCCGACGGCTCTTTCGTGGTGGCCGATACCGATGAGAAAGCGTTGGCTCTGGCCCGTGAGAAAAGCGGAAACCCGGCCCTTGCAATGGCCGACCTCCGTCAGGACGAGGATGTGCTCGATACCTGGGCCTCTTCGTGGCTCTGGCCAATCGCCGTGTTCGACGGTATTAATGATCCTGAAAACAAAGAGATCAACTATTACTATCCGACCAATGACCTGGTCACTGCCCCGGAGATTATCTTCTTCTGGGTGGCCCGTATGATCATTGCCGGTTACGAATACCGCGGCAACTTCCCGTTCAAAAACGTCTATTTCACCGGTATCGTCCGCGACAAGCTTCGCCGCAAGATGTCGAAATCGCTGGGCAACTCACCCGATCCGCTCGACCTGATCGCCAAATACGGCGCCGATGGTGTGAGGGTAGGGATGCTGCTCTGTTCGCCGGCCGGGAACGATATCCTGTTCGACGAATCGCTCACCGAGCAAGGGCGCAACTTCTCCACCAAGATCTGGAACTCGTTCCGTCTGATAAATGGATGGGAAGTCGATGCTTCTATCGCGCAACCCGAACATTCGCGTCTGGGTATCGAATGGTTCAACGCCAAGCTCGACGAGACCATCGCCGTGATGGACGATCATTTCGATAAATACCGCCTCAGCGATGCGCTGATGACCATCTATACCGCGATCCGCGACGAGTTCTCCGGATGGCTTCTCGAGATCGTCAAACCGGCTTACCAGCAGCCGATCGACGCGAAGACCTATAATGAGGTGATTGCCCTTTTCGATAAGGTGTTGCGTCTGTTACATCCGTTCATGCCGTTTATCTCGGAAGAGATCTGGCAGTTGTTGAAGGAACGGGCAGCCGGCGAATCGGTGATGATGGCCGAGTGGCCGAAAGTATCAGGTGCTTCCACCGAAGTAGCTGAGCGTTTCGAGACCCTGAAAGAGGCGATTGCCGGTATCCGTACCATCCGCAAGGACAAGAATATTGCCAATAAAGATGCTGTCGAACTTTATGTCGTTCCGGGCGAGAAGGGCTATGCTCCCGAGTTTAACCCGGTACTGGAAAAGATGGGCAACCTATCGAAGCTGGAAGTTTGCAGTGAAGAGGTGGCCGGAGCCTCCTCGTTCCTGGTCAGGGCAACCACTTTCTATATCCCCGTCAGCGGGAATGTCGATGTGGCCGAAGAACGGGCCAAGATCAACGAAGAACTCGATTATACCCGAGGCTTCCTGGTCTCGGTAATGAAGAAGCTGGGTAACGAACGGTTTGTAGCCAGTGCCCCTGCCCAGGTGGTAGATCTGGAACGTAAAAAACAGGCTGATGCTGAGGAGAAGATCAAGATCCTCGAAGAACGGCTCTCCACCCTGGGATAAAACCGGTATTCGGAGGACGGAAATATAATTACGCCTCTGATTTTTTCACGATAAGGATTTTACAAAAGCGGGTATTTGCCCGCTTTCGTTTTTTAGTCAGTTTGTATCGCTAATTTAATGTTGGGATTCTAAACCGGATTTTTTACGAATGAAATCATGACCTTCGCCGGACTTTCTGTACTGTTTCTGTACTTCTTCGGTACTGTTTCTGTACTATAAGAGTACAGAAACAGCACCGAAGAGCTATTCAAAGTCCCTTGAATAATTGGCGGGAACCATCTTCATCCGGCGAGAAAACCCGAATTAAAGAATCTCCTGGTAATTTTTATTGGAAAAAAATTTATAGATCAGATTTTAATTGTCGGAACAGGTGACTTATCTCTTTATGGCAAGAGCCAATGAATCACTATTGACAAATTCATTCCGATTTTATTGACGGAAAGACCGATTTCCGTGATGGAAATTTAGGATAAGAAGGTTTTCGAGGATTCTTCGTTATTTAGTATATTTTCAATCAGGATCTTATTTTCGGGTAGATAATTGGAGGCTACATCCCAAATAATTTCATAATCGACTCCGAAATATTCATGTGAAACTTTATTTCGGAGTAAATACATCTCTGATCAGGGAATACTCGGGTACATTTCTTTGAATTCCTTGGGTAAGTTTTTAGCTGCTTCTCCAATAATCTCAAAATTCCGAATAACAGCATCCACTGTTTTGTAATCTCTTTTAAAATGGATAAAATCAAATCCGCTGATGTATTCAGCGATTCGTTCCATTGCCAGATTCATATCCTCCAGGTACATCCGATAGGTCCGGTTTTCTTTCTTCACTAAACGTAGTTTACCTGGTTTAGGATTCCTTCTCTAATTTGCTCTTTTAGGGCGTTTTTGGTAACCAAATCGATCTTCTTGTTAAAGACCTTTTCCAGGTACATTTCCAAGGTGAAAAACTTCCATCCGATTGGTTTTTCAAGTTCGACAAGGATGTCGATGTCGCTTTCCTCTGTACAGGAATCATCGGCGTAGGAACCGAATATTCCTATCTCCTTTACCGCATAGTCTTTGCGAAGTAATGGCTTCAGCTCCTTTAGTTTTGAAAGTATTTCAATCCTTGTCATCATACTTCAAATATAATCATTTTCTGTTTATATTCATAAACGGTCTCATTTTGCCAAGCCGAAGGATAGTAACACAGATAAGGAATTGTTAGATTTTGGGGCATTTGGGCAAAAGAAATCGGGACAGACGATCGAATCGTCTGCCCCGATTGGGTATAGGATTTTATTTCACGCTTAGCTGGCCTGAAGACGGATGGCGTTGACACGATCGATCTTCTCCTTGGCAAACTCTGGGGTGATAATCAATTCTTTATCGTCGTTCGAATGCATCTCGAACATCACGTCGATCATCACTGTTTCGCAGAGGGCACGCAGACCGCGGGCGCCGAGCTTGTATTCCACCGCCTTGTCGACGATCAGGTCGAGGGTGACATCGGGGAAGATCAGCTTGATGCCGTCCATCTGGAACAGCTTCACATACTGTTTGATGATCGAGTTCTTCGGCTCGGTGAGGATGCGGCGGAGCGCGTCGCGTTCGAGCGGAACAAGATAGGTGAGGATGGGCAGACGGCCGACGATCTCGGGGATCAGTCCGAAGGCGCGCAGATCCTGCGGGGCGATATACTGCAACAGGTTGTCGCGGTCGATCTTGCCGCTTTCGAGGCTGGCCTTGTAACCTACCACCTTGGTGTTCAGGCGGTGACCGATCTTGCGTTCGATGCCTTCGAAAGCTCCACCGCAAATGAAGAGGATATTCTTGGTATCGACGGGAATCATCTTCTGTTCGGGGTGTTTACGGCCACCTTGCGGCGGTACGTTGACGACCGATCCTTCGAGCAGCTTCAGCAGACCCTGCTGTACCCCTTCGCCGGAGACGTCGCGGGTGATGGAAGGATTATCGCCTTTACGGGCAATCTTATCGATTTCATCGATGAAGACGATGCCGCGTTCGGCCGCTTCGACATTATAATCGGCCACCTGTAACAGGCGGGTCAGCAAGCTTTCGATGTCTTCGCCCACGTAGCCGGCCTCGGTGAGTACCGTGGCATCGACGATGGTGAAGGGGACATGGAGCAAACGGGCAATGGTTTTGGCCAATAAGGTCTTCCCGGTCCCGGTAGGACCTACCAGGATGATATTTGATTTTTCGATTTCGGTTCCATCATCTTCCACCCGCTGATTCAACCTCTTGTAATGGTTGTAAACGGCTACGGCGAGCACTTTTTTGGCGTCGTCCTGACCGATTACATACTGGTCGAGGAATTCTTTGATCTCTTTCGGTTTCTTTAGTTCGATACCGGCGAGATCGAAATGATCGTTCTTTTTAAACTCCTCTTCCACTATGGCATGGGCCTGTTCAATACAGTTCTCGCAGATATGGCCTTCCATGCCGGCGATAAGCAGTTGAACATCCTTTTTTTCCCTGCCGCAAAAGGAGCATCTATCCATCTTCTTCATTCTTCTTTTTACAAGTTATTTCGCGGGGACACAATTCCCGTTTATTTTTTTACACGGAACAGGATGTCGTCGATCATTCCGTATTCTTTGGCCTCTTCGGAGGTCATCCAGTAATCGCGGTCGGAATCTTTTTCCACTTTTTCGTAGGGCTGACCCGAATGGCTGGCGATGATCTCATAGAGTTCGCGTTTCATCTTCTGGATCTCCCTTGCGGTGATCTCGATGTCGGAAGCCTGACCCTGAGCGCCGCCCATGGGTTGGTGGATCATGATGCGGGCGTGTTTCAGCGCCGAGCGTTTGCCCTTTGTTCCGGCTGTCATCAGCACGGCAGCCATCGAGGCGGCCATACCGGTACAGATGGTGGCAATATCGCAGTTGATGTATTGCATCGTATCGTAGATCCCTAATCCGGCATAGACCGAGCCCCCCGGTGAGTTGAAATAGATCTGGATATCCTTGCCCGGATCGGAGGATTCGAGGAACAGGAGCTGGGCCTGGATGATGTTGGCCACGTAATCGTCGATCGGGAGGCCGAGGAAGATGATACGGTCCATCATCAGCCGCGAGAAGACATCCATCTGGGCGATGTTCAGTTGTCGCTCTTCGATGATCGTCGGGGAGATATAACTGGAGTTGATCGAGTTGTATTGATGAAGGGTCAGGCTGCTGATCCCCATATGCTTGATGGCATATTTTTTAAATTCGTCGCTTTTCATATCCATAGTCTTTTGTATTAAAATAAAAAACTTTGTGGTGACAAACCGTCAGCCGATGAATTAGTATCAGGCAAACGGTTTGATCCACAAAGTTATAAAAATCCGGCGATTATTGTTAATGGTGGATTATTTTTCGAAAAGGTCGTCGAATTCTTTCTGAGAAACCGCTTTAATATCGAGACCGGTCTTTTCTTTCAACAGTTCCAGCACTTTGTCTTCGGTTTTCTTTTCGATCATGCGGTGTTTTTCCTCATCGTTTTTGAGGATCGACTGGGCATAATTGTCGAGATATTCGTCCGGGACATTGAACATACCATACTGACGGAACTGCATCACGGCCATTTCGCGGGCCATGGCGGTTACATCTTCCTGGTTGATTTTGATCTCGTTCTCTTTGGCTAATTTGTTCTTAACCAGGGTCCATTCCAGGTCTTTGCGGAAATGGTCGAACTCTTCGTCGATCTGTTCGCGGGTTACTTTCTCGTTGGTTTCGACCAGCCAGCGTTTCAGGAATTCAACCGGAAGTTCCATGGCAACCTGATCGGTAATGATCTTTTTGGTATCGATCATGAAACGGTATTCGCTTGAATATTTCAGGTTGGCTTTCAGTTCTTCGGCGATTTTTTCGCGGAACTGTTCGACTGTGGTTATTTCGCTTTCGTCGCCGTAAACTTTCTTGAAGAGTTCTTCGTTCAGTTCTGCCGGAACAAAGGTGTTGATTTTGTTGATGGTAAAGCTGAATTCAGCATCGAGGGTTTCGAGCTGTTCGTGGCTGATCTTTAAAAGATTGTGGATGTAGTGTTCGTTGGAGAAGGCGGTTTTGGGGTTGAATTTAACCACATCGCCTGCTTTTTTACCAATGAACAGTGCTTTTACTGCTTCATCGCTGATCAATTGAACAGAGAGTTGGGCGTTTTCGGTTTTCACTCCGTTAGCCACCACATTGCCTTCGGCATCGAGCTGGGCGAAATCACCGTTGGCAATCTCTTTTTCGCCGATGATGTCGGCATCGATGTTTTGTCCGAAACGGTTCTGGTAGGCTTCTACCTGGTTGGTGACCGACTGCTCGTCAACGATAATTTCGTAGTAGGGCAGTTTGCCTGTTTTGGCAAAGTCAATAGTGATGGCAGGGCTGAAACCAAGATCGAAAACGAATTCGAAAGATTCATCGTTATCGAAGTCGATATTTTTCTGCTCGGTGGTATTAGGAAGGGGTTCGCCAAGGATATCAAGTTTTTCGTCCATGATATATTTGGTCAGTTCGCGGCCCAGGATTTTGTTGATCTCTTCGGCCAGGACGGCTTTACCGTACATTTTTTTGATCAGGCCAGCAGGAACCATTCCTTTGCGGAAGCCGGGCATATTGGCTTTTTTGCGGTAATCTTTCAGTGTTTCATTTACGGCAGCTTCGTAATCGGGCTTTTCGATGGTCAGCCTGACTACAGCATTCAATTCGTCGATGTTTGTTTTTGAGATATTCATGTCTGTTTACTTGTATGATCCGTAATATAACCTCTCGGAAATCGGTGTTCCTAAAGACCCGATCACTACCTTTAAAAAAACCGCCCTGATTTTCCATTAAAGGAAAGAGGCGGTCTTAATGGTCTTACAGTGCGGACGAAGGGACTCGAACCCCCACGCCTCTCGGCACCAGATCCTAAGTCTGGCACGGCTACCAATTACGCCACGTCCGCATTTTTCGAGCTGCAAATATAGTGATTTTTTTGATCTGCAAAAAATTGTTGAAAAAAACGCCGCATTATTTGGTATTTACTTCATTACCAGCGACTGGCCTGTTGGCTGAAGGCCTTCGTAGTTCGAAATTTTGTCCCAGATAGAGTCGGCGGACCTCCTCGTTGGCGGCCAGTTCTTCGGCGGTTCCGCTGTTAAGGATTCTGCCGTCGTAGAGAAGGTACGATCGGTCGGTGATAGAGAGGGTCTCGTGAACGTTGTGGTCGGTGATCAGGATCCCGATATTTTTCTCTTTCAGTTTATAGACGATCTGTTGAATATCTTCGACGGCGATAGGGTCGACCCCGGCAAAAGGTTCATCGAGCAGGATGAAGGAGGGGTTGATGGCCAGGCAGCGGGCAATCTCGGTGCGGCGGCGCTCACCCCCGGATAGCTGGATCCCCAGGCTTTTACGGACACGCTGTAAACCAAATTCGTTGAGCAGCGATTCCAGGTTTTCCTGCTGGTATTCTTTCGGGAAAGGGGTCATCTCGAGAATGGAACGGATGTTGTCCTCGACGCTCATCTGGCGGAAGACCGAGGCTTCCTGGGCCAGATATCCAATGCCGAGCTGGGCCCGTTTATAGACGGGGTAGGTGGTGATGTCGGTCTCATCGAGAAAGATTTTACCCCCATCGGCTTTAATCAGACCAACGATCATATAAAAGGAAGTAGTCTTTCCTGCGCCATTGGGGCCAAGCAGCCCGACAATTTCGCCTTGTTTGAGTTCCAGTGAGACACCTTTTACAACAGTGCGTTTGCGGTATTTTTTGACGATCTCTTCTGCCCTGAGCTTCATAATCGATGATTTTTTTCGTTTATCCGTTATAATTTATGCTTCCAGCACCTCTTCCTTGTCGCGGTTCTTTTCGATTCGTTTAGAGATGACGATCCCTAGTTCGTAAAGAAAAGCCAAGGGCAGGGTGACGAGCAACATGCTGAAAATGTCGGGCGGGGTAATGATTGCGGCCAGCAACATCAGGATAATAATGGCATGTTTCCGGTAGGTGATCAGAAAGGTAGAACTGATCAGTCCAACTTTACTCAGGAAATAAATGACGATCGGTAATTCAAAGATGATTCCGCTACCCAGTACCACCGAGGCAATTGAACTGATATAAGAGTTGAGATTGATCTCGTTGACCACCTGTTCGCTGACCTGGTAGCTTCCGAAGAAGTGGGTGGTCAGTGGCACCACCAGGAAATAGCCGAACATCACGCCCAGGAAAAAGAGCAGGGAGCTGAAGAATACGGCTCCGGTGGCATGTTTCCTTTCTTTCTCGTAGAGCGCTGGCTTGATAAAGCGCCAGAACTCCCAGAAGATATAGGGTATGGCGATGATGATCCCTCCGACAAGGGCCATGGTAAGATGCGTGGTGAACTGGCCGGAGAGATTAATGTTGATTAACTCGAAAGGTTTGGTGTTGATGGCCAACTCCGGGGAATTGAGCTGCCAGGCCAACCAGGCAAAGGCCCGGTTGGTGATGAAATCCGGGTTCTTGGGTTTAAGGATGATGGCGTCGAAAACAAAGCGGTAGTTGATAAAAACGAGGATGGCACAGATCACGATAGAGGCTGAGGCCCGGACCAGATGCCAGCGCAGCTCTTCCAGGTGTTCGAGAAATGACATCTCATCTTGTTTTTCGTCCGTTTTTTTATCTTTATTCTTATTAATTGACATCCTCTGAATTTTAACCGGATTTGAAGCTTAACGAAAAATTCCAGTGCAAATATACAATTCTTTGCCCCATTTCATTAATTTCAGGGAATTGAGAGAGGCCAAATGTTAAATTTTCATGATATCTTGTCCTGATGTTGTAGACGGATTATTATTTAATACCTTAGTGTTGCAAAAAGAAAAAGAAGGGTGAATTAAAAAGATGAGTACAGAGGATAGTAAAACATTGACTGCCGAACTTCAGAAATATTTCGGGTTCGATAGATTTAAAGGACAACAGGAAGAGGTTATCCGGAGTGTTCTGAACGGGAAAGATACTTTTGTGTTGATGCCTACCGGTGGTGGAAAATCCCTGTGTTATCAGTTGCCTGCATTATTGCAGGAAGGAACCGCTATTATTATATCCCCATTGATTGCCTTGATGAAGAATCAGGTTGATTCTATTCGGAGTTTCAGTGTCCATGATGGTGTTGCACATTTTCTTAACTCGTCTTTAACCAAGAGCGCCATTCAGAAAGTAAAGGAAGATATAGGGCGAGGGCAGACAAAGTTGTTGTATGTTGCTCCGGAATCGCTGACCAAGCTGGAGAATATTGATTTTTTAAAGACGATCAAGATCTCATTTTATGCCATCGACGAAGCGCACTGTATCTCGGAATGGGGACATGACTTCAGGCCTGAATACCGTCGGATCCGTCCTATTGTCAATGAAATAGGGGTAGCCCCAATCATGGCCCTAACGGCAACGGCCACTCCGAAGGTTCAGCACGATATTCAGAAAAACCTTGGGATGCTGAATGCCAATGTATTCAAATCATCTTTTAATAGACCAAATCTGTATTATGAAGTAAAGCCTAAAATAAAGGCTAAGGATCAGATCATTCGTTTTATAAAAAATAATCCCGGGAAATCGGGGATCATCTATTGTCTGAGCCGGAAGAAAGTGGAGGAGATCACCGAATTGTTGCAGGTCAACGGCATTCGGGCCTTGGCCTACCATGCCGGCATGGATTCAGCTACCCGATCGAACAATCAGGATAAATTTTTGATGGAGGAGGTCGATGTAATTGTTGCGACCATTGCTTTCGGGATGGGTATTGATAAGCCGGATGTCCGGTTTGTCATTCATTATGATGTTCCGAAATCACTTGAAGGCTATTACCAGGAGACTGGCCGGGCAGGCCGTGATGGAGGTGAGGGGCGATGCATCACTTTCTATTCATATAAGGATATTCAGAAACTGGAGAAGTTTATGCAGGGCAAACCGGTTGCGGAGCAAGAGATCGGACAACAGTTGTTGTTTGATACCGTGGCCTATGCTGAATCCTCGCTTTGTCGCCGGACAATATTACTACATTATTTTGGTGAGCAATATATAACGGAAAACTGCGGGAGCTGTGACAATTGTCTGAATCCTCGTGAGATGATCGAAGGCCAGGATCTGGTGGTTATGGCCCTGCGTGCCGTTCTTGAAGTCAAGGAGCTTTGTAAGAGTGATCACCTGGTTAATATTCTTACCGGGAACGAAACGGCGGCTGTCAAGTCGTTTATGCACAACGATCTCGATATTTTTGGGGAAGGGGATGAGCACAAAGATAAATTGTGGAACGCAGTTTATCGTCAATGTATCATCGCCGGATTTCTGAAGAAGGATATTGAGAACTATGGTGTGCTGAAGATGACCGATGCCGGACGCGAGTTTATTCAGAATCCTCATTCCTTTACCATCATCAAGAATCATGATTACGATTCGGAAGAGGAGGCTGAAGATATACCTCAGGGAGGTATCTCGACCGGGGATCCGGAGTTGTTCACTATCCTGAAGGATTTGCGCAAGAAGGTGGCGGCCAAACATAATTTACCTCCGTTTGTGATTTTCCAGGATCCTTCGCTTTCCGATATGTCTATTCAATACCCAACAACATTGGAAGAATTGCAGGGAATTATAGGGGTTGGCCAGGGGAAAGCACAGCGGTACGGGAAACCGTTTGCCGATTTGATTAAAAAATATGTCGAAGAGAAAGGAATTGTCCGGGCTCAGGACATGGTCGTAAGGTCAGTGGCCAACAAGTCGAAGGATAAAGTTTACATTATCCAGGGTATCGACCGTAAGATGCCTCTCCCGGATATTGCGGAGGCAAAAGATATGGAGATGGGAGTACTGTTGAACGAGATCGAAGCCATTGTCAATGCCGGCACCAAGCTGAATATTGATTACTATATCTATGATGTGATGGATGAAGATCAGATCGACGATATTGTCACCTTCTTCCGTGAAGATGCTGAGACCGGGACCATGGAAGAAGCCATGGCTGAATTGGGCGATGATTACGAAGAAGAGGAGATTCGTTTAGTACGCATTAAGTTCCTGTCCGAGATGGGTAACTGATCAGTTAAGAGATTGAAATAATTGATTCATCTGTCATAGGGATTTCCACAATAAAAGATGTTCCTTTTCCGGGCGAAGTCTGAAAACGGATTTCGCCCTTCATGTTTTCGATAATCCTTTTCGTGATAGCCAATCCCAATCCCATGCCACTGTTCTTCGTGGTGAAGCTGGGTTCAAACAACCGGTCATGAATCCCGGAAGGGATGCCGGTCCCGTTGTCGGTGATGGTAATCCTGGCTTTTCCACCTGTTTTGACCAGATCGATCGCAATAAGTCCTTTCCTATCGTTGGGTACTGCCTGAATTCCATTCTTGATCAGGTTGATCAGGGCCCTGCCTAACTGGTCCTTATCCCCGTTGATGATAATCTTTTCGGTGTCGGGCAGATTGAGGGTAATATCCGTTTCCTCAGAGGTCTCGAACAGAAAAGCCACTTCTTTGATCCGTTCAGCTACATCGACCGGTTCGGGTTTGACGCGCGACATCTTGGCAAAATCGGAGAATGCTGAAGCGATCGACGAGAGGACTTCGATCTGTTCGATCAGGCTGCGGGTTACTTTATTGAAATATTCGTCAAATTTTTCATTCCCCTGTTCCTTAATTCGCTGGAGGTATTGAATGTTGAGCTTCATCGGAGTCAGCGGGTTATTGATCTCATGAGCAATCTGCCGCGCCATCTCCTTCCAGGCCAATTCGCGTTCCGAGCGGGCTAACATGGCCGCACTTTCGGCCAGTTCATCCACTTTTTTGTTGTACTCCTTGGCCAAACGTCCAATTTCATCCTCACCCAGATAATCGATCTTGGCATTCTCTTTTCCCAATTCTATCCCCTTCAGATTTTCTTCTATGCGAAGCAGTGGGGCGGTAAGTTTATTGCTGATAATTAAGGCTATCAGCAACGAGGCCAGGATCAGGAAAATATAGATATTGGAGAAGGTGACAATAAACCCGGACACCTCCTTAATAAAATCATCCTGCCGGCTGAAATAGGGAATATTGACAAAACCTACTTGTTGGTCGAACATATTATAGACTGGGGCATAGGCAGAAAAGAAGTTCATATTGCCAAGATTCTCATTGTGGAGAAAAATAGCACGTCCTTCTATGGCCAAAGCTTTATAGGCCTGCGGGTCCATCTTTCGGGAGGTTAATCCCTGGTCAAAGATCTCGCTCCTTGATGTTGAAGTAAGAAATCCATTCGTGTCGTACAGATTGATATCGCTCCAGGTAATGTCGGAGAGCTCGATTAACTGATCGTTCAATGCATCCCTGATTGATCTTATCTGATCTGTACTGCCAATCCGCAATTCAATCTCCGAAGAAATGGCCCTGATCTTCTCTTCAAGGTTTTGTTTCAGGGTGACCCGAAACTCATTATAGTTGTACCAGATCAATCCCATTCCTATGATAAAGAGAATACCCAGTAGGGTTAAAACCAGGGTGGCTTGTATTTTCTCCCTGAGGTCCAGCTTTTTGCTGCCGTAACCGGTAACATTTTTATTGGCTATGATCCAGAGATATCCCAGAAGATAGATCAGCAGGAATATGTATGGGAATGTTCCGATCCTGTTTAGCAATGAGTTTTCCGGATAACTGACCACCACATAATTTTCCCCGCCGCGGTGATAAACACAATGATTATACCCGGCTTGTTTATAATAGGAAAACTCCTGGTCGGGTTTGGAGAGCGTGGGTGGCCTCAGGTTATACTGGTACTCCCCGCCACGGTCGACCAACCGACCGCCGAAATATTTGGCATAGCTGAAGCCGTTATTCCTGCTTTTACGGGAGGCCTGTTCGTCCAGAAGCAATTGCGGGTATCCTTTCCCTTCCGGGATGATTTTTGAATAGAGCTCGACAAAAATGGCAAGAGAAGTGCCGTTTACCGGGGATATGAAATCTATTTGACCCAGATAAGATATTCTCCCGTTCAATTGATTGACGAAATAAAAATTGCTGCCCGGGACCAAAACCCCCATCGTCGATTTCATGTTATCGAAAAAATCCAGGCAAGGGAATCTCTTCTCTTCCTCCTCCAGAAGCAGGGTGTCGGTTTGGGCACAGACCGTCACCTGCAATTCGTAGTTACGCCAAAATCCTGTAAAATAGGTATTCCGAAAATAGTTTTCGAGAAAGAAATAGGGCGGTGTAAGAAACCTGGAGATCATCGTGTCGGAGACAATCTTATTGTCGAATTCCGTCAAAAAGCTTTCGGCGGCCGGATCGCGTTCCGAGGCCAGGTTGACGCTCCAAAGACGTTGCTCTTTTATCTTTTTCTCCTCCATTAACATATGGGCAGTGAGATTCAGGTACATGGCCGAGAAAACGGAAAAGATCAGAAGGAGGGTGAGGCGGAACCGTACAATCTTTTCCTTGTCAATGGCATAAAAGAACCCGGCAATTACTGCGACCAATATCAGGGAATAGAAGGAAACAGGCAATTGAAGAAGGCGAAACCCGATGGTGAAAAGTAAGACCGAGCCAATAGGATAGAGCAGGAATTTCATTTGGTTCTCATTGGTATGCGACAGACATCTTAACCGAATCAGGATGATCCCGGCTCCCAGAACCTGGAGGGCGACGCTGAAAAAAGCAAGAATATTGATGGCCGAAATCCGGAGGTTGGAAAACAATTCCAAAGAGATATTGGAATTGTTCAACAGGGTGATAAAAAGAAAGGTTGAAAAGCTGAAATAAAGGCCGAAGAAAAGATAAGGCAGAAAAACCGAAAGGATTGCTCTCTTTTTTTTGTCCTCGGGTTTCTCGTGAAATTTAAAAAATGAATGAGCCAGATGCAGCATCAGGAATGAGAGCAGGGCATATTCCCCAAGAGAAGGCAGCCATATGCCGTAGGCAAAAAAGGCAGGGGAAAAAATGTCAAGTGAAAAGAGCACTTCGGGAAAGCGTCCGTTGTTTACAATGAAATAGAGCGAAAAGGAGATAAGGAGCACAATGGCTGTTTTAAGCCAGGGCACCATTTTCCTTGATCGGATCAGCCATTGATTGATATGGGTAAGAAGGAGCAGGGCAAAAAGAAAATAGAAAAGGGATAGGAAAAGGGCGGTTTTTTCGCTGAAGGCGACATCGTTGCTGTCCACCAGGGAAAAGAGGTATTGTCCTTTGCTGTCCCTGATAGTGATGGCCCCTGATGTTTCAGTCTCTTTGATCTCATAACTATCCGGGAGGTTGAATTCCGGCTGGAAACTACTCCTGATGTATTTATTACTGTATGGAAAGGTTCGCTTGATCATGATAAAACCTTCCACGCGGTAGTTTCCCGATGTTTTGGAAGAGGTGAGGAACCATCCTGTCGGGAATCTTTTGATGGAAATATCCTTCCCTGCTTCATCGTTCCTTGCCGGGAAGGTGACGAGAGAAGAGTTCCAGTAGATGAGTGAGTCTTTCTGATAGATGCATAAGGCCACTCCCTTTTTTCCGTAATCTCCGGTAGGAGTCATCGACCAAACGGAGTTTTGGCCCTGGTTTTTTTCAATCTGCCCTATCGTGAGATCGAGTATATTCGATAGATCCCTCTCTTTTTTCTCCAGGATTTTAGTCACCTCGTTGGCTACCTCGCCGGGACTGATGCGGTGGCTCAACAGCGATTTCCCGCTGATAGCAAACAGCAGGACGATAAGGGCCGAGATCAACCAACGATATTTTTTCCAGAGATCATTCATTTTCAATCGTGATGATAAGGTTCTCCTTTAATGATGGTCATTGCCCGATAGAGCTGCTCGGCAAAAATAAGTCTTACCAGTTGATGGGGAAACGTCATTTTCGAGAGCGAAATTTTCGAATCAGCCCGCTGATATACTTCATCGGAAAAGCCATAAGGGCCACCTACGACAAAAGTTAACTGACGCGTGCCTGTAACCATTTTCTTTTCAATCCATTTGGCAAATCCGGTGGAGCTCAGCTCATTCCCCTGCTCATCGAGCAGAATTAACAGATCACCCTGAGAAACAAGATCCAGTATTGCCTTCCCCTCCTTCTCCTTCTGCTGGGAAGGGGACAAATTGCGGTTATTCTTAATATCCGGGATGATTCTCATCTCAAAAGGCAGATAAAAAGAGACCCTTTTGAGGTAATCGTCGATTCCCTCCTTTAGATATTTCCGGTCGGTGGATCCTATGAGCAACAAGGTTATTTTCACAATTGCAAGATAAGGTACTTTCTATTAACTATTGTTTTATGCAAAAATAATCATCCTGAAAATATATTTATCTAAGGATGAAAAAGCAATAAATCCGCTTGTTTTCAAACTTTTAAATATAATTAATTTTGCGGGGTTCCCCGGAATGATTGATCAAAAATAAATTATGAGCTTTAAATATTTATTTATTTGCACGATTATTGTAATTTCATTCCAAAGAATTGTAAGCTATGAAGAAAAGTACCGGACATGCAGTTATGTTGTTGTTTATGATGATGTTGGTTGCAACGCTTTCTTTCGGACAAGTATCCTCACAAATCGTGAACGGTTTGAAATCGGGCGACGCAAAAGCCGTTTCAAGCTTTTTCAACGAAAGTGTTGAGCTGGTTGTTCTCGATCGCGAAAGTGTATGTTCTCAGGCACAGGGTGAACAAATTTTACGGGATTTCTTCAGTAAAAACAAACCGACCGATTTTAAAATTACCCATCAGGGAGGCGATGATGCACCCTATGCGATAGGTAGGATGCAAACCTCGGGGGGAAATTACCGAATCTATTTTCTCCTGAAATCGACCGGGAATGATCCTAAGATCGTACACCTCCGAATTGAGAAGGATTAAGAAGCAACCCTCTATCCCGTAGTTTAGATGACAACATTAAAGAAGATTCAACTTTGGTTGGTTAGACGGGGCGAGGAATTGGGAAATCGGGCGAAGAAGATTACGCTCCCTTTTTTCGATGATGTGCCTCTCTATGATGTTGCCCTCTTTTTCTGGAAGGGAATGGAATCAGGTGCCATTACCACCCGTGCTTCTGCCGTGGCTTTCAACTTCATCCTGGCCATGTTCCCGGCCATCATCTTTCTATTTACCCTCATTCCCTATATCCCGATTGCCGACTTTCAAAACCAGCTGATGGATTTGATGCGGAGCATATTGCCCAATAACGCTTTCCTGGCTGTTCGCGAAACCATCGAAGATATCATCACCCAACCAAGAGGGGGCTTATTGTCCTTCGGTTTCTTCGCGGCATTTATCTTTTCGACCAATGGCATTGTTTCCGTGATCGGGGCTTTCAACCAAACGATCCATACCATTGAAACGCGTACCTGGTGGAACCAGCGAATTGTGGCCCTGATCCTGGCCATAATCCTCACCACCTTAACAGCAGTCAGCGTGGCGCTAATCACCATCAGCGAAAAACTGCTCCGCTTTTTAGTGGCGAAGGATGTTATCCGTGTCGACTTTACCTATTATCTACTGATTGGGGGTAAGTGGTTGGTTATACTGTTGCTTTTCTTTTTCACCTTCGCTTTTCTCTTCTATTTTGCACCGGCCCGTAAGATGAAATTCCGTTTTATTTCTGCCGGGGGGTCGTTGGCCACCCTGCTTTCCATTATTATCTCCGTCGGCTTCTCCTATTACATCAACAATTTCGGAACATACAATACCCTTTACGGATCGATCGGAACCCTGGTGGTGGTGATGCTGTGGCTCTATTTCATTGCCTTGATCCTTTTGATCGGCTTTGAACTCAATGTCAGTATCTGGACGGCCCGCAGCAAAAAAGCAATCCCGATCCCCGATTCGGCTGAAGAGGAGTTCTTTGACGAGTAAAAGCCGCTTGATTATCTTGAGGACTCGTTCCGGTAGACCCAAACCGAACTGTCGTCCAATTCTTCCTGCTTAAGGACAACCCGGTCAATTTTCGGCGCCGTAATACCATGTATGAACCTTTTATTTCCGGTGAAAACCCGCGCTTCATCCCACAAGGACTTCGAAATAAACGATTCCAGCAGTGTTCTCCCCCCTTCCACGATCAGGGAAACAATATTGCGTTGGTAGAGCTGTTCAAGAATCTGTTCTATCTCCGTACCATCAAAATCGATCCTGACGTACTCCAGGTTGGGGAGGGATCGTGCTTCCAAAGCGGTAAAAACAAGGGTCGGGGTCGATTGATCGAATAGCGCGAGGCTCCGGGAGAGCCTGAGCTGACGGTCCATGACAATTCGCAGGGGATGAGCGCCGTTCCATTCCCTGACCGTTAATGAAGGATTATCTTTCTCGGCAGTATTTGTTCCCACCATAATCGCGGCCTCGTCACACCTCATTTTGTGAACGGCGATACGCGACAGGTCGTTGGTTATCCAGGTCGGTTGCCCGAAATTCTCCGCTGTCCGCTCGATGTCGATAAACCCGTCTTCGGTCTCAGCCCATTTTAGAATGATATAGGGGCGTTTCTTCTGATGGAAAGTGAAAAACCTTCGGTTTAGTGCCAGGCACTCCTCCTTCAGAAAATCGACCACCACGCTGCATCCGGCTTCCTGCAGTCTTTTTATTCCTCTGCCGGCTACAAGAGCAAAGGGGTCGGGAGTCCCGATCACCACATTGGGGATCTCCTTACGGATGATTAAATCGGAACAGGGAGGGGTCTTCCCGAAATGCGAACAGGGCTCCAGGGTCACATAGATGGTTGCTTCCTTCAGCAGTTCCTGATCCCTGACCGAATTGATCGCGTTCACTTCGGCATGGGCCTCCCCATACCTATGATGATATCCCTCTCCGATTATTTTCCCGTTGTGGACAATAACAGAGCCCACCATAGGATTGGGGGAGACGTTGGCCATACCCGCACGCGCCAGTTCAAGGGCCCGTCGCATGAACTTTTCGTTGATCTCAAAAGAAGGATTCATCTGCTGATTTATCTATTTTTGTAAAAAAAAACAATGCAAGCCGCAAAACAACTGATCACGGAAAAACTTCAACCCCTCTATCCCCCTCATGAAGTCGAAAGCATAACGTTGCTGATTCTTGAACATGTTTTGGGACTCAGTCGGTTGGAAATACGGCTCCGCCATTGCGAAAAAATTCCGTCGGCTAAGTTAACTCAAATAGAGGAAATTGTAAACCGTCTCATCGGGATGGAACCAATTCAGTATATTTTAGGCGAGACAGAATTTTATGGGCTGAAAATCAAGGTGAATCCTGCGGTGTTGATTCCCCGTCCCGAAACGGAAGAGCTGGTCGATTGGGTGATCCGCGAAAAGCCGGTCCACTCTTCCTCCCTTCTCGATATTGGAACAGGTAGCGGCTGCATTCCCATTTCGGTCGCGAAAAACAGTAACTACAGTCACGTCGAAGGGTGGGATATCTCGGGTGAGGCGTTGGCCGTGGCACGTGAAAATGCTGAAGCCAATGATGTTAAGGTTGATTTCATTCAAAGGGATATTCTTCAATGGCATAATATCCCCGGCCTGCCATCGTGGGATACCATCGTCAGCAATCCTCCCTATGTGACCAATGCGGAGAGAGGGCGGATGGAAAATAATGTGCTCGACCATGAGCCTCACCTGGCCCTTTTTGTGTCTGATAACGATCCTCTGGTTTTTTACCGTACCATCCTTGAATTTGCGGGAGATCATTTAGCCCGGGGTGGACAGCTCTTCTTCGAAATCAACGAGGGGCTTGGAGAAGAGATGGTGCAACTGATTCATTCGTATGGATTCCTGAATATTATTCTCCGCAAGGATATTAACGGGAAGGACCGCATGGTCAAAGCCTCCCATCCCTGATCGGGGACTGTTGGTTTTTCCTGTTTGACGGTCATGAGCCTCTCCTGATCGGTTTAGGGTAAAGAACCTGAAAAATGTATATAAGCTGAATGGCTAACGGTTCTCTTATTTTTATACCCCCAGCCCCCTGTTTTTTTAATCCGGTTCGCGATAAGCTTTTCCATACCGGTTAGCCGACTGATCATCCTTTCATCGCCGGTACAACGAAGTACCAACGTCGGGGTTTCTGTGTAGTTTCTGTGTAGTATCTGTGTATTTTCTGTGTATAGCAACACAGATACCACATAGATAATAATTGGAAAATACTTTAAAAATATGGATTCGACAGGAGTGTGCTCCTGATAGGACTTGGGATAGGTCGCCAGGAGCGGGGAGATGAAGTTGCAGTTGACCTCTCCTTTTGGCGAATCGCTGAGGTTGAAAACAAAAGCTAAGCAGGATTTAGGGTCGCGACGGAGTTGGAAATGGACCAAAAAAAAAGGGATCAGACGATTGGCCTGATCCCGACTCATAGGGAAGGGTAATTGTATTGATGGTTAAGGTAAAGCAATTTAACCTGTCGGAATCACCGATCGGTATGACCGGTGGTGATTTCCTGTTCGTATTCAACTAATATCGCCCTCATGGCGTTTGTTTTCAAAATATCCAGGCATCGGGGAATTGGGTAATGAACCGGTCGCGAAGGTTTCTGGCCGATTTCAGATTGTTGGCTCCAAGCCCAACCCTGAAAGGAGGGTTTTCGCCCAGTATGCTGGCAGTGATATTTTCGTTTTTAATTCTTTTCCTTGCATTTGTTTTTTGTTGTCCGTTTTTTCTTTTCCTGTTTGTTCACGTCCACCGATAAAACGGAGCAACCAGCTTTATCTTAAACCGACCTTGGCGGGGTGAATTGCCCGAGGCGCTTTGGGCCATTTAAGCGAATCAAACGGGGATGCAAGTTGTGATAGATTTTCGTATGGAGCAATTTCTGCATCTATACAATTACCCAACATGCATCTATACATTGTCTATACAAATGGGGGGAGGTTTTACGGTTAATGCTTAAAAGATCTCCCTAAAACCGATAAATTAGGGAAACCCTCCATTATCAGGAGTTAATATTTTTGTTGAAAAATCTCAGTTGGGAGCAGATTAGAATAAATATTTCAGCAGATGATAGTGATTTTAATAATCAAGTTTCATCAGAAAATCGACGAGGTTTTCATCCGGTTGAAGGTTGAGTTTTTTTCGGAGGCGATAACGGGCCATGTCGATGCTTTGAGAATTTTGGAAGGTGATGGAGGCGATATCTTTCGAGGAGAGGTTCAGACGGAGCAAGGCGCAAAGTTTTTTCTCACCGGGGGTCAGACCTGGAAATTTCAGATTCAGTTTATTGTAGAATACTTCATGGACATTTTCGAACCTGGATTCAAATTCTTTCCAAAAGCTTTTCCCCGAATTGGTCTGGTACTGGTTGATAATTTCCTTTATCTGGTTTTCAACGGCACTATGGCCGGTTATCGAGTTCAGCTTTTCGAGTTCGGCAATAAGGTTGTTGTTTAGTTCGCTGATCTGAATAAGCCGCAGTGCGCTGGAGGTTAGTTCCCGTTTCTTGCTTTCCACAATTTCGTGGTGGGCTTTTTTTATCTCCGACACGTCGGTCATGATACAAAGGATTCCTTCGGGGGTCCCGTGCAGGTTGTGAAAGATGTTTTTGGAGAAGATATAATCTCTCCCTTCGGGATCGGCTTTTCCTTCGTACGATTTCAGTTCATTATCACGAATCAGAAGCATATCTTCCATCTGGTGAATTCTGGACAGAGAAGGATGGCAATAGAGATAGACTGAGGTCCCTTTTATTCGTTGAACGGGGTGTCCCAGCAGTTCTTCGAACAGTTGGTTGCAACCAAGGATGGTCCCGTCGAGGTTGTAATAGACCAGGGGGTGAGGTACCCCCTCGATCAGGGAATGGATAAACCGGTTGCTGTTTTCGATGGTCAGGTATTTTTCGTTCAGTTCCCTGATTGAATGGGACAGGCGTAACATTGACTTTACCCGGGCTAATAATTCAATCTTGTCGAAGGGTTTTCTAATAAAATCGGTCGCACCCTCGTTCATAGCCTCCATCAGGTTTGACGAAGAGGTCATAATTCCTGAGATCATGATCACCGGGATATCCTTCATGTTTTCCTGATGTTTAATCGTCTTAAGGGCCTCTAATCCGTTTATTTCAGGCATGTTCCAGTCGAGGATGATCAGGTCGGGCAATTCACATCGGGCTATTTCAATGGCTTCCGCGCCTCCGTTTGCTGTAATGATTTTGTAGTTTGCAGGTTTTAACATCTCTGCAAACAAGGTCAGATTAAAAGGCTCGTCATCGGCAATTAAAATTTTCGAATGTTTCATGTTAAATGACTTTCTGAACGTTCTAATTTCCCTTAGGGTGAAATGACGCTTGAGGGATTCAACCCAATAAAGAGTTATGCACTTGCACAAAGATTAAAAAAGTTTTTAAGAAGTGGGCGGCAAATTTTCATTTTTGATAATCTATTAAGGTTTTACTGAGGTGGTGAGAAAGGGGCGTGGCTTTTTTAAGTATGTGTAAGATAGAGGTTAAGGTGGGTTTGCTGGTGTTTGTTTTTTCTTTCCGGGAAGCTTAGAATAAGTGAACTCATACGGGTTATTGTAATTAATATTTCAAATGGAATTCAGATGAGGATTCCATACTGTTCCAGGGAATTTTTTGTCGTGAGGTTTCTTTTTCGTGTTTTGGGTAGTTTTACTGGGAAATTGGAAAAGGTGGGGGAATGAGTGCCGAAGAAAGGCAAGGAATTTAGTATCTTGCTGGCTAAAAATTAGGATCCGGGGATGGATAAGTTCAGGCGCCTGGTTCAGGTATTCCTTTAATTATTCATACATTTGAATTGAAATTGCACCATTTGTTTGATTCCGACACTTATGAAAAGAATTGTTTCTCTGTTGTTTTTTACTTTTATTGTAATTCAATCATTTTCACAGATATTTGAGTGTAACGAGACGGGCCGACCGTACAAAATAGGGGGACATATTTATTATTTAGAAGACAAAAAGGGGCAGTATTCGTTCGATGAAGTGTTAGGTCCTGTTTGCCAGTCCAGTTTTGAGCGTAACGAAAGTGAGGTCTTTGTTCGTCCGATGACTGAGAGTGTTCTGTGGTTTAAGTTTTCAGTGCGGAACCTGGCTGGGGAGGAATTGTGGCTTGATACGGGAACGCTATATGCCCGGGATATTGTATTTTTCTCTCCGACTGACAGCGTGGGGGGATATCATGGTTTAGATGTTAAATCAATAATTACTCCAGCGAATAATCTGGAATATCATGATCATAAATACAGGTTCAGGCTTTTTGACAGAGGGGACAAAGAGACAAAGACGTTCTATTTAAAGATAAAAGAGGATGTTCCTTTTGAGTTGCCGCTTCAGGTGGGAACTTTATCTGCGTTGAATCGGAGCGGGTCGTTGAATGGTTATTTAGCGGCAGGTTTTATTGGCGCGATCCTGATCATGATCCTGTACAATAGTTTTCTTTGGTTCAGTACCAGGGAGAAGCTGTATTTCATCTATATCTTATATCTTTTCTTTGTACTGATCTCGGCAACATTTCAGAATAACTTTCCGTTTTTGACTTTTGGTGTTGATTATCAGCTTTGGCATCAGATCATTTTTGCACGGCTTGGGATAACCCTAATCATGGTTGGTGTTTTTGCGATCGTTTACCTGAATATGAGAACGGCACTGAAGCCGATTTATAGGTTGTTGATAGGGGTTATGTCGGGTTTGGGTCTGTTGGGGATCGTTTTGATTTTTGAGCGGAACCCTCTGTTGATTGATGCATTTCAGCTTTTAGTGGGGCTGATGTTTGTTATCTGTCTTTACAGCGCCTATTTATTAATGTACAGGCACAAAAAACAAGCCATCTATTATGCATTAGGCTGGACCTTTATGTTGATCGCCACGATTGTTTATATCTTAACGATCAATGGTTTTATTCATTATAATGCTTTTACGCGGAATGCCACCTATTTTGGGATTACCGTAGAGGCCTGGTTTTTTTCGTTAGCCCTTGCCGATAGGCTAAACACGATGAGAAAGGAGAAGGAGCAGGCTCAATTGAACTTAATGGAAAGAATTGTTGAAAATGAGAAGATGATTAGGCAGCAGCATGATATACTGGAGCTTAAGGTAAAGGACCGGACCCGTGAATTGCAGGAGAAGAGCGATACCATAACCTCTCAGACGAACGACCTGGTTCAGACATTGGCGGTTCTGAATCAGCAGAATAAAGAGATCGCAGAAAAGAATGAACGATTGAATCAATTGTCGGCTACATTGAATGAGCATTATAAAGTGTTGGAAAATCAGACGGAACAATTGAAGATGCTGAATTCGACGAAAGATAAGTTTTTCTCCATTCTCGCTCATGATCTGATGAATCCTCTCAATGCCCTTCTTGGATACAGCAATTTATTGAATGAGGCGCTGAATAATAAAGAGTACGAGGAGAGTAATTCATATGCGCGGATCATCGATTATTCTGCCCAGAGGATTTCCTGGTTATTGCAGAACCTGTTGGTCTGGTCCCGATCACAGAGAGAAAAGATTGTACCCGTGCCCCGGGTAACCAATATTCACGAGATGATTTCCGAATCGATCAATATCACCTCTCCTGCTGCAACATTTAAGAATATCGTCATGCAGGTTGATCTGGAGAAGGATCTTAGGGCGAATTTCGATTATAACATGATCTCTACCGTCGTACGGAATCTGATACTTAGCGCTATTAAATATTCTCAAAAAGGAGGAGTAGTTAGCGTGACCGTTAAAAGGATGGATCAGGAACTACTATTTAAGATAGGCGATTCGGGAAACGGAATGGAGAACGAGGTTGCCCGGGAACTCTTTTCAACCAATAGCCTGTTGTCCCAAAAGGGATCGAATGTTGAAATCGGGACCGGATTAGGATTGGCTATTGGTAAAGAATTTGTAGAAATTCATGGTGGACGAATATGGGCGGATAGTTCTCCGGGCAAGGGGAGTGATCTTTGTTTTACGATACCGGTAAATCTGTCTTCACTCAATTAAGGATCTTGGAATAGGTTAATGGTTTAAGTGGAATAAGGACGAGCAAATGAATCATTGCGCGGGAGTTTATTCCTCCATGACCAGGTAAAAAAAGGGAAACCCCGAATCACGAGGTTTCCCTTTTTTTTCTGTTGCAAGCCAATGTTAGAAGGGGAATTCGTCCTCTTTTAGATTGGTTTCTGCTTTTTCGGTTTCCGGTTTTTTCGCCTGCTGATGAACCGTATTCCCATCGACATAGATCGCCCTGTAGGGTCTTGTCGGACAGGCATATTCACAGGCTCCACACCCAATGCAAATCTCTTCGTTAACTTCGGGAATGACCAGGTCGCCATAGGGGACCATGTGAACGGCCTTGGTCGGGCAGTGTTCGGAACAGGCTCCGCAATCGGTCCCTTCGGTCTCCACAATGCAGTTTGTTTTGACGAATTTAGCCTTCCCTATCTGGGTCAGGTGTTTAGCCTCAGCGGTCAGGGGGAGGATGGCTCCGGTCGGACAAACCTCGCTGCAGAGTGTGCAGTCGAAATTGCAAAGTCCGGAATGGAAATCCATATGAGGCTGCATCATCCCGATTAGGCCGTATTCCATAAAGGAGGGTTGCAACACTTTGGTCGGGCAGGCCGTGATGCACAGGGAACAACCTGTACAGATATTGTTGAAATGTTCGATGCTTTTGGAACCCGGAGGAGATACGGGTGAGGTCCTGGCTTCGGGGACTGACGTTTCTCCTTTATTGGGAGCTTCCTGACCTTTGGCGGTATTAAATTTTGACAGTCCAATCAGGGTTGCTGTTCCGATCATCCCGGTCAGGAGGAAGTTACGTTTGCCCATGTCGCGTGCTTTCGCGATGGGTTTTTTTTCAAACCCGGGAACGGCAGACGTAATTTTTTGACTTGTTGTGTTTTTTACAATTCTGTATTTTGCCGCGTTTTCGGGGCAGACGGCCAGACAATTGTAGCAGGCCACGCAGCGGCTGTAATCGATCTTCTGGGTTTTTATGTCGATACATTCGGCTTTGCAGACCCGGGCACACTTGCCGCACTTAGTGCAGGTGAGTTTGTCCAGTTCAACTTTAAAAACAGAGAAACGGGAGATGAAACCTAAAAAGGTGCCAACGGGACAAATCGAATTGCAATACAACCGTCCTCTTTGAAAAGACATGATAAGAATCAGGGCCAGAAAAAGGGCAGTTATCATCATGATTCCCCAATGGACGGGTACCGGATCGTAACGGTAAAGAAAGGAATAGATGCCTGCCTTGGATAATCCTTCAGCCCCAAGGTTATTCAACACCACAAGGGCGGGTTTAAAAAGATAGGAAGATAATCTTCCAAACAAGCTGTAGGGATCGAGAAGCGTTACCATTGTAATGCTGCCGAAAACAAGGAATAGCAAGATCAAGGCAAGGACGCTGTACCGAAGGATATTCCATGCTTTTTGGTACTTATACCGGCTTTTCTTTTTAAACTTTCGGGAGAGCCAGGAGACAAAATCCTGAAAGATACCTAATGGGCAGATGACGGAACAATAAACCCTGCCGAAAAGGATTGTCAGTAAGAGTACGATCACAAAGCCTATTCCTATGGTTCCGGTCACCGTGATGGTTTTCAGAAAGGAAGGGACAAATTGTAGGGAAACAGCCCATTCGTAGAACTCTTTTCCGAAGCTGTTCCTGAAATCAAGAAAAACAGAGGAAATGAGTAAAAGTAAAAGAATAGCTAAGGTTACCCGAACTCTTTTTAAGGTTAGAAAATTCATTTTAATCAGATATTAATTCGGTTGATGTTTACTTTGGTGAGGTCCATCTGTCCTAAACCAGCAGCGGCAGCAAACTTGATATGGTTAATCTCGGAAGGTTCCTTTCCAAGGAATTTGGCTGCCGCTGAATCAACAGCAACGATATCTTTTGACAGGAGCAGACTTTTCATGTTGATCAAATCATCTTTAGAGACGCCCATCGGACCGTTTTGTTTCATAACATAATAGGCATCAACCACGTTCAGATCGGGTTTGCGATAGTGGAGGAAGTCGGCAATGCACTGGTGCAGGTCATACTTATGCCAGTAACCACGGTCCCAAACACACCCCATCAGGTTTTTCATGCCGATCGACAGTTTTGAAGAGCTGTGATGCTTCAGTATCGGGACATTAATGAACACATCGGTTGTGAGCATCAGTTCGTGAACCATCATTTCCTTCAGTTTGACACCTTTCGGATTAGATACTTTTTTGTAATATTTCTCGCTGTCAGCCGGGACGATTTTTCCGCCCGCTTCTTTAACTGCCTGTTCGATGCCTGAATTTTTATAGCATTTGGTCCATTCATGACAGGTATGGTCAAAAACGAGAACTTCTTTAGCTCCGGCTTTCAGGCAATGTTCGACGATTCGTTTGACCAGTTTGGGGTTCGTGTTGGCACCGCGGTCGGGTGTTCTGTCCCAACCGATATTTGGTTTGATCAGGACCCGCTGTCCTGGTTTCACAAATTGCTTCATCCCACCAAGCGCCTCAATGCCTTTGTCGAACATCACTTCAGGTTCTCCTCCTCTAATGGCGATCAGGTCGTAAGGAGCCGCCGCAGTTCCAGCCATCAGGTTTTCAATCCCTCCAAACGTGATAGCCGCACCGGTGGCTACACCGGCACTCACACTTGATTTAATAAAATCTCTGCGTTCCATCTTGTTATAAGTATAAGTAGAATGTTTTAAATTAAATAACGTACAAAGCTATTAAAACCTTATAATAATCAGGTCGTTCTTTGGTAGTTGTTTTTGTTAACTATTTGTTAATGCCTCTAATTTAGAATCAGAATAAGTGTGTATTATTCGGTTTTGTCGGCGATCGCGAAGGGCAGCCTGAATGTTATGATCTATCCCGGGCCAAGTATTTTCTCCGGGGTCCGGAGTTGGCCACGGATAGCCGAAAACTTTCGATTGCTTTGAAAAATGACAAACAAAAAAGTAAAATGTAAATATAATAGCACTATTTATTGAAATTAATAAGAAAATACATTAGTTTTGTCGTGTCAGCGTATATATATTAGTTTAAGTATCGGCAAAAATTAATTGCAGTAAAACGGATATTTAAGTTTAATGGATTAATTTCACAATTCTGACACGATTTATAGAGAAAGAAAATTGATTCAGGTACGTACATAAAAAATTAAAGAAATGAAAGTTGCAGTCGTTGGCGCGAGTGGCGCAGTAGGACAAGAGTTTTTGCGGGTATTGGAGGAACGCAATTTCCCGATGGATGAATTAATCCTTTTTGGTTCGGCAAGGAGTGCCGGTAAGGTTTATACTTTTAAGGGACAGAAACTTACTGTTAAAGAATTGAAGCACAACGATGATTTCAAGGATATTGATATTGCGTTAGTGTCGGCCGGTGCCAGTATCTCCAAAGATTATGCAGAGACCATCACCAAGTTCGGGACTATCATGATCGATAATTCCAGCGCTTTCCGCATGGAAGAGGATATTCCATTGGTTGTGCCTGAAGTGAATGCCGCAGATGCTAAAAACATGCCACGACGCATCATTGCCAATCCGAACTGTACCACGATTCAAATGGTTGTCGCTTTGAAGCCCATTGAGAATTTGTCGCATATTCAGCGGGTTCATATTGCCACATACCAGAGTGCCAGTGGCGCTGGCGCTTCGGGGATGGAAGAGTTACAAGTCCAGACTAAACAGGTAGCAGCAGGAGAAGAGCCAACAGTAAATAAATTTGCCTATCAGTTGGTTCAGAACCTGATCCCGCATATTGATGTATTCCTGGAAAACGATTACACCAAAGAGGAGATGAAAATGTTTCACGAGACGCGTAAGATCATGCATTCCGATGTGATGGTTAGTGCTACCGCGGTACGTGTTCCGGTCTTAAGGGCTCACTCGGAAGCTATATGGGTAGAGACTGAGAAAGAGATTGCCATTGACGAGGTTCGTTCGGCATTCGAAAATGCTGAAGGGATTATCGTGATCGATAAACCGGCGGAGAAAAAATACCCGATGCCATTGCATCTTGCCGGACGCGACGAGGTTTTCGTGGGACGTATCCGTAAGGATATTACCAATCCGAAAGGCTTGACTTTCTGGACCGTTTCGGACCAGATCAAAAAGGGTGCCGCGCTGAATGCGGTTCAGATCGCCGAATATCTTGTTAAAGAAGGCGTGGTGAAGTAGTATTTAGTCCATAAATAGATATAAAAAAAGCTGACCTTCCCGGTCAGCTTTTTTTATATCATGATCATATTATTCTTCCGCTTCGAATGCCGGATAGAGAAAATCGTTAAACGGGAAGCGGGTAACATGAATCTTCTTTACCTCTTCGTAAAGTAGTTTTTTAAACTGTATGATATTCGTTTTTTTCCTGGCTGAGATAAAAAGGGAGATGTTGTTTTGATTTTTACCCATCCATGATTTCTCCCAATCTTCAAGGGTCATATTCTCTCGGGAAGAGGGGCTAAGATCGTCGTTCTCTTTTTGGATGAAGGTGAAGGCATCGATCTTGTTGAAAAGATAGATCATTGGCTTGTCTGAGGCCCCTATTTCAGATAGGGTTTGGTTAACCACGTCGACTTGTTCTTCAAATCCGGGGTGTGAGATATCGGCCACATGGATCAGGATATCGGCTTCACGTGTCTCGTCCAGGGTCGATTTGAACGATTCGACCAGATGGTGGGGTAGTTTCCGGATGAATCCTACGGTATCGGTCATCAGGAAGGGAAGGTTGCCAACCACCACTTTTCTGACAGTGGTGTCGAGGGTGGCAAAAAGTTTATTCTCAGCAAATACCTCGGATTTGCTGAGCAGGTTCATGATGGTTGATTTTCCAACATTGGTATAACCGACCAAAGCAACACGGACCATCTTTCCCCGGTTTTGGCGCTGGACCATCATCTGTTTGTCGATCTTCACTAACTGGTCTTTGAGTTTCGAGATTTTATCAAGGATGATACGACGGTCTGTTTCGATCTGCGTCTCACCGGGGCCACGCATCCCGATCCCCCCTTTTTGCCTTTCGAGGTGGGTCCACATTCGGGTTAGACGAGGAAGGATGTATTGATATTGGGCCAGTTCGACCTGTGTTTTGGCGTGGGCTGTCTGGGCTCTTTTGGCGAAGATATCAAGGATCAGGTTGGTGCGGTCCAGAATTTTGCACTGCAATTCCTTTTCGATATTTCGGATTTGTGTGGCCGAAAGTTCATCGTCGAAGATTACAGAATCGATCTCGTGAACCTCCACAAAATCGCGTATCTCCTGAAGCTTTCCCGATCCGACAAACGTCGCGGGGTGAGGATTATCAAGCCGTTGGGTAAAACGTTCCCAGACTTCAGCGCCGGCGGTGTCGGCCAGAAATTCCAGTTCGTCGAGATATTCATTAACCTGTTTTTCGTCCTGCTGGGCATAGATTAATCCAACCAGAACGACCTTTTCTTTTCCGAATGATGTTTCAAACATTTTTGCCATAGTGCAAAAATAGAACAAAATAGGATAAAAAAAATCCCGGTTACCATAAGCAACCGGGATAATGTTTTTATTGTGCTGTCAATTATTGCAACTGGAAACTAATCGGCACGGTATAGGATACACGAACCGGTTTACCACGTTGCATACCAGGTTTCCATTTTGGAAGAGTGTTAACTACTCGCAAGGCTTCTTTGTCGAGTGACGGGTCAACTCCACGGGCGATTTTTGCATTGGAAATGCTTCCGTCACGGTCAACAACAAAGTTTACGAATACTTTTCCCTGAATGCCGTTTTCCTGAGCAATGGTAGGATATTTGATGGCGCTGGCGATGTATTTACGCAAAGCCAATTCTCCACCCGGGAATTCCGGCATATTTTCTACCACGACAAAGATCTTCTCTTCTTCTTTTTCTTCCTCAACCTTTTGAACGATTTGAGTTACCTCAACTTTTGTATCGGCTGAAGCTTCAGAATCCAAAATTTCAAGGTCATCATTGATCTGAGCCTTATCGTCAACGATGTTCAGGATTTCAACTGTTTGCGGCGGTGGAGGTGGCGGCGGCGGTTTAACTTCGTCCTGACGGGTAATCGGAACGATCTCCTCTTCTACAGCCTGGGCTGACACATCTCCAAGTGAATTAACCTGTTTTACGCTGTCATTCCAGTTGAAAGCGAGCAGGATAATTCCAAGAGAGACAAGCAACCCAATCTGAATAAAGAGTCCCCTCTTGTTCTCCAGGTCTGCTTTCGGTGTTTTCTTGGGTTCCATAAATATTAGTTGTTTTTTGAGTTGTTTTTACACTCATATTAGCGGCAATAAAGATATAAAATAATCCTAAAAAAAAAGTTTATGGCGACTAAATTTAATGAATGATTTAATGGGGTCAAATTCAGAATAAAATGAATTCCTGAGATCATGATTTTTTCAAAATAATAGCACAATTCCCCTTTTTAAAGTTGAATTTGCTTTTGAATGTTTAAAAAAAGTGTATTTTTGCATCACAAATTCAGGGGGATTAGCTCAGTTGGCTAGAGCGTTTGACTGGCAGTCAAAAGGTCATCGGTTCGATTCCGATATTCTCCACGAAGCGCCTTCAGTTTTTGATGGCGCTTTTTTTATATCCACGAACAAGATTCAACGACGTATTAATCAAGTATTCTTTCATGTCTGTCCAATATAGAGGGAATGGCCTGTTCGCTTGGTGATGGAATATGCTGTCAGCTAAAATTTAAGGTTGTTCTGTTTGCCGGAATCTACTTTGTTCCAGCCGTTCTCATGTCGGATCGCACGCTGAAATGATGTAGTTGAGTAGTGGAAGATTATGCCCGACTGTGAAGCATTCAATGGTGATTTAATGACGGCGGGAACTTAAGAGATAGATAGGTGAAGAGTAATGTAGCTCTCAAATAAGCGGAAGTTTTCTTATTCTGTCAAAAGATATTGAATAGATTTAGACTTGAAGAAAGATGTCTCCCGAAAATCAATTCAGTAAGGAATGTTCCCATGCAGGAACGGGGCTATAGAACCTCTGTTTTTAAAGGGTATGATTTGTGAATGGGATATCAAATTGTTTAATAAGATTTCTCTGCCTACCCGACGTGGCTCGTGACACAGTGCTTTTTCTCTCGCGGAATCCCGGGTGATTTACGAATAGCTTAGATAAACAATATGCCCTGAATTGATAATCTATGCCCAACGACGCAATTGTCGGAGATTGTTGCGAAGTCGTTTCATCCGTTGCAGGTAAGGAGAAACGAAAATTCTTTTAACCTTCGGAAATTCGATCTTCCGGAATTCATATCCTTCAGCCTTCAACGCTTCAATTGCTCTTGGTAAGGCCCATTTTAAATTTTCTTCGGCCTTGAGCGAATCGTGGAAAGTAATAATACTTCCCGGGCGGACAAAATCAAGCACATTTTGCAGGACCTCTTCTTTCGGGATATTGCGGTTGTAATCGCACGAGATCACATCCCACATGATGATTTTGTATTTCTGCGAAAGAAACTGGTATTGCGCTTGTTTCAACCAGCCGTGCGGCGGGCGGAAAAGATTGGAGCCAATCAGATCGTTGGCTTTTTCTATATCGCGGTAATATGAAAGATTGCCTGATTTTAATCCCTGCAGATGGTGATAAGTGTGGTTTCCAACAGCATGACCCTCCTCGAGAATCTGTTCAAAGATTTCCGGATGACGGAACACATTTTCGCCTACGGAAAAAAAGGTCGCCTTTATATCCTGATCACGAAGGAGCTTCAATACCCATGGGGTAACCCCGGGTATTGGTCCGTCGTCGAAGGTGAGATACACTGTTTTATGTTCTCCGGGCATTCGCCATATCGCAGCGGGAAACCACTTGGTGAAAAAACGAGGCAGATGTACCTGCGGTTTAAATTTCATTGTTATAGATGATTCAGAATATACTATCTCTGAAATTTGGCGCTAAAATAAATAAATTTATAATGTTGATAACAAAATATCATTAAAATTATCGTTGAGGAGAAGAATTGACCGACTCGGGCTGAACGATCGAGAGCAGATTATTCAGCCTCTTCGTTACTTCATTACTCAACTCTTTTTCACCGTATTGATCGGCAATTCGTCCCAGTTCACTCATGATATAGAACGACCGCTGCAGGTCTTCGCCAACCAGTTCGCGGAATCTGGGTTCCAGTGAAAAATAGTAGATCAACTCTTTTTCACAGTTGTCAGCCATAATACGAATCACCTCATTGGCTTTTTGGACGTAGGAAGGATTTAGATTCACCTCTAATCGGAGGCTGTCCATCCCAATGTTTTGTCCATTTCCGCGGGCTGCTTTGTAATACGATTCAACCATCAGGAGGTTGAAATAGTTGTATGGCATCTTTTCATTGGGCAACAATTCATTGCAACGATCGAGGACCGCTACCGCTGAATCTTGTTTCCCTTCTGCTATCAAGGCGTCGGCCAATCTTACAAAGTTGTTGCGAACATTCATCGACATACGCATATTGTTTTCGTCAAGATAGACCTTCGGGTCGTTCATGTTCCCCCACTTGAATTTATTAATGATGTTATCATACATTACTTTGGTCTCTACACGACCGACTTGTCCCTCAACCACGGGGGTCTTGACCGGAACCAGACGGTAGGCAAAACCTTCGGCCTGGAAATACTCCTCCAGGTTCAGATACTTGTCGCGTCCAACGGTAACGGCAAAATAGATTGGCCGTTTCCAGTTGTTGTTGGCAATCATATCCAGGATCATTAACTCATCCTTGGTAAGGTAGCTTTTGTTCAGGTTGATCTCCAGCCGGTCAACGATCAGGCTGTCGTTAACCGATGCCGATACGGCCCCGTTTTCTTTGGCCGCTTTTTTGTCAACCGGATAATAGAGTTGCCGCGAAGGGAAGAAAGACGCATTGTCTGCCTGTTGAAGTTTCGTTCCCGAATCTTCAGAACGTACAAAGTCGATGGCATCCTTCAGGTTGACCGGTCTTTTCAGTTGATCGAGCACGTAGATAATATCGCGGGTCCCCTGTACATATTGAGAATGGTCAAACTTGATCGGTAACGGGTCGGAGTCGTAAGCTTTCCGTTTCATCTGATCGACATACCAGTCAGTTTGCAGATAACTCAGGTTACAAACCCTGATATCCGTTCTGATGCCTTCCACTTCCTGGGCATACCAAAGGGGGAAGGTGTCGTTGTCGCCGTTGGTAAAGATAATGGCATTGGGGGCACACGACTCAAGGTAGTTGCGTCCAAAATCCCTTGCTGTGTAGCGTCCCGACCGGTCGTGATCATCCCAGTTTTGGGAGGCCATCAATAGCGGTACGGCCAGGAAGGTGATCGCAGTAGCTCCAGCGGCTCCGGCTACCGCCGGCGTGTATTTTTTCAACAGTTCATAAACGGCCAGTACGCCCAGTCCGATCCATATCGCGAAGGCGTAGAACGAGCCGGCATAGGCATAATCGCGTTCGCGCGGCTGGAGTGGGGTCTGGTTCAGGTAAACAACAATGGCAAGGCCGGTCATGATAAACAACGACATCACCACCCAGAAATCCTGTTTTCCCTTCTTCCCGCTGTTCAGTTGAAAAAACAGTCCCAGCAGTCCCAGGATCAGCGGAAGCATGTAATAGGCATTTTTCCCGCGGTTATTAGCCAGGGTTGGCGGGAGATTTTTCTGACTCCCCAGACGCATCGCGTCTAAAGAATCGAAGCCGGTGATCCAGTTCCCGTTCAGTATCCCTCCATGGCCCTGTACATCATTTTGCCGCCCGGAGAAGTTCCACATGAAATATCTCCAGTACATATAGCCAACCTGGTATTTGAAAAAGAAAGACAGGTTGTCGCCAAAGCCGGGTTTTACCAGGGTCTCCGTTTCACCCTGACGGTTGGTTACTGTAATTTTAGTCCCCTTGATGTTTGCCCAGGTCTCATATTCCTGAACATGTTCCGGGGTTGAACTGTATATTCTTGGGAAGATCGTGCGAAAACGATCATCAAAATTGGGGCTTTGTTTATAGTCGGAGATCACATATCTCCCGTTCTTCTGGATATAATTGGGGCTTCCCTGGATGTAAGGTTCCTCGTTGTCGAGCGGGGCGCTGTAATACTGACCGTAGAATAACGGACGGCTTCCGTACTGCTCCCGGTTAAGATAGGAGAGAAGGGTGAAAACATTGTCGGGACTGTTCTGATCCATCGGCGGATTGGCCGATGACCTGATCACGATCATGGCATAGGACGAATACCCGATAATTATCACCGTCACCCCTAATATCAAGGTGTTGATCAACACTTTTTTATGCTTGATCGTGTATTTCAGTCCGTAGACAATAGCGCCAACCAACAGCAGAGTATAGAAAAATACGCCGGTATTGTATGGGGCTCCGATGACGTTGACAAACAATAGTTCGAACCATGAAGCCACCGTCACTACCCCGGGAATAATTACATACATGATCGATCCCAGTAATGCTACCGCGATCAGCAAGGAGATGATTACCCCTTTACGGGTCGTTTCATATTTGCGGAAATAGTAGACCAGAACGATAGCCGGAATAGCCAGGAGGTTCAGCAGGTGGACCCCGATAGAAAGGCCAATCAGGTAACAGATCAATATAATCCAGCGATTGGCGAATGGCCCGTCGGCTTCATTCTCCCATTTCAGGATGGCCCAGAAAACGGCCGCGGTGAAGAGGGAGGAGGTCCCGTAAACTTCGCCTTCGACGGCTGAAAACCAGAAGGTATCTGAAAAAGTATAAGCCAATGCTCCTACCAGCCCCGCTCCAAGGATAGCGATCGTTTGAGCAAGAGGGAGCTTGTCGGCTTTACCGCCGTTCATTTTCAGCGCCAGGTGGGTGATACTCCAGAATAAAAAGAGGATGGTAAAGGCGCTGGCCAGTGCCGACATGACATTCACCATTACCGGAACCTTCTCGGGACTTCCTGCAAAGAGCGTGAATACGCGTCCCAATATCATGAATAGAGGGGCGCCCGGGGGATGGCCAACTTCAAGACGGAAGGCTGTGGTAATAAATTCACCGCAGTCCCAAAAACTGGCCGTTGGCTCAAGGGTCATTAAATAAACCACTGCTGCAACCAGAAAAACAAACCATCCCGTGATGGTATTATAAAACCTGAATGTTCTCATGTTCATCCTTTTATTCCGTTCGTCCATTCTAAACCTGTCAAATCAATGACAGGGCAGGAAATTTTTGCGAAGATATAAAATCTTTGAGCAGTGAACCTTAAAAGTTGGTTCGATTAGTGATAATTAATATCAGGGTAAAATTGAGAATAAACAGAAACGGGAGATCGTGATTTCACCGAACGGTGTTGCAGCCTTAAATTCTGGTCGCAGGGTAATAATTTACAGATGATCGGTGTTTCGCAACGGCAAGAAGGTCAGTCTCGTATGGAGGCTGCCCTGAAGCGTTGAGGTCAAATGTTGTTAATAAATGTTGAATAATTGCCAATTTTTTCCCCCGATGAGTTGCAGGAAAAAAAAATCTTGTATTTTTGCACCCGTCTTAAATGATAAGACAAAATGATGATTGACCTG